>PAQN01000039.1 GCA_002709755.1 Phycisphaerae bacterium
GGTTCGCAGGTCCATGACCCCATCGCATACGACGCCTCTCTGAAGCACACTGCCTCTCTGGGATTCGTCCGTTCCTCCAACAACGCTGGCGGACTCGAAGGTGGCATGACCAACGGCATGCCTCTCGTGGTCAAGGGAACGATGAAGCCGATCAGCACTCTGCTGAGAGGGCTTCCAAGCGTCGATCTCAACACGAAACTTGCGGAGGACAGCCAGTACGAACGTTCCGACGTCAGTGCCATCTCGGCGGCGAGCGTGGTCATGGAGAACGTCGTCGCCTTCGAGGTCGCCACCGCATTTCGTGACAAGTTCTCCGGTGATTCGATGACCGAAGTGCGAGCTCAGTACGAGTCCTTCATGAAGACGGCCCGCGAGCTGCCGCTCACGGATTCCTGATCAGAGGATAGGACCTATTCTCTTCAGCCGTTCGCCCCCGAATACAGCCATTGTCCGTATCCGATCGTGAACGCGACGTTTCCCAGAACGGCATGTTCGAGATCGGCCAGCCATCCCGAGCCGCTTCTCAGAAACGTTCTCAGGAAGAGCACGCCGCCGATCGCCGTGATCACCGGCGCGACCGGGTTTCCGAAGAGCACATGCGAAAAACCGAAGCACAGAGCGCCGATGATGATCATCGACCAGCCTGTTCCCAGTCCGTCGGAGTATCGGGAGACGAACCATCTTCTGAAGATGATTCCCTGGGGGATCACCGAAAGAAGCGGATACAGACAGAGCACGACCATCCAGACGATCGGACGCTCTCTTGGGAACTCGAACATGGGGCTCGTCGTGATCAGCGGGTAGAGGACCAGCAGAAGACCGCTGCACACGATCATGGCGACCATGGTTTCAAACAGGTTCGAGCGAGTCGACCGGCCTCTTCCGACCACGTCCGTCGAGGCGGATCCTCTCTCCCGACTCCTCCGTCCTTTCAGGAGACACACGCAGACGATCGACGCGATCCAGAGCAGCGGAAGAGGGGCGATCCGGATCCCGTTCGATCGAACGATCAGCAGGATCACGGGTGTCACTCCGAAGAGGGCGATGAGTTCAAGTGTCTTCGAACGCATCGAGTCAGGATAATCCGTTCACCGATCGGTTGTCCCGACGAATCATTTTTTCGATCATCATCTCCATCTTCCTCATGCGGATCTTCTCCCGAGAAGCCAAGTGTTCTAGACTGCCTTGATGACGCAACACACTCTCCTCACCATCCCCGCCGCGATTCTGGCGGCGCTCTGCATCACACCCAGGACTTCACTCGGTCAGAACGTGATGGTCGATCCGACCGTCAGGACCGAAGGCGCCGCCACGTCCTCGAGTCTCGAGTCGGACGTCTCCGTGTCCTACGACCGCTTCGGTGTTCCGACCGTCCGGGCCGAGGGTCGTTTCGACGCCTACTTCGCCGAGGGGTTTCTGCATGCGCAGAACAGATTCACTCAGATGGACATCTCCCGTCGCCTCGCGGCCGGCGAACTGGCGGCTCTGGCGGGGCCGTCGATGGTCGAACGGGACCGAGCTTCCCGGAGGTTCCGGCTTCGTTCCGTGGCACGTGAACTGATCGGCCGCCTTGATGAGGTCGATCGACGGACGATCACCTCGTACACCGCGGGGGTGAATGCGGGGCTGTCGGATCTCACGGCCCTTCCACCCGAATACGCCGTGCTCGGCTCGAAACCCGAGAGATGGAGCGACGAGGATTCAGTGCTCGTGATGTTCGCCTTCATGATCACGCTCGACTGGTCCGCGTCCTGGGAGTCGTCGCATGCGTCCTTCTTCGAAGCCGTCCCGCCGTCGATCCGGGAATTCCTGGTCGACCCGAGATCACGTCTCGATTCGACCATCACCGAACTGCGCGATCGACGAAATTCGATTCCGAGCATTCCGACCGACGAGCAGATCGCTCTTCGTGTGCTTCCCGAGGTCCCCGAGACCATCGAACATTCCTACGGCGGGCCCGGCGGACCCGATGACGATGACATCGACTTCGGTGATGACGACATGTCGGAACAGAATGGAGACAACGACCAGGAAGATTCGATTCGTGATGAGATCCGGGATTCGATCGGGTCCAATCAATGGGCGATCGGCGCCGGCCTCACCGCCGACGGTCGGGCGATTCTCGCGAACGATCCGCATCTCGGACTCACCCTTCCAGTGGCCTGGTACAGAATCAGACTCATCTGGCCGGAGCATGATCTTGCGGGTCTTTCGATTCCGGGTCTTCCCGGCATCGCGATCGGAAGCAATGGAAAGGTCGCCTGGGGTTTCACCAATCTGACCGGGGATCTGCAGGATCTCATCGCACTCCAGATCAATCCCGACGATCCGACTCTCTATCGAACCTCGGATGGATGGGAACCCTTCGGCGAGATCGTTGAAACGATCGGAGTGGCGGGGGGTGATCCAATCTCGTTTCCGATTCGAACCACCAAGTGGGGGTTGGTGAATGCGACCTACGAGGATGCGTCCGGCACCACTCGCGACGCCGTCATCGAATGGGCGGCGCTTCATCCGGAGCTGGTGAACTTCGACATCTTCAAGCTCGAGGAGTCATCGAACGTCGAAGAGGCGCTTGATGTTCTCGAAGGCTGGTACGGCCCCGCTCAGAACGCGATCGTCACCGACGCCCAGGGAAACATCGGCTACACCGTGAGTGGCTTCCTCCCGGATCGTCGGGGCAGGGACGGTCGTGCCCCCTATGGTCTCTGGGACGGTTCCGAGAGCTGGTCGTCACGACCGAGTGCGGCTCGTCCTCGCGTGGTCAATCCCGCTTCCGGGTTTCTGCACACCGCGAACAACCGCACCGCGAACCTGAGGACATCGAGCCGACTCGGGTTTCGATGGGCGAATCCATCACGGGCACGACGCATCGCGGATGTGCTGATGGTGGCGATCGATGCCGACGAATCCGACATGCTCGACCTGCAGATGGACACCACCGTTCTCGCCTACGAGCCATGGAAGGACCTGATCCTTCAGGTGATTCCGGAAGACGAACCTGACGAGGATCTCGCGCGGATCCGTTCCGAGCTTCGCGCCTGGGACGGCAGGGCGGAAGGCGATCAGATCGCACCCGCCTTGATCGGATGGATTCGCTCGCAGGTGCTTCGTGACATGCGCGCCGCGATCGAGCTCTGGGCGAAGAACGAGGGATACGGCGATGTCAGCGTGCCACGCATCAGTGACGAACCGTATCTGCGCCTGATCGAGGACGAACCGTTGAACTGGCTTCCGGAAGGACCCTGGGACACCTGGACCGAATGGCTGAGGATCCAGATTCTCGCCGCGCTCGAAGCCGAGGCGGACTCCCCCTGGGAGGAGAGCAACCGCATCGTCCTTGAAAGTCCTCTGGCTTCGATGGCGCCCGATCCCATGAAACCCATGTTGCAGATCGATGTCGGGCCGCAGTCCGGTCACTGGCACGCCCCGAAGGTCCTGACACCCGGGATCGGCGCGAGTGCGAGACTGGTCGTGAGTCCCGGACACGAATCCGACGGGATTCTGCTCACTCCCGGTGGTCAGTCTGGAAATCCCCTGTCACCTCACTATCGAAGCCTGACCGATTCGTGGGCCGGGGGCGAACCCGCCCCGTTCCTTCCCGGAGAGACGGTCGCCTCCTTCACCCTTCAAGCGAAATGACGCCCGGACTCACGCCGGAGCGTTCGCTTCCTCATGCGTGCGATTCACGGTCTTGAAGACGAAGTTCTCGAGCTCGTAGTCGATGAGGATCGAATCACCCTCTCCGAACTCTCCCGTGAGCAAACGTGTGGCGAGAGCGTTCTCGATTCGATTCTGAATCACCCGCTTGAGAGGTCGTGCACCGAACTGGGGATCGTACCCTTCGCTTGCAAGCGCGTTCATCGCATCCGCGCTCAGTTCGATGGTGATGTCACGATCGGCGACCCGGCGCCTGAGATTCGCCATCTGGATCTCGACGATCCCTGCGAGATCATCCTTGCCGAGCTGGTGGAAGATCACCGTGTCGTCGATCCGGTTGATCAGTTCGGGTCGCATGTGCTTCTTCAGAAGTGATTTCACATGCGCCTCGATCTCGATGTCGAGCGCACCGTCCTCGGTCATGGTGAGAATCTCGTGCGAACCGATGTTGCTCGTCATCACCACGATGACGTTCGAAAAATCGACGGTGCGTCCCTGGCCGTCGGTGAGACGACCGTCGTCGAGCACCTGAAGCAGGATGTTCGAGACATCCGGGTGCGCCTTCTCCATCTCGTCGAAGAGCACCACGCAGTAGGGGCGTCGTCTGACCGCTTCGGTCAATCGACCGCCCTGTTCGTATCCGACGTATCCGGGAGGCGCTCCGATCAATCTCGAGACCGCGTGCTGTTCCATGTACTCGGACATGTCGATGCGGATCATCGCCTCTTCCGTGTCGAAGAGATCGTCCGCCAGCGCCTTGCAGAGTTCGGTCTTGCCCACACCGGTCGGACCCAGGAAGAGAAACGAACCGATCGGTCGCCCCGACTCACCCAGTCCGGCACGATTTCTGCGGACCGCTTCACTGACCGAGACCACGGCTTCGTGCTGACCGACGACGCGTCCCGTGAGTCTCTGCTCCATTTCGAGCAGCTTCTCGCGTTCGCCCTCCACCAGTCTGGAGACCGGAATGCCGGTCCACTTGCTGATCACTTCGGCGATCTCCTCCGAGTCGACCTCCTCCTTCACCAGTGCGTCGCCTCTGGTGTTTCGTTCATCGAGTTCGATCTCGGCCTTCTGCAGCTGCTCGGTGAGCTCGCCGAGTTCTCCGTACTGGATTCGTGAAGCGGTCTCGAAATCACCGCGGCGTTTCGCCTGCTCGAGTTCGGTCTGCTTCGCGTCGATCTGCTCCTTGATCCTGCTGACGGCATCAAGCACCGATTTCTCCTGCGCCCAGCGTGCGGAGATCCCGTCGTTCTCCTCCTTGAGGCTGGCAAGCTCCTGATCGAGTGTCACCAGTCGTTTCTTCGAGGCCTCATCCGTCTCGATCTTCAGAGCCTCTCGTTCGATCTCGAGCTGCATGATCCGTCGTCGCAGTTCATCGATCTGGACCGGCATCGAATCGTTCTCGATGCGGAGTCTGGAGGCCGCCTCATCAAGAAGGTCGATCGCCTTGTCCGGCAGGAATCGATCCGCGATGTAGCGATGACTCAACGTCGCCGCGGTGATCAGNGCGCCGTCCTGGATGCGCACGCCGTGGTGCGCCTCATATCGNGANTTCAGACCGCGAAGAATCGCGATGGTGTCCGTCACGCCCGGCTCNCCGACGTAGACGGGTTGGAANCGTCTTTCGAATGCCGGGTCCTTCTCGATGTGCAGTCGGTATTCATCGAGNGTCGTCGCACCGATCGCNCTNAGTTCNCCACGTGCGAGGGCCGGCTTGAGCAGNTTNCCCGCNCTCACCGCGCCTTCGGACTGNCCTGCACCCACGATGGTGTGGAGTTCGTCGATGAAGAGGATGATCCGTCCCTCGCTCGCNCCGACTTCACGCAGGACCGCCTTCAGACGTTCCTCGAACTCGCCTCTGAACTTGGCACCCGCCAGAAGCGCACCCACGTCGAGCGCCATGATCCGCGCATCACGCATCGCTCCGGGACAGTCGCCGTCGACGATCCTGATCGCAAGCCCTTCGGCGATCGCGGTCTTGCCGACTCCGGGTTCGCCGATGAGCACCGGATTGTTCTTCGTTCGTCGCGAGAGGACCTGCATGCAGCGACGAATCTCCTCGTCGCGTCCGATGACCGGGTCGATCTTGCCCGCGGAAGCGGCTTCATTGAGGTCGACCGCGTACTTCGCCAGGGCCTCGTAGTTTCCCTCGGCCCCGGGATCGGTCACGTTCTCGACACCCGAGCTCCTTCGAATCGCGTCGATCGCCTCACCGACCCGTGTCGCATCCGTTCCGCATTCGACGAGCACCTTCTTCGCATCGCTCTCGATCTCGGCGAGACTCAACAGCAGGTGTTCACAGGAGACGTACTGATCTCCCATGCTCTGCGCGCGTCGTTCCGCGTCCGCAAGCACCTGTTGCAACGCCGTGCCCCCCTGAGTCGAGCCACCCTTGACGACGGGCAGTCGGTTCAACTCGGCCTGCGCCACCTCGAGAATTCTCCGGTCGTCCCGACCTGCCTTGCGCAGAATCGATGCGGCGACGCTGTCGGTGTTCTCGAGCAGCGTGACCAGCAGGTGAAGCGGATCGATCTGTCCGTGTTCGGCTCTGACAGCCCTCCCCTGAGCGCCGGCAAGCGCTTCCTGTGCGAGTGTGGTGAATCGTTCGAATGTCATGTGATGTCCTCTTTCCATGCCACGGTGGACCATGGCATGCAAGTCAGATTGCAACTGTCATGCCCGTTTCAGCGTCTCTGAGGGCGGTTCTGACCTGCCACAACAGCAGTCTGTCGATTCAGACCGGCCGAATCGAGCGGTTGTCGACGAATTCATGGTCTTCTTGATCGGATATGACTGACCGGGAAGTCTTCCGGCAGAACCTCGGGGCGGTCCTGAAGCCAGGCCACCAACCAGCGGAAGGCGTCGACGAGTCTCGGTCCCGGGCGGTTGAACATCGCACTGCCGTCGACGATCGCGACCCTGCCTTCCTGAACTGCGGGAAGCAGCGACCACCATGACGTGCGTTCGAGTACTTCGAGCTCGGCCGTGGCACGTTCGAGATCGAATCCGCACGGACATACGATGACTCGATCGGGCAGCATCTCGATCAGATCCTCCGGAGCGACCTGTCTCGACGGTTTGCCTTCGGAGTTCAGACTGTGCCGCCCGCCCGCGGCCTCGATCAGGCCCGGTGTCCAGTGCCCCCCGACGAATGCCGGATCCGCCCACTCGAGAAACAGAATCTCCTCCTGAGAGGCGTAGGGGTTCACGAAATCGACCGCTTCCCAGTAGCGCGCCCTCAGGGCGACCATCGCATGCTCCGATCGACTCTTCAGGTCGACGGCTTCGCCGACCTTCAGCAGATCGTCGAAGACGTCGAAGATCGTCTTCGGATCGAGGTTGACGATCCGGGGGGTCTTGGCGAACCCCGCCGCGGCGGTCCGCACCGTTTCAAGATCGATCGAACACACGTCGCACAGATCCTGAGTGAGAATCACATCGGGTTGAAGTTCCTCGAGCAGCTCGACATCCAGGATGTACAGGGAGTTCTGGTTGTCGAGCGTCTCCCGCACCTCCTGGTCGATCTCCAGGCTGGTGGTTCCATGGGTTCTCTGAGCGGTCAGCACGGGAAGTTCGGCGAGTCCGTCCGGATGGTCGCATTCATGCGATCTGCCCACGAGAAGTTCCCCGCCTCCGATGTGGCAGAGCGTTTCCGTGGCCGAGGGAAGAAGACTGACGACTCTCATCACCCGATTCTACCCTGCTGCGGGTCCATAATCCGGACTCGATCGGCGGCTTCCCGAGGTTCCGCCCTCGATGATCCGCATGACTCCTACAGACCGTCGTTCGTCGGCCTCGGTTCGAGCATGCGGCTTGCCATCCGTTCGGACCGGCGCACCTTCGATGGTGGATGACAGCGAATCGATTCGGAGTGAAGTCCACCCGTTTCGCATGCGCTCATGCCGACATCGGGAGACCTCAAGAGATGATTAGGACACACACTGTCGTCGTCGTCGCATCCGCATGCGTGATGACGTCCACCACACTGGCCGACGTGCAGATCGACCTCGGATGCTTCGCAAACACGAACCCCGTCCCCAACTGCAGCTACGAGGGGAACTATCAGGAGTACGTCACGTCCTGGGAGGTCGATGGATACACCTCATCGAGCGGATACACCATGATCGACCTCGATCTCGGCGGCATCATGTCGACACTTTCCGGTCAACGGCTCGTCAGCGTCTCGCTCATCGACCACGGATCGAACAACTACGGTCAGTCAAGTCCCGGTGCGGACATCGACTACGTCGAGTTCATGGGGCTCGGCGACGACGTGGAGGTGAGTCTCGCCTACACCGGTCCGACCGCTCAGCATTCCGGTGAGAGCGAAGAGCAGCTTCTTCAGAGAATTCAATCGCTCGACGCGTTCTATGGTGCGAATCAGACCGACGACGAGGTCTATGTCTCACTCGGAAATCTCGGCGCCCTCACCTTCATGTTCAATGGGACCCCGGGCAACGGTGGTGATGCCGGTGGTGATGCCGGTGGTGACGATGGTGACGGAGGCATCGGTTCCAACGGCGCCCTCGCGGGAGCGGGCGACTTCCACATGCAGTTCTCCGAGGTGGGTGCGTTCGAACATTTCAGTGTCTACATCGAGACGACTCCGATCCCCGCTCCGGCAGGACTGCTGGCGCTGACCGGGCTCGCCTTGCAGCGTCGCCGCAGGGCCTGAATCTGGTCGTTCCAGCGTTTCCTCGATCGCGGCTACCATTGACGCATGACGATGTTCGCTTACAGCGCGCGTGATCGGGAGGGCCGCAAGGTCACCGGTCGAATGGAGGCCTCGAATCAGCAGGCGGCTCTTTCGGAACTCGAGTCCCAGGGACTGGTTCCGATGGAACTTTCGCCCGCATCGGGTTCATCGACCGGCGCACGATCATCAAGTCCCCGCGTGATGTCCCGTTTCTATCGCCAGCTCTCCGATCTGCTCAAGTCGGGAGTGCCTCTGCTTCGATCTTTGAGGCTTCTGGGCGGCATGAAATCGAACGCCCGGCTGTCGGAGGTGATTCGTCGCGTCGCCGATTCCGTCGAGGACGGTGAACGTCTCGCCGATGCCATGACCCGGCACGAGCAGGTCTTTCCCGACATCCACATCTCGATGATCCGCGCCGGTGAACGTGCCGGTTTTCTGGACGACGCCCTCGAACGGCTCGGTCTCTTTCTGGAACGACGTGCCGAGCTGCGATCGAAGGTCGTCGGAAACATGATCTATCCGATCGTCCTCCTCACCGTCGGCGCCGGAATCGTGCTCGCGGCGTTGATCTTCTTCGTTCCACGTTTCGAGGAGTTCTATGCCGACATGCAGCTCCCTCTCGCGACTCGGATTTTGATGGGATCCTCGGAACTGGTGATCGGATGGTGGCCCCTGATCCTGCTGGTCACGGCAGGCGCTTTTTTCTTCCTCTACTCACGACGGCACGATCCCGCTCAACGTCTTCGGATCGAACGCATCAACCTCGGTCTTCCCGTCATCGGTCCACTGACACGTTCGCTCGCATGCGCACGTTTCTGCCGCATTCTCGGAACAATGCTGGAAAACGGGATTCCTCTGGTCGAATCCATGATCATCGCTCGAAGCTCGATCGGAAGCGTCACCCTCGAGCAGGCTCTCGACGACGCGGTCGACGCCGTCGAGTCGGGCGAGACCCTCGCGCGACCTCTGGCTGAAAGCGATTTCATGGAAGAGGACGTGCTCGAGATGATCTCGGTGGGGGAGTCCGCCAACAATCTCGCTCTCGTCCTGGTGAACGTCGCGGAGACTCTCGAAGACCGAGTCGACCGCCAGCTTTCTCTGGCCGTGAAGCTGATGGAACCGCTGCTGCTTCTCCTTCTGGCGGGCGTGGTTCTCTTCATTTTCATGTCCCTGATCGTGCCCATGCTTCAAATGAGTTCCAATCTGTAGACGCATCGCCCGTATCCCATTGGTGGATCGCGCCTGTCGCTGTATCATCGTCTTCGAGGCACGCCCTCGAACACGCCATGAGTCGTCCCACGGAGAACCCCGCCATGACCACCTTCAATCGCCTGAACATCGAACGTCCCCGCCGGATCGCCCGTCGTGGCTTCACCATCATCGAACTCCTCATCGTGATCGGCATTCTTCTCGCGATCGGCGGGATCGTGCTGGTCAACGTGATCGGGGCGCAGGATCGAGCCGATGTCGGTGTCACGAAGGTTCAGATGCAGGGCATCGAAGACGGCCTGCAACGATTCCGGGTCGACATGAAGCGCTGGCCCAGTGAAGAGGAGGGCGTCGCCGTTCTGTGGTCCTCGAGTGGTCTCGAAGACGAGGAGGACTCCTCCAAGTGGGGCGGACCCTATCTTCAGAAGCCCGCACCGACCGACCAGTGGGGCAGCGCCTGGATCTATCGAAACCCCTCCGAGATCGAGGGCCTCTCCTACGATCTGATCTCCGTCGGACCCGACCGTGAGGAAGGCACCGATGACGACCTCAACATCCACGAATCGATCGCCGGTGAAGATGGTTCACTTGACGACGAATTCTCCGACTTCGCCTCATCTTCGAGCGAGAACGGGTGATCCCGTGGTTCGCGTCTCACGCGGACTCACGCTCATCGAGATTCTGATCGCGCTCGGACTCGTCGTGGCGCTTGCTGCTCTGGTGCTTCCCACGCTTTCCTGGCTGTCCCGATTCCGCCCTCTTGATTCCGCCTGTCAGGACGTCGAGGCGCTCTGTCTTCGCGCTCGAGCGCATGCCGCGGTGAACGGGCGCCCGATTCAGATTCGATTGCTCGGATCCGATCTCGAAGCCGATTGGCTCGAGGTCGAGGCTCTTTCATTCGACGGCGCCGGCGGCATCGATGCCGTCGATGAACTCGATGATTTCGATGTCTCGTCCGAGACGTCGGATCCGTTGCCGACCTGGTCGAGACTGCGTCTTCAGGATGGAGTTCGCTGTCTGGCTCGATCCAGCCTCGTGTCCCAGACCGCCGACGAGTCGGCAGCGATGTCGGACATGATGTCGGACCCACTCGCCGAATCGATCGACCCCACGACGTTTCTCGTGATTCTGCTTCCCGATGGGACGGCGATATCCCGCGATGATCTCGTGCTCGTCGATGAATCAGGGCGGACAAGGGGCATCATGATCGACGAGCTGACCGGTCGGGTGACCACCGTCGAATCAGTCGACATGCCGGCAGAGATTGGAGATCCCCTCGATCGAACCGAGGACTCGCCGCTTCCTGAGTCTGATGGAACCCCGAGCGAGGATCTCGAGACCATCGAAGGCGAGGTGGACGATTGAGTCGGCGTGGCGGACTTCTGCTCGAGGTCATGATCTCGATGGCTCTCTTCATCGGAGCCGCGTTGGTTGTGCTGCAGGCGATGAGTGATGCGCGAATCTCTCTTCAACGTGCCGACCTTCTTCAACGCGCCGTCGATCTGGCGACGACGCGCGTGAGCGAACTTGAACTCGGTCTGATCTCCCTCGCCGATCTTCGAGGCATCGGTCGACAGGAACGTGACGAGTTCGACGACATAGAGGCGAGCGTGGAACCGCTTGGAACACGAGTCCGCACCGAGCGGACCCAGTGGGATGGACTGGTGCTTCTCGAGCTCGACGTCCTGGATCCCGACCGAATCGATCCGAACGGAGACGCGTTCGTGATTCACAGCGTGCGGACGCTGGTGCGACTTTCCGAGGAGAACGTCGAGGACTTCGAAGAGGATTCGATGCTCGACGGTCTTCCTGACGCGAGCGAACCGTCGCTCTTCGACGACGACATGGATCGTTTCGAGGAGGTGGACGGATGACGGGTTCTCGAACGGCACGAGGGTTCAGTCTGCTCGAGACCCTGATCGCACTCGGACTCATCGGAGTCCTGGTCGGCACGATCGCGCTCTTCGTCAATCAACTCGCCGGAGGTCGTGCGCAGCTGCGAGCCACCACGGGCCGAGAGGCGCTTGCCACCGCGATCTTCGATGGTCTCGAACGCGCCTTGATGACCTCGATGGCCCGCACCGGCATCGGCGCTCCCGGCATCGTCGGGACATCGCGAACGGTGTCCATCGCCCACGATGGCGTGGTGGTCTCCCGGGTCTTCGGGGACGTTCCGCAGTCCGTGCTCGAACCGGAATCGATCCTGCGCTTCGAGTTCGACGATTCCTCCGGTGAGACCCGACTGAGACGTGACGACTCATCCGCCTCCCTTTCAGGGATTTCGCTGGGGGCCGTCCGGTTCAGATATCTGTCCGATGGGCAGTGGTTTGATTCATGGGATTCCTTCTCGAGCGGGGGACTTCCCGCCGCCATCGAATGTTCGATCTGGTGGGTCTCCCCCTTCGCTGAGACGGGGGANGACGAGGGCANGCTCGANNCCNAAGACGTCGATTTCGACGCCTTCGATTCGAGCGCTGACGACAGCTCGAACGATCTGGAGGCGATTCCACCGGATCGTCTTCGCTTGATGCGTGTGCCCGATGGGGGGGTTTCAGCGGATGACTTCGGTTTCGACACGTTCGTCGAGGATCCGGCATCGTTCGAGGATGGTTCGTTGCAGGGAGGTGCGGGATGACGTCCTCCGGAAACGCCTTGCGTCACGGCTTCGCGCTCATCGCGGTGCTTCTCGTGATCGGAGCCAGCGCGCTCGCCGTCACGATCTTCCTCAGGTGGTCCGGCGCTGAAATCGCGGTCGCCNCCGCNAGCGCTCAACGATCCCGCTCTCGANTGCTGGTCGATTCCGGCANCGCNATCGTTCTNTCGGAACTGAATGCTCAGCGCGATGTGATTCTCGAAGGACGTCGACCCGAGCTTGATCGGACCTANGTCGTTCACGAAGGTCCGGTNACATCAAGCATCATCCGNCTGCTTTCGGTCGGTGCCGAACGGGANCGCCTCGCACCGGTGGGTGGACTGCTCGATCTGAATCGNGCGACGTCCCTTCAATTGCAGGCGACCGGTGCGCTCNNCCAGATCCAGTCGGATCGGATCNTCGCGANNCGCGCATCCNTGCCNGNCGGNCGATANCGCACCCTCGAGGATCTCCTCGNCGTCACCTCCGACGACGGGACGTTCCTCATCACGCCGGAGATGATCCANGGCCCGCTTGATGAACTTCGACCCGCNCGGGAGGTTCTCGCTCTCGAGGAGGANCGTGGCGAACGGNCGCTNCGGGCGCTGGGCTCGAGTCGAACGTCCCGCCTGTCGGATCTNNTNACTGTGCATTCNTTCGAGCCACTGCTTCAGCGTGANGGGAGTNGGCGCATCGACATCTCCGTGCCGTATTCCGANGAACTCGGTCGCCGTTTCGATCGAACCTTCGGCGAGGGAGCGGGCGAGGCGCTTCGCAGAATCAAGTCGCAGGTCGATCTGCAGGATGATGTCATGCTCGGTGCGCTCATCGCCCGGGCTGCGGACATCGTCGATCAGGGACGCTTTCTCGACACGTTGACGGCGGAAGGTCGCTGGGCCTCGGGCAGAATCGACATCAACACGGCTCCGGTCGAGGTTCTTCAGACGCTGCCCGGACTCGATCCGACCTCGGCNGCCGCGTTCGTCGANNCGCGTGATTCNCTNGGTGCCTCCGATCGGGCGGGGATCACGTGGCCACGTGATCAGAACATCATCANCNCCAGCGCCATGTACGGTCTGTATGGTCTGATCACGAATCGAACCTGGCTTTGGAAGCTTCGATTCGCCGCNGGCACGGTTCCTTCCGAGGACATCGATTCGGCGCTCGAAAATCCGGTGATGGTCGAATTGGTGGTGGATCTCTCGACGCCACGGCCCCGNCTGGCNTCATTTCGAGACATCGACNGACTNGATCTCGCGGTTCGTCTGCTCGAACAGGTCCCACTTGCTGAAACGGCGCCGTTCGAGGACGCCGCCGANGATGAGATCGGGTTCCNCGNANCNGNTGATGCCGAGGAAACCGGTTCGAGTTCGCTNATGGACGCTCTGGCACGTTTCGAAGAGGGNCTTNCNNCCNNGGANGAGGTNTCCTTCGAGGACTCGGNTNCTTCGCCGGAGGGGCCTCNTCAGGGGCNGTCCGAGACACCACGACCCCGAGGACGTTGGTCTTCGGACTGAGGTCGATTACGATCCACGCACGCGGAAAGGAAGCCGCGCCCTATGGCCANTCGAAACCTCATCGCGATCGATTTCTCTCACCGNCGTCTCCGGGCGATCGAAGCGGTGGNGCATCGTGGTGGAATCAAGCTTCTCCGCTCCCTTTCCGAGGAAGTCCCCGGCGAGATCGCTCATGAAGACGTCTCCGCGCTCGGACGTTGGATCGGACGTCGTCTGCGACAGNGGGGATTCACCGCCGAGAACGCGATTCTTGTCGGTCAATCGTGAACANGCNGTGACCCGAAGACTCACGCTGCCCACCACGAATCCGGACGAGTTNCCCNCGATGGTCTCGCTNTCCCTCAAGAAGGATCTNCCGATCGATTCGGATCAGGCGGTGATCGATTTCATCGAGTTCCAGCGTCATGAGACGAGCAGCGAGGTGCTGGCCTGNGCNATTCCNCGGGATGTGCTCGCTCGCGTGGTCGAGGTCGCGGAGGCTGCNGGGCTCAACGTCACGGCGGTTTCGNTGCGNTGCTTCGGAACGGCGAAGCTTCTCGGCTCGCTNCCTGAAAACCAGGGTCGCAACGCGCTTGCGATCGATCTCGGCGCCGGTGGCTTCGAATTCGTGATCGCAAACGANGANTCGATCGGNTTCGCACGTGGCGTCGAAGTGCTTCCCGGGTCCGAACAATCCGAAGAGGTGCTGGTCACCGAGATACGACGCACCTGGATCAGTCACACCCTCGCCGATGGNGGCAATGATCAGATCGAATCCGGNGTGCTCCTCGCCACGTCCNAGATGGCGCATCGTTTGGAGATCGATGTCAGNCGTGCCCTTGGCATGGAGGTCGTGGCNCTCGACGCCCACCCNATGGTNCGTCTTCCAGGANACTTCGATTCCGANGCCTGGCCGCTTGNCGGCCTGTTGCTGACCCGNTTCCAGGGTTCTCANGCCATCAATTTCGCCGCACCNCGCAAGGCGCCCGATCTTCAGGCGCGACGTCGACAGCGAATCCTCATTCTGATCGGTCTGACNCTGATCGCGGCCTTCGGTGGNTGGACGCTTGGAAACAGGTCNCTTTCCGCCACTCGTGCCNGCAANGCCGAGCTCGCCGCCAAGGCGAAGACGGCNTTGAAGGAGTACCACCGGAACCGTCGCGACGGGTACCGGCTCGACCATCTCGAGGCATGGACCGCGGTGAATCCCGACTGGTTGGCGCATGTGGAGTCGATTCGAGCGTTCATGCCGGATCCCTCGCGGGTGGTGCTCGATGATCTTTCTCTGGCGCTCCTCTCGGGTGGCATCGATCACGACANGGGNGNNGGATTCAGCGAGGTCGGTGAGGTNCGNGTGGAGATCTCCGGNGAGTCCATCGATCGCGAGACCATCGACGGCCTNCGTTCCGAGCTGGTCGCCGCGGAGAACATNCNATTGAAATCGAANGGTTCCGAGAANTCCGGNGGTCGTCGNCTNCAGGTGCCCTTCGATTTCCAACTTCGCACCGATGTCGATGTCTCGAGCGGGTCCGGAGGTGGNGGATGAGCGCGCTGATCCNACCATTCACCCGNGGGCGNGGTCTCGTGATCACACTGGTCCTGATGTTCATGCTCGTCTCCGTTCTCGGATANCTGCAGGGTTCCGGACGTCTGAACGGCGANCTGGAGACCCTTTCCGNGAAGCGTTCGACCTACATCAACGTGATGAACACGGTCCGCGGTCAACGNGAGAAGNTTCCGGAGTCGAGGGAACGNGAGGGCGCCTTGATCGAACGGACGCTCGGCTCGGATGTCGAGTCCGTCGACAGTCGAATCAGACAACGTCTNTTCGCNCTGGCGCAATCNAGCGGTCTGAGCAGGATCTCGGTCTCGACTCAGGGTGTCACCGCACGTCGCACNCCTGCNCGGAGCGAGTTTCGTCGGAGTGGNGANGAAAAGATNCTNCGTGATGAAATCGATTTCGTGGAACTCGCCGCGACCNTGTCCGGNCGCGGCAGCTACCGGCAGGCCNTCGATNTGGTGNCTCGAATNCATTCGGACGGCTGGCTCAAACGGGTCACTGANACCACCTTCAATCCCGATCCCGAAGGCGAGGTCGTCGATGTCATCGTTCGNGTGACCACCATCTTCGTCCCCGATCGNANACATGAGAGTCCGATCGAGGAAGGCGCCTACGACCAATCGAGGCTTCAATCGATCCTCGCCTCGAATCCCTTCGCCCTTCCCAAGCCGCCACCGGTCGAGGTCGCCAAGCCGGTCGAACCCGTGAAACCTCGTGCGCCACGGCCAAAGGCTCAGACCTTTCCCTACCGGCTCTGGATGCTGACGGGTGCGGTGGTGGGGCCCGACGGACCCGAAGCCTGGCTCCGGAACACCAGAACCAATGAACGCCGCGCTCTTTCCGTCGGAGATCGCATTGGCAAGGCCTCGTTCGTCGAGATCGATGGTGAACACGCCGTCTTCACCATCGATTCACGCACCATCAGGGTCCGGACCGGGCGCACGCTTGATTCCGATTCCAACGCCTCCGGGTGACGTGACCTGCGTGTCCGGGCTCGGCTGAAGCCGTGGCCAGGGGTTCATGAACACCAATTTCATTCGACGAATCGCCCCTGAACTGGTGCGAGAGGCGATTTTCCACGTTACTATCGGAACCACAAGCGACGGCAGGAGGCTGTTGCAAAGGAGATGCGCGATGTCGGATGCCCGCTTTGGATGGCTGGCCCGGTTGTTCCTCATGACTGGAACGCTGTGCAGTGCACTTTTCTTCGTCGGTTCGTCGGTCACGGCGTTCGCTTCGAACGAGGTGCTTCAGGACGAGACCTCCGAGACCGAGCTCGTGGAGGCCGATGGCCTCGATGACTCCGTCGAAGTCAGGTTCAACTTCAAGGATCAGACGTGGGATGAAATCATCGATTTCTTCTCGCGGTCGACCGGACTTCCGGTCGTTCGTGAAACGGAGGTCCCTTCCGGCACCGTCACCTACATCTATCCCGAACCCTATCCTCTGACCGAAGCGCTCGAGACGTTGAACATCCTGCTTCAGACCCAGGGAGTGATGGTCCGTCGAGAACGTGATCGTCTCTATCTGCAGAAGCTCTCGGAGATGCAGCGCGAGAACATCCCGACCTTCGTCGGCAAGCTTCCCTCCGAGGTCACCGACGATCAGATCGTGACGATCCTGATCCCCCTGGTGAACGCCACTCCGAGCACCATCGCCGAGCAGCTCGCCAAGCTCGTCGCCAGCTACGGTTCGGTGACACCGCTTCCGCGTCAGAACTCCGTCATCGTCGTCGAGACCGCGGCACAGATCAGGCGCATTCAGAAGATCATCGACGAGATCGATCGCGAGGACGTCGAGAACATCCTCGAGTACATCCCCATTCGTCACTCGACGGCAGCCGAGATGGTCAAGTCATTGACCTCGCTCATGAGCGAACGTGTCGTGAAGTACGTCGTGAACGAGAAGGGCAAGCAGATCAAGGTCGAGGACGAGGAACTTCCCGGATTGAAGATCACGCCCGATGAACGGACCAATGCGGTCATCGTGAAAGGCACTCGAGCTCGAATCGACCAGCTGAAGGAGACCATCATCCTGCTCGACGTGCCTCAGGGCTCCGTCGGCGGGACACGCATGATGAGAACGGTTTCCGTCGGCAGAGTGACCCCCAAGGTCGCGGCCGCGAAACTGCGCGAATTCTACGCCTCGGTCTCCGCCGAGGCCCGTCCCACCGTGGTGGCGCTGGATGACGTCGACAAGATCACTCTCGTCGGTGATTCAGTCCTGGTTCAGGACGGCATCAAGCTTCTTTCCGATCTCGATGATCTCTCCGGTGGCGCATCCTCGACTTCAAGTCAGGGCACCGAGCTCCTCGCCATCACGCATGGAACGCCGGATTCCGTGATCGAGGCGATCAAGCCCATGCTGGGTTCGCGAACGTCACGAAATCTGCTTCTTCTGCCTGGCCCCGATGGTGCATCCATCATCGTCACCGGTCCTTCCGGTGAGATCGCACGGGTTCGTGGAATCCTGAATCTGATCGATCGACCCTCCAGCGTCGAGAAGGCCGTCGAGTTCCTGACCATCGAATCAAGCGATCCCCGGCGGGCGCTCGAGCGGGCCGAGACGATCTACAACTCGCTACACGAGGAATCCGATCCTCTATATGCGCTCGAGATCGATTTCGATCAGGCCAGTCGCGGACTGACACTCACGGGAGGCGTGGTCGCCATCGAGCGCTTCCGAAAGGCGCTCACCCAGGCCCAGGCGATGGTCATCGCACCCCGGACCGTCCGCCAGTTGCCGGTGACCAACGTGTCTCCGAGCGCGATCCAGGCCCGCATGCAGTCCATGGCCACCAAGCTTCTGGATCCCAGGGATGGTTCTGGTTTCGAGCCGCCACGTTTCGAATCGATCGATGAACTCGGACTTCTGATCGTCGAATCCGATCCTGCCGATCTCGAAGAGATCACATCCCTGCTCGCCCAGCTGGACGTGGTCGACGCCGACCGACGCTCGGTCATGATCGATCTCGAAGTCGCCCGTGCGGCTGACGTGAAGGCTCAGCTTGAATCCATGATCGAGGCCGCCCCGATCGTCGTGTCCGGGCGCACGATGCCCGCGCCCGTCATCACCGAGATCGAGCAGATCAACGCCCTGCGCGTGCTCGGGGACGAGGAGACGCTCGCATTCATCACGAGATACGCCTCCGAACTCGACACCATCGAGATGGCGGACATGCCTCCGATGCGATTTCTTCAGGTGCGCACCGCCGATGTCCAGAATCTCGCTCGTTCGCTCACGCAGGGGTACGCGATGCGATCCGCCGAGGAGCGGGCGTCCAAGCCCGTTCGAATCGAACCTGATCTGCAGACCAACTCGCTGGTGGTCATCGCCCACCCCGAGGTCTTCGAGGAGATCGCCTCGATCGTCACGCAGTTGAACGACGTCAATCGTCTCGATGCGGAAGACCGTGAGATCAGGATCTTCCCGCTTCGGGTCGCACGGGCCGAGGAGCTTGCACGAACGCTCGACGAGATGTTCCCTCAGCCGCCGCTCCCACGCGATTCGCGAGGTCGACCCAGGCCGGAACTTCAGCAGCCTCGTGAAGTGGTCGTCCGTGCCGATCGTCAGACGAATTCGATCATCGTCGACGCGCCCACGCAGCGGATGGCGGGGTTCCAGAACCTCGTCGATCAGCTCGATCGGACCCAGCTCGCCGACGAGTCGAAGATCCGGACGTGGAAGCTGCTGCGCAGTGAACTGGATTCGGTCGCCAGAACCCTGACCCAGATCGCGAATGCCGGCGGGTTCGGAAGCACCGACGCCGCCGGAGCCGCTTCGGTCCTGATCTCCACGGAACCGGCGAGTGGCACGCTTCTGGTGTCGGGTCCTCCGGAGGTCTTCGCCCAGATCGATGAGATCATCACCGCACTTGAAGCGGATGACGCCACGCCTCGCACCGGACTCCGCTTCTTCCGACTCGAGACGGCTCGAGCGGGCGAACTGGAACCGCTCGTCCGGGAGATCCTCGCCGCGCGCCTTCGCGAAGAGGTTCCCGGTGGCGATGCCCAGATGGACGGTCTCCTCGAGGTCAGTTCGGACCGCAAGACCAACATGCTCATCATCCAGGCGCCGGAATCCGTGATGCCGATCGCGGCCGAGGTGATCGAACAGCTCGATTCCGGCAAGGGCGCCCTCGCCGATCCGGTCGTGCGAGTTCGTGCCTTGAACTTCGCGGATCCCGGAATCATCGCGCAGGCTCTGAATGAGACGCTGCCCACCGTCATGAGCCCCGTGACCGGATCACCCATCGAGATGCGATTCGTCGCCGCGCGTGGGTCCAACGCCTTGATCATGGTCGGTCTCACCGAGGATCTCGATTTGGTCGACGCCATGATCGAACCTCTCGACGCCACGCCTGCGATCGATGCCGTCGATGCCCAGACCTTCGAATTGAAGCACGCCGAAGCTCGTGAGATCGCGCCGATCATCGAACGCATGCTCGTGGATCAGGTGAACAACGATCCACGTGTTCTGATCGAGCGCATCAGACGGAGTCGTGGCCAGGTCGCCGGAGAGCCACGCATCAAGGTCGACAGTGATCTTCGAACCAACAGTCTCGTGGTCAGCGGTCCCAAGCAGATGGTGGCCCTCGCCCGGACGTTGATCGAGAAGCTCGATCGCGCCGAGCCTTCCGACGGGCGTTCCCAGAGCACCTTCACGCCCAGAAACGCGGATCCGGCACGGCTCGTTCCCATGATCGAACGGGTGGCCGCCGCGGCCGGCATCGGGATCGGTCGACCTGAACTCGAGTTCGTCTCCATCCCGGAGGCGGGCACGATCCTGATCTTCGGATCGGACGACGATGTCCAGCAGGTGTCCGGGCTTCTCAGGGAACTTGATGCACGATCCGCGATGCCTTCGGTCGATTTGAAGATCGTGGAGGTGAACCATGCCGACGGTGCGGTCATCGCATCCACCCTGCAGAAGCTTCTCTCCGATCGAAGTCGCTGGCCTGCGAATCTTCGAAACGCCATCGCGTCCGGAGTGGCGGTCGATCCGCCCACGGTGAGTCTCGAAGACGGGACCAACCGCCTGCTGGTGACCGCACCCGCATCGTTGATGCCGGTGGCGGATGCCTTGATCGCGCAGTTGGATCAACCATCAGACGTCAGTCGACAGGAGGTCCGGGTCTATCCGCTCATGCAGGCCACGGCCGTCGATGTCGCCGAAGCCCTCCGGTCAGCCATGGATGCCATGAGCGCATTCACCCCGGGAGGCGAGAGAGCGTCGATCGTCGCCGAGCCTTCGAGCAACTCGATCGTGGTGACGGGTTCTCCCAATCGACAGGCGGAGGTGGCTCAGCTCCTCACCGGATTCGAGTCCGGAATCAGCACCGACGGCACGTCGGTCCGGACGATTCTTCTGAAGCATGCTCGTGCCGAAGTCGTCGCGCCCATGGTCGCGAAGCTGATCGTCACTCAGAACCCGCAGATCCAGGAGCGCGTTCCCTCCTATGTGCGTCGGTACATCGCAAGTCTCGATGACGGATCCGATGCCGCGGTCAAGGTGGAAGCCGATTCCAGATTGAACGCCGTCGTGGTCGCCGGACCGGCATCGATGCTCGCCGTCGCGCAGAAGGCGATCGAACAGCTGGATGTGGATCCCGCGTCCGATCAGTCCGCGAGGCGCAGCGTGCGTGTTCTCACCATCGCCAACGCCNATGCGGACGAGCTNGCCGCGAGCCTTCGCGCGCTCTTCGCCGATGGNGAGGACGGNCAGCAGCCTCCCGTGATCGAGGTNGANCTTTCGAGCAACGCTCTGCTGGTGCGTGCGACACCCGAGCAGTTCGANGTCATCACCCGGGTCACTCGTGACGTCGATGACGCCACCATGATGGGNNCGCGNGAGATTCGCACGATTCCCATCGATGGTGCACGAGCCGATGCCGATGATGTGGCGCGACTCCTGGAACGCATGCTCGATCGTGGCGAGACATCCANNGATGGCGTCGAGATCATTCCACTCGACGAGTTGCTNCGTCGATACGGTGGTTCCCCGGCGCCGGANACGAAGCCGGATGCCGATTCCNGATCCGATGCCTCTGCATCCGGAGGTCGTCTCACGCTGATCNCAGCGTCCATTCTCGGTTTCCANTCATCCGAGGAATCGGTCNANTCNCNGGATTCCGACATCGTGATCGCGGTCGACCCCGAGACCAACAGCCTCATCGTNCTGGGAAGNCCTCGTGCCGTGGAACGAGTCNGTGATCTGGCCATNCAGGCACAGGACGAACTTCCNGACGCNGGAACGACGGTCCGGACGATCCCTCTTCCCGAGGGCGTTTCGCCGACCCAGCTTCGCAATCTCGTNTCNCAGACNCTTCGATCGGTCCGNCCANCCGGCGGCAGNGTCGGTGANCTCGCNNGCAGAGTCGGTGTGATCGCGGACGAGAACGGACGTTCNCTNGTCNTCACCGCNTCGGACACCGATTTCGAGACGGTCGCGTCACTGATCGCGGCGTATGCACGCCAGCCCGCCGAGGAGGAGCTGACCCTTCGAAGCTATTCCCTCGAGAACGTGTCGGCCCGACGTGCGTCCGATGGATTGTCNACNTTGCTGCGCAGNGGGAAGAGANCCGATGTCGATCCGGCGGTCCGGTTCACCNTGAACGGACGCGAGACATCNTTCGACACNCGTGACGTGCANGTGATCNCCGANCAGGCGACGAATTCGCTGATGGTTCTNGCGCCGGTCGAGGCNTTCGANTTCATCGACGACTATCTCAAGATGCTCGATCAGGAGACGAGCATCGCCTACAGCACCATCAAGACCTACGANATCAGATTCGCCGAGGCGAACGAACTCTCCCGAACCCTCGACCGGATCTTCAATGCAAGGGTTCGTGGCCAGCGAAGCACCGGCACCAGATTGTTCGAGCCCGAGTTCGTCACCGACGATCGGACCAATTCCCTGATCGTGACGGCCTCTTCNGAGCAGTTCAAGGAGGTCGAGGCGCTTCTCGCGACCCTCGACAGGGAGACCGCGCTCGAAAAGGAGCCTCTGACGGTTCTCGAACTCGCCGCCGCCCGACCCAGTTCGATCAGTCGCATTCTGGATCGCGTCGTCATCGGCGACGACCAGTCGATTCGGGCCAGCACCATGATCATCCCCGACGATGAAGCCGGGGTGCTCGTGGTCCGGGCTGAACAGCAGGTGCTCACTGAAATCAAGGATCTTCTCACGGAACTTGATCGTGGTTCGAGTTCCGAGTTTCCCGTTCGCTCAATCGTGCTGGAACGTGCTGACGCTGGAGTCGTGGCGCGCGTNATCCAGCGNTTCTACGATGATCGGGCACGCATCGCTTCCGGTGCCCGAGGGCGAAAACTCAAGCGCGAGGTCGCCGTGGTGGGGGATTCAGCCACGTCGACCCTGCTTGTGTCGGCGACTGAATCGGAGTTCGCGGAGGTTCGTGATCTGGTCGAACGACTTGATTCCGTCGAAGCGACNAAGGGACTCGAATTCCGGGTGTTCCAACTCAAGCATGCGAAGGCGACCGAGGTCAACTCCATTCTTCAGGAGGTCTTCGGTCCGATCATGTGGATGCGTCGCGAGGGNCGGGGTTCCGATGATCAGGTCATGACCGCGATCATCGAACAGATGAACGCGATTCTCGTCACCGGAAACGGAGAGATCTTCGACACCGTCGCCCAGGTCTTCGCCGCAGTCGATCAGCCCGCCTCGGAGGGAGCCCAGCAGGTCGTNCGCGTGTATCCGCTTCGTTCCGGTGAGGTTCGGATCGCGCGAGACATGGTTCGAGAAGCGCTCGGAGCGAGCACCAGATGGTGGGATGATGAACGATCCTCCAGCGCCGTGATCNAAGCCGATTCACGATCCCGCGTCCTGATCGTCGCGGCTTCCGAGGACGATCAGCTTCTCGCGAAGGAGGTCGTCGACACCCTCAACGAGGCGGTCTCCATTCCCGAACAGACCGTCACCGTGCTCGCCCTCGAATACGCACCCGCCGGAGAGGTCGCGAGAACGCTTCTGAATTTCCTCCGTCAGCAGGCCGAATCGACCGGCAAGCCTCGGTCCTCCGTCTCGATCTCATCCAGCGATTCCGCGAACACGCTTCTCGTCTCGGCTTCGAAGGACGAGACGACCATCATCAAGGATCTGGTCTCGCGCATCGATCTTCCGGATTCCACCGGTGATCGCACCATCGAGATCCTTCCGCTCGGACGTGGCGAGGCGATCGAGATCGCACGACTGGTGACCCAGCAGTTNCCGNGACGCTCNGGAANCGCNGGCGTCGTCGTCACCGCGGATGCACGCACGAANTCCNTGATCGTCAACGCTCCCAAGGTCGAATTCGCACAGGTTCAGGCGCTCGTCGAGAAGCTGGACGGCCCCCCGATGCGTGAGGAGACTCTGATCCGGACCTTCGCTCTCGAGACCGCGGACGCGGATCAGGCCATGGACATTCTCAAGCAGGCGCTCGCACTCGATGCGGAAGGCCGCACCACCGGAGCGACGATCAAGGTCGAGGGTTCCACCGATGAAGCGGTCGAGGTCATCGCCCGGATCGTCTCNGACTCNAGGTCCAACTCGTTGGTCGTCGCGGCCACGAGTGAATCCTTCCCGGTGATCGAGCAGCTCATCGACCGACTCGAGGACGCCCCCTCGGTCGCTTCGGTCGAATATCGGATCATTCCGCTCAAGCACGCCGAGGCCCGGGAGGTCACGCTCAATCTCGACATCGTGTTCCGAAACCGCGGCGGCACCGACGCCGCGCCCTCGGTCGACTGGACTCGTGACAACCAGCTCGTGGTCGGAGCGACCCCCGAGCAGTTCGAGATGATCGAGACCATCATCGGACAGCTNGACAAGCCNGGAACCGTGGCACGTCTCACCGAGTTTCTTCCGCTTGAATTCGCCGAAGCGGACAAGGTCCAGAGCGCCTTGAGCTACTTCTACGGNCCCTTCGCGGTCGGAGTCGATGATCCCGCGAAGAAGAACGTCCAGATCGCCGCCGATCTCGCCACCAACTCGCTGGTCATCAGCGCCGACAAGAACGAGTGGGAGGGNATCAGGTCGTTGATCGAGAAGCTCGACAGCGAACAATACGATTCCTCGCTGCAGCTGACGGTCCTCCCCCTCAGTTACGCCGATGCGCGTGGTGTGGCGCGGGCGATCAATGAAGCCTTCCGAGGACCGATCGAACAGAAATCCCAGCGTGAGAACGTTCGACGACAGAACGATCGTGGTGAACGTGGGGACAGGGATGAGACCGTCGCGCCCACCATCCTCGTCGAAGCGGAGGAGTGGGTGAGCGCTGCGGCAGAGGAGCAGACAAACACCATCGTGGTCTCCGCAAGTCGCAAGAATCTCGACAAGATCAAGGGGATCGTCGCGCAACTCGATGTCGCCGACTTCATGAAGCTGCCACCTCCCCGCCTGATTCCGGTGATCAGCGGATCGCCCGATCAACTGGCCGCGAGTCTCCGTGAGCTCTACGCCGCGGGAGAGAACCGAAGTGGTGTGACAACCCGGATCATCGCCGATGATCCCAGCGGAACGGTCATCGTTCGCGCCGATGATCAGGAATACGCGCAGATTCTGGCGCTCGCCGAGGCCATCCAGCAGAACGCCGGTTCGTACGGGCTTTCGGTCCACGTCCTCGCACTCGAGAACGCCGATGCGGGCAACATCGTCGACACGATTCGATCGGCGTTCTCCGCGCAGGCCGAACGAACGCGTTCGCCACTCTCGCTCGAGGCCGATCTTGTCAGCAATTCGGTGGTGGTCGCCTGCACCGGCGCCATGTGGTCCGAGATCAGAGGCACGATCCAGCAGATGGATCGGATGCGTCCCGCCGGAGGACAGGGCGTCTTCATCATCGAACTCGAGAACGTTCCCGCCGAGGAGGTTCTTCGCGTGATCGAGTCGATCGGACTGGATGACACCTCCCGCGACGGCGTCGCCGGTCGCCTGGTCGTCGAACCGGTGACCGCCACCACACTTGAAGGTCGCAACGCCCTGCTGGTCGCGGCGAATCCGGCCGACAAGGACACCCTTGTCTCGATCGCACGGTCACTCGATCAGACCGGCTCGATCGACGGTGAGACGAGCCGCCTTGCCCTGGTGCCGCTTGAGAACATTCCCGCGAGCAACGTCGCCGAGACGCTTCGTTCGCTCTTCGATGCCGACTCCGCCGAAGCGGGCCACCCGATGGCTGAAGCGCTCCGGGAGCAGGCGCGCCGATTGAAGCTGGTCGCCCGGGATCTCGGGTCGCCCGAAGCGGATCTCGACCTGACTCAGCCCGTCCGACTGGTTCCCAATGATGATTCGAACCTCCTGATGGTCGTTTCCTCCGAAGGAAACGTGCGAGCCGTCGAGCAACTTGCCGGATTGCTCGACCGGCTCCCATCAAGCGGTTCGGCGACCGTGCGTCTGTTCCCCCTTGAGAACATCGGCGCCGCCGAATTCGTGCGCATCGTTCGTGATCTCTACTCGGAAGGCGCGGCCCTGGGCGAATCACCCGGCGGCCTCGTCCGAGGCGTTCCCTCCGGAGCCGTCGGTCAGGCGCTCATGGAGAACATGGCGATCACGACCGATGACAGGACCAATTCCGTGATCGCCGCCGGAAGCGAGGATGGCGTCGCCTTCATCGAGGTGCTCGTGAGCCGGCTCGATTCCGAAATCGGTCTGGGCTGGGTGGAAGCCCAGGTGCTTCCCCTGCGATTCGCCGATGCGGAGGACATCGCCGAACTGATCGAAGAGGTGCTCGTCGACGGATCGACCGATCTGCCTGCAGCCGTGCCTCTCCAGAATCAGGCCGCTCGATTGCGCGTGGCCGATGCCACGGGTCGACTCGAATCCGAGATCTTCGTCCCGATGTCGCGTCTGGTCATCCGGCCCGACAAGGGAACCAATTCACTCCTGGTCGTGGGCACTCCGTCGAACCTCGGCGTGATCAAGGGTCTTCTGTCAATGCTGGACGTCGAAGCAGCCTTCCCGGGCGCTCTGGTCAGGATCTATCCCGTCGAGAACGCGTCTGCCGCGCGCCTCGCCGTCATCCTCGGTCAGCTTTTCGAGTCCCAGATCCGAGCGGGAACGATGCGCGAGGACGATCGGGTCGAGATCATCCCCGACGAACGGACCAACGCTCTGGTCGTGAGCACCACCGGCCGCAGTTTCGCGGTGCTCGAGCAACTGCTGAAGACGCTCGACACCAGCATGCCACCCGATCTTCGCGAGATCCGAACCATCGAGCTCATGAACGCATCCGCCACGCGGATCGCCTCGGTCGTGCAGCGAATGATGGATGCCCGTGTCGACAGGCTTCGCGAGGTGCAGCCGGAGACCGCGGAACTCGAACGAGTCCTGGTCCTCTCCGACGAACGAACCAACGCACTCGTCGTCGCGGCGGGTGAGGACACCTTCGAAACCGTGCGTCGTCTCGTCCGCGATCTCGACGAGGCGCCTGACATGCAGCACGGCGACATCGCGGTGCTGCCCGTCGAGACCGGCGCCGTCGATCGCCTTTCGCAGGCGATCGAACGACTGATGGAGCGGCGGTATGCCGAACTCCCCGGAGATGTGGCACGCGGTCGCCGTCCTCTGGTCATCCCCGATGCGAGGACGAGCAGTCTGCTGGTCGCGGCCGAGCCCGAGGATCTGTCCTCGATCCGGAGTCTGATCACCCAGCTTGCTGAGGTGCCCACCAACCCCGCCGTCGGTCTGCATGTTCTGCCGATCGATCGCGGTGACGTCGATCAGTTCGCGGGACGATTGCAAGGTCTCATGCAGGACCGGGCCCGCAGTCTCGGGGATGCCGGCTCGCCCTCCGATCAGGTCTCCATCACCGCGGACCCCGTGAGTCGATCCATCATCGTGGCCTCCAACGAGGAGAATCTCGACGCGGTCCGGAATCTTCTCGACGCCCTGGTCCGGGCGAGCGCCGAAAACGCCGAGATGGACGACATCGAGATCATCACCCTCACCAACCAGGATGCCGAGAGCGTGGTCGATCTTCTCGAGGACATGTATGTCGAGGATGAAAACCGTCGTCGGGGTGAAGTCGTCATCCGGGTCAGTCCCGAGGAACGTCTGAACGCGGTCGTGGTGAACGCACCGACCGATGATCGCAAGGCGATCCGACGCCTGGTGACCCAGCTCGACGAGACCAAGCCTTCCCAGGTGGTCGAGATCAAGTACATCGCGCTCGGAGCCGCCAACGCGGTCGAGACGGTGTCCCTGATCGAGAACGTGCTGTCCGGCAACACCCTCGCCGGCGGGCGAGGCTCCGATCAGTCCACGGTGATCCGGTACCTGCAGAAGATCGATGGCGGCATCGGTGATGGAGTCGAGGTCAAGACCGAGGTCTCGTCGGCCATTCGTGAATCGATCAGTCTCACGCCCGACGTGCGAACCAACACCATCGTGGTCCGTGCGCCTCGCGAGGCGATGGAACTCATCGACAACATGATCCGGGATCTCGATGCCTCCACCACGGGCAATCAGGACATCCGCGTCTTCCGACTCGCCAACGCCGATGCCGAGGCGATGGCGGACATCCTCGGTGATCTCTTCAACCTGCAGCAGCAGGGCGATCTGTACGTGCTCAAGCCACGTGACTCCGCGCAGCCCGAGGTCGAGGGCGTCGAGGATGCCGCCGCGCTCGGCACCGATCTGACCCTGGTCCCCGATCAGCGTCAATCGCTGTCGATCACGGTCGACAATCGAACCAATGCTCTCCTCGTCTCCGGGACACCGACCTATCTCGATCTGGTCGCGGGGGTGGTGGAGAAGCTCGATGCCGAGAAGGCGAACGAGCGGGACACCTTCGTCTATCCGCTTCGCAACGCCCAGGCCAGCGAGATCGCCCGGGTGGTGGGGGAGTTCGTCGCCGAGGATCAACGCAAATTGATCGAGACCCTGGGATCCGATCAGCTTCCATCGGCGAGTCGTCTCCTCGAACGCGAGGTCACCATCGTCGGTGACGAGAAGAGCAATTCCGTTCTGGTCAATGCGAGTCCGCGCTATCGCGACAAGGTGATGGACATCATTCGCGAACTCGACATCGATCCTCCACAGGTTCTGATCCAGGTCCTGCTGGCCGAGATCACGCTCGACGACGATGACGAATCCGGCATCACCCTCAACGACCGTGTCGGGGTGATCCCGATGCGCGCGGACTTCGGTTTCCTGGGAAGCATGCTCGGTGGTTCGATCTCGGCGCCCTTCGAGGTCTCCGCGAAGGATCTGAGTCTCACACTCGCCGCGGTCGAGGCGCAGAGTCGTTTCCAACTGCTTTCGAATCCATCGATCACCGTGGCGAACAACGAAGAAGGGTACATCCAGGTCGGTGAGACGCTCCGACTTCCGGAGGCGGTGCAGACATTCGAGCAGGGAACGCAGAACACCACCGTCACCCCCGAGGAGGTCGGCACGATTCTCCGGGTCACACCCACGATCAATCCCGAGGGTTTCGTGCGAATGGTCATCGCCCCCGAGATCTCGAAACTGAGCGACCAGCAGCTTCAGATCTCCACCGACTTCAACTCTCCGATCATCAAGCGTCGGACGGCGACCACCACCGTGACCGTTCGTGACGGCAACACCGTCATCATCGGCGGACTCATCCGCGGCGATTTCGAACGAGCCGACCAGAAGATCCCGCTCCTCGGAGATCTGCCGTTGATCGGCGGGCTCTTCAGAAGCGAAAAGACCCGTGCGGTCCGGACCGAACTGGTCATCGTTCTGACCCCGCATGTGATCAAGGACCCGAACTCGGAGGTCTGGACCGATCTGACGCAGGAGGCGATCAAGACCATGCCGATTCCCGAGGAATTCAAGAGGCAGATCGAAACCGGACGTCTCGATTCATCAACCGGCATCCTCAACCAGGAATTCGAGGTCCAGGGTCTGATGGAAAAACTCGGAAAGACTCCGCCCGAGAAGTCCCAGAGCGATTCCCGTCGTGATTGATTCAGTGACACACTTCGCACGCCTCTCCGCATGGTGCCTTGCGGCCTGCACTCTCCTGGGGTGTCAGACTGAAAAGACGACGACCCGTCTCGGTGATCCGCTTCCACCCGTGCCGGTGGAGGTCGAGGGGACCCCGTCCGATGCCGTCGTTTCGGACATCGTGGTTCTCTCGCCCTATTCCCTGAGCGATCTCGATGGAAACGGCCTCGCCTCTGAATTTCCCATCGCGGTGTATCTCTACGCGACGCCGTATCCGCTCCCATTCTGGAAGATGGGAAGCATCCGGGTCGAACTCTTCGAGGAGATCGCGGAAGGCGAACGTCCCATCCTCGAACGCGGATACAACGCCGGCGAACTGGATGCTCTGAAGCAGACCAACGTGGTGGGGCGGTTCTACGCTCTGCAGCTCACGCTCTCCGAAGACGAGCTTCGAAAGCTATCGAACGGTCGTGCTGCCTATCGGGTGACCTTCGAAACCCTGTCGGGGGATTCGACGTTGACGTCATCGGTCAAGCGGATCAACGTGCGCTGAGATCCCACCTCGCATCGACCTCGAGAGGGTCATCCCCAACCGAACGAATTCCCAAAATAATGACGAGGACCGCCTGAAGCGGTCCTCGTCATCTGTATGAACTGGGGATCCAAGATTTGAACTTGGACTGAGGGAATCAGAAACCCTAGTGCTACCGTTACACCAATCCCCATTCGGGTGAGAAAGAAGTATAGAAAAGGATCCGAGTTCGGCAAGTGATTTTCCGATGGAACCGTCCCGCGGCTCAGGAAAGCAGACTTTTCAACGCCTCACCCGGATCATCACAGCGCATCAGGTGCTCTCCCACGAGGACGATTCGGACGCCCGAGTCCCGAAGTCTTCTCAGATCATCCGGGGTCCTGATGCCGGATTCAGAGACCACGCCCTCCGTGTCCAGACCACGAGCCACCTCGAGGCTGAGAAGGTGTTCCGTTCTGTTCAGGTCCGTCTTCATGCGGGCCAGATCCCGGTTGTTGATGCCGAGCAGCAGGTCCCGATCGAGCGCGAAATCGTTGATCCCGATGATCCTCTCCAGATTCTCCTCCGCATGAAGTTCGATCAGAACCGAGAGCCCGAGCTCTCTCGCCTTGTCGCGACACCGTTTCAACATGTCGTCGTCGAGACATTCCGCGATCAGAAGAACGGCATCCGCCCCCCACGCTCTCGCTTCCACGACCTGATAGGGATCGATGATGAATTCCTTGCGAAGGATCGGTAGCGTGACGGTCTCGCGGACGACCTTCAGATACTCGAGACGACCGCCGAAACCGGGACCGTCGGTGAGACATGAAATCGCCTTCGCGCCGGCATCTTGGTACCGTCTTGCGATGTCGCCAGGATCGAAATCCTCACGAATCAGACCTGCTGATGGGCTCTGGCGTTTGATCTCAGCGATCACGTTCGTCTTCAGCATCCCCGGTGGCTCACGAAGCGACGCGGCGAAACTCCGAACGGGAGGGGCGTCCGCGAGCCTCGCCTCGAGTTCCTCGAGAGGATGCGCTTCGATGGTTCCGGCGACCTCGAGTTTCTTGCGTGCCACGATGTCATCGAGAATGGTCTTCAACTGTTCGTGTCCTTTTCAGGTGGTGATGATCCCCGCGATCCTTCTCTGCCTCTCCGTTATAGCCTCCGCGCAGGAGGTCGCGCCAGCCGACCCGACTCCCACGGAGATCATCGAGGCCGCACCGCCGGTCGACCCCGTGACGAACGGAATCGCGCCCGTGCTCACGTTTTCAATCGCCGTGATCGCGCTGCTGCTCGTGCTGCATGTCATCCGCCGGCGTTCATGGAGGCTTGATCCCGCGATCGGCCCTCTCTGNGCATCCCGTCCNGATTTCCTTCTCGGCGGGTGGATCCTTCTNCTTCTCGTCACGCCCGTCGCCGGGTGGNTCTCGTTGAATTCGGTTCCGGCCGCCACNGCATTGCAGGAACAGGCNCATGCCATGGTCGCCAATTACGCGCTCCAGGCGGTGGTGATTCTGTTTCTNATNCTCGAACGCAGGCANGCCATGCACCAGANGGGCCTGGAACCGGGNCTGCGGGCGTTGTCCCGTGGGGCCGCNTTGATTTNNGGGCTCTGCACCTTCCTCTTCGCGATCACGGTCTCCATGTCCTCGGGAAAGATCGTGGGNGTNNTTCANCAGTGGCTTCTGGACATCGAGCCCGANCAGCTTTCGCANGACACGCTGCAGGCGATGAACGACTCACCCTCCGATCCGTGGTCGATCGTGATCATNCTGCTGGTGGTGCTGGTCACNCCCATGNNGGAGGAATTCGCCTANCGCGGTCTTCTTCAGCAGGGCTTCCGNAAGCTCGGTGCGGGGCGCCCGAGCGCCGTCTTCCTGACCTCGATGTTCTTCGTGTTCATGCACATTCCCGTCATTCCAGGCGCCTCGATGGCATCGGCGGCCACCACGCTTCTGGTNCTCTCGCTCTGTCTGGGATGGGTCTACGAGCGNACGGGACGTCTGATCGCACCGATTCTGGTCCACGCCCTCTTCAATGGATCGAATCTGCTGCTGTTCCATTTCGGCGGCTGAACCGTTCCCGTGTTACATTCGAGTCATGTCGAGCGCACCGAATCAAACACAACGCATTCTCACGGGTGACACCCCGACCGGAAAACTCCATCTCGGTCACTGGGTCGGATCCGTCCGACGTCGTGTGGAACTGCAGAGTTCCCATGACTGTTTCTTCATTCTGGCGAACATGCACGCCTTCACGACGAGAGCCGATCAACCAGATGCCATTCGTGAGGACACNTTGGAGATCGTTCGTGATCTCCTCTGCATGGGCATCGATCCCGAGGGGGCATCGATCTTTCTTCAAAGCGAGGTTCCTGCGATCGCCGAACTGACCTTCCTGTTCTCCATGCTCCTCCCATTCAATCGGGTGATGCGCAATCCNACGCTGAAGGACGAGATCAAGGTGAAGGGGCTGGGAGAGAACTACCCCTTCGGTTTCCCACTNTATGCGGTCGGTCAGACCGCAGACATTCTGGCCTTCAGACCGGTCGGCGTCCCCGTGGGCGAGGACCAGGTTCCACATCTCGAACTGACCCGTGAGGTCGCGAGGCGTTTCAATCAGAAGTACTGCGGTGTCGGTGACAAGGTCGAAGACGAGGACCATGTGGCCGAGGGTGGCGTCTTTCCCGTCCCCCTCGCCGACGTCGGAAAGGTCGGCCGGTTGGTCGGCATCGACGGCCAGAACAAGATGTCGAAGTCGCTCAACAACGCGATCTTCATCAGTGACACCGCCAAGCAGGTCCAGAAGAAGGTGAACAAGATCTTCACCGGTCGGCAGAGCCCGACGGANCAGGGNGATCCGGAGAACNTTCTCATGCAGTACTGCGAGATCTTCATNCCCGACGCCGATCGNGTCGCGGAGATCAAGCGNCGTTANGCGGCCGGCGACGACATCGGTGACGGTCACATCAAGCAGGAGCTCGGCGCCTGCATCAACGAGCTGCTCGAGCCAATGCGTGAAAGACGGCTCAAGTACGAGAACGACAGTGACGTCATCGACGTGCTTCGAGAAGGCACGCGTCGTGCGAACATCGTGACCGAAGAGACTCTGGCGCTCGCNAAGGAAGCCTCCGGTCTCGGNTTCTTCAAGCGAACNCTCGAACTCGACTGACCGGTCGTCGCCTCAGAACGCGAAGATGAAGTCGGCGATCTGAGTCAGGATCCCCTTGTTGGCCGCATCCTTCACGAAGCCCGAATTCTGGACGTTGAGATCCAGGTCGTAGAGCCTCCAGTGNAGAATGGTGTCGTCGGGGGCGACGTGNCTGGGATTGCAGATCCCGGTCACGGTCTTCACGGTCATCTCGTTGTCGGTCTTCGTCGTGTGTCTCGCCTCGAGGACGAGGTTTCCGTTCGGCAGAACCTCGAGCACGGTGGCGGTGGTGCGAAACGTGATCTGTTCCTTGCTCCCGTAGTCGCCTTCGCCTTCGAAGTCCATCGCACCCTCGATCTCGACCTTGGGAAGATTCACTCCGGTGTTCTGGGTGAAGAGGGTGCCGTTGCTGAAGAAGTCCGACCATGCCGCGACTTCNGCCGCCAGCTGGGAGTCCTTCTCGGTCTCGAGTTCCTGTGTTCTCGAGACGCTTGANGANTCGATCACGATGATCGTGATCTGATCGTGTTCCTTCCACTTCTTGAGCGGCATCGGCTTGAAGAGTCCGTCGAAGCCCGGTCCCATGCCCTCCATCGCCAGACGTGCTCGTGACGCGCGTCCGGGTGGCGCCTGCTCCACCGAGAATTCGTTCATGCTGGCTTCCGCGCTCTGCATCTTCCGGGTGTTCGATTCCCGCACCACCTTCTCGAGTGAGATGTCCCGTTCGAGGAACGCCTGACGGATCGGGCTGTTCTCATCGGAATTCTCACCGTCCTGTGCGAGGCATGAAGCGGCGGGCATGGCGAGAAGCGTGCCCAGCAGGAGGNTNCGTCCGAGTCGTGCGTGTGTCATCAAATGCTCTTTTCGTCTGGTCGTCATGTCGTTCCTGTGATGTTCGTTCTTCAATCGATCAGTTCGGCGGTCATGCCATCGACCACTCTCACATGCATCGTTCGACCGGTCTTCTTCCGCTTCTGATCCGGGGTGTTGCTGCGGACTTCGATGGTCTCACCGACCCGACCGTCCTGAAGACAGATGCAGTCCAGTTCCAGCACCCAGCCTCGGCCGCCGGAGCGGACCTTGATCGGATCGTTTCGGTGCACGGCGGGNTCGAAATGCTCNGGAAGAAGGAGGGTTCCGGCCTTCACGCTGCGTTCGAGCCGTCCGCCGATCATGCCCAGGCCGTCCATGTTTCTCCGGTGATCGGTCAGGGGGATCCATTCGAACTGCGTCTCGAGATCCTCGTGCGCGATTCGTGTTCCTNTGTCCGNGGTTCTTCTCAGTCTGGGCGTCATCGCCTTGATCTCGACCGCGGCCTTGACCCTGAAAGGTGCGNTGCCCTCGAGCTTGANCTCGAATGCCATCGTGCCGTCGTTCGACTNGCCCACGGTCTCGANCTTCGGTCTCAGATTCGTCGCTTCGAGNAGANNNCGGTCGTCCGTNNGGATTCTGANTCGGACCGGNTCGTCGATGTCCCGCCAGAACGCCGCNGTTCGAATGGCGATCANCCCTCGGGCGGTGTCCTCTCCGGCCACTGATCGAGGATCGACGANCACGTGGTTCTCNCCTTGATCNGCATTCGTCAGGTCCGATGTCTCTTCGCCGACANNCGGAATGCCNNTCGTTCCGTCCATCTTGAGTGGCGCGCANGCCGTGATCGTCCCGTGGTCGTTCATCGAGGCATGGGGTCGCACCACGACCCGGCCTCCCGAGAGATCGAACCGTGCACGATTGGCCTGGGCCACGTCCAGCGCCTTTTCGATGCTGTCGAAGGTGATCTCCATCGCGCTCGCGCGGTCGCCGAAGCGTGCGACGACCAGATCCGCGTACTTCGCCACGTACTCGCCTTCGAGCGTGGCGATGTCGCCGAGCCGGATGGTCTGATCCGTGTGACGCATCCGCACCGAGCGTCGCAACGTGATCTCGTCCGCCACGGTGGAGCCGCACGCGGCGCATGCCAGGAGCGTGCCGATGAGCTTCGTCGATGTTCGAGTGAGGGTCTTCATTGGTCTCGATTCCCTTCAGATCAGAAGCGTCGGAGGTTGACGATTTCCTGCAGCGTCTCGTTGGCCGCCTGGATCACCTGCGAGTTCATCTCGAACGCACGCTGGGTCTTGATCAGCGACACCAGTTCGGTCACCGCTTCGGCGTTCGAGGTCTCGAGGTTGTACTGCTTGATCGCGCCGTAGCCGTTCTGATTGGGTTCGCTCACATCGGCATCTCCCGAGGCATAGGTGGGGGTGTAGATGTTTCCGCCGATCGCCTGCAATCCGGCTGGATTGATGAAACGCGCCAGCGTGATCTGTCCACCCTGGACGTTCTGTCCGTTCTCCTGATACTGGACGTATCCCCATTCGTCGATGGTGAGGTTCGTGGCATCCTGCGGAATCACGATGTCGGGTGACAGTCGATAGCCCTCGCTGTTGGACATGACGATCTCGCCGTTCTGGTTCCGGGTGAAGTTCCCCGCACGGGTGTAGCCGTAGCCGTCCTCGGACATGCCGTCCGAGACTTCGACCTGGAACCAGCCGTCACCGAGGATGGCGAGATCCAGATCGCCGGATGTCGGTTCGAGGGCGCCCTGACCGACGTTGAGGCTGGTGCCACTGACGCTCACACCAAGTCCGACCTGCAATCCTGTGGGATTCGAGGTCCCGTATTCCTGTTCGATGCCCGGCTGGCCGCGTTCAAGATAGAAGAGGTCCTCGAAGTTGGTCCGACTTGCTCGAAAGCCGGTGGTGTTCACGTTCGCGAGGTTGTTCGCGATCACGTCCAATGACGTGCTGAGCGCGTTGAGTCCGGTGGAGGCCGTGTTGAGTGAGATGGTCGACATGGTCGAATGCTTTCCTGGTTTGAGATGCCTTGGGTCTGATCAGACCACCCGGCCGAGGGACGTGACGGCCTGGCCGATCATGGCGTCCTGGTACTGGATCATGCGTGAGTTCATTTCGATCTCGCGCGTCAACTTGATGAGATCGACCATGCCGGAGATCGGATTCGAGCCGCTCTGTTCGAGCGCCGATCCGACGACATCGGTCGTGGTGTCGGTGGTGACCGCGTCCCTGGTCTGGAGCACGTTTCTGCCATCCGGCCTGAGCGAGGCTGCGGGCGTGGTGACGATGCCGACCATCGCCAACGGACTGGACGGGTTGGTTCGGTCGAGCATCTCGCCGCCGCTTCCGAATCCGTCGAATCGAAGCTGTTGTTCCCCCCCAAGTGCGATCCGACCGCCGTTTCGGTCGAGAACCGCGAGTCCGCTCGCTTCATGACGGAGGATGCCCTGTCCATCGAACATCAGACTTCCGTCCCTGGTCATGTTCTTCTCCCCGTTCCGTCCGTCTTCGAGTCGAAGGAATCCTTCTCCACGAAGCGCCAGATTGGTTCGGACGCCGGTGGATTCGATCGCGCCCTGGCGAAGGTTCAATCCGCTGTAGGCGATTCTGGTGCCGCCACCGAGTTGTTCCAGCAACTGCCTGCTGTCGGTCAGGGTGTCGAGCGCCTGAGGTTCACGGGCTCGTTCACCGAGCACCACCTCCGATGGTTTGAAGCCGACGGTGTTGGCATTCGCAAGGTTGTTCGACAGGACGTTCATGCGATGCTGGGCGCTGGAGATGCCGTTCGCGCTGAGGTAGAGGCCGTAATTCATCGAGTACCTCCCAGGTGTTCCCCATCTCGAAGCGTGATGGCATGCGCCGCGGACAGTCGTGCGGCCATTCGGTCGATCTCCTCCGTCATCCTGCGTGAGGTGATGAGATCGATGGTGCTGCGTTGTTCCGGATCCATGCTTCGTTCCTGCCTCCAGGCATCCCGAAGCAACCGGCGTATCGAACTGGTCCGCATAGTGGCACTCCTTGCCTTTGGCGGCGCCTCTCGCCGAGGTGCAGGAGACATCTTGCAACCCTCATGCCTGATCGAACCCCCCGCATCGACGTCGTGTGGAGGCTGTGACACGACCACAGGTGCCTGCATGCGCAGAAATTGCGCGTTTCCCTCGAATGGTTGCCGATTCTGCACCTTCAGCTGACTCTGGGTCGATGTGGGAGGAGTCCGTCGCATCCGAGACCACGCCATGGCCAGCAACTGTCCACATTTAGACCAAGATGACCGTCGCTGTGCCTCTCGGTTCACCTTGTCCCATCTGGACTCCCTGTTCGATGTCTGTTGCGATCGATTCGAGAGTTGCACCACCTACCACAGTCTTTCCCGGGAATCCCGTGAGGGCCTCACCCGTGTCGGAGGCGGCGCATCAGCCCCGTTTTCAACGATTCGATTGACCGTCGATGGATTCACCACCCACATTTGAACGACCCCTCAGGGACTTTCTCGCCTTCGCGCGGGTGGAGGCGGGCCTTGCCACGTCGACTCTCGAAGCGTATGCACGGGATCTGAACGACCTGACCACCGAGCTGGAGGCTCGAGGTGTGGTCGCACCATCCGAGGTCTCGGTGGAGGATCTGGCCACCCATCTGCGTTGGCTGTCCCGAGATCGTGAACTTCAAGCGAGTTCGGTGGCCCGCCATCTCGCCACCATCCGGGTCTTCTTTCGTTGGATGTGTGCGAACGGTCTCATCGATCACGATCCCGCCCGCCTCCTGGAGCGCCCCACTCGATGGAAGAAGCTTCCCGGCGTGCTCAGTCCTCTGAAGATGAAGGCCCTGGTGGAAGCCCCGGCTCCGGAGCATGGAAAGCTCTGGATCCGGGATCGGGCGATGTTGGAACTCATGTATGCAGCAGGTCTTAGGGCATCTGAAGTGGGCCGGATCAGGTTGAACGAGTATCACGAGCAAACGATGCTGGTGACGATTCATGGCAAGGGGGAACGCACCCGGGTGGTGCCGATCGGCGAGCCCGCTCGGGACTGGACCAATCGGTATCTGGCCGAGATGAGGCCTCAACTGGCCCGTTTTCCCGATGGGCGTGACGGGCACCGGCTTCTGGTCTCTGGAGGCGGCCGGCCACTCGAGCGGGTGGCGGTCTGGCAGATCGTCCGAAAGTACGCCGGACTCATCGGCCTGGAGGGTATCCACCCCCACATGCTCCGGCACAGTTTCGCCACCCATCTGGTGCAGGGCGGGGCCGACCTCCGAATCGTCCAGGATCTCCTCGGTCATTCCGACATCGGAACCACCCAGGTGTACACCCATGTCGATCGCAGCCATCTCCACGAAGTGGTCCGGGCTTGCCTGCCTCGTTCGTGATGCTCTAATGCGAACATGCATGCAGACCCTGCCGTCATCGTGATCTTCGGAGCCTCCGGGGATCTCACACGCCGAAAGTTGATTCCCGCGTTGTACGAGATGTTCACGCGCGGTCTGCTTCCCGACAACGCACGCATTCTCGGGACCGCACGTCGTGAGAAGACCGACTCGCAGTGGCGTGAGGAACTGCTTCCCTGGATCAAGGAGCACGCCGTCGGTTTCGACGAGGAGACCTGGTCCCGGTTCGAGCAGATGGTCCACTACCACGCCTGTGATGCGACGCGACAGGGTTCCTATTCCGGTCTGGAACAAAGAATCAAGGAACTCGATTCCCGGCACGACTGCCGTGGAAACATTCTCTTCTTCCTCTCCGTCGCACCCGCGCTCTACCGGCCCATCATCGACTGCATCGGCAATGCGGGACTGGTCACGGAGGGTCGACGGTGGTGCAGTCTCGATCGGGATTCGCGCTCATGGCAGCGGGTCATCGTCGAGAAACCGTTCGGNAACGATCAGAAGAGCGCGGAATCCCTGAATCGCGTGCTCGGTCGTGTCTTCGAGGAGGAGGCGATCTATCGCATCGACCATTATCTCGGGAAGGAAGTGGTCCAGGGAATCCTGGCGTTTCGATTCGCCAACACCATCTTCGAACCGGTGTGGAATCACACCTACGTGCANTCGGTTCAGATCACCGCCGCGGAATCGGTGGGCGTCGAGGATCGTGTCGGGTTCTACGATCAGACCGGTGCGATTCGCGACATGATCCAGTCGCACCTCTTCCAGATCCTCGCCTTCGTCGCGATGGAGGCGCCCACGATCTATTCGCCGGAGAGCATTCGTTCCGAGAAGATCAAGGTGATCAACGCCATCCGGATCCCGGAAGAGGATTCACTCGAGTCCTATGGCGCGCTCGGTCAGTATGCCGGGGATTCCAAGGGTTCCCCCGGGTATTGCGATCTCGATGACGTCGATCNCTCCCGTTCGACGGAGACCTATGCCGCGCTNGCNTTCTTCGTCGACAACTGGCGTTGGACGGGAACGCCGTTCTTTCTGCGCAGTGGCAAGCGACTCAAGCGCAAACTGACCGAAGTCGTCATCCAGTTCCGTCCCCCCGCGGCGAACATCTTCCGAACGTTGCCCGGTTTCAAGCAGGGNAAGCAGCTCGTTCCCAATCGNATCGTGATGGAGATCGCGCCTCGNGAGTCGATCCGGGTCCGTTTCGACTGCAAGGAACCCGGNCTCGGCTTCGATCTCGACTCCATCGAGATGGACAGTGACTTCAAGCGTCGTTTCGCCTCGGAACCCATCGAGGCGTACGGCCCTCTCATCATCGATGCCATGCGGGGTGACCAGACCCTCTTCAAGCACCGTGCCGAGGTCGAGGGCGCCTGGAAGGCGGTCATGCCTTTTCTGGACGAACGTTCCGGCGCGCTTCGAGACGGCATCACCGCCAATTACGATTCGGGCAGCTGGGGGCCGAAGAGCGCCGACGACCTGCTCGCTCGCTACGGCGCGGTCTGGCACAATCAGGCCGATTCCAAAGGAGATGTCCAATGACCGANGAACACAGGATTCCAGCGGGCGAAGGTCTCGAACCACTCAGTCTCGAGGATGATGGCATCGTCAAGGATCCACCGNGGCTGCCCGGCGAGGTCGTNGCCTTTCAGGATCCGGACGAGGTTCTGTCCCNCCTTGCACGAGACATCGTCGACCACGCGCTTCAATGCGTTCGCAAGTTCGGAGACTTCCACCTCGCACTGTCCGGGGGTCANACNCCCTTNCCGCTGTACACGCGNCTGATGACCGACCCCGCCTATCGGGNGCTGCCCTGGGCGAAGACCCATCTCTGGATCGTCGATGAACGTCGTGTCCCCTTCGATGACGAACGCAGNAACTTCAAGCACATCAAGGCGATCATCGGTGATCACTCCGGNATTCCACNCCAGCAGATCCATCCGATGGAAGTGATGGANGAGCATGCGGACGACCTCTATCAGAAGGCACTCGAGGACACGCTCGGATGGCGGGAGAAGGGGCACGACCGACTCGATTTCGTCCTGCTCGGCATGGGCTCCGACGGACACACCGCGAGNCTCTTTCCGAANTCCCGTGCNTTGGANGTCGANGANCGGCTCGTGACCACGAATTCCGGACCGACCGTCGTGCCTCCNGATCGNGTCACNATGACNTATCGNCTTCTCAANGCNTCTCGANTGATCGCCGCCCTGGTGATGGGTGANGGCAAGGCCGAGATGCTGCATCGAATCGCCANCGGTGATGACAGCTCGCANGANCTTCCNATCAAGGGGATCAAGCCTCTGGGAGGNGTCTTCCGNTGGTATCTCGATGGCGCCGCCTGCGGGGTGAAGCCCGANGNNGCCTCCGCTCAGGACTGATCGTCCGATCGGGAGGANTCATCACGTCCCCATTCGAGTCCGNCATCGCGTCTGCGTTGTCGCTTCGAGATCAGTCGTTCNGCGATCCTCACNTATCCGTAGACCAGCATGCCCGGCCACTCCAGAGGTCTGGGCAGAAGCGAGCGGATCATCGATCCACCACGGGCCACGTGGTTGCGCATCAACTCCGGATACCTCTCANGGAGATCGTCGTATCCGCGTCTGACACGGGCTCGCACCTTGAGCAGGCTCGGAATGTTGCGCGGTTCACNCACNTCGGCCCCGGCTTCCANGACCACCGATCGTTCNTCCGGTCGGAAGTGTCCCTGAACGAATCCGTCGTCCGCGATGATCTCCGGAAACGCNCCCCACCTNGAACGGGCNTCCTNGGTGAGNACGTAGGTGCCGCTTCCGTTGGGCGCTTCNCCGCCGAAGTACTTGTTGAAACGTTGTGCTCTGAAGAACAGTCTGATCGCAAGGGTCGCCCCGGTCAGGATGAACACCGGCATCGGCGACACGATCGGTCTCTTCGGCCCCGAGGCCGCGAGGAGCTTCTCCAGCGCTCCCTCGCGAAGCACGATGTCCCCGTCNAGGAAGACGCGTGGAAACCGNGTGAGATGTCGTTCGCCCAGATTCAGTGCGTTGCATTTTCCGGGTGTCTCGGTCTCGATCACCCTGATCTGCGGTTCGAAACGCCGGGCGATCTCGGCGGTGCGGTCNGTGCAGGCGTTNGNAACCACCACGCATTCGAGATCNTCGATTCCATCGGCNAGNACNGATCTGATGACCCGTTCGATCATGGCTTCTTCATTGTGTGCGGGAATGATGACACTGGGCATGTCTGGTGTCCTTCGGGCGGGACCGTGAAAAGCGGAGTCATCATGTCATCGGTTCAATCGAGTCCGGAGAGATAATCCTCGAGCAACGCCGCGGCTGCGATGGCATCGCGGATCTTCTTCTTGCCGGCGTGCGTTCTGCCACTTCGAGCCATTCTCGAATTCGCCTCGAAACTCGTCAGCCGTTCGTCGTGCAACCGGACCGGTATTCCGGTCGCGGCCAGCACCTTCTCCGCGGTGAGTCGCATTCTCTTCGCGGCGGGCCCTTCGGTGTCATCCATGTTGAGCGGGAGTCCGATGACGATCTCCTCCGGTCGGTGTTCGCCGCACACCCGNTCGATGGCATCGAAGAGCTCCNGGTCGTTCGCNTGCACGACCACCTCGAGNGGATGGACCATCGACACCTCCGTGTCACCGACCGCGAATCCCGTGCGTTTTCCTCCGATGTCGATGGCAAGCAGTCTCACTGGCGGCTTCTTCCCTTCAGCGATGGGACTCCGGAACCTCGCCTGCGAGTCGTTTCACGTCCTCGGCTCGATCGGNGGGGCACACCATGACCGCATCCTCGGTCGCCACGATCACGAGGTCGTCGCATCCGATCGCGGTCACGATCCGGTCCTTGGAATCCGACACCGCCAGAACGTTGCGGCAGTCCTGNAGGATGCTCGTGNCATTGGCTCTGTTGCCCTCGGCATCCGCTTCAAGCGTCCCCGCGAAACTCGGCCAGCTGCCCACGTCACGCCAGTCGACCGGCATCGCGACGGTGCAGACCTCGAGATCGTCCGCTTCGGCCGCCGGTTCCATCAGGCCGTAGTCGACGCTGGTCTTGGCGAGCGTGGGGTAGATCTCCTCCAACACCGCCGTTCGACGCGTCGGATCGTCCCAGGCGTCGGCGATCCGGATCAGCCCCTTCGCATTGGTGGGGTGGAACCGCGTCATCGATTCGAGCACGGTCGCCGCCGAGAGAACGAACATGCCGCTGTTCCAGCTGTAGTCACCCGAGTCGACGTATCGGCGTGCGGTTTCGAGATCCGGTTTCTCCTTGAATTCGGCGGCGATGTGTGCCTCTTCGAACCCTGCGATGGCGTCACCCCGGCCGACGTATCCATACCCCGTCGCTGGNTGCGTGGGGACGATNCCGAAGGTCACCAGTCTNCTTGGATCCTCCTCGACCAGNGCGAATCCGGTCTTGATCGCANNGGCGAAGACGTCCTGNGGNTCGATGATGTGNTCCGAGGTCAGNANGGCGAAGACCGCCNCTGGATCCCGTCGAGCGAGCACGGCCGCGGTCAGTCCCACCGCATTGAGGGTGTCACGTCCGCAGGGTTCACCGAGCACCTCGATGTCTCCCAAAGAGTCGCCGATCGCATNACGAAAGCGTTCCGCGGTGCAGATCATTCTTCGTTCCGCGTCCACCACGCCATCCAGACGTTCCNCTGCNAGCGAGAGCAGCGATCGNCCNTCGATGAGCGGCAGNAGTTGTTTCGGCTGTCCGGCTCGACTGAACGGCCAGAGCCTTGTTCCGGAGCCTCCGGCCATGATCATGGCATGACGCATGACGTGTCTTCCTTCTCTGCGATCAGTTCAATTGCTTCAATCTGAGTGCGCCAGTGACGACCTGATCGGCACTGTCGATCGTTGGATCCGCGGTGGTCACGCGATTCACGAGATCCTCCGCGACGTTTCTCGGTTCACNCAGNTGGAGAAGCACCGCAATGGCCTCCTCCGCGAAGGCTGCGATGGCGCCCACCCGGGCGGCGGGGGCTCCGCCGTTCGCATCTCCGTCTTCCAGGAAGCTCTCGACCTTCTCCTTGAGTTCGACGATGATCGCTTCCGCGGTTCGCTTGCCGACCTCGGGCAGTGATGTCAGCAGGCNGACATCATGATCATACACCGCGCGCGCGATCTTTCCGACGGGTATCTCCATGATCCTCAGGGCCTTACGCGCNCCNATGCCTTTCACNGTCGTGAAGAGCTCGAAGAATGCNCGGTCGCTCGCCGAGGCGAACCCGATCAGNCGCGGTCTGAAGCTCGAGCCTTGTGAGTTGCCTTCGAGAATGTGAAGNGTGTGNAGTTCGACGGTCTCCCCGACNCAGATGGCCAGCCGGCCGTGGTCGGCNGCGGGGNTCAGGACCTCGTAGACCAGCGCNCCGCACTTGAGGTGNGCGCGCCCGCTTTCGATGTCGATGAGAGAACCTTCGATGCGACTGATCATGGTGCTTCAGATGGTACCACCGGTGCGTCTTCAGGATCGGATGTCCTCGAGACATGAAGCGGCCATCCACTGGCCGCCTGCAGGCGATGTCTCAGATCCTCGGTGATCGTCTTCGCCTTCGCCTCCTCCGGATATCGGATGACATCGACGATCGAGACTCGTGCCCGGCAACGGCGGAAAAGGGCCCCGTACGCCGTTCTGGCGGGGGTGATTCCGCTCACATGGATCAGGACCACCGGAGCGCTCGCCTTGGCGACGATGAATCCGACACCCGGAAGGAACTGGTGGATCTGACCCGGGGGTCGCGCGATGCCCCCTTCGGGAAAGATTCCAACGACATCACCTTTCTTCAGGCCGCTCAACGCGGTTCGAACCGCGGCTCGGTCCCTGCCGTTGAAATCGATCGGGATCACTCTCAGTCGGCGCCACAGAAACCCCAGTCCCGAAATCATCATGTTTCGAGACATCAGCCAACGGATCTTGAACGGCATCAGATACTGGATCAGGACCGGATCGAGACCGCTGGTGTGGTTCGAGACGATGACGAGTCCTTCTTGCGGTTCAGGCTTGGGGAGCTTCTCGGCGCCGTGAAAGGATGCCCGCCACAATCCGCGAACGAAGGGTGCCGCGACCCAGGTCAGCAGTCCCATCACGACATCCCCATGGCCCCTCGATCCGGCCCGGGAGGCCACCCACCAGGCGATCGCACTTGATGCGACCGTCGCGGCGATGATCAGAAGGCTCTGGGGACCGGGTTCCATCGTGTCAGGATCTCTGACTCAAGCTTTGTCGTCAAACAGAGGGAGAAGATCCCCTCTCCGGCACCGATCCGCTCGTGCAGTCGTTACACTGTCGCAAGTTTGGACGTTCCCTCCGAAAAAAACCTTCAGCGATCCATTTCAGATGCCGCGAAGAGATGACATCCACACGATCCTTCTGATCGGCTCCGGCCCCATCGTGATCGGCCAGGGCTGTGAATTCGACTACTCGGGCACGCAGGCCTGCAAGGCTCTGCGTGAGGATGGATACCGCATCGTGCTGGTGAATTCCAATCCCGCGACGATCATGACCGATCCCGCATTGAGTGATCGAACCTACATCGAGCCCATCACCCCCGAATCCGTCGAGAAGATCATCCAGCGAGAGGCCGCCGAGGGCACGCCCATCGACGCGTTGCTTCCCACGCTCGGAGGTCAGACCGCACTGAACTGCGCCTGCGAGCTTCATGATCTCGGCATTCTCGAGAAGTACGGTGTCCGAATGATCGGGGCGGACAGGGAAGTGATCCGTCGTGCCGAGGATCGCGAGGTCTTTCATGAGATCGTCGATCAGGTCGGGCTGAAGCAACCGCTTTCGAAGACCGTCGAGACGCTCGATGAAGCCCATGCGTTTCTCGAGAAGATCGGGCTTCCCGCGATCATCCGTCCCGCCTACACCCTCGGTGGTTCGGGTGGCGGCATCGCCTACAACCTCGAGGAGTTCGACGACATCGTCCGTCGCGGTCTCAACGCCTCGATGATCTCCCAGGTCCTGATCGACCAGTCGCTTCTGGGTTGGAAGGAATACGAACTCGAGGTCGTTCGTGATGCGAACGACAACTGCGTGATCGTCTGCGGCATCGAGAACATCGATGCGATGGGGGTGCACACCGGTGATTCGATCACCGTGGCTCCGATCATGACGCTCAGCGACAAGGAATATCAGCGGATGCGCGATGCGGCGTTCGTGATCATGCGCGCGGTGGGGGTCGACACCGGCGGTTCCAACGTCCAGTTCGCGATCAATCCCGAGAACGGTGACATGATCGTCGTGGAGATGAACCCACGTGTGTCCCGCTCGAGCGCGTTGGCATCCAAGGCCACCGGCTTCCCGATCGCACGCATCGCCGCCAAGCTGGCGGTCGGATACACCCTCGATGAACTGGGCAACGAGGTCACCGGAAACACATCGGCCTGCTTCGAACCCTCGATCGACTACGTCGTGACCAAGATGCCTCGCTGGACCTTCGAGAAGTTCCCCGAAGCCGATGAAACGCTCACCACGCAGATGAAATCCGTGGGGGAGGGGATGTCGATCGGTCGCACCTTCAAGGAGTCGCTACAGAAGGCGATCCGTTCGATGGAGGTCAAGCGATTCGGGTTCGGTCTCGACCGCAGTGACAAATGGCTCGCGGATCGTCAGGGTGTCTCGGAGGACGGTTCATGGCCGATCGCCGAGGATCATCTGCACCGCAAGCTCTCGGTCCCCAGTCAGGGTCGTCTCTACTACGTCAGATACGCCATGAAGATGGGCTGGACCGATCAGCGCATTCACGAGTTGACCAGCATCGATCCATGGTTCATCGCCCAGTTCCGCGAGCTCGTCGACTTCGAAGACGAACTCTGCGCCCATGAGCGCCTCGAGGATCTTCCTCCCGAGCGCCTTCGGCACGCGAAGGAACTCGGTTATTCGGATCCCCAGCTGGCGAACCTCTATCTGGGTGACATCTCCTCGAAATCGATCCTCGCCGTTCGCGCTCACAGGAAGGCCCTCGGGATCGAGCCCGTCTTCAAGCTCGTCGACACCTGTGCCGCTGAATTCGAGGCCGCGACCCCGTATTTCTACTCAACCTACGAACGGCCCTTGAAGCGACTCTCCGATGACGGCGCCTTCGGCGAATCGTTCGACGACGAGATCCGCGTGGGTGATCGACCCAAGATCATCATTCTCGGTGGTGGTCCCAATCGCATCGGGCAGGGCATCGAATTCGACTACTGCTGCTGTCAGGCGGCGTTCGCCTGCGAGGAGATGGGCTTCGAATCGGTGATGATCAACTCGAACCCCGAGACCGTGTCCACCGATTTCGACACCAGCGATCTTCTGTTCTTCGAGCCTTTGACGCTCGAGGACGTGCTCGACATCGTCGAACGTCTCAACGGTGGTGGTGTCGAGAACCCCGATCGAACCGGTGGTGTCGTGGGATGCATCGTTCAGTTCGGAGGGCAGACTCCCCTCAATCTCGCGCACGGACTCGTGGAGGCGGGCGTTCCTCTGATCGGCACCGGTCTTGATGCGATCGATCTGGCTGAGGACCGGGATCGATTCAAGGCGATGCTCGACGAGCTCGATCTGAAGCAACCCGACAATGGAATCGCCTACTCCCTGGATGATGCCGTCACGATCGCCGAACGCATCGGGTATCCGGTTCTGGTCCGCCCCAGCTACGTGCTTGGCGGCCGTGGCATGGAGACCTGCTTCGACGAGGAGGCGTTGCGCCGTTACATGTCCGAGGCGGTCGACGCTTCGGAGCTTGCCGATGCCCCGGTTCTCATCGATCGGTTCCTCTCCGAAGCGATCGAGATCGACGTGGATGTCGTCGCCGACTTCGGTTCCACAGATCAGCCGCAGGAGCTCGTCTGCGGTGTCATGGAGCACATCGAGGAGGCCGGCATCCACTCCGGAGATTCGACCTGCATCGTGCCTCCCTACTCGTTGTCACGTCCCACCATCGATCGGATTCGTGATCAGGCACGTCGCCTCGCGAGAAGACTGTCGGTGTGCGGTCTCATGAACGTTCAGATGGCGGTCAAGGATGATGAGATCTACATCATCGAGGTCAACCCTCGCGCCTCTCGCACCGCTCCCTTCGTCTCCAAGGCGACCGGCGTCCCCTGGGCTCGTCACGCCGCCCGGGTGATGATGGGCGGCACGCTTCTGGACATGAATGTCCATGAAGTGACGTCTCCCGGTTTCTGTTCGGTGAAGCGCTCCGTCTTCCCCTTCGCGAAGTTCCACGGAGTGGACGTCATTCTGGGGCCCGAGATGCGCTCGACCGGTGAAGTGATGGGCGCGGATCGCTCGCTGCCGGTGGCGTTGGCCAAGGCCCAGATGGCCAGCAGTCATGATCTTCCGACCGAGGGAAGCGTCTTCCTCTCCGTGCGAGACTCCGACAAGAACTCCGTGGTCGAGGTGGCCCGATCCCTCGTCTCCATGGGGTTCACCGTGTTCACCACCGGTGGAACCCACACCATGCTCGTCGACCACTCCGTCGAGACCACCCTCATGCCCAAGATCTCGGAGGGGGCCCGCCCCAACATTCTCGACAAGATCGCGAACGGGGAGATCGACCTTCTGGTCAACACGCCGACCCGCAAGGGGGCTGACACCGACGAAGGTCGCATTCGAGCCGCGGCCGTCCGGCATGGGGTGACCCTGATCACGACGATTGCAGGTGCGAGGGCCGCGGTTCAAGGAATTTCGGCCTTGCGAAGCGGTGTCTGGGGTGTCACCGCCCTTCAGGATTATTTTCCTGCCCAGGACTCGGGTCTGCCGAAGGCTCTTGAAGAGTCCACCCGGGGCTGAATCTCTCGAACCTTCACTGCCATCGGGCAGCCTGATCGTCTAACATGTCGCGACCACTCTTACTTGGAGCGTCCTCCCTTGGTTCTGTCCCCCACTGAAGTACAGGTCATCGTGTCCATCGTCGTGCTGGTCGCCTTGCTGCACATGATCCTCGGTGGGTGCGCGTATTCGATCCTGCTCGAACGAAAACTCAGTGCCTGGATGCAGGACCGTGTGGGGCCGAATCGAGTCGGACCCAAAGGGCTCCTCCAGCCGATCGCCGATGGCCTCAAGTTCCTCCTCAAGGAGGATTACAACCCTCGTGGGGTCGACATCTGGCTGTTCCTGCTCGCGCCTGCGTTCATCATGGTGCCGGCGATGATCAGTTTCGTGATCATTCCATTCTCCAATGCGATCGACATCACAGGTCTGGTCGAGCTGATCGGCGTCGCCGAGCCCGACTCCAAGTATCTCGTGAGTCTGGTCGGTGCCGACATCAACATCGGTGTCATCTACTTCATCGCGGTGGGTTCGCTCGGGGTCTACGGCGTGGTTCTCGGCGGCTGGGCGAGCAACAACAAGTTCTCGTTCCTCGGCGGTCTTCGTGCCAGCGCCCAGATGGTCAGTTATGAAATCCCCATGGGTCTCGCACTTCTGGCCGTGGTCTTGATGGCCGGCTCGGTCAGTCCTTTCGAGATCATCAGTCAACAGCAGGCAGGCGCCTGGAACATCATCCAGATGCCACTTGCCGCATTGCTCTTCTACGTCTGCATGCTCGCCGAGAGCAATCGAGCTCCCTTCGACCTCGCGGAAGCGGAGAGCGAACTGATCGGCGGATATCACACCGAGTATTCCTCGATGAAGTTCGCTCTGTTCTTCCTCGCGGAATATTTCCACATGATCGCAGGCGCAGCCTTCTTCGCGATGCTGTTCCTCGGTGGCTGGTCGGTCGACCCGATCGCCGGCATCATCGGCTGGGATCTGACGAACCCGGGCGCCGTCTGGTGGGTCGGGATTCTTCAGGTCGTCGTGATGCTCGGAAAGATGGCGTTCCTGGTGGCATTCGGCATGGCGATTCGATGGACGCTTCCTCGCTTCCGATTCGACCAGCTCATGCGTCTCGCCTGGGAGGGCATGATTCCCTGCTCGCTTCTCGTCGTGGTGATGACCGCGATCTGGGTGTTCCTCGGCTGGCAGGAATGGATGTTCCTCGCCTCGTTGGCGACGATCCTCATCATCTATCTCGTCCACCCCTTCATGCCGCGTCAGGCCGAGGTGAACGATCGAATTCAGATGATCGGCAGTCGCTTCAACCCCGTCGACGAGCATGGTGATGAATCCGGCAAAGCCGCGCCCGGCATGTCGCTGACCGACTGAGCCGTTTCATACATCCCGTTCGAACGTATTCTCCTCCAAAAGAGAACGACGCCGATCGCGTCGGAGCATCGATCGGCGTCGTCTTCATTCGGCACGTCTTCGTACCTGCATGCAATGTAGAGGCAAACAAGGTCGAAGCACAAGGGTCGTCGTTAAGAAAATCGAATCGAGCTTGATCGACACGAGCTCGATTCTCCATCTAGAATCATCGTCATGAGTCCCATGTACGTCATCGATGTCTGCACCGGTCTGATCAGGCTTGGTGTCGCGACACGCTTCCGGCCGCGATCCGCGTACTGGCAGTGGCGCATGCAGACGGCCTTCGGAGCGGATCGCCGTGCGTGGCCCGGGCGTCTTCGTCGCATCAAGCTGACGCTCGACTATGCGGCATGGACTTCTCGAATGCGACGTCTTCACTAGCGCTCGCCCCGGCGCTTCGAGCATCCGATCTGAGTCGCCTTTTCGCCGTTCCTGTCAGAACGGTCGTCCGAATGGGTAGACTTGGGGACATGGCAAAGACTCGAACCAGTTTCGTCTGCGATGACTGCGGTGCGGTCCAGCCTCAATGGGCCGGTCGGTGTCCCGAGTGCTCCGCCTGGGACACGCTGGTGCCCTTCAAGGAGCCGGCCTCCGGCGGTGACGCTCCGGTTCGTTCCGTGGCGGCGGTGCAGGCTGCGG
>PAQN01000040.1 GCA_002709755.1 Phycisphaerae bacterium
CGTAGATGTCGGGCATCTCGGCGCACTCGCCCCCGATCAGGGAACAACCGGCGATCTCGCAGCCGCGGGCGACACCTTCGATGATCTTCGCGGTCTCGGGCGGGTCGACGCGACTGAGACCGAGATAGTCGAGAAAGAAGAGCGGCTCCGCACCCTGGACGATCAGGTCGTTGACGTTCATCGCGACACAGTCGATGCCGACGGTGTCGAGGATGCCGCGGTCGGCGGCGAGCTTGACCTTGGTGCCGACGCCGTCGGTGCAGGCCACCAGGACGGGATCGCGGTAATTTCGTTTGAAGAGCGCCTCGTTGTAATCGAGACGGAACATGCCGGCGAAGGCGCCGTGCTGGCCCATGACCCGTGAGTTGTGGGTGCGTCGAAGCGCGGGCTTGATGAGATCGACGACCGCATCACCTGCTTCGATGTCGACACCCGAACCGGCATAGGTGAGACCGGATTTGGAACCCTTTTCGGGCCCTTTTGAACGCTTCTTGCTCTTGATGGCGGGCTTCATGGAAATAATTGTAGAGGCTTTGGCCGAAAAGGCGCGACCGGCCGGAAGTCGCTATTCTGGAGTTCTTATGTCAATACTCGTCGACAGTACAACGAAGGTGATCTGCCAAGGCATCACCGGTGCGAGCGGTGCCTTCCACACCAAGGGCTGCTTTGAATACGGAACCAGAATGGCCGGAGGGGTCACCCCCGGCAAGGGTGGGACCAAGGACCCCAACGGACTGCCGATCTTCGACACCGTCGAAGCCGCAGTCCGGGAGACCGGGGCCGACGCCACCATGATCTTCGTTCCGCCCCCCTTCGCGGGAGACGCCATCCTCGAGGCGGCCGCCTCGGGAATCCGCGTGATCTGTGCGATCACGGAGGGGATTCCGACCGCGGACATGGTGAAGGTCAGAGCGGCGCTCAAGGACTTTCCGGAGAGCGTGCTGATCGGCCCCAACTGCCCGGGGATCATCACACCCGGACGACGAGTCGCGGGTGAAGGGTCCGCCGCCACCTTCCAGGGTGGATGCAAGATCGGCATCATGCCGGGCTACATCCACATGGCCGCGGAGGACGCGCCGACCGGGAAAGCCATCGGCGTCATCAGTCGTTCCGGCACCCTCACCTACGAAGCCGTCTGGCAGTGCTCCGAACGAGGCATCGGACAGACCACCTGCATCGGCATCGGGGGGGATCCCGTCAAGGGGCTCAACTTCATCGAACTGCTGTCGATGTTCAACGAGGATGACGCCACCGATGGTGTGGTCATGATCGGTGAGATCGGTGGCTCCGATGAAGCCGAAGCCGCGGACTGGGTCCGTGACAACATGAAGAAGCCGGTCGCAGGGTTCATCGCCGGTCGTACCGCGCCTCCCGGAAAACGAATGGGCCACGCCGGTGCGATCATCGGCGGCGCGGACGACACCGCGGATGCGAAGATCGCACGCCTCGAAGCCGCAGGCATCAACGTCGCCCAGAGTCCCGCCGATCTCGGTGCGAAAATGGCGGAAGCCCTCGGTCTCTCAGCCGCGGTCGCCTGATCGGAGGCGAAGATGCCGATGATCTTCCGAAGGTGGTTCGTCGCCGCGACGCTCCTGACGTGCCTGTGTCACGGATGGACGGGTGACGCACCGGTACAGGGTGCCACGCAGCGGAATTCCGAACACGAGGACATGGTCAGACTCGCGGTGATCGGAGCCAGCGCCTCCGCGGGATTCGGCATCGTGGTCGAGATCGAGAATGAGGCCGCGACACCGGACGACCCCACCGTGCCCCGCACCGTCAAGCGGATGATCCGCCTGATCGATCTGATCGATGCGGCGGATCAGCAGGATCGGATCATCGAATTCGACCTCTCCAGCCACATGTTCTTCACCCGACCGTTCGAGTACGGACGATCCTCCGTCGACCGGACCCTGTCCTGGAAACCCGACGTCGTCTTCGCGGTGGATTTTCTCTTCTGGTACGTCTTCGGTAACCGGCTCGAAGAGACGCGACTGGAGAGTCTTCGGAAGGGACTCGCGGAACTCGAACGACTGGCGAAGACCGGTGTCTCACTGGTGGTGGGCACGGTGCCCGATCTAGAAGGCATCAAGAGTCCCATGATCAGCGAGGAACAGATCGCACGAAGCGAGACGGTGACCGAGGCGAACCGGCGGATCAAGAACTGGGCGAAGACACATCCGAACGTGATGGTGGCTCCCATCTTCGAGCTGAGCCGCACCCTGAATGAAGGCGGCCCGATCCGGATCGGTCGACACCAGTGGGATCCCGACCGGGACGGTCTCGAACTGATCGCCCCGGACAAGCTGCATCCGACCTATGAAGGACTGATCTGCATCGCACAGGCGATCGACGTCGAACTGAGAAGGCTTCCAACCGAACGAGAGAGGTTTCCAATGCTGGATCTGGATCGTTCGAGATTGATGGAACTGATGCGAGTGCGACCCGGGGTCTCGCAGACACCATGAGTCAACGTGGGTGTTTCTCGAGCAGCGCCTTGAGTTGGTTCATGTCGGCCTGCCCCGGTTGACGATTCATGGCGGACACGATCGCGGCCCGTTCACTGCCAGTGCCTCGCACCCTGACGATCGACGGCAGCAGAGTCTCGAGATCCTGCGCCATCAGAGTGCTTCGCAGATTTCGCTCGAAGAGCGACAGATCGGCGGCCGAACGCAGATTCGAGGACCGACCTCCATGCAGGGTCCACAACATCTCCCGGGGCTCGCCGTCAGGCTCCCCGGCACGACGAAAGGCGTCTCGAAACGACCTGGTGTCCCTCTTGTGAAAGAGAACGGGAAGAATTTCACGCGCCAGTTCCGGAGTCACATCATCACCTCGGCGCTCCCAGAGCCCGACGGCGAGATCATCCTGCCCCAGAAGATGGAGGTCTCTCAGCATGTCGGGCGTCAACGGTTCCTCGTCCCGAAGCCGTTTCACGAGATCGGCACGCACATCGGAATCAGCCTCATCGACCTCGAACGTGTTCTTCAGAACATTCAGCGGTCGCTTGGACGGTTGTTCGAGAAGCATCAGGGGATCACCGATGGTGACCAGTCGCCAGGGTTTTGAAAACTCACCCTCGAACAGACGCGAGGCGACGATGAACGGAACGAACAGACTGATCTGGCGGATCATGTGGGATGCGGGTCGAAAGGCTCCGAGAAGAGGTTCGTTGCAACTTCCGACGTACGCATAGACACCCCGATCAAGCCAGCGCCCCCCGATCGTGGTGGGTGTCTCGGGAGCGAAGAGAGAGAAGGAATGGATGAGGTAGAGCGCGAGCGGATGATTCAGAACGGGTAGATCCGAGGCTCGCAATCTCGTTCCGGAGGTCATGTCCATGAAGCTCGAGCGTCCGCTTGAATTGACGAAGAGAACATCGGCGGGAACGCCGCCCGACATGACGGGGAGCCAGTTCGTCCGAGATGCCTCGGGGCCTTCGGCGAACAGAGCGGTCTCGTAGGAGAGCGGTTCGAGAACCTCCACCGCATGCGAGAGCGCGTAGGCGGTGCCACCCCTTCGGCGGTCGTAGCCGTCGACGAGCGCCACGGAATCACGATCGATGAATAGGGCGCACATCGCCATGTAGATCGACCGGATACGGGATCCGAAGATCCAACCACAGACCGCATAGCGGGAACCATCGGCGTTCCGACACAGGAGATCCGTGAGCGCCACCGGCGGAGTCTCACGATCGGTCTTGAGACTGGAGAGGTTGGGTCGTTGCGCCGCGGGCAGGGCGATGTTCACTCGAACGGGCAAGGATCGGCACAACGTCAATGCATCTAGATCGTCGCCCAGAGTCTTCCAGCTCCACCCGGAGGATTCGAAGAACCCGTTGACGGTGCGGTTCAGGCGCTTGAAACCGGAACCATCGAGCGCACCGTCCGGCGGGCCGAACTCACCCGGCAGATCGACCAGCAACTGACCACGCAACATCGAAAGTGCGAGCGCGGCCGGCCAGGCCGGATCGCTGAAATCGGTCGCGACGATGCCGGGAGGACGCCAGCCCAGATCCCGGTAGAGCTCCGCGATGGGACGATCATCATCAGTCGCGGAGGGTGGACTCCAGAATGAACTCTGAATCCGGTGTGCGAGCGCCTTCAACGTCTCGGGGGAATCCGACAAGGCATTCGTGACGGAGACTCGTCTCACCAGCTGACGAGGCGCGAACCGTCTCACGAAGATCGGAGTGAAGCGATCATCCTCGATCAGAACAGGCCAGGTTCCACGAGCCCCCCACCGCTGGATCTCATCGAGCCAGGTCGGGAGGTCCGGCACCAGCACCACGCGATCGAGACGGGGAATCTGGGATGTGAGCCCGCCCACGCGTGCGCCGAGTCTGATCTGCCAGGCGACCTGGGGCGCCTGAACGGTTTCGGAAGAATCCTGAGGAGGCGATTCAGTTCCAGCATCGGACTGGGCGTGCGATCGTGCCTCGGGAACGTCGCCAAGAAGACACAGGATCAGTGCACTGATCAGAAAGACCGGGATCGACGAGCGATGACTGTTCATGCAGGCATCATAGAACAGTGGATCGAAGGGACGTCATCTGGTGTCCGCACGAACCGTGCGCATCATCCAGACGAGAAGAAGGCCGAGTGGAACGGTCAGTATCAATCCTCCGACGAACCAGACCAGGGACGAGCGGATCTGCTCGATCGAGGCGTTGCTGGCGGTCACGGTCCCCTCAAGCCCGGTTCTCTCCAGGGATTCGGCGATCAACATGAGCATCAGAGGGCCGGCGACGATTCCAAGGATCAGGTTCGCGGTGCCGAGGGCGAAGCCCTGCATTCGTTCGGTGACGAGATCTCTGACGTATGCGAGATCGAGTGCGAAGCCCGCCGTGAAGAACCCGAGCCCGAAGAGCAGGGACATGACCGCACTCCGGGGAAGTTCGGCGAGGATAAGCAGGGACGAGAAGACGGCGCAGCCCACGGACGCCACGATCAGGATCGAACCGCGCCACCGGACACGGGTCGCGATCAAGCCGAGGATCGGCGCGCCGATCGCACCGGACAGAAACAGCACGGAAAGAAGACGAGTCGCCTCCTCGAACGACACATCCAGGCGCGCACGCAGGAAGGGACCACCCCAGAGACCGCCGAACGCACCGACGATGGCGAAGAACAAACCGCCATGCAGCGCCGCAAACCACAGACGAGGTTGGGCGAGCGTGGCCGAAATGGAATCCGCCGCGCCGCTCCACGAATTGGAAGGCTCCTGTGCGGAGTGGGAGAACGAACGAGTCGGTCGATCCCGGATGATGATCCAGCACAGCGTTCCAAGCACCAACGCCACGAGACAGAAGACCGTGCTCGAACCGAATCGACCGAACCGGAGGTCGAGCGGTGGCAGCACCAGCGCCACCAGAAGGCCTCCTATGAGCGTGAAGGCTTCCGTGAGACCGAGCATGAGGGCGAAGCGTCTCGTGGGAAACCAACGAGCCGCGACCAGAGCGGCGGCCGCGAATGCGGGTGCGCCGCAGACACCCAGAAAGACGCGTGCGGTGGTGGCGGAGGCGAACGATCCCGAGAATGCGAACCACGACATGCCGATGAAGGTGATCGCCATGGAAAGCGTCAGCACCAATCGCGGTCCATGACGATCGAGCAACCAGCCGACGGGCATCTGGCAGACCAGATAGGTCACGAAGTAGCCGGAAGTCAGAATGCCGAGCGCCTCGGCATCCAGGCTGAAGTCCGCCTCGAGCGACGGGATCATCGCGGCGGGTTGAATCTGTATCGCGAACTGCAGCAGCAGGCAGCAGGACGCGACGAACCAGGCGGACCAACTTCTGACGACGGAGCTCATGAGGCAGGCAGGTATCCCTCGGCGAGTTCGGTGTAGGCGGCGACTTCCGAAGTCTCCCAGGCGGCATCACGCCCGAGTTCGGAGGCGAGAATCGCGGCGACACGCGGGGCCGCTTCGATCGATGCCCGTGCATCCAGAAGCAGAGCGCGTGTACGACGAGCGAGCACATCTTCCACGCAACAGGCCATCTCACAGCGAGCGGCCCAGAGGATCTCCGCGCCACGATAAGGAAGTCGTTCGTGGATCATCTCCCCGAGAGAGGCGTCCTCCGAGACGAGCGCCTCGATCGCCTTCGCATCGGAACCGTACTGACGCATCACATGTCCCTCGGGCATCGCGGGATCATCGCGATCGAGATAACCATGCAGATGAAGTTCCTCGGTCACGCAGGGACGGTCCTCGAGTTCTCCGACCAGGATCGCCTGAGCCATGGTGTCCTCGGCCATCTGTCTGAAGGTCGTCCATTTGCCTCCCATGATCGAGACCAGACCGGCCTCGCTGATCACGACCTCGTGTGATCGGGAGATCGCCTTGCTCTTCTCCCCGGTGCCGCCCTTGTGGACCAGAGGGCGCTGTCCGGCGTAGACCGAAAGAATGTCGGCATGCGTCGGCTCACGTTCGAGATAGCGGGCTGCATTGCGAAGGATGAACTCGATCTCCTCCGGAAGCGCACGAGGCTCGAGATCGGGATGATCCATCTCGGTGTCCGTGGTGCCCACGATCACGCGATCATGCCAAGGAATCACGAAGAGCACACGACCATCATCGGTATGCGGCACCATGATCGCGGTGTCACCCGGTCCGAACGAATGATCGAGAACGAGATGCACGCCCTGAGCGGGTTCGATCATGGGAATCGCTGCGTCGTCATCCATTCTTCGGACGGTGTCGGAGAAGATGCCGGTGGCGTTCACCACGACGCGAGCCGAGATGGAACGACGATCACCCGTGTGAGCGTCCTCCAGTTCCACGCCCACGACATGCCCCTCTTCCTTGACCAGTCCGACGACCTTCATCCGATTCACGACGACCGCCCCGTGATCGACGGCGGTTCGCGCCAGCGCGATGGCCATGCGTGCGTCATCGAACTGCCCGTCGTGGTACATGACGCCGCCTTCGAGGCCGTCGAGGTGGACGTTGGGAATGGCCTGGATGGTGGCGTCTCTTCCAAGCTGACGACTACGTTCGAGATTGAGCCTGCCCGCGAGCGCGTCGTAGAGCTTCAGACCGATGCCGTAGAAAGGACCTTCCCACCACTTGTATCGTGGCACGATGAAGGGCAGGTCACCCACCATGTGGGGGGCGTTCCTGTAGAGACGACCACGCTCTCGCAGGGCTTCGGTGACGAGCGAGAAGTTCAACTGTTCGAGATAGCGGACGCCACCGTGAACGAGCTTGGTGCTTCGACTCGAAGTCGCCTTGGCGAAGTCGTGGGCCTCGACGAGAAGGGTTCGATAGCCACGCGATGATGCGTCGACGGCGACTCCGAGACCGGACGCACCTCCACCGACGATGACGACGTCGAATGTTTTATCCAACCGGGCGATCATGTCTTCGCGCTTCATCAGTGCTCCTCGTCATCCGTCCAGTCGAGGGACCGCTCGACCGCCTTGTGCCATTGTTTCATGTTCCGCTCGCGGTCCGCACCGGACATCTCGGGGTGAAAATCACGATCCACCTCGCGGTGGGATTCGAGATCCGCCACTGATTGGAAGACCCCGGTTCCGAGTCCGGCCATGTAGGCGGCGCCGAGAGCCGTGGACTCCAGAACCCTCGGTCTTTCGACCGGGACATCGAGAAGATCCGCCTGCATCTGCATCAGAAGATCGCTGACGGCCGCTCCCCCATCCACTCTGAGCTTGGTCAGGGGGACGCCGGAATCCTTGGTCATGGCGTTCAGAAGATCCGCCGCCTGATACGCGAGCGACTCGAGCGTCGCACGTGCGATGTGCCCTCGATTGGTGCCTCTGGTGATCCCGTGGATCGAGCCGCGGGCTTCGGGGTTCCAGTAGGGCGCGCCCATCCCCGCGAACGCGGGGACCAGTTTCACGCCGCCGGTGTCGGGAACACTGGCGGCCAGTTCGTTGACCTCGGGAGCGCTGCCGATGATCTGAAGACCATCACGCAACCACTGGATGGCGGCGCCTGCGATGAAGACCGATCCCTCGAGCGCGTAGACCATCGGCCGGCCTTCAAGCTGCCAGGCCACGGTGGTCAGCAACTGATGATCGCTCGTCACGGCGGTCTCACCGGTGTTCATCAACATGAAACAACCGGTTCCGTAGGTCGACTTGGCCATTCCGTGCTCGACGCAGAGCTGACCGAAGAGCGCCGACTGCTGATCTCCGATGATTCCCGAGATGGGCACGGGAGTCTCGAGAATCGTCGAATCGGTCATGCCGACCACGCCGCTCGTGGGCACGACCTCGGGCAGGACGGTTCGGGGCACGTCGAAGATCTCGAGCAATTCATCGTCCCACTCACCGGTATGGATGTTGAAGAGCATCGTACGGCAGGCGTTGGTGACATCGGTCGCATGCACACGACCACCGGTCAGTTTCCAGATCAGCCACGAATCGATGGTGCCGGCGGCGAGTTCGCCACGAGCGGCACGCTCGCGAGCGTCGGGCACGTGATCAAGAAGCCATTTGAGCTTGCTCCCGGAGAAATAGGGATCGATCACCAGACCCGTTCGCTCTCGAATCATCGAGGCATGTGGTCCGGCCTGCAGAGTGTTGCAGTATTCGGTCGTGCGACGATCCTGCCACACGATCGCGTTGTGAATAGGTTCGCTCGTCGAACGATCCCAGAGAAGAATCGTCTCCCGTTGATTGGTGATTCCGATCGAATCGACATCCTCGGCCGTGATGCCCGCGGCCTCAAGGGCGCCTCGGATGGTCTCATGCTGCTTGCGCCAGATTTCGGAGGCATCATGCTCGACCAGACCGGGTTTCGGGAAGATCTGCTCGAATTCCTGCTGGGAGACTCCACGGATCGAACCCTCGAGATCGAAGACGACGGTTCTCAGGGAACTGGTCCCCTCATCGAGAGAGAGAATGAAACGTTCGGACATGCGGTGGACTCCTGATGTGAGGGGGCTACACCCTAGCGAAAGTCCGTGACAGACACAGGGGGTCAGTCCTCTCAGCCGCCGGACGCTTCCTCGAGGTCCAGAAGAGATGGAAAACGTTTTCGTTGAACATCTCGGAGATAGAGACTCAATCGACGAAGTGCGCGCATGTCGATTTCACGACGTTCGAATTCGAGGCGGGAGAAGGTCTGCTCGAGAACACGCCAGCTCTCGAAGGAATCCTCATCGGAGAGCGCTCCGAAACCACGAAGCATCTCGTTCACGGATGCCATCTCGCCGCTGATGGCATCCCAGTCCGAACGGTGATCGTCCCGTACCTGTGACAGTGCCACGAACTGATCGTCCGTGAGATCGTCAAGTTCAAGCGCACGATCGATCAGCACGCCGGCATCGTTTCCTGTGCGATAGACCATCGGATTCGAAGCACGTTTCCAGATGTCTTCGAAGAGGGGACGGTTCTTCTCGCCGAGAGCAGTGCGGATCGCATCGATGAACGAGGATTCGGAGTCGAACCATTCACGCATACCTTCTCCGTGACTCGCCGCCATCCGTTGGGAGAGGTCGCGAAAGGCGAGGCCGTAGTCGGCGGAGGTGGCGTTCGACTCGGCGATCCTTCGTGACATCTCGTCGTTCAGACGATGGTTCTCGAATTCGACGTCCATGCGGACGTCACGTGCCTGTCGTCCGTTCTCGAGCAACCCGGCCGTACGCTCGTTCAGGATACGAGCGATCTCTTCGGATTCCTCGGCGGACAGATCGATCTTCTCCAGCTCGCTCATGATGTTCGGTCTGATGAAGGCGGTCTCTCGTGGACGGAAGAGCGCGTCGGTGCCACGCAGAAGCATCGCAAGCGAGCGTTCGCAGGCGCGACGACGGATGAAATCCCGCTGGCCTTCGACACATGTTGAAAGCAGACTCTCGAAGAATTCGGCATCGAGCGTCTCAAGTTCAGCGACGGCGATCGAAGCGAGACGATAGGACTCTCGGAGTTGGTCCAGATCCATGCTGACCGATCGAGGCGAGGACGGGTCGTATCGGGGGACATTCGCCTGAGCCCGATCGCAGGCATCCTCGACCGGCTTCACCCTGGTGCGCCACGACTGAAGATAGTCCTCGTAGATGGTCTCGATGATCGCCTGCTGCCAGGACTCGGGGTCGATGCCGTCGACGATGTCCTCCAAGTCGCGCCGGCTGATGGGACCACAGATGAAGTGTCCAGCCCCCCCACGTCCGGCGGAGATCTGATCGACGATCGAGAGATCCTCGCTGGAACGAGTCGATTCATCGTCACGATCTCTGAGTCCCCCGCTGCGCGAGATGGTCCGGAGATCGCTTCTTCCGGAATCCTCGGCGATTCGATCGAGCCGTTGTCGAAAACGGCCGGCGAGATCGTCTCTGACATCCGAGAATGATTCAAGACGTCCGCGGTCGGGCGTCTCCTCGGATTCGATCAGCTCGATCATCATGCGCACGTGTCGATCATCCACCGCCGCGTATTCCATGAATGCAGCCAGGAGTTCCTCGCGCAACGAAGGATCGAGATCATCGACTGAGAGCATGCGCTCGAGCGTGCTGACGAAACGCAGCGGATCGGCGGACACCACTCCCTTGGTGAGAAGCTGCTGGTGCGCCGTTCTGATTCTTCGATGATCGAGAGGTGTGGCGACGTCCTGAAGCGAACGAACGACACGTTCGTTGACGCGCGACACGGCGGCGGCGGCGTTGGTCGTCTTCAATCTCGCGACACGCAGAGCCTCCTGAAAGGCCTTCATCGCCTCGGAGTCCGGATTCGAGGATTCGATCCGGTTGATCCCTCCGCGATTGAGCTCGTCGGTGAGCGCGATCAACATCTGGTCCTGAGCGCGTCTCCATGCTTCGAGTGCGGCGACGAGATCGGCCTCGTATGCGATGAGGACCGGCAGGATGGGGGTTCTTCGCTCCGGGGGGAGATCCTCCTCCCAGTCGTCGATGATCGACCAGAGTGGAACCGCACGATCCGATTGAGAGGACCCATAGGCGACGCTCAGCCTTTTCAAAGCCCGAAGATTTCGAATCCGTGCGAGTGAAGCTCGTTTCGGCTCCTCAAGGATCTCCTCGATCTCGGAAAACAGGACCGAGTCCCGGACTTCGATCAGATCCCTAAGCCCGTCCAGTTTGCGAATGAACTTCCTGATGGTCTGACCATCGGGAATGCCCGCCATCGACTCCTCGAGGAAGACGCGATAGCGGGCCAGCTCGCCTTCCTGAAGAATTCTGAAGGAATCGAGATAGGCCTCGTGCGCGTTCTCGATCTCGATCCATTCCACGACCGACGGTGCGACATGCGTTCGAAGCTGTCTCGTCAGCCATGAACTTCCGATGGGGTCGGGCAGCAGATCTCCGGAAACCTGCGCGGAAGCGGTCACGACGGGCATCATGACGAGCCAGAGGGCGACCATCATCAATGGCCGTGAGAGGATGTCCGGACGAAAGAGCCTCAAAAGCAGGATCCAAGTCCCATGGCTCTGCGCCACATGCTGATCTGTCCGAGATGCATCATCGTGTGGGAACAGCACATGAAGGTGACGGCATCACCGATGCGCGGCATCATGCTGCTGAATCCTTCGACGGGGTTGGGTCTGGCGAACAGCGCCTCATCGATCTGCGGCAGCACGGCGAGTACCGAATCATGCGACCTCGAGAACGCATCCAGGATCAGATCCATCTCGGCGTACCGACCATCGTCATCGACGCAGGTGGCCGAAGGGGTGTAGGGTTCGGGATCGAACGGGAGTTCGATCTTCGCATCCTCACGACCGAGAAGCTCGAGCATGAAGTTCGCAGTGACCGCCAGATGTCCGTAGACGAACGCGGGATGATTGAAATTCGGCATGGGCAGTCTGGAGAAATCCTCGGCCTTCACATCCTTGAGGAGTGACTTGGCGTAGTTCAGGCTGAAACCGAGGGAGTGAACCAGATAGTCGGTGTGATGAGAATTGGTGGCGGTGGTCACTGAGATGCCTTTCTGTGATCATCGATGGCCCGGGGTTCCGGGGAATGACGTTGGTCCGACGAATGAGGACGTGATTTAATGCCCGACGTAGCGATCATAGATGGCCCGTGCCCGATCAAGATCGGTCGTTCCCGAGAGAATGGCTCTTCCATCCTCGAAAACCATCAANTCGAGTTCGNCATCGGATGANCCGGAGACGGCATCGAGAACACCCCTGAGACGACCTGAATCGATTTCGAAACGGCCGTGNGGCTGCAGGCGAGCACNCAGTTCNGAAAGATCGAANTCNCCGACCNTCGTTTCGGGAACGATCTGCACCGCACCTCTGCCACACAGAACCGTNGCGGATCCGGCAGGCGTCTCGAGATGGTCNTAACGGGCCNGCCCGCAACANGGNCAGCCGGGATCCCGCGAGTCACGCACATCNACTCGNGTNCNGCGNCCGTTCCAGAAATCCCAGGCGATCANACCNNTCTCGACGGTNGCNTGCGCNCCGACAAGGATCTTCAGNGCTTGAANGACCTGGTGACTGGCCACCGTGGCGACGGCCGGAGCGAGNACNCCCGCGGTGTCNCAGGTGGGCGTCGAACCCGTCGGTGGAGGATCTGGAAACAGACAGCGAAGACAAGGGGTCTGTCCGGGAANGACCACGAGGGAGGACCCCTGGGTTCCGACGGCGCCCCCGTGCACCCATGGAATGCCGTCATGGACACAGGCATCGTTCAAGAGNTAGCGGCCGGNAAAGTTGTCGAGGCCATCNAGCACNAGGTCCACTCCACGAAGGAGTTCNAGGGCGTTCNCGGAATCGAAATGCTCGACCACNGGATGCACCGTCACNTCGGGATCNATCGCNTGAACGCGAGCCGCGGCCGCATCGGCCTTCGGCCTCTCGCACGTCACATCATCGAGGGTGTAGAGAGTCTGCCGTTGAAGGTTCGTNGACTCGACGATGTCGCGATCGACGAGTGTGAGCGTNCCGATGCCCGCNCGAGCGAGCTGATCGATCGCGAAGGAACCCAGCGCGCCGCACCCGACNACCATGACATGAGCCTCTTGAAGCGAAGCCTGCCCGGATGGACCGATCTGAGGCAGGAGNATCTGCCGATGATGTCGAGGTACGTGGCCCATGGGTGACTCACGATTCTAGCGCATCGATTCCNTCGTAAAAAACCGCCGTCCCCGGACAGGGACGGCGGTACTCGCGTCGGAGCGGACTCCGATGTCTGCTGTGTCTTCAACTCACCACGCGAAGTGAGCGAACGCCTTGTTGGCTTCCGCCATTCGGTGGGTGTTGGTGCGGGTCTGCACGGCCTTGCCTTCACCGCGGGCGGCATCCATCAGCTCCTTGGCGAGTCGAACGTGNATGGGCTTGCCCTTGTCCTCGCGAACCGCGGCGATGATCCAGCGGAAGGTGAGCGACTGCTGACGACGACGGTTGACCTGNATNGGAACCTGATAGTTGGCTCCNCCGACTCGCTTCGATCGNACCTCGACGGACGGGCGAACCCGATCNCANGCGAGATTGAAGACTTCGAGACCGGTGGTGGCGCCTTCAAGAGGTTCCTTGGCGAGACGNGTCTCGATCTCGTCGAAGGCTCGNTAGACGATTCGGGTGGTGGTGGCCTTGTTGCCGCCCTTCATCAGTGAGTTGATGAAGCGGGCGAGGACCTTGTCCCCGTACTTGGGATCCGGCTCGAGCTGCTGTTCGGCCTTGGTGATTCTGCCTGCCATGTTGGTGCTCCTTGCTTGGCTCGTCTGCCTCGNGCCGTTCGGCCGAGACTTCGTTCATCACGGGTGGGAGTTGGGCATTCCCGAGGTGCAGGCCCGTGATTACTTGCCTGAATTGAGATGAATGAAAAACTTATTTCTTGCTGCGCTTGACGCCGTACTTCGAACGACCCTGNNTGCGACCNTCGACACCGAGCGTGTCGAGCGAACCGCGGACGATGTGGTANCGNACGCCTGGAAGGTCNCGGACTCGACCNCCGCGAACCAGCACGATGGAGTGTTCCTGAAGNTTGTGACCNTCNCCACCGATGTAGGCGCTGACTTCACGTCCGTTGGAAAGTCGGACTCGTGCCACCTTTCGNAGCGCCGAGTTCGGCTTCTTGGGAGTCTGAGTCTTCACCTGAAGACACACGCCTCGNCGCTGAGGACATGAATCGAGGTCNCGAGACTTGCTCTTGCTTTTCGCCTGACGTCTGGGCTTGCGGATGAGCTGATTGATCGTTGGCATTGAAACTCCGAAGAAAAAGTGGCCGATCGGCCGGAACGGTTGGATCGAGAAGGGTAGATACTTCCGGGCCGTGATGCAAGCCCGNAGAGGATCATGATCCCCCGGAAATCATCTCATCTCGGATTCGCCCNACNAGTTCGTCGCATCGCTCGTTCTCGGGGTGCCCTGCATGCCCNTTGGTCCATTCGAACCGGACTTCGTGATAACNGGCCAATCGATCGAGNATTCTCCAGAGGTCGGCGTTGAGAACGGGTTTTTTTCGTGAATTCTTCCAGTCNCGTCGTTTCCAGCCCGGCATCCANTCGGTCAANCCCTTGATNACGTACTCGCTGTCCGAGACCACCGTGACCTGACACGGATGCTCCAGATGAAGCAAACCCCTGATCACGGCGGTCAGTTCCATNCTATTATTGGTCGTTGCNGGAACGCCTCCGGCCGACTCGGTCTCGACCGGACCNTCCGACCCTTNCTCGTNGGCTCGCANGATGAACGCCCANCCGCCCGGNCCGGGATTCGGACTGGATCCACCATCGGTGAAAAGCCAGAACAACGGTCGGGTGGCGGAGTCAGANGGTGAAACCTCGCATGAGAGAGGCTCAGCGGGGATTTCCNGATGTGGCGCNCCTTCCACNGCTTTGAGAATGGCCTCTCTGTCGANGCCATTGGCGTGAGATTCTTCCTCGAAAAGCATGCTCGTGATCCTTGAGACTGGGCNNGTGATACCTTGACACTCTGAACGGGTACGCGTAACTTNCACGATTCTACGGGAGGGTCGATCTCGCCACACAGGTCGTGGCNAGNACCCGAACCGCACCATCCACNCAGACATCAATCGGNTCTCTNGAGGCAAGAGGCGCCGTATTGAAGACCAGACAGCGAGAAACAGCACCATGGCAGTTCCCGCATTTAGACAATCTCCNGGTCGNACTCGACGACGTCGTGCACACGATGCTCTCAAGAAGACCACGACAGTCACCTGCCCGAGTTGCGGCGGATGGAAACGACCGCACACCGCGTGCGGCAGCTGTGGATATGTCCGACCCGGCCTTCAGGTCAAGGCCTCGAAGCCGGAAGTCTGATCCATGCGCCTAGGCGTCGANGTCATGGGNGGCGACAATGCCCCCGAAGAAATTCTCGCAGGTTGCCTCGAAGCGGTCGAACTGATCCAGGANGGCGATGTTGTCGTTCTGGCNGGCCAGGCGGAGCTGATCCGACCAGCCGTGGAAAGCGCCGGACTGGCCTCNTCGGACAAGATCGAGATTCTNGANACGAGAGANGTCGTCGCGATGGANGACTCTCCGGTCGAGGCGGTNCGAGGAAAACGAGACAGCTCGATCGTCCGACTGGCGGAACTCGCNTCNCCGAAGGCGGATGAANACAAGCGAATCGACGCCTGGNTCTCGGCGGGAAACACCGGNGCCTGCGTCACCGCGGCCTCGATGTACATGAGACGNCTCCCCGGAGTCCACAGACCNGGAATCGTCGTTCCGATTCCGACGTTCGCCGGTCGCATCGTGATCGTCGANGTCGGCGCCAACATCGAACCGAANCCGCACCACCTCGCNCANTACGGGGTGATGGGCGCGATCTATGCGGAACACATTCTNGGCATCGANTCACCCAGAGTCGCTCTNATGAACGTCGGNGGCGAGGAGCAGAAGGGCACTTCGGACATGAAGGAAGCCCGGGACATGCTTCGATCCACCCCNTCGATCAATTTCACCGGNTACATCGAGGGACGAGGCGTNTTCGACGGNGACACCGACGTGGTCGTGACCGACGGAGTCGTCGGNAANGTNATGCTNAANCTGGCCGANGGCCTCTCGGGAAACATCACGAAGGCGCTGATCCACGAAGTCGTCGAGAGGGACCCGGAACTCTCAGACCGAATCCAAGCCGTGGTCAAGGGCCTCTATGCGAAATACGACTGGCACGAGCACGGCGGAGCCCCTCTGATGGGTGCGAACGGCTATTGCTTCATCAGTCACGGCTCGAGCAAGGCAAGAACCATAAAGAACGCTATCCTGCGCGCACGATCCTTTGTTGAAATCGACATCAACAAGAAGCTTGTCGAACGATTAAAAGCGCAGGAAGAGGTCACTACATGACCGGAGCCCCAATGGGCCTTGGTGGAACCAGACTGATCGGTACGGGCTCGGCGATTCCCGACGGCGTTCTCACGAACGCCGATCTGGAGAAGATTCTCGATACGTCCGACGAGTGGATCCAGCAGAGAACAGGCATCAAACAACGTCGAGTGGTCGACCAGACCAAGGGTGAGAGCACCGTCAGCATCTGTTGTGACGCTCTCGAGGACGTGGTGAGGAACACCGGAGTCGATCCGAACGAGATCGATCTGATCATCTGCGCGACATGCACCCAGCAGATGTCATGCCCCTCGGTGGCCTGTCGCGCCGCGGAACGAATCGGTGCGACGAACGCGGCCGCGTTCGACCTCGCAGCGGCATGCAGCGGCTTCGTCTATGCGCTGAACACCGCGGATTCGCTGATTCGACTCGGCCGATACAAGACCGTCGCCGTGATCGGCGGAGACGCCATGTCCACAGTGATGGACTACAACGATCGCAGCGTGTCCATCCTCTTCGGAGATGCGGCAGGCGCGGCCATCCTCACTCACGACGAGAATCCCGAGCGAGGATCGATCAAGCAGATCATGGGGGCTGATGGGCGTGGCTGGGAGTGCCTCTACCTTCCCCGCAAGGCCGTCGACATTCCCGAACACGACCGGGACAACCCCATCGAACTCGGCATGCTGAGAATGAACGGCCGAGAGGTCTTCAAGTTCGCGGTGAAGAAGTTCCAGCANGTGATCGAACAGACGCTCGCCGAGGCNGAGATCCAGATCGAGGACGTCGCCCAGTTGATCTGTCATCAATCGAATCTGAGAATCATCGAATCAGCCCGCGAGAAACTCGGCATCGACAAGGACCGCGTGTACGTGAACATCGATCGAATCGGCAACAGTTCCGCCGGTTCCATCGGTTTGTGCCTCGATGAACTCAATCAGGCCGGTCGCATCAAGGAAGGCGAGCTCATCCTGCTTGCCGCCTTCGGCGGAGGCATGACCTGGGCGAGTTCGCTGTGGCGAGTCTGATCCAGAAGATCTGAAGGAGCAGCACCAAGATGAGTGAGACCCCCACCGTACTCCTGTGCCCCGGACAGGGCGCTCAGTCAATCGGCATGGGAAAGGGTTGGTTCGATTCCCATCCCCTTTCCGCGCAGACACTGGCAGCGGCCGACGAGACCGTCGAGCTCGAGATCGAGGGAAGCGCACGCCGACTGAGCGATCTCTGCTTCACCGGACCGGAGGAACACCTCAACCGAACCGATGTGAGCCAACCCGCGCTGTATGCATGCGGCGTGGCGAGCTATCAGGGACTTCTCGAAGAACGAGGGACCATCAATCTGATCGGAGCCGGCGGACTCTCGCTGGGTGAATGGACGGCATTGCACCTGGCGGGCACCTTCGGGTTCATCGAAGGTCTCCGCCTCGTCGCCCTCCGAGGCAGATTGATGCAGGAGGCGGCGGAAAACTCGGCCGGCTCGATGGTCGCTCTGATCGGAGCCGACGAAGCACAGGCCGACGAGGTCTGCGCTGAAGCGGCCGGAAGCGATGTCCTGGTCCCCGCGAACTACAACGCTCCCGGCCAGATCGTGATTTCGGGATCGAAGAGCGCGTGTCTCAGAGCCGTGGACGTTGCGGAGAAGATGAGCCTCAGAGCGAAGGAGCTGGCCGTTGCCGGCGCATTTCACAGTCCTTTGATGGCACCGGCGGCTGAAGGTCTCGAAGCAGCTCTTGAGGATGTCGCCTTCGAATCGCCCTCCACGCTCGTCTGGAGCAATGTCACGGGCCTTCCTCACGAAAATGATCCCGCATCGATCAAAAAGAAGCTGGTCGAACAATTGACCAGTCCGGTACGATGGTCGCAGTGCTGCAGCTCGATGGCCGAGCGTTTCCAGAATTCCGATGGCGAGACCGTCCAATGGGATGAACTCGCACCGGGAAGCGTTCTTCGAGGGCTGTTCAGAAGAATCGATCGAACGGTGAAGGTGACCACACATGACACGCCAAAGACAACCAGTGAAAGCAAGACACATGACTGATCGACGAAGACGCGGTGTTCACAAGACTCTGGGTGGTGCGGTGCTCGCACTCGCGCCGATGCTCCTCATCGGTGGCTGCGGCGAAGAGGAGAAACCCGTCGTCGTCAAGAAGGCCGCACCCGTTGTCGACAACACGCCGAAGGTCGCTCCCGTCACCCCCGTCAGCGAACTGATGAAGCAGTACGGAATCGATTCACGCATCGTTCTGAGGGAAAGTGACGCCCCGGGCACGGATGCGGAAAGAATCGCCATTCTGAAGTTCTTCCACTCGATGATCACCGCCGACGCTCCCCAGTTCTCATCGATGCTCTCCTCGCAGGATCGGATGGAATTCATGGGACTCCAGGAGACGGACATGTTCAAGGAAGCCGTGCTGGACATCGGCCAGGTCGATCTCCAGGGCGGCTCCTCACCGGACTATCAACCCGCGGTGGTCGCGATCATGACCATGCAGTCGACCAACGACTATCCCGCACAACTGTGGACGTATGACGTCGGAGAAAACACGGGCACCCCGACGTTCACCAGCGCGCCCACACCACTCTCGGTGATGGACAAGCTCACGACGACCGCTCAGGTCGACACCTGGTACAGATTGCTCGACGAGGAAATGACTCGTGCCATGGCGCTCGATGAAACCATCGAATCCCTCACGATGGACCTGAGCCAGGACGGGGACACCTCGGCAAGCGGAGCACCGGATGCTCCGCCCTCCAGAGGTCCGGCAGGTCCCGTCACCGTTCCCGACAGGAAACCCGCCTCACCACCGAAGTTCGTCCCAGGCTCCAGCTGAGCCGGACCAACGCCAGAGACACATGACACCGCGCCACCCACGGATCGTGGGTGGCGTTTTTTCATGACCGGTAAGAATGGAGGACCGCCGGAGCGCGAGGAATCCGCGGAAACCGATGAAAACGAGTAGAATTCCCGCCACCCTTCAGGAGGGGATCATGTCTCTTCATCACCCACACCGAACAAAGCATTCTGAGAGCAGGCACCATGAGCGATGACACACAGAGAGTGGCCGTGGTCACCGGAGCAAGCAGAGGAATCGGCAAGGCCATCGCCGAACGCCTGGCAGCGGATGGTCGACATGTCGTCTGCGTCGCACGCAGCGAAGGACCTCTGAAGGAACTCGTCGAGACGATCCGTTCGGCGGGAGGCAGCGCGGAACACGTGACCTGTGACCTCAGTGACGGCGAGTCGGTGGGTGCGATGATCGACGATGTGGTCGAGCGATGCGGACGAGTGGACGTGCTGGTCAACAACGCCGGGATCACCAAGGACGGTCTCGTGATGCGCATGTCCGATGATGATTTCGACGATGTGCTGAACGTCAATCTTCGTTCGGCGTTCATCGCATCAAGACACGTGGCACGACCCATGATGCGGGCCCGCTTCGGAAGAATCATCAACATCGGCTCGGTTTCGGGCCTCATGGGCAATCCCGGCCAGACCAACTACGCGGCCTCCAAGGCGGCGATGGTCGGCATGAGCAAGTCCATGGCGAAGGAGCTGGGCGCGAAGGGCGTGACCGTGAACGTGGTGGCGCCCGGTTTCATCAAGACGGACATGACGGACATCCTCGGAGATGAGTTGCTGAAGGAAGTCGCCCCAAGAATCCCAGTACGAAGGCTTGGTGAACCGGAAGAGATCGCAAACGCGGTGTCGTGGCTGAGTTCGGACGATTCGGGCTATGTCACAGGACAAGTTCTGGTGGTCGACGGCGGCCTGGCGATGTGATCGCATGTCACTGCAATCAATGGACTTGCACGACTTTCAACGGGGTCCTTCAGGCCTCGGACCACAAGATCTGAGCGATGAACATCGTGAACAACTTTCAGAGAACGGGCTGCACCGTTATAGTGCGGCCCTCGAAAAAAACGCACATTCTGCGAGGAGAATTTGAACGTGAACGAAGCTGAAATCGAAACCAAGGTCATCGAAATTGTTGCTGAGCAGATGGGTGTCGACAAGGGTGAAATCACCCGAGAGACCAGCTTCACCAACGACTTGAACGCAGACAGCCTGGACACCGTCGAACTGGTGATGGAATTCGAAGACGAATTCGACACCACCATTCCTGACGATCAGGCCGAGAAGATCAGCACGGTCGGTCATGCGATCGAGTTCATCAAGGAACACATGGACGGCTGATCAGGCATTCGCCGGTCAAGCACCTGTTTCGCGCGGAGCCCATCGGCTCGGGGTGGCCAATCATCCCGGCCGGCGAGCTCGATCAAGCTCTCTCGAATTCGATTGGATCCAAGTTGGCTGCCAACCAGACAATTCAGCTGCGACGAGTCGTCATCACCGGACTTGGAGCCGTCACGAATCTAGGAAACGATGTCGAAAGCACCTGGGACGGAATAGTCGCGGGGCGTTCGGGCATCGGCCCACTGACGGCTTTCGAACAGGATGACAGCTGGACCGTCAACATCGCCGGCGAAGTTCGTGACTTCGATCCCACCCGACGCATCGAAGCGGGTGAGGCCAAGAAGATGGATCGCGCGAGCGTTCTGGCGATGTGTGCCGGGGTCGAGGCAGCTGAAGACTCCGGATTCGACTTCGTCAACTCCGATGATCCCTACATGCAGGGAGTCGCACTCGGCTCCGGCATCGGTGGCGTCATCACCATGGAAGAGCAGTTCGCGAAGCTGATGACGAACGGGCCGAGAAAGGTCAGTCCGTTCACGGTCCCCAAGCTGATGGTGAACGCTTCCGCGGGCAATCTCTCGATCAGGCTGAACCTCAGGGGTGCGAACACCGCGGTCGCCACCGCCTGTGCCTCGGGCGCCCACTCGATCGGCGCAGCGTTTCACCTGATCCAGCGTGGAGATGCCACGCTCATGGTCGCAGGCGGCGCCGAAGCGCCGATCACGAAACTGCCACTCAGTGCGTTTGCCAAGATGCGAGCCCTCTCGACCAGAAACGATGATCCCCAAGGCGCCTCGAGACCGTTCGACAAAGGGCGTGACGGATTCCTGCTCTCGGAGGGTGCGGGCGTCGTGGTGCTCGAGGACCTGGAGCATGCACAGGCTCGCGGAGCGAAGATCTACGCGGAGGTCGTCGGATTCGGCTCCAGTGGTGACGCCGGACACATCGCCGCACCCGACGAGGAAGGCACCGGCGCCTACCACGCCATGCTTCACGCCTTGAAGAGCGCGGGCATGACCCCGGATCAGATCGATTACGTGAACGCACACGGCACGTCGACCCCGCTCGGCGACATCGCCGAGGTCACCGCGGTGAAGAAGCTCTTCGGAGATCATGCCTACAAGATGATGGTGTCCTCGACCAAGTCGATGACCGGACACACTCTCGGCGCAGCCGGAGGCGTGGAGACCATCTTCGTCGCCAAGGCGCTCGAAGAGGGCATCGTCCCCCCCACCATCAATCTCGAGGACCCCGATGATGGCATGGACCTGGATTTCGTCGCGAACGAAGCTCGCAGGACCCCGATCAAGGCGGCCCTGAACAACTCCTTCGGATTCGGCGGTCACAACGTCAGTCTGGTGATGACCACCTTCGAAGGATGAGCCGGGATCCCGCCTGATTTCAGGGTCTCCCCCTCCAAATGAATGAATGAATCGCGCTTTTCATCGATTCTCCTAGCAGGCGAGCTCAACCTCGGGGGTTCATGCTGCCGATAACATTGGTATGACGCCGGAGAACGCTCCAATTCTCGACCTTGAAGTTCCATTGATCGTGCAGATCGCCGCCAGGTCGATGCCTGTGAAGGATGTCGTCGCCCTCGAGCCGGGCGCCATCATCGAATTCCCGAGGTCGGCGGACGAGGATCTCGAGATTCTCATCAACAACAAGGCCGTCGGCCAGGGTGTCGCGGTCAAGGTCGGAGAGAATTTCGGAATCCGGATCAACACGATCGGGGATCTCTCGAAGTTTCTCGGCTGAGCCACTGTCCGATCGGACCAAACTCATTCCGTGTTGACAGGACTTCGTCCGGTGAGAGGCCAGACGGGATATCGACGTCCGCTGAGAACGACGCCGAGCACCGTGCCGCGAACGAGCAGGTGGTAGCAGATCAGAAGCGGGAGCGTGACCAGGACCATCATCAGAAACATCTTGACGGTGCCGTCGACGTTCCAGAAACGGAAGCATGCAGGGACGAAGATGGTCAGCGGAAGATGCATCAGATAGATCCAGTAGGACGCATCGACGAGATAGCGGACCACCGGGTTCTCCCTGCGAAAGACGCGCTCGCACACACCGGTCAATCCCATAACCAGCAGCCATGTCGCGGCGACCTGAACGAACTGAGTCACCACGAAGAGCAGTGACGCCACGTCGGGATCCAGCGCCTCGGAATCCGGTGCGAGCGAAGACAGATGCCAGATGATCGAGAGAATCGCCGCGAGGATGAGCAGGAGAACACCACCGAGAAGCCGTGTCCAGGCGAAGCGCTGGAGGGCCACGATGAGTTCGCGGTGGTGGTAGCAGACCCATCCGACACCGAAGTAGAGTGCGTACGCTCCGAGGACGTTCCAAGAAGGAGTCCATTCCAGCGGCGTGTCTAAACCGACGTCGGTCATGGTCAACATCAGGGGAAAGGACATGAGGGTGAGCGCAGGAAGGCGAAACCAGCGGAACCTGCCGAGAGAGAGTGACTGCACGCAGACGCTGAAGAATCGGACCAGTGGGCGAGCGAGGCTTCGCAGGATCAGACTCATGACCGCGAAGAAGACGTAGTAATAGACGAGGTAGTAGAGAAACCAGAGATGCATGGGGCCCGGGTCCTGGAACTCGAGACTCCAGCTCATCGTGGTCAGAGCTCCGAGGATCGAACGCTCACCGCCGGATTCCATCTGATGCGTCAAGGCGAAACTCAAAGACCACATGAGCAGCGGGTAGAGCACGAACCAGCCTATGACGAGTGGTATGACGATCCGCTCGAACCGATGACCCGCGAAGACCGCGGCGCCTCTGCGGACGAAGAGCATCGCACCGAAGAACCCGGCCATAACGAAGAAGACCGGCATGCGGAAGATGTGGATCAGGAGTGCGAAGAGACCCGCGAAAGGACTCGTGTCCGGGTCTTGATAGACCCAGAAATCCTTCTGTTGCTCGAAGACCAGGGCGGTGTGGAGCACGACTCCCAGAAGCATCATCACGGCACGAATGAAGTCCATGCCGTGATATCGGGAATGGGCGTGAACACCATCAGTGGCGTCTGAAGTCGGGAGCGGAGTGGGGCGCATGGGCGCACTATAGTTGCAACCGACGTTCGAATCGTTTTCAGAGAAGCTCCGAGGCGATCTTCGCCAGTTCACTGCGCTCGGTGCTGGAAAGTGAGACGTGGCCCGCGATCCGGTGGCCGCGAAGACGATCGATCACATGAGTCAGACCGTTGCTGGCCGAATCCAGATAGGGAGAGTCGATCTGTTCGATGTCCCCGCAGAGGATGATCTTGGTCCCTTCACCGACACGTGACACGATCGTTCTCACCTCATGAGGCGAGAGGTTCTGTGCTTCATCGACGATCATGAACTGGTGCGGAATGGAACGACCGCGGATGTAGGTGATCGGCTCGAGGACGATCTGCCCGGTGGCCATGAG
>PAQN01000041.1 GCA_002709755.1 Phycisphaerae bacterium
TTCGTATTGCAATTCGATTGATCGACGACGGACGTGTTACGCAAGTCGTTGTGAACAAGTGGGATAGGATTGGAATTCACGGTGATTTCGGCACGCACCCATGGGGAACGCTTGAGTATTTCTCACTGAAAAGAACTTTTCAGAAGTTGATGGACAGATCCTCGGGGGCGGCCTGGATGATGCTGGGAGAACTCCAGCTTGAGCGGGATGATCCGCGCGGGGACAAGGACTCGGAGGCCTCATTCACCCAGGCCCTTCGACGGGATCCATCACTCGAGCACGAGATTCAAGCGGCTCGTGAGAGGGGGCTTGAGGCGGATCGTCTGCGCGAGGAAGCCGCTCGCATCGCTGCCGCCGAAAATCTTCGCGAGAGACTTCCAGACGGCGTCAAGAGGACGGCCCGCCCATGGCCCGTTCTCGACGACGCCGACCAGTCCGAGGCCGTCGCCGAGATGAAACGGGACAGCCATGCATTGCTGGATGCCGCCGGTTTCGAGAATGCCCGCCCGGTTGAAACCGAGTACTTCCTCGTCTATTCCGCATTGTCTCCCCGCGAAACGGCCTCACTTGTCCGACAACTCGATGCCATGTACGAGACGGTGGCCGAACTTCTCGGCATTCCGTATGGTCTGAATCTCTTCTGGGGGAAGGCATCCATCTTCATCTGCAGCACATCCGACCAATTCCGCCTCATCGAGGCGCAGGCATTCAAGAACATGGTCGCGCCGGGCGTCATCGGATTGTGTCATCAGCGTGGCCCCAAGGTGTTCGTGAACACGTTTCGTTCGGAGGATGATCTCCAGTTTGCATCCACGCTCGTTCACGAGACTGTGCATGGCATCATGCATCGTTTCATCTCTCCGTTGCGTCTTCCGACCTGGGCTGACGAGGGGTTCGCCAAATACGTCGCCGGCCGTTCCTTTCGTGGCTCGCCGGTCGACTCGAATCGCCGTCCCCAGGGACTTCATTTCATCCGCAACGGAGGAGACCTCTCATCGGTCATCGAGATGAGCTACGAGGACGGTTCATGGCCCGGTGATCAGGCGGTCGGGTACGCGGTCGGATATCTGCTCTGCACGACGATGATCGAGGAGAACTCGCAGGGATTCGCCGACTGGGTTCGTGCGGTGAAGGCGGGCAAGGATTGGCGTCAGGCCCTCGAGGACCAGTACGGAGCCTCAGCCGATCGTCTCGTCGAGTACGTCCGTCGTCGGCATCTCATCAACGACTGAGTCCGCGTCTTCATTCTGAAGGACCCGGCCGTTGCGAAGTCTGACGACTCGATCCGCGTACGAAGCGACCTTGGGGTCATGGGTCACCATCACGATGGTCAGGCCCGCGCGGTGCTTCTCCTGCAGCAGGTCGAGAATCTCCGTTCCCGTCCGTTCGTCGAGATTTCCGGTGGGTTCGTCGGCAAGGAGAAGATCCGGATTGCTTCCCAGAGCCCTTCCGATCGCGACACGCTGGCGCTCTCCTCCCGAGAGTTCACGGGGTCGGTGCTGGTATCTCTTTTCGAGACCGAAATCACCGAGTGTCGAACGAGCGACATCAGCGGCGTCTCCCGATCTCATGCGTGTCTTGAGCCACAGCGCCTGAACGCCCTGAAAGATCGCGATCATCATCCCCGATCCGATGATCGCGCACGCCACCGCAAGCACCACGCTGCGTATCTCCGTCCTCTCTTCCAGCGGAAGAAGGCCCCAGTCACCGGCCGCCTGAAAGCCCATCAAGGCTCCGATCACCCCGCCGAGAAGCGCCATGATGAAGACGAGAACGCCGGCGCTCCTGCCGCGAGGAACGAGATTCGCCAGCATTCCATTCTCCAGAACGTCGAGTTCCGGCAGGAGGTGATAGAACTGAAACACGAATCCAATCGTTCTGTTGCGATAGTGGTTGGTCTTTCCCCCATCCTGAAGTTCGACCTTCTCGCCGCGATATCGCACATCACCGGAGTCCTGGTCCGGTCTGTCGAGGCCGGCCAGAAGATGAAGCAACGTGCTCTTTCCCGACCCGCTCGAGCCGAGGATGGCGACCCATTCCCCCTGGTTGACACTGATCGACGCTCCGTGGAGGACGGGGACCTTCACGCGACCCAGGTGATAGGTCTTGCGAAGGTCGTTCCCTTCGAGGATCGGTGTCCCGGTATCTGGTGTCGGGTCGTTCATTCGTAACGCAACGCTTTCACAGGATCTGTGTCCGCGGCTCGTGCCGCGGGGATGGCGGCTCCGATCACGCTGAACAGCACCGCTCCCCCCATGGTGAGCAGTGCGGTGAACCAGTCCATCTGACTCGGGACCTCGTTGAAGTAGTAGACGCTGGGATCCCAGAGCAGGAATCCCCGATGGAGCGCCATTGCAGATCCGACCACACCAATGACCAGGCATCCGATCAGGCCCAGGAGCCAGCGCAGTATCGAACCCTTGAGTGCGGCATGGATTGAAAAGGCGAGAAGGGTCGCGGCGATCACGAATGTCGAGATCGTCAGCCAGATCGGCGCCGGTTCGCCCAATCCGTCGTGTATGGCATTGATGTTGGTCACCACCAGCCACCCGAGTCCCACGCCCACCATCGAACCGAGCAGGCCGATCACGAGTCCGTAGATCAGGAAGATTCCGAGTATGCCCGGTCGCGACGCGCCGATGGCTCGCAGTATCCCGATGTCCCTGGTCTTTTCATGGACGATGGCCCAGAAGATGGAAAGCACCAGACCCGCACACACGATGTAGACGATCGAGAACAGAATTCTCATCAATTCCCGTTCCTTCTGAACGGGTGCGATGATCGAAGACAGTTGCTGTTCCCAGGTCATCACGGTGACTCTGGACGGGAAGGGCGGTTTCACGCTGCGATCCTCACGCTGCGCGTTGTCGGACCAGAATCGATCGTAGGCGGTCGATGCCGCGATTCGCACTTGCTCCGGTGTGACGTTCTCGCCGGCTCGGAGGTAGATCGAGGTCGCCCGGGCAGGGCTCGTTCCGATCTCCAGAGGCATACCGGTTTCAGGGTCGATCTTGCCCGTCTGGTCGTAGAGTCTTCCTTCTCCAAGCCGCAGCATCTCCTGGGCATCCTCGAGCGAGATGAGCACCCGGTTGTCGTCTATCTCGAACACGCCGGATTGAAATTCATTGACGATGCTGAAGGCCCTGGACTCGGGTTCGATCGAAAGTCTGCCTCCCTTGATCGGCACGAGCGTCAGTTCGACCTGCTTTCCGGGCATCCAGTAGTTCGAATCACCTCCCTCGAATCCGTAGGTTCCATCCGCACGTCGTTCGTTGAAGACGGAGATCTGGATGCCCGGCACGATCCCCGGTAGTCCCGTGGCTGGATCCTTCATGAGCATCGCGGCTTCACTTCGATCCCTGGCAGGATCGAGGCGGAGGTCATCGGCGGGCAATGATGCGATCTCCTCCTGGGGTGGCGTCCTCCACCAGAGAATGTTCTCATACTCGCTGACACGATTGAAGCTTTCCGGGTCGATCCCCCAGACCTGAACGGTCTCGACGAGATTGTTCCCGTCTCCGGTGCCGTAGGGCATCTCGATCAGACCGAAGGTGTCGATGGTCGGTGTCGCTGCGGCCACCTCGGGAAGCCTCTCGAGATCGTCGATCAGGTCCTGGTAGTGAGGGATTCCGCTGATCGGAAATCGGATCACGACGTCTCCCATCATCGTCTTGCCCGATGTCCGAAGCATGTCCAGGAAGCCACTCATGACGCTCACCACGATCACGACCAGCGCCACGCACAACGCGACCGCCGCGACCGCGATCCACGGAATGATCCGGCTGGTGAGGTAGCGATTGGCAAGGAGTGCGACATACATGGTGTGAGCTGTGATCATACGCCGCTCAACTGCGCTTGTCCTCCCTCCCAGTCGGACATGAGCTCGGGAACCGAGCCTGCCAGGACCCCCATTTCGAGGAGTTTGCGGCGCTTTTTTCTCATCGTTGCTTCAGATGGCCCTATTTCAAGTTGCCGCATTTCGGTTAGTTCTCTCTTCTTCCAGCCGGAGTGGTGGTGTCCAACGGGCGAACTTCGTGCATCCGACATCAGGTCATTGGTCAAGGCAATCCGAACAACGATCGAAAACCACCTTCACGTGCCCCATCCCCTCCTGACCGGAGACACTATCCCCACCTCCTTTCATCGAGAGTTTCCTGTGTCCTCAGTCGAGAGAACGTGAACAGTCTCTTGGCCCTCACAGACATCGGGTCCGGATCGAACGTTGGGAACCGCGATCGCAGATGCTTCACGTTCACGGTGGTCGAGGCCGCGTCCTTCCGGGTTCCTGGGCACCTGGCTCGGCACCCGAAGCCCTCTCCCTCCCGAGAGGGCCATTGGCGGCCTGAATCCCGGGGTGGGCATTCGAACGCGCATTTCATCTTGCCTCTCGCCCTTTTTTTTCTTGCCTGGTCATATTCTTGTTGCTTTAATCATNTACCGTGGCAGCCTTTAGACTGTCTTGACACCGTTCGAGAAGAAAAGCGGGATGGAAAATGGAATGGCAGCGTCTCGAAGTCCGCTTCGATGCACACGGCCTGAGTCTCCTTTTCAGTTTTTCGAGCAAACTTCCGTGCTGTCGTCTCGAAAGCGACTGTTAACCTCCCCACGATTGAACGGCCCACCGTTCTTTCAATCGAATACAACAACGAAGAGCAGTACTCATGATTCGAACCACNAACATTCTTGCCGCCTCCGCATTCCTCATCACATCCACCATCGCATCCGCCGATCTGATGTGGGATGAGACGATCGACGGAGATCTGTCCAATGATTATCTGAACCCGACGCAGTTGTTCATCAAGGGCGTGAACAACCACGTCCGATTCACCACTGATTTCATCCCCGAAGTCGACCGTGAATACTTCACATTCACGATCGACGAGGGCTACGAACTGTCTGCCATCATCCTCGATCGATTTGACTCCGAGCCGATCTCCAACCTCGCCTTCCTCGCGATCGCGAACGGATCCGTCTTTCCCACCGATCCTTCGGCCCCTGATGTGACGACATTGCTTGGATACTCGCTCCCCGGCATCACCGATGTCGGCAATGACATTCTTCAGGCCATGGGATCCGGTGCTGGGACCCAGGGCTTCTCCGGCCCGCTGGGCGCCGGCACCTACTCCTTCTGGGCGCAGGAGACCGGGCCCTTCGATGATGTCTGGGACCTGAATTTCGTGGTCACTCAGATTCCCGCTCCAGGCGCGCTGGCGCTTCTGGGGCTCGCCGGAGTGACCTCCAGGCGACGTCGAGGCTGAACAACCCGAGACATCGATCAACGGACTGCACCAAACCGCCGTCGGACCCCTGTCCGACGGCGGTTTTCGCACGCGCTTCTGGTATTCTGGTCGTACCAGCTCGCAAATGGCTCACATGCAGATCATTCTCATCACCCTCATCACCCTCTGTTTCTGCTTCGTCGCCTTTTGGTGCGTGGTCTTTTGGCGACTGGGTCGTGCGATGCGCATGTCCATCTCCATGGTCGATGGATGCTCCATCGAAGCGCCTCATTCAGGCTGGCCTCAGGTCACCGTTGTCATACCCGCCCACAATGAAGCCGCATTGATCGCAAGGTCAGTCGAGGGTCTGCGTTCACAAGACTATGTGAACGTCCATTTCATCTTTGTCCTTGATCGTTGCACTGATCGCACCGAGGAGGTGCTGCGCGAGGCGATAAGCGGTGATGTTCGGTTCTCCATCCTCACGATCTCGGAATGTCCCGATGATTGGGCGGGAAAATGCAATGCAGCCCGAGTCGGGGCGCGCAAGGCCATCGAGGACGGTGCGGAGTATCTCCTCTTCACCGATGCCGATGTCCTCTTCGATCCCCGGCTGATTCGGGCATCCATCGCCTTGGCGGCCAGGGAGAACACCGATCTTCTCAGTGCCTTTCCCACGCTCACTGCCAGCAGCTGGGAGGAACTCTTCGTTCAGCCGGTGGCTTCGTTGAATCTGGTGCGAATGCATCCGACGGACATGGTGAACAGAGTGACCAATCCTCGCGCCTTCGCCAATGGTCAGTTCATGCTCTTCACACGTTCGATGTACGAGACGATCGGCGGTCACGAGGCCGTCTCCGATGATCTCCTCGAGGACATCGCCTTCGCCCGACTGGTGAAGTCGCAGGGGGGGCGAGGCATCATGGTCAACAGTGATCGGATGCTGGTGGTCTCGATGTACGATTCGCTGGCCTCGATGAAGGAGGGTTGGAAACGGATCTTCATCGAAGTGGCGCGACGTCAGCCCCGTCGTCTGGTGCAATGGGGCGTCCGTTCGGCGGGAGTCGGCGTTGGAATGCCCCTCGTTCAGGCTGCGACCATCGGAGTCGGTCTTCATGCATTCGGGGGAGGAGACGTGGTGGCTCTCGTCCTGGCTCTGGTGTCCGTCTCATTCGGCATTCTCGGTCAGCTCGCTGTGCTCTGTCGTTTCTACTCGCGAGCGAATGCTCCCAGAATCGGAATTCTCGGCTACAACGTCGGCTGTTTCATCGTGGCCCTGATCATGATCGAGGGGGCCTATGATCTTCTTCGACGACGTCCCGTGCGTTGGGGCGGGCGCGAATACATACTCACACCTAGGTGATCGATGCGGATTCTTCTGACCAACGACGATGGCATTCATGCTCCCGGCATCGCCGCCATGCACAAGGCGCTTCAAGGCCTTGGTGAAATCACGACCATCGCGCCTCTGACGGTTCAATCCGCGACGGGGCACGGGATCACCTTCGAGGATCCCTTGACGGTGGACACCGTGCAGGTCAATCCGGATCTTCTGGGATACGCCGTCGATGGCAGGCCTGCCGATTGCGTCAAGGTGGCGATGCGCTCGCTCTGGGCGAGTCTTCATGGCCCCGATTCCCGTCCCGATCTCGTCGTGAGCGGCATGAATTCCGGTGCGAACGTCGGCATCAACGTGATCTACAGCGGCACCGTCGCTGCGGCCATCGAGGCCGCTTTTCTCGGGATTCCTGCCATCGCGGTCAGCCTTCACATCGGTGATCGAAATCGGATCTTCTACGATCGTGCCGCTGAAATCGGTCGGGTCGTCATCGATCGGGTTCTCGAGCATTCGATCGATCCGCATTCGGTCATCAACGTCAACGTGCCACGGACCGAATCAGCCGATGCTCCCATGCCACCCGTCCGGGTCGTGGAGATGAACACCGCGGCAGGAGGTTCGACGTACGAACGTCGCACGAGCCCCGCGGGACGACCCTACTACTGGGCCTGTGGGAGCGGACTGGAATTCGATCACATGGCCAAGGGTTCCGATGTGGAAGCGCTTCTCGATCGGTCCGTCACGGTGACCCCGCTCAGCTACGATCTCACCGACCATGCCCGCATGAACTCCTGGCGAGAGCGTCTCGAGTCGCGCTGAACCTCCTCGTCCTCCGGATGTGGTGGTTCCTCCGTGCTCTTCTCAGGCAGGCGGTTCGGGTCAGCGCAGCAGAATTCTCAATGTGACGTCAAAAGTCCCGCCGTCCTTGAGTTCCTGGAGCTTCTTTCCCTTCGCTCGCCAGCGGTAGAGCGAATCGAGAATGGGTTCATCGAGTCTGACATCTCCGCTCGACTGGAGGATTCTCGCGCCGGTGGGCCGGCCGTTGCGGGCGAAGTTGATCTGGACCAGAGGGTTGCCGAAGCGTGCACTCAGTTGAGTCAACGTGTCCAGAACCGGACGACGGGTCTGCAATTCGACGCCTTGTGCGGCAAGCGGACGCCCCCGCGTCCAGAGTTCACGCGGCACATCGATCACGCTCGTCGCATCCGATTCCTTGTCAGCCGACGTGGGCGCGTCTCCCGGATCACCGTCTCCACTTCCCGGGCCCGGTTGGGGGCCGGGCTTTGGTTCAGGTGCCGGTGGCTTCGGTTCACTCGGCTCGGGGGAGTCCTCCGGCTGAGGCGGCGGCGCGTCATCCTGCTCGGCGGCCTCGGCATCAGGATCCTTGTCAGGTGCGTTCTTCCCGGTGGTGGCAGCCTGTTCAGCTCTGTCTGCTCTGGGGGTGAGGCTTTCCTTCTGCGCTTCAGGATTCGGGGCCCTCACCGTCGATGGCGCTGGTTGCGGCTTTCCGGTCGGACGGTCTTCGGGCGGCGAATCAGCTCTGTTCATCGGCGTCGAGGGTGGCGCACCTCCTCCTGCGGAGTCGTTCGTGTCGAACGCAGCCTGATCATTCTCACTCAGGCGTGCGAGATGTTCCTCATAGTCCTCGTATCCGATCCAGTTCATCGTCTTGGCCATCGATTCATCGATGCCCAGAACGGGTTCTTCAGGGTCGGCGTCGAGCGCAGGAGGTTCGATCGCGCTGGCAAGTTCGATCAAGCGGTCCCGATCCCCCTGCTGGGAGACATCGACGACCAGCGGCAGAAGAAATGTCAGGTGGAAGATGATCGAAAAGATCAGGCCTGCCAGCAGGATCCATGTGTCTCTGCGCCCATTTCCGGGGGGGTGTTTTCGAGCGTCTTCGATCCGCATCATGGGGTTGGTACCACCGTGGTCGGTGCAGGATTCAACGATGTGTCGGCGGGGGAGTCGCTGGGTCTTCCCACCAGGTTGATGGTGAGCCCCGTCGGTCTCAGGCGATCCCAGACATCCTGAAGGATCGGAGCGCGATCGGTCGTACCGATGCCTTCCGCGACCGCCAGGTAGACCACCGTGGCCGGATCGAGCGTCTTGCGTTCTTCGACCCTGGCGGCGAGGTCCTCAAGCGTGACTTCCTGTCGGTCCAGAAAGATGGTCCCGGAGAGGTCTATCGAGATGGTGGCAGCGGGCACCGGCTCGGCGGGCTGGCCCGTCTCGAAACTGTGCAGTTCCATCGGGACCAGATCGACTCGTACCATCAGCACCATGGCGTAGATGAAGAAGACCAGCAGGAGAAAGATCACATCGATCATCGGTGTGATCTCTATCCGGGCATCATGTTGGCTTCGTCTGAGGGCCACGGTCGTGTCGGCGAAGCTCAGGCGGAGAGTTGCAACGACGCCAGCGCGGTGGAGACGTCATCGGTGAACTCGAAGATCTTGTCGAGGCCAGTGATCATCAGCACGCCCCAGACCTGATCTTCCACCGAGCAGATCCGCATCTGTCTGCCTGCGGTGTTCAGTCGCTTCCGAAGTCGAAGCATCTGGGCGATGTTGGATGAGTTGAGGTACGACACCGCGGCGAGATCGAGCACCACGTCCGGGCAGCCGTCTCCACGCTCGTCGAGTTTCTGCAACAGATTCGCCATGTCCTCTGAAAAGGCGGGTTCGTCTCCGACGGAGGCGATCGTGATGTCTTCTGACCATTCTTCGAGAGGCATGTGGTTCTCCACTGAGCCGGTTGTTGTGCATTGTCTTCGAATCGGTGTCTTCGATTCAAAGGGTTTTCGTTGAAGTCATTCGTCCGAGGTGACCCTCGCCATCGCGATCAGCGAATCGTCGTCACGGAGTCTGACGACCCTCACGCCCTGCGTGTTCCGTCCGATTCGTGAGATCTCGGTGACATTAGTGCGAATGAGCTGCCCATGCTGGGTCACGAAGACCACGCTGTCGGAGTCGCTCACGGGTTTCACGGTCACGACGGTGCCGTTGCGTTCACTGGTGCGGATGTCCCGCCGCCCCTTGCCACCTCGGCCCTGTGGGCGGGTCGAGCCGTCTTCGGAGCGGACCAGATAGTCCTCGAGGCTCGTTCGCTTCCCGTAGCCGTTGCGGGTGACGGTCAGCAGATCGTCTCCGGCATCGCATCGCACGAGACCGACGACCTTGTCGGTGTCTCCGATGTCTATGCCCTTCACGCCGGCGGTGGAGCGTCCCATGACCCGGGCGTCGTCTTCGTTGAAACGAATCGCCATTCCGTTGGAGGTCGCAAGCAGGACGTGACTGTCTCCGGTCGTCTGGACCACTCCGACGAGCTGATCATCTTCATTGAGCTTGATGGCGATGATGCCGCTGCGATTGACGTTTCGATAGTCCTTCAGGGTGGTTCGCTTGACCTTGCCCGATGCGGTGGCGAAGAAGAGGTAGTCCTCGGACTTCTCGAAATCGCTGACCGGCAGGAAGAAGCGGACCGTTTCGCCCTTGCGCAGTTCGATCAGATTCTGGATCGGGCGCCCACGCGAGGTGCGGCTCATTTCCGGAATCTGCCAGACCTTCATTCTGAAGACCCGCCCCGTGTTCGTGAAGCACATCAGGTCCGTGTGCGTCGTCGAGACGAAGACGTGTTCCACGAAGTCGTCTTCCTTGGTCTGACTTCCTCGGATCCCGGTGCCGCCTCGTCCCTGTGAGCGATAGGTGTCCACTGGAAGTCGTTTCACGTATCCCTCGTGGGAGATGGTGACCACGACATCGTGTTCCTGGATCAGGGCTTCGATCTCGAGGTCGTCCGCGTCCCCGTCCTCGATCACCGTGCGTCTTGAATCCGCGAACTTCTCCGAGATTTCGGCGCAATCCTCTCGGATCATCGTTCGTACCCGTTCCTTGTCGCTCAGGATCGCTTCGAAGTTCTCGATCTCGTCGTGGAGCTTCTGAAGTTCGGCGGTGAGCGTCTCGATCTCGAGACCGGTCAGCTGGATCAGTCGCAGGTTTCCGATCGCTTCCGCCTGGACGTGGGTGAGGAATGCGCCGTTTTCGCTGCGTGATTCCTCGAGCAGTCGTTTCGGGATCAGAGGTGCGTAGTCATGATCGGGTGCGATCCGGAAGGCCCGCTCCTGAAGTCGCTTGATCGCCTCTTCGCGGGTGCGCGAGGAACGGATCAGCTTGATCACCTCGTCGATCTCGCAGACCGCGTAGATCTTGCCCTCGAGCTTGTGTGCGTCCTGTCGAGCTCTTCTAAGAAGGAATTCCGTGCGACGCCTGATGACTTCGAAACGGTGATCGATCCAGCACTGGATCAGCTGCTTGATGGACAGCGTCCTGGGGCGGTTGTTGACCAGGGCGATGTTGATGATCGAAAACGTCGACTGAAGCGGTGTGAAACGGTAGATCTGGCGTTCCACGACATGAGGATCCGCGCCTCGCTTGAGCTCAACCAGGATCCGTGTCTGTGCATCGCGACCCGAATGGTTGTGGATGTTGGCGATGTCGGGGATCCGCCCGTCCTTGCCGGCTTCGATGGCGAGTTTCTCGAGCAGGTTCGACTGGACCACCTGGTAGGGGATCTCCTCGATGATGAGATAGTTTCGTCCCTTGCGTTCCTCGTGTCGGACCTTGCCTCGGACCGTGACGCGCCCACGGCCGGTGGAGTAGGCCTCGAGAATGCCGCGGCGCCCGATGATCGAGCCGCCGGTCGGGAAATCAGGGCCGGGAATGATCTCGAGAAGCTGGGCGAGATCGATCTCGGGGTTGTCGAGCATGGCCACGATCGCGTCACAGATCTCGTTGATGTTGTGCGGTGGCATGCTGGACGCCATGCCCACGGCGATGCCGCTCGAGCCGTTCACCAGCAGGTTCGGAAACTTGGCGGGCAGCACGACCGGTTCGAAGAGGCGGTCGTCGTAGTTCGGCTTGAAATCGACGGTCTCGAACTTGATGTCCTCGAGCATCGCGACCGTCGCGGCGGTCATGCGTGCTTCGGTGTATCGCATCGCCGCTGGAGGGTCGCCCTCGATGGATCCGAAGTTTCCCTGCTTGTCGACCAGCAGGGCCCGGGTCTTCCAGTGCTGGCCCATGTTCACAAGCGTCGGATAGATCACGCTTTCGCCGTGCGGGTGGTAGTTGCCCGAGGTGTCACCGGCGATCTTGGCGCACTTGATGTGCTTTCTGCCGGGCGTCAGGTTGAGATCGTGCATCGCCACGAGAATTCGTCTCTGGGACGGCTTGAGGCCGTCACGCACGTCCGGAAGCGCACGATCCATGATCGTGCTCATCGCATAGGTCAGATAGGAATCGTGAAGCTCACGTTCGATTTCCAGATCGACGATCCGATCCCTGGGTCCCTCCGGACTGGTCGCGGTCGATCCTTCGTCGTTTCCGGTCGGTGGATTGGAGGGATTTTCGTCGATCATCGATCGGGTGTCTGCCTCTGGTCTGTGTCATCGTCTTCGGTTGGTCTTCGTGGACCATCCCGATCGATGAAATTCTAACTGAATTCGACTGTCTTCGTCGCTTCTGAAGGGTGTTTGAAGTGCCGTCTTTCAGGGTTTTTTCGAGGGCTTCAGATGGGCCAGATACTCGATGTTTCCCGGAACGCCGCGCTTTCGTGACGTCTTTCCACCGACCAGGGGGGACTGGGTGCTGCCGAGGACATCGAAGCCCATTTCCGAGATGGCGCGGAGCGTGCGATCGAGGACTTCAGGAGCATGTTCCTGAGGAAGAAAACCTCGATCGAGCAGGCCTTTCATGTCCTCTGGAAGCTCGTAGTGCGGCTTCACGAGCGTGAGTATCTCACCGTTCATCGCCAGCCAGTTCCTCGCGGCGGGAAGTGCGAGCTTCTGGGGCGTCCACGCGAGGTCGATCACCACCAGATCGACGGGCGTCTCGGGCGGTTGGGCATGCAGTGCATTGGTCCGTTCCCTGACCTCGACCCTCGGATCATTTCGCAATGACCAGTCGAGCACGCCGTAGCCGGTTTCGACCGCGATGACGGAGGACGCTCCTCGAGTCAGCAGGCAGTCGGTGAAACCGCCGACGTTGCATCCGAAATCAGCGCACGTCAGGCCCTCCACCTCGATCCCGAATTCCTCGAGGGCGTGGTCGAGCTTGTCGCCTGCTCGTGAGACGAAGCGTCGCTCAGCCACCGTCGGTTCCGGTGTCGATCCCGTCACCGACTCCCACGATCGTGATGCCCGCCTTGTCGGCGGCCTCCAGAACTCGTGGCTTGTCCAGGAGAATCACCCGGCCGGCACCGACCGTGAGGCAGGTCGCCCCGTGCTTGACCATCTTCTCGATGGTGTTCAATCCGATGGTGGGGACGTCCGATCGCATGTCGTGTCCATCGCTCGCCGTCTTCAGCAGGGTCCAGCCCTTGCGCGGGCAGAGTTCTCCCGTGCGTTCGATCAGGCGATCGGTGCCTTCGACCGCTTCCACGCCGATCACATCCCTTTCTCGGACGGTGATGGCCTGCCCGATCTCGAGCTCGACGGTGTCTTTGAGAATCCGCCATCCGAATTCGAGGTCCGCTCGCTCCGCCGGGGTCGGCGCGCGCCTGGTCATCACCCCGCTGGTCGCCATGTGCTCCGGAATGTAGGTGGTGGAGTCGATCAACGTGATTCCGCCTCGTTCGAGTTCGTCCGCCAGTGCCCCGAGCACCACCGAGGATCTCTTGTCATGTCTGAGATGACGATACCAGATGACCGCTGCGCGAAAATCAGGGATCTGGCGGAAGAGTCGCATCGGGTCGTGCATCCGTCTCTTCTCGACCCTGCCGACGACGATCGCCTTCCTGGCGCCTTCGCTCTGGAGTTTTCTCACCCAGCGTCCCAGGCGAAACACGCCTGCGGTGTGAAAGGCGTCACACAGCGGGACCAGCTCGGGTGGGTAGTGTCCGGAGAGTCCGATGCCGCACACCTTGTTTCCAGATGCGCGGATGCCCTCCGCCACGGCGACAGGCAGTCTTCCCTGCCCTGCGATGACTCCGATGATCTCGCTCATGCTCGAAGAATACTCCGAAGTCCGTCCGGTGAAGTCACTCGCCGCTGCGGGCGGGATAGAACCGATCGGGATCGATCTCGACCGGCTTCATGGCGATCAGTCGCTGAAGCAATGATGTGGCATCGTCATCGATCAGAACCAGTTCCATCGTCGGTTCGGTGATGAATCCCTTGTCGATGCCATCTCGAAGCATCGCCATCATGGGATCGAAATGTCCGCGGTCGTTGAGGATTCCGATCGGCTTCCGATGCTCCTCGAGCAGCCGTCCGACCAGAGTCTCGAAGAATTCCTCGTAGGTTCCCAGTCCCCCTGGCAGGACCAGGAAGCCTTCCGCGAGATCGACCAGCTGGCGTTTTCGCTGCCGCATCGAATCAACGATGATCAGCTCGTCGCAGCCGTCCCAGCCCTGTTCCGATTCCATCAGATGCTCGGTGATGATCCCGGTCACCTTGCCACCCGCGGTCTTGCAGGCCCTTGCGATGACGCCCATCAGGCCCACGGCGCCTCCTCCGTAGACGAGCTCTATCTCGTTCTCCGCGAGCAGGCGCCCGACCTTGTCGGCCGCGTCGTTGAATCCCTTGTCGAGGCCTTCGGAGGCCGAGCAGTAGACTGTGATCGATCGCATGGAATCACGTTACCAGCAAATCCTCGGCCCCGTTCTCGAATCGACCCGGCGAAGGCATTGTTTTCTTCGTAGGCTCTTCACAGGATTGTCCCTATCGAACTCCAGATCCCATGTCGTTGCTCCGGACCGGAACCTCCACTCATGCTGACGCTGCTCCCATGGTTTGCGATCCTCACCGGCCTGCTCATCGCCTGGCCGATGACCCGGTATCTGATCAATGTCGGTCGTCGATCCGAACTGCTCGATTCATCTGGAAGCGGGGGGCATCAGAAGTCGCTTCGGTCGATTCCCAACATCGGCGGCCTCGCGCTCTTCTGCGGCGCCGTCGGACCGCTCCTCATCGGTGTGTCCGGCGCCTATCTGAGCAAGTTCGACGATCCTCAGACTCTTCTGGGTTCGATTTTCGTGGACATTCCCGATCAGGTGCTCGCCCGGTCCTTCGGTGTCTGGCTGGCGATCATCGCCTCGGCCCTCGTCCTGCACGTGGTCGGACTGGTCGACGACCGACGTGCTCTTGGTGCACGGCTGAAGCTCTTCGTGCAGATCCTGCTGGCGGGGATGCTGGTCGTCTTCATGGACGTCCGCCTGCTCCATGTTCTCGATGATTTCGTCCCCGGGGGCTGGTTTCTCTCCTGCGCGCTTTCGATCGGCTGGCTGGTCGTGATCACCAACGCATTCAATTTCCTGGACAACATGGACGGTCTTTCGGCCGGCGTCGCGTCGATCGTCGGTTTGATCCTGATGATCGCCACGATCCTGAACGGGCAGTGGTTCATCGCGATCTCGCTCGGCTTCCTCGTCGGCGCCTTGATCGGGTTCCTCCGTTTCAACTTTCCGCCAGCGAGGATCTTCATGGGTGATGGTGGATCGCTGGTGATCGGATGGCTGCTTGCGATCGCGACGATCAGGACGACCTTCGTGGACACCGCGGATCCCGACTACGCGCTCGGAACGGCCTGGTACGGAGCGCTCATGCCCTTGTTCGTGATGGCGGTGCCGCTCTACGACTTCACCAGCGTGGTGGTCATCCGCTGCCTGCAGGGGCGCAGCCCCTTCGTGGGTGATCAGCAGCACTTTTCCCATCGCCTCGTCAAACATGGGCTTTCATCGCGCCGTGCGGTGCTGGTGATCTGGGGGATCACCCTCGCGATCGGTCTGAATGGCATCGTGCTTGGTTCCGTTTCCCCATGGATGGCCGTCTGTCTCGCCCTGGCGACCGTGGCTCTGCTGGGTGTCATCGCGCTTCTCGAGACCGGGGTCTCATCTCGAAACGAGGCACCGCATGACTGAATCGGCGGGACATGATCAGTCCGTCCAGTCGGCAGGAGGGACGAGCGTCATGCTTTCACTGACGACCTCGATCCTGATGAGTCTGGTCGGGATCCGTTGTCTCGTGATCTCGACGTTCGATCCCGCCTTCGATGTCGATCCACTGATGGACCATCAAGGTTGGTTCGGGTTCGGGCCCGGAGACACCTCCTTGATCTCCGTTCTTTCGCTGATCTGCTCATCGATCGTTCTGTTCGAAGCCAGGCTGTCCGGGCGAGGCATCGATCGTCCTCTGCTGCTGCTTTCGTCACTTCCACTCGTGCCGATTCTTCTGCACGGGTCGCTCTCCGCCGCCGACATGGCTCGTGGGCTCGACTGGTTCTCCGCCGCGATCGCCGCGGTCGCCATCGCCCACGCCGTTCGTGCGCCGGGTCTGCGAACGCTGGTGCTCTCGATGCTCCTCGCCATTCTGGCAGTCGTGTGCGTCCGTGGTCTGGTGCAGATCTACTTCGAGCACCCCCTCACCATCAAGTTCTTCCAGAGCAGCTCGGAGGAGGTTCTGGCCTCGTTCGGTTGGGCTCCCGACTCGGAACAGGCACGTCTCTACATCCGTCGACTGCTTCAACCCGAGGCGACGGGATGGTTCGGCCTGGCCAACATCGTCAGTGGGCTGCTCGCCTTCGGAGTCGTGCTGACACTCTCATCAGTCGTTCGTGTTCGCGGGCTCTCCGGTGGCCTGCGTGCCTTTCTCCTGTTCGTCGTCTGTGGCGCCTTCTGCTGGGTCCTCCTCCTGAACGGTTCGAAGGGAGCGTTGGGAGCATTGGTCATCGGGCTGGCCATCACATCTGTGTCGGTCTTCGTGCCGAAGCGACCCGGCCGTCCGGGATTCACTGCGATGGGCTGGTTGGCATTCTTCGGTGTGTTGATTCCCGCGGCTGTGATCTTCCTGCGAGGAGCCGTGCTCGGGGAGGCATCCCTCGGGGGTGAGAAGAGCCTCCTCTTCAGATGGCAGTACGCGCTCGGCGCCATGCGGGTCTTCGCGTCCGAACCCTATCTCGGAGTCGGACCGGACGGTCTTCAGTCGGCTCTTCTGGCTCTCAAGAATCCCTTCAACCCCGAGGATCCCGTCAGTGCACACAATGTGATTCTCGACTGGTGCGCCACGCTCGGCATCTTCGCCGCCGGTTGGTTGATCATGCTGGGCCTGCTGGTCGCGAGAGTCGGCCGAAGCGGAGTTCTCGTCACGGCCGAGCCATCCAGAGTCTGGGTTCTGTTCGTCGCGGGCTTGTGCGTCGCCTTCTTCATCGGGCTCTGGTATGGCACGCCTCTCAGGGATCCCCTGGACTGGATGTTCACCTGCCTCGGACTCTTCTTCGCGGTCTTCGTTCTGCTGGCGTCGCATCTGGCGTTCTCCCGACTTGCCGATTCAGGGGCAGGCTGGTGTTTCGCCGGGTCGGCGGGGGTTCTGCTGACCATCTCGATGCTCGACATGGTGTTCTTCAACACCGGAAGCGTGGGGTTCTGCTGGGCGGCCTTCGCGGCGATGAGCTCGGCATCGTCTTCACGCGTCAGAGTCACCGACTATCTGATGGCGGTCACGCCTCTTTTCTTCGCCATCATGTTTCTGCTTCTGGCGGTTCAGCCTCTGCGCGACATGGATCAACGAATGGAGCGCGTCGCCGCCGAGATGCGGCCGTATGCGCTGTTGAGAAATCAATTTCAGCATTCGCCTCTCCACATCACGTCTCAGAGTCGTCTGGAGGCCATGACTCTCGTCCTCGATGAGAGCGCTGATTTCATCGATCCCGAGTCACTGTCCCTCGAGGAACTTCAGAACCTCGCACCGGGGTCGAATGATCCCGCCGCGATCGCGGTGGATCTGGTCCTTCATCGAACTCCCGAGCTTCGTCGTCAGGCCATCGATTCTCTTGTCGCGGCATGGGATGCTCATCCTGAGGATCCTCGTCCCGCCTGGGCCTCCATCGAACAGTTGCGCATCCTTGCGTCCGAATCGAAGGGTGAGGCCGCGAGAGCGGCTCTGCTTGAGGCGCTCACCCGCTCTGAGAGCCTGCTTGGCGGCCCCTCCGACGTGCGTGCCGCGATCGTGACGGCGTGGACCTCTCAGCAACTGGCGTTGTCCGCCGAGGACTCGGACTGGGCGCTCGTCGCCGATGACTTCGTTCGAGCGATCAAGGGCAGTCCTCATGATCCAGCGCTCTCTGTCGGCCTGGCGGATGCCGCACGAAGGCTGGGCGATGTCGAGCTCGAGACTTCGGCGCTCATCGACGCGCTTCAGAAAGACGATCAGCGGCGTCTTGATCCGCTGGTCCAGTTCCCGTCCGCGCGGCGTGCGGAGCTGGAACGACGGCTCGAGCGACTCGTTCAGTCTTCCTCGTGAATCATGGTTCCACAGGCTCGCTCGTAGCTGATCCCTCGCTGGGTCGGGAACAATTCGAGCCCTTCCTGTCTCAGGCCCGGGGCGTGGATCCGCTCGTATCTCTCGAAGGATGCGCGATCCGGAAATTCGTATCTGACTTCGAAACCGCATGGCACGTCATCGATGCGAAGAATCTCGGCTCGTCGTGCCCCGCCGTCTAACACGTCCCTACAGTGTCCGTTGCGAAGCCAGTCGACCCACTCATCGGCGACGGATGGTTCCTCGAAGAACGCGCGCACCGTGTAGCGGTAGCTCATCAGTTTCCGGCTTCCTTGGAACGCGCATCAAGCGCGGTCATCACCTGACTCGAGGTGTAGGCGGTCGATTGCCATGGTGCGTCATCAGCATCCGACGGGCCCCAGATCGCCAGCAGCGGTATGCCCGTCTGACCGAGCTCCTTCATCAGCGCCCATCCCGGTGCGCTTCTCGAACTGTTGTCCGCGGTGAACGTCACGATCGAGTCGTCCTCGGCGAGTCTGCCTTTCACGGGTTCGACATCGAGAACCGCCGCCTTCAACGCCTTGCAGTTGATGCACCATTCCGCGGTGAAATCGATGATCACGGTCTTGCCGGCATCCCGAGCCGCCTGAAAGCGTTCCGGCGTGTAGGGGTTCCAGACGGTGGTTGAAAACTCGGTCGAGGACCCACTTCGAAGGGACGCCAGTTCAGTCCACGTGACTTTCGCCTTGTCGGTCACTTCGAGTGCATACATGGTTGGAATGACTGCAAGCGTCAATGCGACCAGCGTCCAGAAGATCCTGGGGCCGCTGCGCGAGGTGATCTGAAACGTTCTGAGCATCAACCAGCCGCCGGCCAGGATCAGCGCGATCGCGATCGCCCACCAGTGGAGCTGCCGGCCCATCCAGGGCATCTCGGCGACCAGGACGATCAACCCTGATCCGATGAAGTACGCCGCAGCCGCGAGCAGCAGAAGTCCCATGACCTGCTTGACGAGTTCACTGGCAGGGCCGGTTCTCGGAATTCTGTCCACCATCTTCGGATTCGCAGACAGCAGCAGGTAGGGCGCACCCATTCCGACACCGATCGAACCGAAGATGAGCAACGTGACGGCAGGAGGCAGCGTGGCGGCTCCTGCGAAGAGCGCGCCCGCCACGAAACCGAAGCATGGCAGACCCAGGACCGCCGTCATGATTCCGAACAGGAACGAACCCCATGCTGTGTCGGCCTTTGGATTGAGCATGTAGGTGGATTGTGGCAGTGACAATGTGAAGAGGCCCATGATTCCGATGCCCATCACGCCGATCAGGGCGCCGACTCCGAAGGTCACCCACCAGATTCCGAAGATCCTCGATGGGTCGGTCACTGAAGCGAAGAAGACCACCGGCAGGCCGATCGCCACCCAGAACGCCACGACTCCGATCGTCATCCACAGGCCCAGCGTCAACGCCCGTCCCGGCGTGGCCGCATGCTGCGAGAGTGTCATGATCTTGATCGGAATGACAGGAAGCACGCATGGCGTCAGATTCAGGATGAAGCCGCCGAGCATGCTCAGAAGAATCAGAACCACGATCCCGACCGCTCCATCCGTGCGAGGAATCGTGATGCCGAAGAAGCTCGGGCCCGCATCGACGGGAACGGCCGCCGAATCGTTCGCGGTCGCCTGGTTCTCCGTCGGCTCTGGAGCGTCTTCGCCGTCCGCCGCATCTCGTGGGTTCCATCCCGTGAACAGGCCTTCCGCCGGAATCGTGCCTGGCGCGTCCGGCTCGATCGTGACGGAGATCTTCCTTGTGGGAGGGTCGAAGGTCGGGGCGAGACATGTCGAATCGTCACAGGCTTGAAAGAAGCCTGCGAGATCGATCGTGGCCTCCGCCCCGGCTTCCAGATCATCGGAGGTCTTCAGAGTCACGAGCGCGGTCGCGTCACCTTCGAAGACAGCGTATTCCTGAGGGCCGAGGCCGACATCGACCCTGGCATTGTGGAGCTCCGGCCAGATGATGTCGATGATCTCGAGACCATCGCCGCCTGCCTTGGTGATCGAGGTCCATTGCGCACCATCGAAAATCGCGGAGCCTTCGGGCGCGCCGCCTTCCTGCGGCCAGATGTGCCAGTTCTTCTTGATCTTGAACGTCACCGCCACCGGGAAGGACGTTCCTGCCGGGACACTCGTTCTCTGGGTTTCGACTTCCAGACTGACGGCATCTCGACTGTCACCGTAGCTCGGAGTGTTGTTTCGTATCGCCTCGAGATCGAATTGGGCGTGCGCCTCACCCTGAAGCCCGAGGCAGAGCATCAGTCCCGTCAGAAGAAGACTTGGGAATCCTGAGGGCGTGTTCATTGGGGGCTCCGAGTTTCTGTTGAGTGGCGAGCATATCCTTCGCGGCAGCAGGCTCACTCACATTCGTTTGGTCGCGAACGCCCAGAATAGAACAATTGCGATCAGGGACAAAGGGACGGCGAAGACCATCCAGGCCAACGTGGGGGCGCTCTTCTTGGGTCTGGACACTCGGGTGTCTTGAACGGTCCAGTCCGGAATGTCCCCTCTCCAGTCCGCGAAGAGGCGTGGATTGACGCCAATCATGTCCGTCGCCTCGGGATCCGTCGGATGAACGATCCTGATCGCGATCGTTTGTGTGACCGTAAATGGTTCTTCCGTTTCGAGATCCATGCCCGAGACCGAAAAGGTCACCTCGGCATCTCCCGGGATTCCTCCCGGCGTNGCCTTGANNGGAATGAAGATCTTCAGCGGNACNGCAAGAGTNCCTCGCGGNTTGNCTTCGGACGGGGTGGTTCTNGGCCATTGAANCGAGAGCATGTCCGGAACNAGTTCGTAGTTTTCGGAATCATCCGTTTCCCAGCGAAGAAGGGTTTCCTGGGCATCCANGGCCTCNTCTCCCCGNATTCCATCATCCGGAGGGCCGATGATGAAGCCCNNCCCGGCGGTGTNTTCNAGNATGAAGGCNAGNGTGAACCATTCCCCCGGNCTGATCTTGGGCCGTGATGTCTCNAGTGTGGCCGTCAGTGCCNNNGGAGCGTCATCCTGCACCGTGTCCGGGNCCTGACACGCCCAGNNGTGGGTGNTNNAGAGNAACNAGGCCANGAGAANCAATGNNAATCGAGTAGTCATGCCNCCAGTCTATGCCTCTCGAGCCNATGCGTTTCGCNCACGCCAAAAACAGAGCACTTCGTGAGCAGGACCGNNNGCGGGNGGGTTGTCATGGATGTGGNCGGTCCCGGNGCTCAATTCACCTGAAAACCGGCTCAAGCAACGACCTATGGGATTCCGATAAGTATTNCGATGGACAACAANAGCTCAGATCCTCTTGCCAGNGCCGATGTGCTTCATTCCGATCAACCCGGAGATGAGATCCTCTATCCCCGGGAGATCTTCTCGCGGCACCGCAGGCAGAATGAGACGGTCGAGATTCGTTCCTACGATTTCAAGCGGCCGGAGNGAATCAGCAAGGATCAGATGCGTTCGCTTCAGACCCTCCATGAAGGGTTCGCNCGNAANTTCGGAGCCTCTCTCTCCGGNTTCCTGAGGACGATCGTCGAGGTTCGCGTGGAACAGGCCGAGCAGATGACCTATTCGGAATTTCTGGGAAGTCTGGCCAATCCGACAAGTTTCAGTCTGATCACGGGAGAACCGCTCGATGGTCAGTTCTGTCTCGAGATCAGTCCCTTGATCATCTACCCGATTCTCGATCGATTGATGGGTGGAAACACCAAGGATCTCTTCGTTCCCCAGCGGCCCATGACCATGATCGAGATGCGACTGGTGCGTCGCATCATCGAACGNGGCATGCATTCATTGACCGAAGCCTGGAGCGGTATNGGNGATTTCAGCTTCCAACTGGGCGAAATGGAGTCCAANCCNCAGTTGGTNCAGATCGTGCCCCCCAACGANGTCGTGGTCGTGATCGGATTCGAGGTNCGAATGGGTGGTCGAACCGGCACGATGAAGCTGTGNCTGCCCTACAACGTGATCGAACCCGTGATCGAGGACCTCAACGCCCGNAACTGGTTCGTCACCACNCGTGACANCGAAGAGAACACGGTTCAGTCCATGATCGAGAAAGGGCTTTCNGAGGCGACNCTCGATGTNGAGGTCACGCTTGCCGAGACCTCGATCACCTTCAATGAACTCCGCACCCTCCAGGTCGGTGATCTGCTGACCACCAGCAAGTTGTCCTCGGACCCGGTCGTGGTGTCGGTGGGAGGGTCTCCCAAGTTCACCGGGAGCATCGGGCATCATCGCGGCAATTCGGCGGTCAAAATCGAAGGAATCTACGAGGGACANCACGCCTCNGGGACCGACCAGGAGTAAATCGCGNATTTGTCTCCNGCTTTTCGNATGAAAACCCCATTCTGGGCCTCAGGGCGGGGTTTTCGCGGGAGTCGCTTCAAATCTCANATTGCCGTTCAGGCACGGTTCATATAGAGTTCGTGATTCGAGGNCGCGAGTCCTCGTTTGNTTCGCTTTTCCTCNTACCCGTTCGCAAGGTGCTGATGTCCACATGANCCGGACTCTNGAACACCTCCTTCAGTCTTCCCGGTTCCTGCCNGCAGGTGCCNNAGGTTTGGAGTGCTGTCCATGATGTGACGGCTGCGATCGAGTCGAGGCCGCATCCACCCTCNGGCGGATGCGATGAAGGCGAGCCATGAGCGCGATTCAACGCGCCCGTGGCTTGCGGCGTTCTTCGGGGTTTCNGCCCCTGTCCCCGTTCCGTATCNGATCCGACATCACAACATCTCAATAATTCAACAACCCAACGTTTCCATTTGAAAGCAGACAACGAATGAACTCGGAAACCCTCCGAATCCTGGACTCGATCGCTCGNGANCGAAACATCGACCGTGAACTCCTCATCGAAGACCTCGAACAGGCCATGGTGAGCGCTGCTCGCAAGCACTTCAACTCTCTGGACTCCGAGGAGTTCGGCTGCAAGATGAACCGNGAGCAGGGCGAGATCCGCATCTGGAGAAACCTCACCGACGAACTNGGTGAACCCTCNGGTGAGATCGAGGAGATTCCNCTNGCCANTCTGGGCCGCATCCCCGCTCAGACAGCCAAGCAGGTCATGATCCAGAAATTNCGTGAGGACGAGCGAGACAGCCTGCTTGATGAATTCGCAAAACGACAGGGCGAGATCGTCACCGGTGTGGCTCAGCGATATGAAGGCGGCGCTCTCGTCGTCCAGATCGAGCGAGCAGAGGGTTTCATGCCTCGNTCCGAGCAGATTCCGGGCGAGCAGTTTCAGGCGGGTGATCGAGTCCGTTGTCTCATTCTCGACGTCCGGGATGCCGGCAATCAGGTCAAGATCGTGCTCAGTCGTGGCAACCCTGAATTCATTCGCCGTCTCTTCGAGGCCGAGGTGCCCGAGGTTTCCGAGCGTGTCATCGAGATCAAGGCGATGTCTCGCGAGCCCGGGTTCCGCACCAAGCTGGCCGTCAGTTCCATCGACTCCAAGGTCGATGCCGTCGGTGCCTGCGTTGGTGTCCGAGGCAGCCGCATTCGAAACATCGTGGATGAACTCGGTGGCGAGAAGATCGACATCGTTCGTTGGAACGAATCCAGTCAGATCCTGATCGCCAACGCTCTCAAGCCGGCTGAAGTCGAGGAGGTCATTCTCTGCTTCGAACTCGGNCGGGCCACCATCATCGTNCGAGAGGANCAGCTCTCTCTGGCNATCGGTCGACGNGGGCAGAACGTCCGCCTTGCGGCTCGTCTCACCGGTTGGGACATCGACATCCTGACTCCCCCTGAATTCCAGAAGGGNCTCGACGCCCTCGAACAGACCGTNCGNCCGATCGAAGGCGTCACCGACGAGATGTTGGATCGNATGGGCGCNCTCGGCATGATCAGCGTCTTCGACGTCGAGGAGATCGGNGAAGAGGCCTTGCAGGCCGAGCTCGAAATGGACGACGTTCTTTCCGCCAAGGTGGTCGAAGCCGCCGGTCTCAAGGCCAAGGAAGTCGCTGAGCAGCAGGAACGAGATCGCGAAGCCGAAGANGCNCGACGCAAGGANGACGAGGCGGCAGCCAGTGTTCTTCTCGATGGATCCGGNGCCNCCGAGAGCGATCCGAATGCGGAATCAAGAGCNGCCGACATCCTTGGTGGCGGGTCCGCGACCCCTCCCGCACAGGATGATTCGGNCGATGGAATCGAACAATCAGTCGGCACGGAAAGCACCGATGCTTCCGNAAATGCTGAGGAGCCCAGTGCAGGCTGAACCCTGTCCCCAGGAGAATCGACGTGGCTAAGAAGACTTCGGTCAAAAGAGTGCATCAACTGGCGAAGGAACTCGGTGTCTCGAGCAAGGACATCGTGTCGAAGTGCCAGGCGGAAGGCATTCCCGACATCACCAATCACATGTCGGCCATATCGGTCGGACTTTCAGTGACCGTTCGCGAGTGGTTTGGCGAAGGGTCAAGCGCCTCGACGGCCGTCGAGACGGCTGCGCCGGTGGATGTCGCTGCCGCTCGGAAGAAGGCCCCGCGAAAGAAAGCCGCCTCGAAGAAGGCCAGCAAGAAGGCTTCGGCCAAGGCTGCAGCCACCGCGGTTGAAACACCCGAACCCGAGACGGTTCCTCCCAAGGTGGACATCGCCGAGATCGCCGCGTCCGCCGCCTCCGAGATCTCCGCTCGAGAAGCGGCCTCCAAGGAAGCGCTTGAGAAGATGCCCGCGGAAGGCCTCTCCACCGAGGGTTCCGCCGGGTCCGAACTCGGCCATGATTTCGAAGATGNGGGGGCGCCCCCCCTCACTGGCACAGATTCGCCTTCACTTGGTGGTGAAGACGATGAAGGCGAACCGGTGATGAATATCCCCAAACGACCTGAGGTGATCAAGCCTGCGGGTGAACAGCTCACTGAAAAGAAGAAGGTGAAGCTTTCCGGCCCCGTCGTCGTCAGAGTCGAACAGCCTGATGCGATTCCCGCCCCGCGAGCTCCACGCCCTCCTCGAAGCAACGACGACTTGGGTGGGTTCCAGCGTGGTGGTCCTCGCACCGGCGGCGGTGTCCGTGACATGACCCCTGCTGACGCCGAACCGGCCATCGATCGCGGTCGCGGGGGAGGCCGTAAACGCGATGGTGACAAGTCCGGTCGAGGCTCCGGCGGCGACCGACGAAACCGAAACGATCGACGCCGAGATGGGCGATCGGGACGCTCCTTCCAGGGTGCAGGCGACGATCCCCGTGGATCCGGTGGCGGTTCCAGCTGGCGCGATCAGGATCTCCTCGAGCGCAACCGTCGTCTCAATTCGGCGGGTGGTTTCTTCAAGCGTCATCGTCAGGATCGATCTCGCAAACGCAGTGGGCGGCCCGTGGTGGCGCAGCGTCCCGAGGGTCCGGTCAAGGTCTCGGAACCGATCTCGATCAAGGAACTCTCCGCGGCAAGTGGAATCAAGGCGAACGACATCCTGAAGCAGCTCTTCATGATGGGCGTGATGACCAACATCAATTCAGCCATCGAGACCGATCAGGCCCACGAGGTGATGGCCAATTACGACATCGAGTTGGAAGTCGTCGAGAAGAAGTCCGCTTCCGAAGTCATTGAAGCCCAGTTCGAGACCCGTGACCGCACCAACGAGGAGACTCGGTCGCCCGTGGTGACGATCCTCGGCCATGTCGACCACGGAAAGACCTCTCTTCTTGACAAGATTCGCAACGCAAACGTCGCCGATGGCGAAGCGGGCGGAATCACCCAGGCCACAAGCGCCTTCCGTGTGCCGGTCAAGGCTGGCGAAGGCGAACGTCTGGTCACATTCATCGACACCCCCGGCCATGAAGCGTTCACGTCCATGCGTGCCCGTGGTGCGAAGGTGACCGACATCGTGGTATTGGTGGTCGCGGCCGATGACGGCGTGATGCCACAGACGATCGAATCGATCAACCACGCCAAGGCCGGCGACGTTCCAATCGTGGTGGCGTTGAACAAGATCGACCGACCTGATGCGACTGAGGCGAACATCCAGCGCATTCTCGGTCAGCTCGCCGAGCATGAACTCAATCCGGTCGAGTGGGGGGGTTCGACCGAAGTGGTCAAGACCAGCGCCATCAACGGTGATGGCATTCAGGAGTTGCTCGACACTCTGGACTATCAGGCGGAACTTCTCGAGCTCAAGGCTGATTTCGATGGAAGTGCCGAAGGCACGGTCCTCGAGGCGCAGTTGGTCGACGGCCGTGGCCCGGTGGCCAGCGTGCTCGTCCAGGAAGGCAAGCTCTCGACAGGTGACTTCATCGTCTCCGGACGAGGCTTCGGTCGTGTGCGGGACATGGTCGACGAGCGAGGCATGAAGGTGGAGAGCGCTGGTCCTTCGACTCCGATCGCTCTTTCCGGACTCGACATCGTGCCCGATGCCGGTGACAAGTTCTACATCGTCGACACGCTCAAGGCTGCTGAAAACGCCGCCGAGGAGTGTCGGATGCTCGAACGCGAGCGCACACTTGCCCAGCCCAAGGTCACGTTGGACAACATCTTCGATCGAATGCAGGAATCGGGCACTCGTGAACTGCCGCTGATCGTCAAGGGTGACGTGCAGGGTTCGGTCGAGACGCTCAACACGATCCTTCCCCGAATCAGCACCGACGAAGTCAAGGTTGTCATCAAGCATGCTGCAGTCGGCGGCATCTCCGAGAGCGACATCGCCCTGGCCGAGGCATCTGGTGCCATCGTCGTGGGTTTCAACGTCACCACATCCTCCAAGGCGCGCAGTCTTGCCGAGCAGCGTGGCGTGGATTTCCGACTCTACGACGTCATCTACGATCTCACGGACGACGTGGAGAAAGCCGCAGCCGGTCTTCTCGACCCCGAACTCAAGCTCGAGGTCAAGGGGCATGCGGAAGTTCGGGAGGTCTTCAAGGTTTCCAAGGTCGGCATGATCGCCGGTTGCTACGTCACCGACGGATCAGTCGAACGAAACCTGCAGATTCGTGTCACCCGCGACGGAATCGTGGTCGAGTCCGATCGCCGCCTCGAACAGCTCAAGCGTTTCAAGGACGACGCCAAGGAAGTGAAGTCCGGCATGGAATGTGGAATGAAGATCGAGGGGTATGACGACATCAAGGTCGGCGATGTTCTCGAGTGTTACAAGACGATTGAAGTCGCAAGGACTCTGTGATTCCGAATATGAGCGAGCCAATCGGAAAAACTCGAGGTCGGTACGGTCCCGGTCAGGACACCGGTGAGCCTTCCATCCGGACCGCGAAGGTGGCTTCAACCGTTCGCAAGGCGGTCCAGGAAGCGCTGACCCGTGGTCTCGGTGATCCTCGCATTCGTGGTTTGGTGTCGATCACATCGGTCGACGTCTCGCCCGATCTCGCGATGGCTCGCATCGGAATCACCGTGATGCCCGAACAGCACGAATCCACGGTCCTGCGTGGTCTTCAGTCGGCGAATGGTCGATTCCGACGGGAGATCCAAAGGACCACTCGTCTCAGGCGAGTGCCCAGGATCTCCTTTGAAATCGACAGAACCCTCAAACGTCAGGCAGCCATCGAGTCCCTGCTTGAAGATCCAATTCAAAACGACGCGGAGGTCGGTGAATCGTGAAGAACGGTGTTGCAGATGTTGCCAAGCTCATGAAGCTGGTCAAGAAGGTCGGTTCCAAGGACCCGCTTCCATCGGCAGGTTCCGCCTCGGATGGAAAGGAATCGATCGAGGTCATGGTCTACAGTTTCCTCCTCTGGGAGGCGACGGCAAAGCAGGCCGACGATGCGATGGCGAAGATTCGTGAAGCTATCGTTGATTTCAATGATCTCCGCGTCTTTCTTCCAAATGAGATCGTGACCTTGATCGGTTCGCGTTACCCGCTCGCTCTTGAGCGCGCGCAGCGCATGAAATCAAGTCTCCATTCGATCTATCTTTCCCAGCATGCGGTGTCGCTCGACCATCTCGCGTCCGCTGGAAAGCGTGAGGCCAAGGCGCTCATCGAGAGTCTTGAGGGGATTCCTCCCTATGTTTCGGCCAGAGTGCTTCAGAGATGCTTCGGCGTCCACATCATCCCCGTGGACGACCGTCTCGTCGATCTGCTGGTCGAAGCGAAGGTGTTGACCGAGATCGTCGATTCCGGCGAGCTGTCCAGTTGGATGTCACGGCAGGTGAAGAGCGCAGACGGCCAGGCCTTCGAGGCTTCGATTCGTGCATTCGTGGACGAGTCACCGAAACCGGCTAAACGGCCTTCGCCCAAGTCGGTGAAAAAAACGGACCCGGTCGAGGTTGCCGATGAGGAGACCTCCGCTTCAGAGACTTCCAGGTCTCGAAAAGGCGCGTCCAAACCTGGCAAGTCGGTCAAGAAGATTCCAAGTTCGGTGAAGAAGGCCGCTTCGAAGAAGGCTGCGGCAAGACCAGCAAAGAAGGCTGCGGCAAAATCAGCAAAGAAGGCTGCGGCAAGACCAGCGAAGAAGACGAGCAAGAAGGTTGCGAAGAAGGCTCCTGCAGCCAAGAAAACCGCCAAGAAGGCTGTTGCCAAGAAGACGGCCAAGAAGCCATCCAAGAAGACAGTCAAGAAGGCAGTCAAGAAGGCAGCCAAGAAAGCAGTGAAGAAGGCCTCCGCAGCCAAGAAGACGACCAAGAAGGCAGCGAAGAAGGCTCCCGCAACCAAGAAAGCAGCCAAGAAGACCGCGAAGAAGACCGCGAAGAAGACCGCACGAAAGTGATTTGTCTTGTG
>PAQN01000042.1 GCA_002709755.1 Phycisphaerae bacterium
GGCTGGTTGCCCCAGTACGCGACCATGGCATCAAGGTCGCCGTCGCCGTCGAGGTCGCCGAGGGCGACTGAGAAGCTGTCGCTGTTTCCGAGTGCCTGCCCGGAGTTGGTGAAGGTGCCGTTGCCGTCGTTGGTCCAGACGGTGTTGGGCTGGCCGAATTCGTTCGCGACCATGGCATCGAGATCTCCGTCGGCGTCAAGGTCGCCGAGGGCGACTGACCAGCTGTCGCCGTTTCCGAGTGCCTGTCCGGAGTTGGTGAACTCGAACGTGACCTGGGCGCTGGCGATGCCGGTGCAGGCACCTCCAGCCAGGAGGACGGGAAGCAGGAAGACAGTGGGGGTGCGGTGGCTGGGCATCGGTGGTTCTTTCTCTGGGTCAGGAAGTGACTGACAGGCACCCAGCGTAGTCAGTGCGACGGCTCGATCAATGGTCTGGTTGGTGATTCGGGAGCCGGTGCGCGGTGACGCGGAAAAAACACTGCTGACTGTGGGGGTGTCGCACGGATGGTCCCTGAGGCCTGCCTGGGGGGGCTTCGAATTTTCTTGAGTCATCCGAGCACGCGGGAGTGGACTGAGTGGGTGTTTGAAGTCACGCGAGCCTTGAAAAAGGACCGGATCAGCGCTGTGAGTGCGTTGGATTACCGGTTTGCTTCACTGTGACTTCGTTTCAAATCAGCCAGTGTTTTTGTGAGCTCGCGAGCGCTTTCAGCGGGCAATGACTTTCTTGAGGCATCCAGCATTGCCATCGCGGTCTTGCCTTCTTGGTTCTTTGCATAGGGGTCGGCACCAGCATCGACGAGCAGGCGCAGGCATTCGAATGCATTGGCTATGTCTGTGCTTGATCCATCCCATTCAATCAACCAGCGGTTGCAGTACCTGCCTAGGTCATCGAGGTCGTTCCACTTGCCTCCTTGTGTGTATCCCCCGTTATTGGGACCCAGCATTGCGGGGACACACTCTGGAAATCCGCTTGGTGATTCATCGGTCCAGTTTGTGTACTTGAATGGTTCTCCATTCAGCCATCTCCATCTGCCGTCGTTACCACGCAAGGCTCCGAGGTAGACATATCCTTCACGAGCGTATTCATCCCCAATGAGGTTATCGAGTATGAAGTTGTTTTCTGCCTTGCTTTGTATGGTTCCCATGTAGCCACCTGACTCGTGAGCAGCCTTTCTCACCAGACGCATCGGGGTCCCCCTTCGAAATTTTCTGATCGCATAATAATGCCCGTTCCCGCCCCGGCTTTTTTTCCACTGAACCGCATCGTGCAGTTCTGATTTGAGGGAATTCAAAGGCCTTGCGAGTTCCTCTGCGAGGTGATGAAGAGCGGTGTACGACTGCATGTCAGTCGATTCCAGATCGACTCCCCGGCTCACAAGCATGGATACCATGCGTTTGGAAGCGCCTGCCTTCACGGCATGCATCAGCGGGGTGGTTCCATTCGCATCCTGTTTGTTGATGTCGGCCCCTGAATCAAACATCAATGCGCACGCTTGATAGTTCTTGTTTTGAATTCCTGTCACAAGCGGGCTCAATCCATCTTGGTCGCTAAGGCCCAAGTCCGCACCGGTATCAATGAGAATTTCAGTGATCGGATCGAATGGTCGCTTCAGTGCGTGGTGCAGCGGGGTCATTCCAATGCCGTCTCTGATGTCCGGATTTGCTCCTGCTCGAAGTAGTGTGCGTACGGCGTTCTCGTCCTTCTTGAGGACCGCATGGTGAAGTGCCGTTTCGCCGTTGTTGTCACGACTGTCAAGAAGGTCCTTCTGTTCGCTCAAGGTCGCGGTGACTCTCTGGCGATTTTCCATCACGGCTCGTATCAGCGGTGTGCGTCCCTCTTCGTCTCTCTGGTGCATGTCTGCTCCAAAGTCGACCAGCCTCTGGGCTGCAACTGAATCGTCGTTCTGCAATGCGACATCGATGTAGCTCGAATTCCCGGTCTCGGAGGCATCCCGGGAGTCGATGTCGACTCCAGACGTCATGAGGAGTGAAACGCAGGCTGGATCCGGGGCTGACAAGGCGAATGCCATCGGATCATTCCCATCAATGTCCCTCGTCCGCACGTCTGCATTTGATTCAATCAGTATCGATGCTTCATCAGCGAGTCCCAGCTTGCAAGCCCAGGCAAGCGGTGTGCGTCGTTGTCCATCCAAACTTTCCAGATTGGCCCCTGCATTGATGAGTAAAACGGTGGCTGGGAGATTTTTCGAAATGATCGCGTTGTGCAGCGGGGTTCTGCCATCCAGCTGTTGGGCGTCTGCATTCGCACCCGCCTGGATCATGTTGTCCAGATAGGCGGTGTCCCGCATGGTCGCAGCAAAGTGAATCGCAGATCGTCCGCTTCCATCGGCTATGTCGATGTCTGCGCCCGATCTTATGAAATCAACGATGGTGCCAATCTCAAGACCCTTCTCGATTGCAAGCATGAGGACCGTCTTGCCAGATTCATCTTTGGCATTGACATCTCCTCCCATCCGCAGGAGCAACTTCATCGATTCCCAGTCGGCATTCGGATTCTTCACAAGGACATGCAACGGAGTCTCGCCATTTTCATTCTGGGAGTCGACGTCGCTTCCGAGTTCAAGGAATTCATTGATCCCGTCGACATTGACCACTTCGGAGGCGCAGAAATCATGGATCGTGAAGAAGATGGTCACATCATCATCTGTTGACTCAACTTGACCGAGGGATCCGGGTTCCTGAGCATTCGGAGGGGCGGTTTCATCGTCCGCGTATGACTCTTCTTCATCTTCAATTGCGACATCTTCACGAGAGTCTGTGATGGAATCCAGAGGACTGGTCTTCTGATCGACTTCTGGGAAATCTTCGCCCTTTTCCGGTTTCGTCTCTGAGCAGCTTGCGAGTACTGTCAAGGCGAGAAGTGTAATGATCGTCCGAAAATTCATACTTCAATACTACCAGTGTTCACAGTGCTCATTTTGATCTTCACTTTCACACTCAGCACAAGACGACTTTTTTCGGATTTTCACGAACACAGCCCCGCGCGGTGGGCGCAGGGCTGTGTCGTTCGTTCGTCATCTTCAATGGCTACTCCCGGACTTGAACCGGGGACACCGGCATTTTCAATGCCGTGCTCTACCAACTGAGCTAAGCAGCCAGCGTGCGGCTTCCGGGGAAGCCGTGCTTCAAGGATGCAAGCGTAGACCGTCCTTCGCCGATGTCAAGCGACCGGCGCGTGACTTCAGGGCACAAGCTGCAGTGACGTTCGACCAGCTCGACCGTTATCGGTGGCAGGACGCGTCTCAGGTCTCGGCATCTCATCGAGCGTCGCGAGGATTCTGTTGGTCAGCCAGACACGAAGGGGAATTAGGCCGATGTAGTCACGAAGGCCGGCATCCTCATCGATTGTTGTGTCCGATCGTTCGTCCGAGTTGACGGCGCGTTCGGTCGCATCCGCGAGATCCGAAAGGAACTTCTGAACGAAGACCATGGCATCATGCTCGGACATGCTCAACGTGCAGGCACGAGTCAGGGTCAGATCGAAGACCTGGCGAAGATCGCTCCAGGCCTGTTCGCTGCCCTGGCAGATCGCGACACTCAGGACGATGTCCTCGACGTACTGGCTCGCGCTCGAGGGGCGTGCCGCGTGGTGAAGACCGCCTGCCCGCACGTGATCGATCAGATCCTCGACCGAGACCGAATATCGCATGGCGACCCATGACGCTGCCGAGAAATAGGCTTGACGGATCTCCGATTCAAGTTGATCGGGATCGGTGAACTGCTTGTTTCGTCTTCGATTGCGCTTCGAGATCTTGCGCTTCGAGCCGGCGTTCTTCGATCGAATCGAGGCATTCACAGTGTTTGCCTGGATTGCATTGTCTCTTTGGTCTTGGGGCATGGTCTGGGGCGCTTGATCGGTCTTCTTCATGCCTTGAGTCAAGTCGCGGCATGTCGTCTTGGTCTTGGTGGGTGTCGTCGTCTCGCCTGTCATCGAATTCGATGAACGGGAGGCCTTCTCTTCATCCAATCTCTCGTCTTTCGTGGCGTCGGCGTGCTTCTTCAGACGGGTACTGCTGGTCGTCATCGTGCCATCTCCTTCGGCGTTCTCAGCACGAATGGTGTCCGCGGGGCTCACGCCCGCATCGTGCTCGGGTACTTCCTGCACCGACTGCATGGTAGTGGGGGGACACGCGAATGGAACCTATCCACTGCAAACGTTAGGTCTTTCATTTTTTGAATTGGATTCGACACTGCCCGCCACAAAGCATGGTTGCCCGGGGGGGGCGGCCAGCTCAGATTCGAACCACTTCGACCGAGCCCAGAAGCTCGGGTCTCTTTTCGCCCGTGAACGGAAACCGGTTCTTGAATTCCATTCCGGTTTCAATGTCCAGGGTCGCTTTCAGGACCACTTCCTCGGTTCGGCCCGCCTCGGCAAGGACCGTGCCGTCCGGTGCGATCACCATGGAAGTCCCGCCGAATGAGAGGTTTGGATCGGTTCCCGTTCGATTGCATCCCAGAACCCAGCTCTGATTCTCGATCGCTCGTGCGATCAGCAACTGTCGCCAGGCATCGATCCGTTCCGTCGGCCAGCATGCGATCACGGTCAGAAGGTTCGCGCCCAGGTCTTGCGAGAGGCGGAACAGTTCCGGGAAGCGCAAGTCGTAGCAGATGAAGGGACTTAGGCTGACTCCGTCCGCGAGTTCGGCGATCAGGACGTGCCGTCCGGGATCGTAGGTCCGATCCTCGTGAAGAACTGAGATCAGATGCATCTTCTGGTAGGTGCCGACTCGGCCGTCCGGATGGACGATCGTGGCGCAGTTCCGTCCTCGGCCATCGGGGGCCTGTTCGGCATGGCCGACCTCGAGGATCCAGCCATGGTCCTCGGCCATGCGTCTGGCCCAGGCCAGGGTCAGCCCGCCGTCGTTGCAGATCTGCTCGAGATTCGAGGAGAAACCGGTGTCCCCCAGCTCTGGAATCAGCACCAAAGCGCCGGAGGAGACGCCCGCGTCGAGAAGCATCCTCTCGATCCGTTCGTGATTGTCTGTTTTTCGCTCCCAGGCGATGTCGTACTGGACGAGGGCGACGTCGAGAGTTGTGGCCTGAGGGGCGCCCATGGTGGTCCTGCCTGAGTTCCCTGAGAGCGCCTCTGAGCCTGCTCAGAAGCCCTTACTCGTGGTTCTTCGGAACTGTCTGGTCCGGAAAGGGGAAAAGGGCGACCGACGGGGCTCGAACCCGCGACGTCCTGGATCACAACCAGGTGCTCTACCAACTGAGCTACGGCCGCCATGCGTTCCCGGAAGGGTACGCTCCAGAGTCCGATCAAGCAACTGGTTCTGGGACACTTGTTTCAGGAACTTAATCTCATACTTTTCGAGCTTTCCAGGGGGTAATGCCGATCGGGTATCCATTACAATTCCTCGTTTCAACCCCGGTTCACTGAAAGTTGTTCAATGACTACCGCATCAGCCGCACGCGTTGCAGATCTCGGCTCCGCCAGGATCCATTCGAATCTTCCAGTTTCGTCCCTCATCGACACGGCCATCCGTAACGGTGAAGGCACACTCGCCTCCAATGGCGCACTGATGTGCGACACCGGAGCCAGGACCGGAAGAAGTCCCGGTGACAAGTTTCTGGAGGACACGCCGGGCATTCACGACAACATCGACTGGGGCAAGGTCAACCAGCCGATCTCCACCGAGAACTTCGCCAAGCTCGAAGCGCTCGCCCTGGAGCACCTTCGAGGCAAGGACGACCTCTACCGCTTCGACGGATACGCTGGCGCCGACTCGAAGTACCGACTGAAAGTCTCGGTCGTCACCGAGGAAGCCTGGCATTCGCTCTTCGCGAAGACGCTCTTCATCAACGCCGAGAAGGACGCGCTGGCCAACTTCGAACCCGACTGGGTCATCTACAACGCCTGCAACCTCAAGATCGAGAACCCCGAGCAGTACGGTGTCACCAGCGACCTCGCCATCGTTCAGAGTCTCGAGCAGCGCAAGGTCATCATCCTTGGCACCCGCTACGCCGGCGAGATCAAGAAGTCGATCTTCTACGCGATGAACTACGACCTTCCCGACATCGGCGTGTTCCCCATGCACTGCTCGTCGAACGTCGCGAAGGACGACCCGTCCAACGTGGCTCTGTTCTTCGGTCTTTCGGGCACCGGCAAGACCACGCTGAGCGCCGATCCCGATCGTCGTCTCATCGGTGACGACGAGCATGGCTGGTCCGACGACGGCGTCTTCAACGTCGAAGGCGGCTGCTACGCCAAGTGCATCAAGCTGCGTCCCGAGACCGAGCCCGAGATCTACAAGGCGATCCGCTTCGGCAGCGTGCTCGAGAACGTCGTCCTCGACGAGGACAGGACCCCCGACTACGACGACGGTTCGAAGACCGAGAACACCCGTGTCACCTACCCGGTGAGTTTCATCGAGGACGCGGTCATTCCCTCGATGGGCGGTCATCCCAAGAACGTCCTCTTCCTGACGGCCGACGCCTTCGGCGTCCTGCCCCCGGTCAGCAAGCTGACTCCCGAGCAGGCGATGTACTACTTCGTCAACGGCTACACCTCGAAGCTCGCCGGCACCGAAGCCGGTGTCACCGAGCCCCAGCCGAACTTCTCGCCCTGCTTCGGCGGCCCCTTCATGCCTCGTCCTCCGATGGTCTACGCCGAATGGCTCGCCAAGCGAATCGAACAGAACGGTTCCGACGTCTGGCTGCTGAACACCGGTTGGACCGGAGGTCCCTACGGCGTCGGCGAACGCTTCCAGCTTCCCTGGACCCGTACCTTCGTCTCCCGCATCCTCGATGGCTCGCTCCGTGACGCGCCCACCTCCGTGCATCCGATCTTCGGTCTGCACATGCTGACCGAAGTCGCCGGCGTGCCTTCAGACGTTCTCGATCCGCGCAACACCTGGGCCGACAAGGATGCCTACGATGAGAAGGCCAGGGACCTCGCCTCTCGGTTCCGGGCCAACGACGGCAAGTTCGATCTCTCTGACGCGGTTCGAGCCGCGGGGCCGAGCGCCTAGATCGGCGACATACCGACAACACGCATCGTGCATTGAGCCGTTCGATGTGGACGGGCCCATGGCGGGAGCCGGGGCCCGTTTTTCTTTTTGGCTGCCCGATAACGGTCTGGGAGGCCGGAGAGGTGGTTGCGTGCCCACAAATTGAGATTGATGCCATTAATCCGCAGAACCGGATTAACTCGCCCCCTTGAAACGTCGATGGCTCTGTCAGGAGATAACCGGCCCACTGCGGGCCCCGAGGACAAAGCAATGACCGACAACTGTTTCAACGACAAAGACGTACTCACCACCGGCGAAGTCGCCAAGATCTGCAACGTGGCCAGCCGAACCGTCAGCAAGTGGTTCGATTCCGGCCAGCTCGACGGCTATCGGATTCCCGGTTCCAAGGATCGCAGAATCCCCGTGGCGAGTCTTCTGACCTTCATGAAGGCCCACAACATCCCCATGGACGGACTNATGAGCGGCACCCCGCGCATTCTGGTCGTCGATGGAGATCCGGCCGTGGGGGACACGCTCAAGCGGGTGCTCACCGACGAGGCCGAATTCGATGTCCACACCACCAACAGCCTGTTCCAGGCCGGCATCGAATGCGAACGTTTCCGACCTCATGTCGTGCTTTTCGATGTCGACATGGCCGGTGACGCGGCGGCTGAGATGGTCGACGTGGTCCAGAGCAACGACGAGCTTCAGGCGACCCGTCTGGTGGCCATGACCTCGAGGCTCACCGAAGGCCAGACCGCTCAGCTGACCTCGCGAGGATTCGAATCGGTGATCAGGAAGCCGTTCACGGTGCGTCAGATCATCGACACCGTCCAGAAGGCGCACGCCGTCATCTATTGATCGATCACTCGGACGTGTTTCGTCGGTGCTCGCCAGGGACGGCGTCTCCGACGGCGTCCCGGTCCGCCGACTCGCCGGCGGGTTCGANCGCCCCGAAAATCACCTCTTGATCATCGAGGTGGATTTCGGGGTGTTTCTTTACGTATGCTCTCCAGTCATGAAGATCGGACTTCTTCAACTCGACCCNNTGGTGGGTGATCTCGCGGGCAACGGCGAGCGACTGCTCGAGTCGGTTCGTGCGGCCTCGTCTGGTGGCGCGCGCATCCTGCTCGGCTCCGAGCTGGGCCTGATCGGGTATCCACCTCGAGATCTGCTGCTTCGTGAAGGCGTGGTCGAGGCCTGTGAAGAGCGCCTCGAGACGCTCGCCGCGGAGTTTCCCGCGGAGGTCGCCGTTCTGGTCGGACTGCCTCGACGCGCCTCGGACGGTTCGGTCCGCAACGCGGTCGCGCTGTGTCGCGGCGGCCGGGTCGAGCGTCATTTCGACAAGCGGCTNCTGCCGACCTACGACGTCTTCGACGAGGTCAGNCACTTCANGCCCGGCGACGCCCCTCTCACGTTCGAGTGNGAGGGTCACACCGTGGGGGTNCTGGTGTGCGAGGANCTCTGGCAGNCCGAGGATGTCGCGTTCGAGCCCACCTATGCGCAGAATCCCGTGGAGGAACTCGCCCGCACGGGGTGTGATCTTCTGCTGGTGGCGAGCGCCTCGCCCTTCGTGGTGAGCAAGCGTGNACGGCATCTCGAACGTCTNGCCNGCGTCGCGCGCCGGCTCGAGGCCACGGTCGTCTCGGTCAATCAGGTCGGCGCGAACGACGATCTCATCTTCTCCGGCGGTTCGGTGGTGGTGGGNCCTGATGGCGCGCTTCTGCACGATGGCGTCCTNTGGNATGAACGTGTGGACGTCGTCGAACTCGANGCGCTGTCGCCCCTCGAGCCTCGACCNGAGTCNCGCGAGAGCGAACTCTTTCATGCCTTGCGGACGGGGCTGGCCGGGTACTGCCGCAAGACCGGTCAGCGCACCCTCGCGCTCGGTCTGTCGGGTGGCATCGATTCGGCGCTGGCCGCGACGATCGCCGCCGCGGCGGTGGGCCCCGAACAGGTCGTCGGCTACCTCATGCCGTCACGATATTCCTCCCAGGGTTCTCTCGACGATGCGCGAGCGCTGGCGGCGAATCTTGGTCTGGGTGGTGTGCACGAAGTCGGCATCACCGGACTTCATGACGGCCTGCAGGACGCCTTGCGCCCGAGCATCGGTCCTCCCGAGGGCATCACCGATGAGAATCTTCAATCCCGTCTTCGCGGTCTTTTGTTGATGGCCCATTCCAATCAGACCGGCTCCATGGTNCTTGCGACCGGAAACAAGTCGGAACTCGCGGTGGGGTACTGCACGCTCTACGGCGACATGTGCGGCGGCGTCGCGGTGCTCGGTGATCTTCTCAAGACCGATGTCTTCGNACTGTCGCGCTGGATCAACGANCACCACGAGGCGCTCGGNTTCGGNGTCGCGCCCATTCCCGTCTCGTCCATCGAGAAACCACCGTCNGCGGAACTGCGTCCGGATCAGNTCGACGAGGATTCGCTGCCGCCGTACGAGGATCTCGATCGCATCATCGCGCTTCGCATCGAGGAGGAATGCTCGGAATCGACCATCGTCGAGCGGACCGGACTCGATCCCGCGCTGGTGTCTCGTTTCGTCTCGATGTTCGATCGNCAGGAGTTCAAGCGTCACCAGGCCGCGGTGGTCCTCAAGATCAGCCCGCGGGCATTCGGGCGGGGGCGTCCGATGCCGCTTGCCGGCCGATGGGCGCCAGAGTCGGGCTGAGCGCGAAGGCGAGTTTCTTCATGTCGATGGGTTGTTCGGAGCGCACCTGAAGCAGCGTGCCNCGTTCGAGGTGATAGCCACTGAGATGGCCGCCGTAGATGCAACCGGTGTCGACGTTGACCGCGATCGGCCGACCGTCCNCGTCACGNATGATGACCGGTTCGGGNACGGGCTTGTGTCCGAAGATCACAAGNCCGTCACGTCCGTCGTATCGTTCCCACCAGTTGATCTCGCCGGCCGCGGACCTGATGTGCGTCTTCAGATGNTCGGGCGTGCCATCNAGGCCGAGTGTCGGTTCGATCCCCGCGTGGACCACGGTCGCGGGCCCTTCNGGGAGCAGGATTCGATNCTGGATNCTCCTGGTCGCCTCGAGCAGCAGGGGGATGGTCTCCGCCAGCACGCCGCCGCGCTCGAGTCGTTTGATCGTGTTTCGNTCGTGCTTGCCGATNGAATCGAGCGNCACCCCGCCGTGNAGTCTTCCGAACGCGCCCAGCAGGCGAAGCTCNTGATTGCCGCAGATCAGATCNATNNGCCANCCATCNCGTCGNCGANTCAGGATNTCCNTGGTCACNAGTTCGGGGTTCGGTCCCTTGCTGAACAGGTCGCCGACCAGAATGATGCGNGCCTCGNCGAATTCNCGANGAGCCGCGACCNTCTCCATGAACGAGCGGAACTCCCTGCCGCAGCCATGTATGTCGCCGACGATGAGATGCGTCATGTGACTCCTNNGAANCGGGTGGGGTCCTCGCCNCCCTCGCCTCGGGACCGGACCGACGTCGATGTTCGTGTCGTCGTTCGGAACCCGTCCTCAACATCGGCCCTCATGCCGGCTGAACTCCATAAACCCTTCTGGTAAGTTGGATTCATGCCCATCCGTCAGTTGCCACCCGAACTCGTCAATCAGATCGCCGCCGGGGAAGTCATCGAGCGACCGGCCAACGTCGTGAAGGAACTCGTCGAGAACGCGCTCGATGCCGGGGCGAATCGCATCGAGATCCACTCCGAGGGCGGGGGGAGTCAACTGCTTCGGATCACCGACGATGGCGCCGGCATCACCCGAGAGGATCTTTCCCTCGCGCTCGCGGCGCACGCGACCAGCAAGATCGCCTCGATCGACGACCTCGAATCCGTCGGCACGATGGGGTTTCGCGGGGAGGCGCTCGCCTCGATCGCGTCGGTCTCGATGCTGCGCCTGCGCTCGCGCCGTCATGATGCCGACGAGGCCTGGGTGATCGAAGCCGAGGGCGGGCCCGCGGGTGAGCCGAAGCCTGCGTCCGGACCACCCGGAACCTCGCTCGAGGTTCGTTCGCTCTTCTTCAACGTGCCGGCACGTCGCAAGTTTCTCAAGACCGATCCCACCGAACAGGCGCGCATCTCCGAGATCGTCCAGACGATCGCGATGGCGAATCCCGCCTGNGCCTTCACGCTTCGACTGGGNGATCGCACCACGCTCGANCTTCCCGCGGTCGACGATCCNCGAAGTCGAGTGGTCGCCNTGCTNGGCANNGAGCTNNCGGATGAACTGCTCGAGGTCGATTTCGAAGCCGCCGGCGCCACCATCTGGGNNCTGGCCGGCACCCCNCAGATCGCCGGGCCGNCCGCNCGACGGCAGCGGGTCTTCCTGAACGGNCGNCCGATTCGCGACAAGGCGATCCAGCATGCCTTGCGCGAGGCCTATCGCGGTCTGGTCGTCCCCGGGCGCCATCCGACAATCGTTCTCTTCATCGAAATNGATCCACGGTTGGTCGATGTCAACGTCTCTCCGACGAAGAGCGAAGTCCGTTTTCGTGACGGCGGCGCCATCCATCAGGCGGTGCGCCACGCGCTCAAGAAGACGCTNNGCGCCCACGACCTCGTNCCGACCCTGGACATCGATCGCTCCGGCNGCGNGCCNTCGACGGACNCCGCCGGTTCTCGGTCGGCATCCGGGTCGCTGGGTGGCGCCGAGGCTGGCTCGACGCGCGGTCCGGTTCGTGAATTCGGCTCGGGACTGTCCTCTCCGGGGTTCGAGTATCAGGCGATGCAGTCCCAGCTCGAGCAGCCGGTCGAGCCCGCCCGGTCTTTGATGCCTTCGATCCGAAAGGATCCGAGGATCCTCCAGGTCCATGCGAAGTATCTCCTCGTGGAGGATGCCGAAGGCATTCTCGTGATCGATCAGCATGCCCTGCACGAGCGCGTGATGTTCGAGCAGTTGAAGGACCGCATCGGCGAGGGGGCGCTTGAACGACAGCAGTTGCTGGTGCCCGACGTCGTCGAGGTCGACGAGGCCGCGATCGAATCATTGGAGGGCCTGGCCGAGATGGTCGCGAAGATCGGTTTCGACGCCCGGCCCATCGGTCCGCGTGCGATCTCCATGAGCGCGGTGCCCAGCTTCCTTCTGTCCAGAAACGTGGAGCCGGGAGAGTTCCTGGTCGAGGCGCTCGCCTTCGGAAGTGAGAAGGGGCGTGTCGACGATGCCGAAGCGCTGCTCTCCGACGTGCTCGACATGATGGCATGCAAGGCCGCGGTGAAGGCCGGTGATCGCCTCACGCAGCATGAACTCGAGGCCCTGCTGGCTCAGCGGGAATCGATCGAACGTGCGACCAACTGCCCGCACGGTCGACCGACGTCGTTGCGCATTCCCATCGCGGAACTCGACCGCCGGTTCGGGCGTTCGTCCTGATCAGCCGCCTCATCTCGGGTCGTAGGACGAATCGTCCTCGGAGAGAAAACCGTTCTTCGGGAAGTCCATGATGTCCGTGAGGAGATCCTCGGGCTCGTGCGTGCCCGCGCAGGGCGTGGTGTAACGTGCGCAGTGGCCGTCGAGATGCACCACGTTGCAGCAGCCTCCGACGTGTCGGAACGACTGACCACCGGCATAGACCATGCCAAGGTCGCCTTCGACGGAGTTCGAGGGCGCGCGCATGAACTTGTTCGCGCCGTTTCGCCAGCCGGCATCGCCGTACAGGGCGCAACGATCGGGTCTTCGCTGCGCCGCCGGTGGCAGACCAAGGCGTGCGTTCTCCCAGCCCTGCACCAGTTTCCCCTCACCATTCATGAAGGGGTAGCGACCTTCGGCTCCGAGATAGCTGGTGTTGTAGTTGTAGCCGGTGAAGGGATCCGCGCCGAACGTGCTGTCTCCGACGTGATCAGGACATTGATGCACCTCGGGTGTGCCATCGGTGAACGACCAGAGCGGCCCGGCCTCGATCTCGCCCGACTGGGTCTGGGTGAAGTCCCATGCCTTCGTCACCAGTTCCGAGTTCCTGATCTCGTAGAGGACCGCGGCAGGCAGTGCGCCCCGTGACTGGTTTCGATAGCTCTCGGTGGCCATCGCCATCTGTCGAAGATTCGAGGCGCATTTCTGCGCCCGTGCCTCGAGCGTGGCGCTGCGGACCACGCCGCCGGTGATGCCCACCAGAAGCATGATGATTCCGATGACCACCACCATCTCGACGATGGTGAAGCCACGTGTCCGGAGGTCGATCGCGGATGCTCTCATGACGACCACTCCGAAAGCAGTCTGGTCAGATCGGCGCCGTCGATCACCCCGTCCTGGACGAGATCGTATTCGGGCGAGGCTGTGCCCCAGTTCGACAGCAGCCGTGTGAGATCCGCGCCATCGACCCGTCCGTCATCGTTGAAGTCGGGATCGAGGATCCTCGCGTCGGCGACGACATCGGAAAAGGCATCGATCTCCGGAAGGGACTGGGCGTCGGACGCCGTCGAGATTCGAACGAAGCGTATTTCCGTGAGCCCCGTGCCGGCCAGATCCACCGGCACGCCACCGCCGGAGCCGTCGTAGGCGAGTCGCAAGGCTTCCCAGCAGAGCTCCGAGGCGAATTCGAGAAACGCCGGATCCACCGGTCTGAGGAAATCCGTTTCGATCAGGCCTGGCTCGGTCGCGTAGGCGTCGGCGTCCTGGTAGCCGGAGGTTGGAAACGCACCATCCGCGGTCAGGTTGGGAATCTCCACGAAGCTCGTGCCGTCGAGACTGACCTCGATCGTCGCCGGCTCCTCGTAGAGTCCCGTGGCGCAGGGCGCGGTCGACGAGCTTCCGGTGAAGAACGCGTTTCCGAAGATGAGCAGGTCGACCCCGAACGGGTTGGCGGGATCATCCCGCACCGGTTCATCGAAGGCGACCGTCAATCGCCCGCCTTGTCCGATCGTCACGATCTCGCCCGCACCGAAGGCCGGTTGAAAGGGGGTGACGGTGCTGGGCATCACGCCCGGGATTCCACTCATGCGAGTGGGGGGGCCGAGGGCGGTGCCCGGGTCGGTGAAGGGCGCTCCCGCGTTGCCCGGGATGTATTCGATCACCTCGACGGCGTGTTGCGCGAATGCGACATCCGCGGCCGACATGAGGCCTGTCAGGGCGATCAGCATACCGGCCGCGGTGAAAGGCCTTGAAGCGTGAGCATGTGTTTTGCGAATGGCTGGCATGGGAACGATCAGGTCACGATGCGCACTCGAGGATTCGAAGCGGCCTTCGTGGCCACGGTGGACCGGTGACAAGACCGGAACACCGCATGATCGTTCACGACCCCGAGCGCGAGGGGTGAGAACCACCGGTCGTGGCGGAGTGTTCCGGCTTCGGGTCGAGAACTCGCACCTTCCCATGGATCGAATCCACAGTGGCGTCTGCGAGGCCTCCCGATCTCGAGCCGGCCCCTGTCATTCGAGTGAGAGGATCCTGCCTGACATCGGTCGCCCGTTACGGCGGCGCGTCCGCGGCGGATTCTCACCGCCTTCCGTCCCACCCCGGGAATCCCGGAGGAGGACCGATCAGGATGGTCTTGACCATCCATTTCGTCGCACCACGACCAATAAAGAGTATACACGGATGCCCATCAGCGTTGACACCCGCTCTCTCGGTCAAGTATCGTCCTTCGATCGCCTCCAAGGCGTTCCGAGGACATCGCGTCCCCGGAAGCATTGAGTCATCCGAGATACCCCACGGGTGTTCGCCTCGAGCAAGAGGTCGGGACCTACAGGAGATTGCCCAGAATGAGTTCGACCACCGCCACCAAGGTGCTCATCGTTTCCGCCGCACTGGCCCTGCCCTTCGGGCTCGAGATGCCCTCCAGCGCGGTCGCGCAGTCCGGCTCGACCACCGCCTCGGCCCAGGATCCCACGACCTTGATGAAGGATTTCCTCCATTACGTCAGGATCGCCAAGCCCGAACTCGCCGCGGCGTCCGGGCAGGCTCTTCTGGACTCGTCCATCACCGACGAGCAACTCGCCCTTCTCGTGGCTGACAATGATCTCGAAGACAAGCTGATCAGCGTGCTTCGTCGCGGACGCAGAATGCCGGGAGTCGAAGGCATCGTCGCGGAGATGGAGACCAGAGTCGAAGACGGTCGCATCGCACTCGCCCGAGACCCCGAACGAATCAACAAGGCCGTCGAGATGCTCGGTGGCACCCTCCGGCAGAAGATGCTCGCCGAAACCCGTCTGGTCGCGGCCGGCGAATACGCCATGCCAGCCTTGCTCGCCGCCGTCGTCGATGGCAGTGATCCCGTGCTCGAAGTCGCCGCCACCACGGTGATCGAACGCATCAAGCGCCAGGCCGTTCTGCCGCTGTGTGCCGCACTCATGCAGGTCGATCCCAGCGCGCAGCGCAAGATCTGCAACATGCTCGGCGAGATCGGATATCCCACCGCGGAGCCGTTCCTGCTCGAACTGGCTGACGCCGAGGGCACCTCCGACGTCGTGAAGGATGCCGCGATGCGTGCATTCAAGCGTCTTGGTGGCAGCTCCACCTCGGTCTCCGCCCAGTTCGTGGCCCTCGGCCGTCGGTTCTTCGACCAGGAGATGTCACTCGTTCCCTGGCCCGCTGAATCCATGAACAACATCTGGAGCTACGACTCGTACGCCGGCCTGACACCGACCGCGATCGCGACGCCGATCTACTCGGATGTCATGGCCATGAAGATGGCCCAGACCGCCCTCGGCTTCGACGATGCCTCCGCGGATGCACTGGCCCTCTTCGTCGCGTCCGATCTTCGTCGGGGCAACGAGATGACCGATGGCATGGTCGATCCGATCTACGGTGATCAGTCCTACAGCCCCGAGTTCTTCGCGACCGCCGTCGGTCCTGGCACCACTCAGGACGTTCTGGCGATGGGACTCGATCAGTTCGACACCGCCCTGGTGAACGACGCCCTCGTCGCCCTCGGTGACACCACCGGACGAGCCAATCTCTTCATCGGCGCCCGACTTCCGCTTCTCGAATGTCTTCGCTATCCCGATCGTCGCGTGCAGTACCGCGCGGCCCTCGTCCTTGCGAACGCGCTTCCCAAGCAGAGCTTTCCCGGTGACGACGCCGTGGTCCCACTGCTTGGTTCCGCGGTTCGTGACAGCGGCTCGATGTTCGGCATCGTGGTCGCCAGCAACGACGAGGATCGCAGGACCTACGGCAGCGATCTTCAGGCCATGGGATTCACCGTCCTCGACGGTGGTGACAGTTACGACGCCGTCCGTTCCCAGCTCGGCCGTTCGGTCGGTCTCGACCTTGTCGTCGTCCGAGGTGGTTCCGCGCTCATTCGCGAGACCATCAAGGGACTTCGCAACGACAATCTCGCCGCAGCGGTCCCCGTGATCGCCTGTGCCAACTCCGCCGACGAACTGGACCTCGGCAACGATTTCACTGGAGATCGTGCCACCATGGTCTGGACCGCCGGAGGCGATCAACAGGCCTTCATGAATGCCGCCACGGCGCTGCTCAAGCGAACCGGTGGCGCCAGCATGGACGAGGGTGAAGCCCTCGAATTCAGCCTCGCCTCGCTCGATGCGCTTGCTCGGGTCGCCGCCAGCGATTCGACCGTGCTGGAAGTGACTTCGGCCCGCCCCGCGCTGCTCGAGGCACTCGCCAACGGTGATGGACACATGCATCTGCTCGTGGCCGACGTGCTGTCCATGATGCCGGGCAGTGACGCCCAGCAGGCGCTGATCGACTCGGCGCTCGCCGCATCGGACGAGATGGAACAGATCGACATCCTCGACCTCGTCGCGGCGTCAGCCCGACGATTCGGAAACCAGGCCGCACCACGGCAGGTTTCTGCGCTGCGAGACATGATCCGTTCCTCGCAGGGTGACGTGGCGGATGCCGCCGGGCGCGCCTTCGGCGCACTCAACGTCGGTCCTCGTCAGGCAGTCGAGCTGATTCTCAAGTGATTCAACGGGCTCAGGCCCGACATCGAACGTGCCGCCATAGCTCAGCTGGTAGAGCGAAGCTTTCGTAAAGCTTAGGTCGCCGGTTCGAATCCGGCTGGTGGCTCTTCCTCATCGCCGTCGTCCCCACCTGCGGACGACGGCGATGAGCGCTTTTGTCCTCAGTCGAGGACTCGTGACATCTGAACGAAAGCACCCCCGCCGGGTCGGCGGGGGTGCGCTCTGCTGTGATCGGATGTCACATCTCGGCAGGCTCAGTTCGTGCGGCGACGACGCCCGACGAGGCCGCCAAGGCCGAGAAGGGCCAGTGCGCCGGGCGCAGGCACGGTCCATGAGCCCGAGCCGAACTGCACTTCCGTGGTCCCCGAATTCGACTTCCACCCGGTCGAGGCCGTGAAGCTGAAGTTCGCGACATCGCTGGTGGCCATCACGAAGTGACCGAGGTGAATCTTCTCACCTGAGATCACGTTGTCGGGATTGCCGTTGTACCAGCCTGCGGTTGCGGGGAGGTACGCTCCGAGTCCGTTCCCGTTGTCCAGGAAATTGGGGTCGAGTGCGGTGCTGTTGGCGGCACCGATGTCTCCGTAACCTGCATTGACGTAGGAATCGTACTGCGAATTCAAACCGGCGACATCGGCGCTCTGGCTGGGAAGCCAGCTGCCTTCACCGCCGGAGAGCGATGCGAAGTCGTCGTGGTAGAAGCCGCCGCTGGTGATGCCGTCACCATTGACCACGGTGCTGTTGTAGATGTTGAGAAACACGTTGCCGGGATCCGAGAAATTGGCATACATGTCGATGGCCGAGATCCCGCCACCAAGGTCGGAGACTTCTCCCGAGAAGTCGACGAAGTCGGCTGACGCCGTGGCTGCAATGCATGCAGTCACACCGACAGCAACGAGTGCTTTTGGTTTCATGATTGTTCTACTCTCTTCGGTTTCGGGGTCGAAGACCCCTGATTCTCTCTTGGAAACTCTCTGGAACATGGGCCTGAGGGAAGGCCCATGCGGCGGAAGCCGCAATCCATTTCTAACGCATGCCCGAGTTCCCTACAAGCAAAAGACCCGGACTTGGGCCATGGAAGTCTCGAAAGGTGTTTGCATGCCTCCTCGATCTCATTGCACGTGAACTGCGGCTTTTCGCCCTCAGGAGCCTGTTTATTGGATACGCTGGGGCCATGAAGATCAGTGGATGCAATCAGATCTCCCTCGCCCAGTGGTCCTTGCACCGGGAGATCGGACAAGGACGGCTCGACCCTTTCGACTTCCCCCGAATGGCCCGATCGACCTTCGGGCTCGATGCCGTCGAGTACGTGAACTCGTTCTATCGTCCGGTCGAACGAGATGAGGACTACTTCCGTCGTCTTCGTGCCAGGTGCGATGATCTCGACGTTCGCAGTCTGCTCATCATGTGTGACGGAGAGGGGGCGCTCGGCGACCCCGATCCTGCGGGCCGGCGACGGACGATCTCGAACCATCGGAAGTGGCTCGTCGCCGCCAGGATTCTCGGGTGTCATTCGATCCGCGTGAATGCCTGATCCGAAGGCTCTCGCGAAGAGCAGCTCGAGCGAAGCGCGGAAGGGTTGGCCGGACTCGGAGAACTGGCGGAGACCTTCGGCTTGAACGTGCTGGTCGAGAATCACGGTGGGCTGAGCTCCGACGGTGCCTGGCTTGCCGGAGTGATGCGTCGAGTGGGCCGACGCAACGTGGGAACTCTTCCGGATTTCGGAAACTTCCGAGTCTCGGAGGGCACGTGGTACGACCGGTACCGTGGTGTCGAGGAGCTGATGCCCTGGGCGAAGGCGGTCAGCGCCAAGAGTCATGCCTTCGGGCCCGATGGCCAAGAGACCTCGACCGATTTCGCGACGATGATGACGCTGGTCCGAAACGCCGGTTACCTGGGGTACGTCGGCATCGAGTGGGAGGGCGGTGGATGCTCCGAGGTCGAAGGCATTCTGAAGACCAAGTTCCTGCTCGAGCGATGCGGGTGTCAGTCCAGAGCCTGACCGTCACGTCAGCCTGACTTTTCAAAGAAGTGTTCAAGCTTTTCCCCCCCTCTGGTCGAGTATGAGTCCGGAGCCGTGGATTGCCCCAAAGTAGAGTAGAAACGAACGCTGCACGACATTTCCGTGCCAATCTCGTCTGGATCACCGCATTGCTGGTGATCTGGGCGTTCGTTTCTTTTGGGTGCGGCATTCTCCTCGCGCCCTGGCTCAATCAGTTCATGCTGCCGGGGACCCAGTATCCCCTCGGCTTCTGGTTCGCCCAGCAAGGCTCCATCTACGTCTTCGTCATGCTCATCGTGGTCTACGTGATCGCGATGAATCGACTTGATCGACGCTTCGGTGTCGAGGAGGCCGAGTGATGGACGTCCAGGGCTGGACATTCCTGATCGTCGGCGTGACCTTCGCGCTCTACATCGGAATCGCGATCGCAAGCCGCGCCCGTTCCACCGGTGAGTTCTACGTCGCCGGCAAGGGTGTCTCACCGCTGGCCAACGGCATGGCGACCGCCGCCGACTGGATGAGCGCCGCGAGCTTCATCTCGATGGCCGGCCTGATCGCCTTCACCGGCTACGATAACAGCTCGTTCCTGATGGGCTGGACCGGCGGCTACGTGCTGCTGGCACTGCTGCTGGCCCCTTACCTGCGTAAGTGCGGCAAGTTTACCGGGTCCGAGGTCAGCGGCGATCGCGTCTACAGCCCG
>PAQN01000043.1 GCA_002709755.1 Phycisphaerae bacterium
CTCGCATCGTTTTCAGCCAATCGCCACGGGGGCTTCGCCAGATCACCGGTGTCTCCGGTGAGCACGCGCTTGGGTCCGAACGCTCCGAGGTGGAGCCAGACGCTTGAGGAACCTGGCCCTCCATTGAAGAGAAAGAAGATGGGCCTCTTCGACGGATCGGCGCCCTTCTTCATGTAGGCGATGTGGAACACCTGTGCCTCGACCCTGCCGCCGTCTTCGTCGTACAGCGGTAGTGTTCCAGCCGTGGCGGTGTACTCGATGTCACGCCCGTCGAGCTGAATCACATGTTCCGTGACCACCGGTTCGGGGCGGATGACGACCTGGGGAGGCTCCTCTTCGAGGGGGAGTGGGTTGAATGAGAGGAGGCAGACGATCAGAAGTTGAATGCTCATGCCCCAATGCTAACGCGTAAGGGCGTCTGATGATCGTTTCGCGCCAACTTGATCGTCTCTTTGCGACATCTCCGGTGAATCGCAAACCGGGCCCTCGGGAGCATCGTAGTGAACACCCGCAAGGCGCCGCGCACACTCGCGACGAAAGCCAAAGCGTACCGAAAGGAAACAACCATGACTACGATCATGAACAACAACGTCTCAGTCAACGACCTCAACGGATCCAAGAGCCCTTCCAACATGCTCGGGGAACTTGAAAATGGTGTGTACACCGTCAAATGCGTGACATCGACCAGCTCGCTCGATGCCTCGGGCGATTACAGGGTCACTCGACGACTCGAATGCAAGTCGATGAACGCACTCGTTGGCACGCCTTCCACCTGCCTCGATCTCGAGATCGCGGGAAGCAAGGGAACCACACCAGTGGTGACGATCAACGGACAGGTGATCCCAGGCAAGTCTATGTCATTCGATGGGTCCGGAAATCTCGAGGTGAGATCAGGCATGGGGATGCTGCTCGACATCGTGAAACTCCCCTTCTACGAGGACGCCACGAACCAGACAGGACTCCAGACGCCGAACACTTCGCCGAAGAGTGAATCAAAAAGTCGACCGATCCAAGAAACCATTCTCGGACTCGTCGTCGGTCCGGTGAGCGGCGACCTCGCACACAACATGTCGATCGATGCACCCAACGCATGCACGATCGGCGCAGTCGTTCCAGGCAGCCCGGCATTCGAAGCGGGACTGGAACCCAACGACGTGATTCTCGGAATCAATGGGAAGCCCGCGAACCTCACGAATCTGTGCGGCGACCTGAACATCTCCAAATCCGGACAGCCCCTGAAGCTGCTCATTCTCTGCAAGGGAATCAAGAGTGAAGTGACTGTGACTCCAGGCGAAGGGGGCTGGAAGGCTGCGAGCGCCGGATTCAAACCGGGAGTCGCCTATCAGATCGATTCAACCGGAGCGAACTATGCACAGGGATACGTTGCCGGAAACGTGCAGAAGTGGTTCGGGAATACATCCGGCGCATCATTCGGATACGCATCACCGGCCCGGAATGCGGATCCAAGGCTCTCTGCGGGAACCCTGATCTGATGACAGGGTGAAGAGACTGCTTTGGGTCACCTTGGTGTGAATGGGTGATAACAGGTGACGCAAGGTGGGAAAGCGGCGACCCGGAGGGATCCGGGTCGCCGTTGTTTCGATCCCGTCAGGGAAATCAAAAAATGAGGAAACGTGATCCTCGAAGTCGATATCTTGTAGAGATTCGATTCACTCTCCAATTGATACGACCTGGAAAATGACATGGCGAAATTCCACTCACGAACCCTGACGCTCTCGGCCGCTTCCCTGATCTTGGCATTCGCACACGGATGTGGTGATTCAGAATCGAGCAAGAAGACAACCGCTCAGGCGAGGACGGGGAATCAAGCCACGGCGCCCCAGACGAATCCAACCAGACCCCGAGCGGGTGGCTCCATGATGCTGATGCCCGATCCGGTCGTTGATTTCGGTGACATCCAGGATTACGAGACACGCAAGGCCTCTGTCAGTTTCATCAACAACGGCGACCAGACGCTCGAGGTGTTCCGGGTTCAACCGACGTGCGGCTGCACCACGACGGCGCTGGAGAAGACGCTCTTCGCTCCGGGCGAAGGCGACGTGATCGAACTGACGTTCAAACCGAAGGGATCCGGAAAGCAGACCAAGGTGGTCCGGGTCTTGACCAATGACGTGTCCAATCCGAGTCAGGAGATCAAGATCAAGGCCAATGTGATCTCGTCGGTCACGGTCACACCACCCGCAATCTCGTTTGGAAGAATCGCACTGAACCAGGGTGCGACACGAAGTCTGACGATCAAGGCTCCCAACGAGAGTTTCGAGCTTGGAGATGTGAAGATCTTCGGAGATCTCAGAGCCAAGAGCAGCCTCACGTTGAACAGGATCTCCGCCGAAGGAGTGGTTCCCAAGCTGTGGAGGGTGGATGTGGCGATCGACCCCAGCATCGACTGGGGCTGGTACACGGGCAGCGTGCGAGTCAATGGAACGGTTCAGGATCCGGCTGACGCATCTCCGCGGCCGGTCACGAAGACGGTCGGCATGAATGCGAACGTACAAGGCAAGGTGCAGGCCAGCGATTCGATGTTCCGTCTGCTGTCGCTCCCCCAGGGCAGGGATTTCCAGAAGAACATCAGGCTTTCGCGAGCCGATGGTCAGCCTCTTGAGATTCTTTCCGCGAAGGTCGTCGGAGGGAATCTTGCCAACATGAACGTGATCATCAAACCACTTCAGAATTCCGCTGGTGGGGTGTACGAGCTCACGCTCGTGGGCAACACCGGTGACATCACGGGCGTGATCAAGGGCAATGTCCAGGTGACCACAAACGTTCCGGGGGAAGAGGAGATCATCCTCAAGATCGCCGGCAGCGTCAGGGCCAAGTGATCGATTCGATCAAGGACGCTTTTGTTGTGCGAACAACCAGTTGATGGCGCCCTCATTGCGATAGGCGTCGGTCCAGCTGTCGTGTTTCACGCCTTCCAGCCTGGTGTAGCCGACGGGGATTCCGGCGGTACGAAGGGCCGAGACCATTTCCACGGAATCGGACTCGGGAACGACATCATCGTCGGTTCCATGAAAGACCCAGATCGGAAGACCTCGCAGTCTTTCGACGGTGCCCGGATCCCCTCCTCCACAGATGGGAACGACTCCGGCAAAGAGGTCGGGACGATGAGCGGCAAGAGCCCACGATCCGTATCCCCCCATCGACAACCCGGTCAGATAGACACGCGAAGGATCGATGTCTTCGGTCTGAATCAGATGCTCGATCGCGTTTTCAACGGCGAAAAGCGCACGGCACGTCCCGGCATCATCCCAGGAGGCGACCCAGATCTCGTCATCAGGGCACTGAACCGCCAGCACGAACGCCCGAAAGCGCGTCCGCCATTCGGGTGAACACATCCAGGTCGGAAGGTATCGGAGTTGGCTCAGGTTGTCGGAGCCACGCTCTCCCATCCCGTGAAGAAAGACCAGAAGCGGTCGGGGCCCGTCATCGGCTCGTTCGATCGGCCTGAGCAGACGGTAGTCGTACGTGCGGCTCGACTCACCCTGCTCGGCCTCGACGGTCCCTTCGATGAAGAGCGCCTCGGGATCCGGGGATGTCGCAGACTTGCCGGTCATGGACGCGCAGGCACAGAAAAACAGGAGACAGACCAGGGACACGCATGTGAATGGCATTTTGAATCTCTGACGATTGGGTGATCACGAGATGATCTCTTTGACGAGCTCACCATGGACGTCAGTCAGTCTGAAGTCCCGACCTGAGTGATTGTAGGTCAGACGCTCGTGATCAAGTCCCATCAGGTGGAGAATCGTGGCATGCCAGTCATGGATGTGCACACGACCCTCGACGGCCTCGGCTCCATAGTCATCGGTCGCACCATGCTCCATGCCGCCTTTCACACCACCACCGGCCATCCACATCGAAAAGCCCTTCGCGTTGTGATCACGTCCATCGTTGTTCTGAGCATCGGGCGTTCGTCCGAATTCACCACCGCACAGCACGAGGGTGTCCTCGAGCATGCCTCGCTGATCGAGGTCCGTGAGCAGACCGGCGATCGGTCGGTCGATCTTCGTACAGCTTTCGACCAGGGATTCCCGGAGGTTTCGATGATGATCCCATCCACCCGAGGAGATCTGGATGAATCGGACCCCGGATTCGGCCAGCTGCCTCGCCATGAGGCACTGTCTTCCGAATTCGGCGGTGGGATCGTCGTCAAGTCCGTAGAGATTTCTGGTCGCCTGATTCACGCTCGAGATGTCGAGCACGTCGGGAAGTTCATCCTGCATGCGAAAAGCCAGTTCGAAACTCTGGATCATGCCGTTGATTCCGTCGGAATCTCCACCCTTTCGCAGGGCCTCGTGATTGAGCTTCTGAATCAGGTCGAGTTGTCGTCTCTGACCGGATCGCGTCAGGCGCTTGCTGCTGATGTTCGACATCGCACCGGAATTCGATCGCCCGCCGATGGCCGTTCCCTGGTTCACCGCCGGAAGAAAAGAACTCCCGTAGTTCTGAGAACCACCATTGCCGCGTTGTGGAGAGATCGTGACGAAGCCGGGAAGATTCTGATTCTCGGTGCCGAGCCCGTAGAGCGTCCATGCCCCCATGGAAGGCCTGACGAACTGCGAGGAACCGGTATGCATCTGGATCGTCGCCTGCGCATGAGCAGGAACGTCGGTGTGCATGCCCTTCAACAGTGCGATCTTGTCCGCGTGAGAGCCGATGTTCTCGACCAATTCACTGTAGTGAATGCCGGACTCGCCACGCGGAGAGAACTTGAATGGGGAGCCCATCAGCTTCGCACCTCGACGCCGCCCGTTGTTCAGTGACTTGCCGGTGTCCGCGACCAACTTAGGTTTGTAGTCGTACATGTCGAGATGACTCGGGCCACCGGACATGCAGAGAAAGATCACACGTTTCGCACGAGGCGTGAAATGCGGGTCACGAGGTGCGAGCGGATTGTCCTGAAGGGCGTAGCGAGAGGACATCGCTTGCGCGATTCCAGCGAAGGCAAGCATGCCGAATCCGGAGGAGACGCTCTTGAGCATCTGCCGACGTGAACACGCGAAGGTCCGATTCGAACAAAGATCCTGATGGCCGGGTGACATTCACAACTCCTCTAACGAACGTAACGAAATTCAGCGCTGGCAAAGAGCGACTGGCAGAGTGCACTCAAGGCGGCCTGGCGGGCGCTCATGATGGAGGGGGTTTCCTGACCACGGGCCTTCTGACGACGCAGGAATGCTGCACGGCGTTGAGGCGAAAGGGATGCGAAGCGATCGCCGTACATCGCCGACTCGTTGAGCACGGTGCCGTCGTCGAACATCACACCGAAATCGCGGAAGAAAGCCCTCGTCGCCGAAAGCTCGGAACTCGTGGGCCGACGTCCGAGAGTCCGCTCGAAGACGAGCCTGATGCGCTCTTCATCACTGATGCGACGTTCGAGAAGGTCGTTCGCCATGTCGTCGGAACGAGCGATGACCCACTCGTTGTTCAACAGGAACAGGGCCTGGGCAGGAACATTCGTCTCAGCTCGATCACCCACGACGAAGGTCGTTTCGGCACCATCGAACACCTCGAGAAATGCAGGTCGCACACTTCGGATCTGAGGAAGATAGACGGAACGAACCAGGGAATTGCCGAGGTATGTGTCGGCATCACCGGGACGGAACAGCCTGCCGTCTGCGATCCAGCCGACAATGGAACCGGTTGGCGGAGTCACGCTGAGGTCTCCTGAGGCATGGAGAATGGCGTCGCGGATGGCCTCGGCTTCGAGTCGCTTGGGAGACATCCGCCAGATCAGATGGTTTTCAGGATCGAGCGCCATCGCTCGAGTGCTTTCTCTGGAGGAGAGACGATAGGCATGGCTGGTCACGATCTCCCGGATGAGTGTCTTGATCGACCAGTCGTACTCGATGAATCTGGAGGCCAGATGATCCAGCAGTTCGGGATGAGTGGGAGGAACCCCTTCGAGTCCGAAGTTCTCGGTGGAGGAGACGATCCCCTTCCCGAAAAGATGCAGCCAGATCCGATTGACCATCACGCGGGCGGTCAGCGGATTCGATTCGGAAGCGATCCATGTCGCGAGTTCATATCGCCCGCTGCCATAATCCACCTCGAGAGGCTGGGTGCGGTGAACGATCGCGGGAATGCCACGTGGCATCACATCGGATGGCTTGTCCAGTTCACCTCGAATCAACAACGGACTGTCCGCCGGCCTCTGTAGATCACGAACGCCCATGGCGGTCCGCATCTTATGAGTGGGCATGCCATCCTCGTCGTATCGTTCGAGGAGATCGCTGATGGGGGCGAGTGCATTCGTCCGCTGCCGAAGTCGCTGAGCAGCCTCGCTTCTGCGGCCCTCCTCCTGGACACGAGCGCGCAGTCTCTCGATTTCCTCGAGACCCCGACTCTCACCGAGAGCCGCACGCTTTCGGATCTCGGTCGGGATCGGCAGACCGAGTGGAACCGAATCCAGATTGGGAAGCGTGTAGAGATCCGATTTCAGGGAACGGTTACTCTGCGAACCTCCGAAAAGGGTCTCGGTGGAGGTGAACACTCCGGCGAGGCGGTAGTAGTCCTTCTGTGACACCGGGTCGTATTTGTGGTCATGGCATCTGGCGCAAGCCACGGTGAGCCCGAGCAGCCCCTGCGTCACCGCGTCGATCTGCTCGTCCGCGACATCGAGTACGAACTGCCGTCGGTTTCTTTCGTTGTGGCTCTTCGTGCCGACCGCGAGATAACCGGTGGCGACGATGTTGTCCGCGGCATCCTCCACACTTCGCACCGCCAGAAGATCACCGGCGATCTGTGCGACGATGAAGTCGTCGTACGCCATGTCATCATTGAACGCGCTGATGACCCAATCTCGATAGCGCCAGGCCTGGTGATAGGGAACATCGTTCTCCTTGCCGCTGGACTCAGCGAAGCGGGCCACATCGAGCCAGTGCCGTCCCCAGCGTTCACCGAATGCGGACGAGTCGAGAAAGCGATCGACCGCCGTCTCAAGAGCAAGCGGAGATCGATCCGCCAGGAAGTCTTCAAGCTCCTCCATGGAAGGCTGATGACCCCTGAGATCGAAACTCAGACGACGAAAGAGAGTGGCACGATCGGCATCACGAACGGGCTTGATATCGGCGTCTTCGAGCCCGGCAAGTATGAAGGCGTCGATGTCGTCATCACACCAGTCGGGATTGGAGACTTCCGGCACGGTGGGATTGGAGATGGGCTGAAATGACCAATGATCTTGAGCTTCTGACTTCGGAACCCCCCCTCCGGGAATGGCGAACGCCTCGGCTTCGTGTACGGGCAGTGATCTCGTCACACGTGGATCGGGTGCGCCTCGTCGGATCCACTCCTCGAAGATCCCGACATCGCGATCTGAGAGTCTTCGCTTGGGCGGCATCTGAAAATCCTCATCGTCCCAGCGAATCGCCTGGATGAAGAGACTGCCGTCAGGGTCACCGGGAATGATCGCAGGGCCGGAGATGCCTCCGACCTGCCACCCGGCTCTGGTATCGAGTACGAGCCCCCCCCGAATGCGATCGGAATTCGAAGCATGGCAGCTCTGGCAATGCGTGATCAGCAGCGGGCGTACCTTGGACTCGAAGAACTGGATGTCAGCTGCAGAAAATTGAAGTTCATCCTCGGAGTTCATCATCTGGGCGGATGAGACAGAAACGGTGTTCAGGAGCAGACAGCTTCCCAAACATGCTGAAATCAATGTGGAGNAGATTCTCTTTGATGAGAGATCCATGAAGACTCCGAACTGGAATCGGATGATGCAGAATGGCCTGAAAATCAAACGATGTCTGAGACTGATGATTGCATTTAAAAGAAAAACCAGGCCAATGGAGCGAGATAAATCACTCAATTCCAGATATTCAATCCATTGGAGTCGAGACCCATTCATGCGAATAAGAGGGCATCAAACACCTTTAGGAGTTCACCAAGTGTGATTTTGGCCAGATTCATCCAAAAAAAGATCGGCAGCTTCCCGAAGGAAGCTGCCGAGTCGGGCTGACAGGATTTGAACCTGCGACCTCTTCACCCCCAGTGAAGCGCGCTACCAAGCTGCGCTACAGCCCGAAAAAACGGACAGAGTGGGATTCGANCCCACGGTACGGACAAGCCGTACACGGCATTTCCAGTGCCGCTCCTTCAGCCGCTCGGACACCTGTCCCGGTGAGAGGAGTAGTGTAGCGGCATGAGCCGAAGCAACAACTCCCAAACTGGAATCAACGGATTCATCGTTCTGGACAAGCCCTCGAACATGTCATCCATGAAAGCGATCGCGATTCTGAGGCGAAAAGCGGGCCGCCCGAAGACCGGACACGCCGGGACGCTGGACCCCCTCGCAACCGGTGTCCTAGTCTGTGCACTGGGAAAAGCCACGAAATCGATCTCACGGATGATGAATACGACCAAACGATATCGGACCATGATCGACCTCAGCTCATTCACCTCCACGGATGACCTTGAAGGCGAACCTGAGCCCGTCACTCCCAACGAGGTGCCGACCAGATCGAGGCTCGAGGCGGCGCTTGAAGGATTCACCGGCTCATTTCTTCAGAGACCACCGGCATTCAGTGCGATGAAGGTCGGAGGTCGACGCGCCTACCAGTTGGCCCGGTCAGGCGAAGAGGTCGTGCTCGAACCCAGACCGGTGATGGTGCATGAAATGACGGTCCTTGGGTACGAATGGCCAGTGGTGGAACTCGAGCTGCTCGTCGACAAGGGCTTTTACGTGAGAAGCCTTGCAAGGGAGCTTGGCATGAGACTGGGCACCGGTGGACACTGCACATCGATCAGACGAACGGCGGTCGGTCCGTTCACACTTGACGGGGCACAGGATCCGGACACGTTGCCCGACCCTCTACCCCCCGAGATGGTTCTCGGAATCGACGATGCGATCGCGCTCCTCGACGCCTGAACCATCACGGGAGACGGGCCCCTTCTGGGAGCCCGTCATGAAGACGATGATCGCCATTCCCAGCAAAAGAAGCATGTCGGCGACATTGAACACCCAGGGAAACATTCCGGCGCTTCCGTTCGGCCAGTTCAATGAGAACGGAAGATCCCATCCTGGCAGCATGTGCAGGAAGTCCCTGACCGCACCGAAGAGAATGCGGTCATAGAGATTTCCGATTCCACCTGCCAGAATCAGGGCGATGCCGACGTGCAAGGCATGCGAGCGCGCACGGGTTCCAAAAGCGAAGATCATGATGGCCAGTGTCACCGCCGTGATGGTGAATGCGATGAAGATCGTTCTCTGATCCTGTCCGATGCCGAAGACCGCGCCATGATTCATCACGAGATCGAAATCAAGCAGCCCGAAGGGGAGAACCTCCATTCCTTGATGCGGCGGTGGTCGCCAATCGGAATCGGCAAGAATGACGTCTCGATCAAGAACCACGGGACGTTCAGCGACATTTCTGAATGCCCAGTCCTTGGACCAGAGATCCAGACCGATGCCGAACGCGGCCACGAGCACGAGTGTGCACCATGCGATGGGAGAGGTCCATGCGGGGGGATCAGTCGATGTTCGCCCCGAACGAGCAGATGTTTGGGAGGAGCGACCGGAACTCATTGATGATGAAGACCGCTTTCAACCTTGCGTGCGGCGTCGATCGTGAAGCGAGCCCAGGGCTTGGCGTTCAAGCGGGCTTTGGGAATCTGCTTGCCGGTCATCTCACAGACACCGTAGCTCTTGTCCTGAATGCGCTTCAGTGCGGAATTGATCTCGCTCAGAAGCTTGCGCTCCGTCTCCGCCATTCCGAGCGCCAGATCCTGATCGAAGGTGTCGGTACCGACGTCAGCCATGTGAATGGGCATGTTTGAAAGATTCCCCCCCTTGGAACGGAGCGCTTCATCTTCCATGCCCGTGACGAGACCGAGCAGTCGAGCTCGCTCGCTCAAGAGTTGATCCCGATAGAAATCGAGCTCTTTCTTGACCATCTTGGTCTTTCGCTTGGGCTGGGCCTTGGTCACAGGCGCCTTGTCAGCGCTTGCGGATGGAGCGCTCTTCTTCTTCGTGGGTGAGAATCCCTTGGTCGAGATCATTCGCACACGCCGACCGTTGATGATGACATACCCCGCCGCATCAGGCTCGGCGGCCGCTGCGACCGCAGCGACGGATCGACTGGCGGCGCTGGCGGAGAATTTTTTCTTGGCCGCCTTCTTCTTGGTCTTCTTCTTGGCAGCCTTCTTCGTCACCTTCTTGGCGGTCTTCTTCGAAGCCGACTTCTTGGAAGCAGACTTCTTGGCTGTCTTCTTGGTGGTCTTCTTGGTGGTCTTCTTGGCCGCTTTCTTGGCGGTCTTCTTGGCGGTCTTCTTGGCAGNCTTCTTGGCGACGGTCTTCTTNGCNGTCTTCTTGGTGACGGCCTTCTTTGCAGNCNTCTTGGCNGNCTTCTTGGTGACNGNCTTCTTNGCAGTCTTCTTGGCCGNNTTCTTGGTGACGGTCTTCTTNGTCANTCTTCTTGGCCGACTTCTTGGCCACTTTCTTGGAANCCTTCTTGGTGACNGCCTTCTTGGTGNCGNTCTTCTTTGCNGTCTTCTTGGCNGTCTTCTTGGTGACCTTCTTGGCCACNTTCTTCGATGCCTTCTTGGAAGCCTTCTTCTTGGCTGANGTCTTTTTCTTTGCCACGCGAGCTCACCTGTNGATTTTNGATGCGGANGNNCCGCATTCTTCGTGTTNAGGAGACACCGNGACCNANTANAGGNNCNGTGNNCACAAGAGTAATCGAGCCGTTGGAACCNCGTCAAACCNCGAGNTCATTNCGNCGTCTCTGCCTCGATGATTCGNGTGGTCACGGCNCCGATCTGCCTGAACTTGTCGAAGCGCCGTCGCACCAGAGTCTCCGCTTTCAATCGAGAGAGCTCGGACAGCTGATCGANNATCCAGGTCTCCANANGNCGTGCGGNTTGAGACGGATCACGGTGCGCNCCCCCCGCCGGTTCNGGGATGATGTCATCGATGAGCCCGTTTTCAAGATTATGACGGGCNGTCAATGCCAGGGATTTGGCGGCAAGCTCGTTCGTCTCCTCGTTGGCTTCCTTCCACAGGATCGCNGCGCACCCCTCGGGTGAGATCACCGANTACCAGGAATGCTCGAGCATGGCCACACGATCNCCGACACCGATTCCGAGCGCACCCCCCGAGCCACCCTCGCCGATCACGATCGAGACGATGGGCGTCCGAAGACGACTCATCTCTCGAAGATTGACGGCGATGGCTTCAGCTTGTCCGCGTTGTTCGGANCCGACTCCCGGNTAGGCGCCGGGCGTGTCGATGAACGAAACGATCGGCAGACCGTACTTCTCGGCGAGCCGCATCTTCATGAGCGCCTTGCGATATCCCTCGGGATGAGCGCATCCGAAATTGCATTTGATCTTNTCGGGGGTGGNACGNCCCTTGTTGTGACCGACGATCANGGCCTTCAATGANCCGATCCGCCCGAATCCGGTGACGATCGCACGATCGTCGCCGAAATGCCTGTCCCCACGGAGCTCGCAGAAATCCCGGCACATCAACCTGATGTANTCGAGNGACTGAGGCCTGTTGGGATGNCGAGCGACCTTCACGGTCTGCCATGGGGTCAGNGCCGCGTAGGTCTTCGAAAGAACTCGATCTCGCGTCGCCTGGAGCTGNGCGATCTCCTCCGCATAGCGCTCGGCTTCGGANCCGGTCTCNAGNGCNTCAATCTGCTTTTCGATCTCAATGATCGGATCTTCAAAATCAAGTGTCATCATCGTCGGTACAAGTCTCCCGTTCTNCNGNGATTCTATCGCGAAGCCTTTGGGTTCGTCGAATCGGTGGTTGACGNGATCGGAACTATTGANGAGCCTGAAAANATGAACAGCGAACACNATNCGAAAAAACTGGGNTTTCTGGGATGCGGNAACATGGGNGGCGCCATNCTCGAGGGGCTGCTCGCCCACGGGGCGATGCTTCCTGATGACGTTCTCGTGGTGGAGAAATCNANCGANAGAGCNGANTTCTGGCGAAANANGGGCGTTTCGGTCTCGCNATCNCCGGACNNACTCGACGGNANTCCCACGATCCTNCTGGGCGTGAAACCNCAGATNTTCGACCAGNTCGCAGACNGCCTNGGGCCTNTGANGAGCCCCTGCNTGGTGATCAGNNTCATGGCGGGNATCGANTCCGGCAGGATNGCANCCAGACTCGGTTCGNAGNCGCGNATNGTGAGAGTGATGCCGAACACGCCATGCATGATCGGCATGGGAATCAGCGCCATCGCCNGAGGTCATCACTCCAGCGACGANGACATGAGGANGGCGAGNGNNATCATGTCGACGGTCGGCCGCGTCATCGANGTCGATGAGTCGAAGATGCATGCCGTCACCGCGACNAGTGGTTCGGGACCGGCCTATCTCTTTCTCATGGCGGAAAGCTGGATCGAGGCATCGATCGCGACCGGCCTTTCGCGTGAACAGGCCGAGGTTCTGGTGATCGAGACGATTCGAGGTTCCGGAGAGCTGCTCCACCGCGAACGGGATGCGGCCGAGCTGAGAGCAAAGGTCACCAGCAAGGGTGGAACGACNTTCGCNGGCATAGAGAGCCTGGAGGGNNNCGGACTCAGGGACGCGATGATTCGAGCATTGNNNGCGGCGCATCAGCGCGGCATCGAACTGGGTTCAGAAATCTCGTCGTGAGAAGTACAAGCAGACCAGTCCGAGCACGGCGAATTCGAAGAGCAGGCTGGTTCCGATGATCCAGGAGATGCTGCGATCGTCCATGGTNTCCTGAAGCTTCTCACCGAACTCACGATTGCTGATCCTCTGACTCGCGCCGAACATCATCTCCTGACGTTCGGGCGGACCACCTATCTCCATCCCGGTTCGCTCACGAAGCACCCTGCCGAGCAGATCGATGGTCTCATCGGTCTTGGGAAGGATCGTTTTCGAGATGAAGAACCAATCATGGAAGCTCTTCCATGTGTCGAGACTCTCCTGATCCTCGTCGCACATCGTCTGGAGCGGTTCGGTGACTTCGATGGGATCCCCGGCGTCGACGGCCTCTCTCAGATCCTCCTGCGAATATCCCAGTGAGATCTCGAGAGCGGTGCGTCCCGCAAGCGTGACCTGCTCTCCGGAGTTCACACCGAAGACCAGAAGCCAGAAGAGCATCGTGATCAGAAAGGAGGCGATCGTGGAACGAGTGATCGTTCCCAGAAGGGCGCAGATGCAGAACAGATAGGAGTAGAACAGGAGAACCAGAGGGATCGAGATCAGAATCCAAGGCTCCCATGAGCCACCTCTGAGTCCGATGACGAGAAACGACGCGACGGTGAACACTCCGACCTGAAGCAGGACGAACAGCAGACCCGTGAGATAACGGGTCAGAAAGAGTCTGACTCTGCCGATGGGCTTCGACAGCAGGATGTCGATCGATCCCCCACTCACCATGTCGGGGAAGATGGACGCCGTGGAGATCAGAGCGAGAATGGTCGCAAGCCAGGCCAGCCAGTAGGGCACCGCCAGCTGTGCGAAGATGAACTTGTAGAAGACATCGACCGGCATCACGTTCGTGTTCAGGAACGCCAGGTCGAACTGCCACCAGAGGATCGTCAGTCCCTCTTCGTTGAGACCTAGGATCGCCATCGCGGCGACGACGAGACCCGAGAGTCCAAGCGTGACCCAGAAGAGCTTTCGGGCATTCAGCTCCCGATACGCGGCATGAAGAAGAGCAAGCGTCTGGATCATGACCCACCTCCGACAGGTGGTGCCGGAGGAGGCGTCTTCGAGGATGTTTCGCCGAATGTCCTGACATCACAGTCACTGGAGCGGTTTGCACCGGGATCGAGTGCGACACCGGTCGTCGGATCGGTCACGGAACGGACGAAGAGATCCTCGAGTGACTCACGCTTGGGCAGGACCGACTCGATGATCACATCGGCCTGTCTCAACTGATCGAGAATCGGCTGGACGACGGCAGGATCGTCGCCTTGAACTCGAAGCAGGGAACGCCCGTCGGCGAGCGACTCGAGTTCGACACCATCGATGGTCGATGCGATCTCGGGAGTCGCACGGCAGATGATCTCGTAGCAGCGACTCGAATTCGTCAGGGATGAGACCGTCCCCTGGCGCGCGACGAGGCCCTGCACCAGAATCGCGACTCGATCGCAGATGAGTTCCAATTCGGAAAGTATGTGACTGTTCACCAGAACGCTCTTGCCCTGTTCGCGCATCTGGGTGAGGACGTCGCGGATCTCACGACGGCCGACGGGATCCACCCCGTCGGTGGGCTCGTCGAGCAGAACCAGCTGGGGGTCGTTGACCAGTGATGCCGCCAGACCGATTCTCTGCTGCATTCCCTTCGAGTACGTCCCCAGCCGCTTCCCGGCCCACTCCCGCATGTGGACCAGATCCAGCAATTCATCGGTGCGTCGTCTGCGAAGTTTTCGGGGCATCTTGCACATGGCACCGGCGAATTCGACCGCCTGCCGACCGGTGAGCCAGGGAGGGAACCTGTGGTGCTCGGGGAGATAACCGACCTTCGCGAGCGTCGCATTGTGGCCGACCGGCTGTCCGAGGACCTGGCCTCGAGCGGTGGTCGGCCTGACCACCGTCATCATGATCTTCACCAGGGTGCTCTTGCCGGCCCCATTGGGTCCGAGGAGACCGAAGATCTCACCCGGATGAACCTGCAGGGAGACACCTCGCAGGGCGAACACACCGCCACGATAGGTCTTCGTGACATCCTTCAGATCTATTGAGAGAGGGCTGCTCTGCGTCATGGAGTGGTTTCACAGAAAAGTGATGAAGGTGCAGATTGTTTGGAATGGGATGCGATGAATTTCACTCTGACGGACGAATTATCGACGTCACCCGATCGAAAGCCCGTCTGGCGTCGGATGAAGTCTGATCATAGTGGTTGAAAAGAATCCACGCTGACGGAGATGAACCCCGTGGCGTCCGAATCGGGGGGACGGACAGTGTCGTAAATTCCTCGATTTTGAAGATGACGTGGAATTCCCCGGGCGGCTACCCTTCTCAACAGCCATGAGCTCTCATTCATCACTGAAAAGCTTCATCGAGGAACTCGAATCCGCAGGAGAACTGACCCGGGTCGATGCCACCGTCTCGCCACTGCTTGAGATCACCGAGATCACCGACAGGATGAGCAAGAGCCGGGCGCCTTCGACGAGTGATGCGGCCCGAGCGTTCGATCCGGACCATGCGAACCTCGGTGGACGAGCCCTGCTCTTCGAAAACGTCGAAGGCAGTGACTTTCCCGTGGCGATCAATCTCTGGGGCAGCTACCGACGCATGGAGATGGCGCTGGGAGATGACTATGAGACGATCGCGGGACGGATCGCATCACTGACGAAACCCCAGCCACCTCGAAATCTCCGGGAACTGATCGCGAAAGCACGGGAGTTTCTGCCTCTGCTCAGAATCCCACCGCGAACGGTCGGCAAGGCCGCATGTCAGGAGGTGGTGAAGCTCACGGAACGGGGTGAAGTGGATCTCACGCGTCTCGGGATCCTCAAGTGCTGGCCCCTGGACGGGGATCCGAAGTCGGTGGGCTATCCGATCGATGCCGAGGCGTCGGGCACGGCGAAGGGTTCCGGACGCTACATCACATTGGCTGGAATGCACACCATTCATGCGGATGACCGGGATGAGAGGAAACCCTCGAGCCACAACATCGGGATGTACCGATCGCAGCTCATCGACGAGACCCATCTCGCGATGCACTGGCACATCCATCATGACGGAGCCTCCCACTGGCGAAGCTGGAAGAAACTGGGCAGGAAGATGCCCATCGCGATCTGTCTGGGCGGGGAGTCGGTTCTTCCGTACGCGGCGACCGCCCCCCTGCCGCCCGGCATTTCCGAACTTCTCATGGCGGGCTACCTGAACGGAAAGGGCATTCCGATGGTTCAGGGCCGAACCGTCCCCATCAGGGTGCCCGCCAACAGCGAGATCGTCATCGAAGGATGGGTCTCAACGGAATGCGGCCCCATCGGCTGGGATCCACGGCACACCGATGAACCGCTGGGTCCGGGTGCCGTGTTCGAAGGCCCGTTCGGAGACCACACCGGCTTCTACTCTCTTCCAGACCGCTACCCCGTGGTGGAGGTCACCGCGATCACGCACCGAAGAGATGCGGTCTACCCCACGACGATCGTCGGTCCACCACCGATGGAGGATTACTACCTCGGCAAGGCGACCGAACGGGTGTTTCTGCCGTTGCTCAAGACCATCGTTCACGACATCACGGACTACCACCTTCCGATGTTCGGTTGCTTTCACAACTGTGCGGCCATCGCGATCAAGAAGGCCTACGGCCTTCAGGGCAGAAGAGTGATGCACTCGATCTGGGGTGCGGGGCAGATGGCGTGGACGAAGATGATCGTCGTGGTCGACGATGACGCTCCCCTCCACGAGGAGAAGGCGCTCTTCGAGACGATGCTACGAAACTGTGATTTCAGGCGTGACGTGGAGATCGTCAATGGCCCGCTGGACATTCTCGATCAAGCCGCCCCGCAACTCGGATCCGGCACGAAGATCGGATTCGATGCGACACGCAAGATCGATGGTGACGGCATCGCGGGCAAGACGCTCGTCGCACCCCGAGTCGACTCGGATGAAAGACACGCGGAAGCCGTCACGCGGATCTCCGAAGCGATCGACGTCGTCCATGTCTTCCCGGAGTGGGGCATGAAACGCATGCTCGTGATCGCCATGCCGGCCTTCTCCGATGGAGAGACGATTCGATCGAAGGCACAAGGGGCCTGGGCGGCGGCGGGAGTCGAATCGAGCGCGGCTGACTTCGTGCTGATCGTGGACGAGGACATTGATCCGAACGATTTCGATCGGGTGCTCTTCAACTGGATGTCCTGCTGCGATCCCGGCAACGATCTGATCTGGGATGGTTCGAGCGGCGGGCGCAGAATCGCGTTCGACGCGACCACCAAGCGACCCGGGCGAAGGCCCAGCGGCGCGGCGATACGGGATTTCGCACCTTATCTCTCAATGGACGACGCCACTCGAGACATGGTCTCGGATCGCTGGGATGAATACGGGATCTCACTGGATGTCGAGGCGAGATGAGTCCGGAAAGGCAACGAATCAAGGCGCCCGTCTGGTCGATGATGCTCTTCAGATCTCTCTTCGTCATCACCATCACGGGGTTCGCATTCGCGGCCTATTCACTGATCAGACCGCTCTTCGGAACCTTCGGGTTCGATCTCAACACCTTCCTCAAGTCCGCAGGCGCCGTGCTCGCGCTTGGGATGTTCGTGGTCTGGCTGATTCCGATGGTCGATCTGCACATCGGCATCTTCGAACACGTGATTCCCGGAAGACGCTTCAAGCAGGGACTCTGCGCGGGGTGCGGGCACCCGAGAACACCGGACGCATCGGAGGGATTCTGCTCGGAATGCGGCAGACGGCACGAAGCGCCCGACGGGTGGCGTCTGGAGAAGAGAACCGTTCTCAATTTCGTGCTCTGGTTGATGGTGGGCCTCTTCTTCGGGTCAGCGATCGGAGAGACCCGACTCACACTGGATGAACGACGTTGGACCAGGGAATGTCGGATGCTCGAGGACATGTCATCTGATTCACTCGGTTTCAGGACCAGAAGACGAAGCTGGCCTTCGAGCTATTCCGAGCTCTACTACAGAACCGAGCAGGGACCGTACGCCGAACCACTCATCACCAACGAGCGGGTCGGACGGAATCGATGACGAACGAATCGGAATGAGATTCGACCGGCCCCCCGGATGGTCTCCGTGGACTCAGTCGTCGTAGGACGCCACGATGGTCGGTTTGAGGAAGAAGTAGTACATGGTTCCCTCCGCGTACTGGCCGCCGGCGAGCGTGCGCGCTTCGGGACCGATCCCCATGAAGAGATCGCATCGACCGGGCGCGACGATCGCACCTCCGGTGTCCTGGTCACAGACCAGTCGCACGAAGGGACGCTTGCCGCCACTGCCATCGACCACGTCGGTATCCACCAGAGCGACCGCACCGGGGGGATACACCGACTTGTCGGTGGCGATCGACGCCCTGTCGGTGACAGGAACACCCAGCGAACCGGCAGGCCAGGAGTCTCCGGGGTAATGCTGGAAGAAGACGAAGTTCTTGTTGCGAGCGATCATTCGATTGATGGTGTGGGGATCTCGCTCGTTGTAGGACTGGATCGCGTCGAGGCTCAGACCATCCTTGGTCATGAGCCCGGCCTCGAGCATCGAGGCGCCCAGACCGGTGTACGGATGCTCGGTCTTTCCTGCATATCCGACGTGGTGGAGGCTTCCGTCCGGATATCGAATGCAGGCGGAGCCGTTGACCTGACAGATGTACGCGTCCAGCTTGGTGTCCAGCCAGCAGAGTTCGGTCCCCTCGAGCATGCCCGTGGATTCGATTTCATGACGTTCGGGTGAATCGACGATTCGACCGTTGGCGAGCCGTCGTCCGAACGGCACGCCCTCGGGACACGTCAGCAACCAATCGGGACGACGATGAATGGGATGATCGAAACGCTCGGTACGCACGGGACTGCCCTCGAAGATCGGGGCGTAGTATCCCGTGAAGAGCACCGTGCCCTCGGAGTCCCATCCGACCGTCTGGTACACGTCGAAGCGAGCCAGAACGGATTGTGCGAACCGCTCCCCGTTGACGCTGGACTCGAGCGACTCCTTCAGCGCGACCACACTCTTTCGCGCCTGGTCATGACTGATCGGACCGTTCTGGGTCTGAAAGGGGAACCGGTTCTGACTCGAAGGTGCGGCATACCAGACGGCGCTCTGATCCAGCGCTCTGGAGAGTCCGGAATCACGGTCATCGAATGCCGTCACCAGATGGGCGCGCACCTCGGAAGGATCGACTCGGCGCAGGGCATGCTCACCCGGGTTCAACTGCCGGTGGTAGGTCGGTTGAGCCGACTTCGTGGGACTGGAACAGCCAGTCGCTGAAAAAAGGAGAACGAAACACCCAAGAACCGGTAGGAACCTTGAAATTCGAAGCATCATGACCTGCACCTTTCACGAGTCGACCCGATCCGAACCGCCGGAGAAAATCGCCCGTCGTCCGAATAATCGGCCGTCTGGGCCGGGGTTCTGCAAGGAACGGCCCGGATCGGCGGATTCCCAGCGAAAGAGTGACCAATTCCAGTTCCTCGTTACAATACTGTCAAAAGGCGTCCTCGAGCACACGAGCCGGGAGACCCAGATCAACGCACCCCTGCAAGGGCCATTCAACGATGATTTCAACCGCCGACCATATCTCTCAGAACCTCCTTGCCTTCGGTATGCCCAGTGGATGGGAGTGGATGGCGCTGGTGGTCATCGGCCTCCTGGTCTTCGGAAGAAGACTTCCCGAGGTCGGGCGCTCCGTCGGAAAATCGATCGTCGAGTTCAAGAAGGGCATCAAGGGGATCGAGGACGAGATCGACGACGAGTCGAACCGGACTCAGAAGAGAGCCCCGGAGCTCAAGAACGATTCGCCAAGCGAGTCGAATTCCGCAATGTACGAGCAGGAAAACACCGCCAAGGACGCCTGAACGTAGGACGTTCCAGGTGGACGCCGGGACACTGGAAGCGATTCAGTGCGGCTCAAGCCCTCTGTCGGGAGGGATGACATGAAGAACACAACCGAGCAAGCTGAAGACGGCGCCGCGAGAAACCCTCGACCGATGGGCCTTCTCGCCTATGCGCTGGCGAACCTCGTTCAAGGTGGTGGCGATGCGATTCAGTTGAAGGCGCATCACCCAGCTTCGTCGGTGAAGACGCTGGAAGAGCGACTTGATTCCGTCGCGGCGGCCCAGGAACAGGGACCCGCCCTTCGCAGGACCATCAAGGGCATCCGAGGATGGGAGACCGCTCTGATCATCATCATGATGGTGATCTTCAGCGCCAGTGGCGGGCTCGCGGCGGCGGGCAGTCTCGAGGTCGGAACATCCGGTGCGGTCAACATCTTCTGGTTGCTTGGAGTGGTGCTGGGCATTCAGACCATCCTTCTTCTGATCTGGGTGGTCCTCGCCATTCCGGGAGGCGCCCTGCTGCGTCGATTCTCAGGTGGCAGCCTGATGATCTCCTCGATCGGAGCGATCGCGAGAACGTTCACACCCTCGGGAACGAAGAACCGGGCGAGCCGACGACGCTGCATCGAGGCCGCGGCGACGGCGGTGATGCACGTCGACTTCGGAGGACACAGGACCAGATGGGCGCTCTCATCGATCACGCACCTCGGGTGGACGGTCTTCAACCTGGGCCTTCTGATCGCCATGCTGGTGATCCTCTCCGTGCAGCGTTTCGATTTCGGATGGGAGACCACGATCGGCAGCGACGCCGTGTTCAAGGAAGCGGGAAGGATCGTCTCGATCGCCCCGCAGAAGATGGGCTTCCCCGTGCCTTCGAGAGAGACGTTCGCCGCGGCCCGCATCGACCCCTCGGTGAAGGAGTCCGTCGAGACGGATTCCTCCGCCGCGGTGACGCGAAAGGAATTCAGCGGCCTCCTCGTCGGCAGTGTCCTGGTCTACGGTCTCACGCCGAGAGTGATCCTCTTCACGATCTGCTTCATCATGTGGAAGCGAGCGACACGCCGATGGCGCCCGGACACCGGCAGCGCCGGATTCGCACCGTTGATGCGCTGGGGCGCACACTCGGCGGTCGAAGTGGAGATCGTCAAGGACGAACCGCTCGCCAAGGAACTCGATCGAGAGGAGACGGGATCGACGCTGCGACGGGCCAGCGGTTCGGCGATTCTCGGCCTTGAACTCGAACCACCGAGCTGCGGATGGCCCCCACCGTGCGGAGCGACCATCGTCGATCTTGGAATCCTCTCCAGTCGTGAGGATCGCAATGCCTGCATCCGTCGCATCGAGGTCGCCGAAACCGCGCCGGCACGTCTGGTCGTGGTGGTGAATCTGGTGACCACGCCGGACAACGGCATGTTCAGAATCGTCGAACGGCTGCACGCGGCCTCCGATCGAGCCATGCTCAAGATGATTCTCACCGGAGGCGAACGGTTCAGACGACGAGTCGATTCCGAGGCGCTGGAACAGAGAATCAGCGACTGGCGAGCGATGATCGACACACCCGAGATCGAGGGCGAGGCGGTCGAACTCGATCTCGACCACCTCACGGCTGAAACTCGTGCGAAACTCGCTGAACTCGTCACCGGCAAGGGACGCCCGGAACTTCCGGAAGATCAAGGACGCATGGTCACACTCGATGCGGCCTTCGCGGAGATCGCGGTGCACGCCAGACACTGGCACGGCGCGCCGGATGAAAAGGAACTCCTGGTCCTGCAACGTGCGGTCGCATCGTGCGCCGGTGCGGACGCCGAAGAGAGGCTCATGGGCATTCCGGACCTGACCACGATCACCGCCGATCCCGTGGCGGCGCTCGACCAGGCGGCGAAGAGGATGCAGGACTTTCTGCCGGCCGACCTGCGGAATTCGGCGAAGTGGTGTGCGGTGGGTGCGACGGTGGGCACCCTCGCGTGTCTGGTGACGGCGGGATCGATCGCCCCCGTCGTGCTCGGCGCCCTTCCGGGCTGGCTGGCGACCGGCGCGGTCTCGGGTGGCGTGCTCGGCCTTCTGCGTGAGGATGCATCTGCGGAAGCGCAGGACACGGATGCCGAAACGATCGCATCAATCAGGGGCGAAGTCATCGCCTCGGCGGCGATGCACGCCATTCTGCTGTCGATGCAGGGGCGAGGCGAGCGAGCGATTCAGGAGACGCTCGAGCGGACGTTTCTCGAGGAACCTCCATCTCTGGCGCACACGAATGATGTGGGCGTGCAACTTGGCATCTGGCGAACACGTCTCTCCCACGTCCTTGAAGAGCGAGGTGGCCGATGATCGAACCGAATGAGAACGGGACGCTCTTTCGAGTGGGCGTGGTCGGACACACCAATGCCGGCAAGACATCGCTCATGAGGACCATCGCGAGAGACGCCGGCTTCGGAGCGGTGTCTCCGAGTCCGGGCACCACGATCGAGGTGGCATCTGTCAAACTGTTCGCGGACGACACGCCTCGCGCCGATTTCCGTGACACGCCGGGTCTCGAAGACCCGATCGGCCTGCTCGAATTCATCGACGGCCTGAGAACCGACCGACGTGACGACGGCCCCTCCCTGATCGAACGGTTTCTCGGCACCGAGGAATCGAGGACCATCTTCAAGAACGAATCGAAGGCCCTTCGGCAGGCACGAACGGCGGATCTGGTGCTCTACGTCGTCGATGCACGCGATCGGGTTCTGCCGAGACACAGTGATGAGATCGAACTCCTCAGCCGATGCGGCAAGCCGGTCCTTCCAGTTCTGAACTTCGTCTCGGATGACGAAGCCAGAGTCGATGAATGGCGGGAGGCGCTGGCTCGCCTGGGACTGCACGCCACCGCGAGCTTCGACACGGTGATCTACGAGTCACGTGATGAACAACGACTCTTCGAAGCCATGCGGGTGCTCGCGGACGATTTCAGAGACGACATCGACGCGCTCATCAAGGACCGACGCGCTCGAAGAAGATGGTCGATCGATCGAGCATCTCGAGCGATCGCGGAGCTGCTGGTGGATGCGGCGTCCCATCTTCAACCGGTCCCCCCCGCTCCCGCCGACGACGAGGCCCTTCAGGCCGAGAGGAAACGGGAGTCGGAGGAGGCTCTTCAGGCCGCGCTACGTGAACATGAGCGACTCACCTTCCACAGCATTCTCGCCGCCTTCGAATTCAAGACCGACGATGCGGAGACGACTCTGCTCGAATGCACCGAAGGACGACTTGGGATCGACCTGTTCTCGGGAGACGCGATTCGACAGGCGGGCTTCGGCGCCGTCGCCGGCGCGGCGAGCGGCGCGGCGAGCGGTGCGGCGATCGATCTCGTTTTCGGAGGCATGAGTCTGGGGGCGGCCTCGGCGCTGGGCGCACTCATCGGCGGCACGTTCGGCTCGAGCGCGACGCAGACCAGACGTCTCTATCGACGTCTTCGTGGTGCGAATGATCTGCATGCGGGCGACCTCACCTTGAAACTGATGCTGAGTCGGTCGGTCGATCTCGCCCGAGCGATCCTGAGACGAGGTCATGCCGATGAACGAAAGGTCCGTCCCGAGGAGGTGGCGCTCGAGAAGACCGTGCTCGACAAGATCGTCAAGGCGCTGAAGAGCGCACGGTCTCATCCGTCATGGAGCGGAGTCGGCAAGAGCCCCCCGCAGGGAAGAGATCGTGAGCGCTGCATTCAAAGAGTCGCGGCGCTGGTGCGTGAGCAGATCGTTCCGAAACGGACCGATGACGCCGAAAAATGACACCGAAGAGACACGCCAGGGCTGAACGCTCAGACCACGGTCAACCGACGATCATGCGAACAATGGCCAGCCCCCCACCGGCCAGAGCGATGCCGCCGGGAATCGTGAGGGCCAGGACGATCAGCGCGGAGAGGTGTCGACCGGATCTCACGAGTCGAAGCACGTCGGAGCAGAAACTGGAGAACGTGGTATAGGCGCCGCAGGCGCCACCCACGAGCAGGACGTTCGCCATGTCACCCAGCAGATGCGCCTGATGCGCGCCGTAGAGAAGTCCGATCACGAAGGAACCGGTGAGGTTCACGAACACCGTCGCGATGGGAAAGGTGGGGTGTGTCCTGCGTTCGATCAGGACGTACAGCACGTGACGGATCAGACAACCACCCGCGCCACCGAGCAGCACCATCGCGAGCCAGGCCGTCGGAGCGAGCGAGCCCATCAGAGTTCCTCCTCCACGCGAGCCTGATCATCACCATCGACCGTTCCGCCAGCACGCGCGGCGAAGAACGCACCAAGCCGTTCGCCGCACCAGATCAGAATCAGACCTCCCACCACCGAGATCATGACGTAGGGAATGAACGTGCCCCAGGCCCCCGCTTCGATCAGCACGATGCTCTGCAGCGAGAAGGTCGAGAGCGTGGTGAAACTGCGCACGAAGCCGGCTTCCCAGAACGGCCTGAAGACATGATGACGAATCAAACCGTCGATCCAGGTCGCGAAGAGACCGAGCAGAAACGCTCCGCCGAGATTGGCCAGAAGAATGCCGAGCGGAAAGGCCGTCGACGCGCTTCCGGTGAACCAGAAGGCGAACAGCTCACGAAGGAGCGCGCCCAGGGCCCCACCCAGCATCACCGCGATCAGGACGTCGGGACGAAGAGCGCGATCCAACGCACTCATGGCGGGTCGTGTGGCGGCAGGCGTCGAGGACATGGATCTGAGGATCGACCTTTCAATGGAACCCTGTATACTGTTTCTTCCAGTTGCAGGGCGATTAGCTCAGCTGGCTAGAGCGCTGCCGTCACATGGCAGAGGTCGTAGGTTCGAGTCCTATATCGCCCATTCGGGATCCACTCCTCGGAGGGCTCCTGACACCCTTGAGACCCCCTTGAAGGCCCGTGCAGGAGGCGTTTTCGGGGGTCTTTCCGTGTCCTCAGGAAAGGGAATCCGACTCTGTCGGGGGTTCTGCTCGATGGACGAACCGAGCGATCAGCGCATTCCGAATCAAAACCGTGGACGAGAGGCATCTCCCTCGAATGATGGCTCCTGAGAGTGCACGGCAGTCACCGCCATAAAACGGTGTTCATTTGAGTCAAAAAAACTTGAGAAGCCCCTCATCCACTGCTAGTTTTAAGTTGGCTTCGGCCAAGAGAGTAGAGATTCGAAAGGACATCCCATGCCCCTCAATCCAAGTCGCCACCGGGCGATGCTGCCAGCCATGACGTTGGCTGTCGCTGTCATTGGTACAACCCATGCACATGCCGATCTCGACGAAGCCCCAGTGGTCGGGATGACAGTCAGCGGTGGCAGTGGATGGTCCTACTGGGCGGGCAACGACGATGGCTGGGTCACCAACCCCGAGCCGGGCATCTTCGAATACGGCGGCAATGTCAGCTGGGCGGAATGCGATTTCTCCTGGGAGAACGAGCTCGAGGTCGATCCCGGTCTTGGTTTCGGCCTTTCGATCACCAACACGCAGTCGTTCACCGAAACCTTCAGCGTCGTGCTCGACGTCCAGGTTCCCGGATGGTCGAACGGCACCTTGCAGGGCGCTTCGATCGGTGGTTCGGTGTCGGACACGAACTTCGACGGTACGGCATCACTCACGAGCTCCCAGTTCCTGATGAACACCTTTCTCGACGCAACCAGTCAGATCGAACTCGGCGGCGGGCTCGATGTTCTGGTCAGTCAGTTCGCAGGCACCGCCACCTTCGGTCCGTTCAGCACCGGTCTGAGTGGTGGATCGGCGACGATCATCGGACCACAGAGCACCCAAGGCAATCTGGCCATCCAGATCGACTTCACGCTCTCGGCCGGAGACACGGCCTCCTTCAGCGGAGGCTACCTCGTCGACTATGTCCCGGCACCCGCCGGCATTCTCGCGCTCAACGGCCTCGTCCTCGTTCGACGCCGACGCGCTTGAGACACGTGATGTTCGTTGTCCTCGACCGTCATTGACAAGCCCATAGAACCCCCACAGGGCCAGAGTGCGCTTCGCTTGGCCGTGATGTGAACGTGGTGCAAGGGACCGATCTCTGGGCGAACGCCAGCATCGTGATGACGAGATCCTGAACCTGCGGCCGCCTGACGTCCATGGCCCGCCATTCGGGACCACGGTCAAAGTCCCCTCCACCAAGAAGGCGCTCGATGTTGAACATCATGACTGACTCCGCAGTCGGGTGATTCGATCGAGGAGTGAGGAACCCGGCCCCTCACCCGGGTGGGTGTGTTAAGGCGGGGACACATGGCGCCACCCATGACGGCGTCTCGTGAGGTGACTGCGAAAGATCCGCGAGCTGCCAAGGGGGCCCCCCGGTATCGAAACCAGGAGACCCCCGGAAACAGTCAGAGAGTCCCAGTAGTACGCCATGACGACGGTCTTGTTCATGGGGCCCTCCGCCCACATGAAAGATTCGATCCCGACACCCGGCGCTATGTACCTCTGATCAGGTCACCGGGGCGTGAGATGAAGCCCATGATGAAGCGAGTATCATCGCACCCGGAAAGGCACGGCCATGCCCGAAGAGCTGTCAGCAGAGGACATCCGACGGATGAGCGCGGAAGATCTCCAGAACTGGAGGAATCAACGCAAGGCCAGATGGCGAGCGCATGTGAAGTCGCTGAGAGGCGTCCCCGTCGACCTCGTATCCGCGCAGGGAACCAGGTTTCGCTATACCGGCGAGCATGTCCTGTTCGTGTTCATGGACGGAAGACCGGTCCCCCGCAAGCGAGTACCGGGAGGAGGTGGCGTCTCCACCGTCCTGGACCTCGGAGGAGACGAGGTGCCGGTGAAGGAGGCTTTTTCCGTGTCCAGAGGAATCGCTGGATTCAAGACGTGTCGACGTGCCGATGGATTCCTCTACGACATGTCGTAGCGAGGCATCCTTCGCGGGGTCCGAGGCCCGGCATGGTCACCGCCTGCGAAAGATCGTGAACCAGTCTCCGGGAGAGATCAGATGCGTCACGGTCCTGCCCTTGAACTCGTAGAAGGGTTCGCCGAAGTCACTGCCTCCCCGCTCCCACCAGGACAACGACTTCGTGGGACTGATCTGCAGTGGTTGTTGAAGATCCTTGTAGCGCGTGCCGTCATTCGTCACGGCCAGATGAAAGACGGGCGCTCTGGGACCCGCCGCGTAGACGGCGCATTCCACTGGGACCAGCGGGGTCGCGAAGATCAAGAACGCGAGGATGGCGGCGCCGGGCACGATCCAGAGCACGACCAAGAACGTTCGGTTCAGAATCCTGTGACTGGCGGACAAGGGAAGACTCCGAGGTGGGGGGCGAAGAACATCGAAGGATCCTCGAAAGAGAATTCTATGCCGCCGACACACGCGTTTCCCTCGAAAAGACACCCAAGTCCGGGTCGGGTGATTCGGACAGGGACGCCTTCAACACGAAGAAAACATTTGATCGGCGTTCCGGAGCGATGCCGCTCGGATCGAGTACCGCGGCCGCTCGAAATGCTGGATCCAGGAGATCTCACGACCGGCACGAGAGATTCAAGGGCGGCACCGTTCCATGAGGGCCGGTCAATTTCCGAAGATCGGGCGTTGCTCTGGTGTCCGATCGAGACCACCGCGGACGAGCGAAGACGATGGTTCAACGGGACCGCAGAGAGAGTCGCAGACGAAGTGAGTTGGCGACGACCGAAACGCTGCTGAGCCCCATCGCGATGCCGGCGATCAGCGGTCCGGAATCGCCGAGCAATCCGAAGGCGGCGACCGGTATGGCGCAGGTGTTGTAGAAGAATGAAAGCGTCAGGTTCTGGCGGATCGCACGCCGCGTCGATCGTGCGATGCGAAGCGCCTCGAGGACGGCTTCCACTCTGTCGCCGGGGAGCACGATGTCGGCCGACTCGATCGCGACGTTGGTCCCCGCACCGATGGCGATGCCGACGCCACCACGCACGGCGGCCTCGGAGAGAGCCGCGGCGTCGTTGATGCCATCCCCCACCATCGCGATGGTCCGATCGCTCTCGGCCACGAACGCAAGCTTCCCTTCGGGGGTCAGTTCGGCATGGACGTCCTTCGAATCGATTCCGACCGAAGCCGCGACCGTCTCGGCCACGCCGCGGCGATCACCGGTGAGCAACGAGATCTCCCGACCGTCCCTGCGAAGCGCCGCGATCACGGATGCGGCTTCATCTCGAATTCGATCATCGAAGACGATGACCCCACGCACTCGACCGTCGACGACCAACACCGATGCGGTCAATCCCTCGGGGATGCGCTCAGGGTCGACGATCCCACGCGCTGTGGCGCTGGAGGCGGAACAGAGCTCGGCGGCGGCCCCTTCGATGGTGCCACGAAGCCCGACACCGGCCTGTTCGCTGAGATCATCAACTGCGGTGAAGGACACCCCACGTTCCCGGGCCGCCTCGACGACGGCCACCGACAAGGGATGATTGGAGCCTGCGGCCAATGATGCCGCATCACGGAGGAGATCGTCATCACACCCCTTCACCACTGGACGACCCTCGGTCAGCGTGCCGGTCTTGTCGAAGCAGACCCGTTCGACCAGGGCGGCTCGTTCGAGCGCGACGGATGAACGAACGAGGATCCCCTGAAGACTGGCCGCGCCCGAACCGGCCATCACCGCGGTGGGCGTGGCGAGCCCCAGTGCGCAGGGACAGGCGATGACGAGCACGGTGACCGAGTAGACGATGGCGTGAACCAGAGCATCCTCTCCACCGAAGGACCACCATCCGAGGAATGTGAGCGCCGAGATCACCAGCACGATCGGCACGAAGACCGAGGCGATGCGGTCGGCGAGTCGTTGCATCCTCGTCTTCGATGATTGCGCCTCGAGCACGATCTCGATGATTCGTGACAGCGTGGTTTCATCACCGTGGGTGGAGGCTTCGACCACCAGGACGCCATCGGTGTCGACGCTGCCCGCGACGACTTCGTCACCGACGACGCGATCGACCGGAAGTGGTTCGCCGGTCAGGGAGGATTCATCGATGGCGGCACGACCAGTCCTGATGATGCCGTCCACGGCGATTCGATCACCGGGCCGGACTCGAATCAGATCACCCGGCGCGACCAGAGAGGTGGCGACGCGTCTGCCTTCCTCCCCGTCCTCGGGATTGACTCGGAGAACGTCGTCGGGCTGAAGTTCCAGCAGGGACCGCAGTGCGCCACCGGCCGCCGCGGTGGTGCGCGCCTCGAGATAGTGTCCGATCGAGATGAAGGACAGCAGTCCGATCGACTCCATGAAATAGACCGGATGCTCGAGCGCGATTCCGTTGCGATGAAGCGCCACCAGCACCACCGAATAGAGATAAGCCGAGAGCGCTCCGATCGAGACCAGGGTGTCCATGTTCGAGGAGCGTGCACGAAGCGCCGACCATGCTGACGCGAAGAATGCCGAACCCACGTAGAAGAAGGCGATCGTGATCAACGAGACCTTCAGCCAGCCCGGAAGAAATCCGGTTCCCGAGGTGAACATCCCGTCGCTGACCGAAAGCCAGACGAGAAGACCGACGATCATTCGTGTGCGCCATCGATTGAGTCGTGCCGTGATGCGAGCATCCAATGCCGCGCGCTCCTGGGCAAGCGAGCGACGCGTTGCGATGGGTTCCGCTTCGAAACCCGCGGAGACCACCGCTTCGACCAGGCGATCCGATGACACTCCGCTCCCTGAGACGCGTGCACTGGAATCAGCCAGGCTGACCGAGGCATCGACCACTCCCTCGACGGACTGCAATGCCTTCTCGACGTGCCCCACGCAGGAGGAGCAATGCATCCCGTCGATCGAAAGTCGAAGCGTCGCTTCCGCGCTCGTTGGTCGTGGTCCTGATTCGCTCGATCGATCACTCATCTCGGTATCCTGCCATATCAAAACACCATCCAGCGTTCACATCACACAGGACAAGCATATACACCATGGCCATTCATGAACTCGCCGGACGCCCGGTCCCCGTTGAAATGCTGATCGACATCCACCGGCTGCGACACGCCTACGAGTCTGAGCAGCCCGATTGCGGATTCGCCGCTCAGAGAGTGGCCTTCGGAACGAGCGGTCATCGGGGGACCCCGGAAAAATCGACGTTCACCCGGGCGCACATCCTCGCGATCACCCAGGCGATCTGCGACTACCGACGGACCCATGGCATCGATGGTCCCCTGCTGATGGCGATGGACACCCATGCACTCTCGGAAGCCGCCCACGAAACCGCGCTCGAGGTGCTCCTGGCGAACGACGTCACCGTCCAGATCCAGCGAGACCGTCTCCCCACCCCGACTCCGGTGCTGTCGCATGCGATTCTGGAACACAACGCAGGGCGCACGAACGGTCTCGCGGATGGCATCATCATCACGCCCTCCCACAACCCGCCTGAAGATGGCGGCTTCAAATACAACGGAGTCGACGGCGGACCCGCGAACACCACCGTCACCAGCTGGATCGAGCGGCACGCCAACGAGATTCTCGAGGATGGCAATCGCCGGGTGAGGATCAGCGCGAAGGTCGATGGATCGGATCGGCTGCGTGAAGTCGATTTTCACCATGGGTACATCGAACGGCTCGGAGAGATTCTC
>PAQN01000044.1 GCA_002709755.1 Phycisphaerae bacterium
CTGCTCGTAGAGACCGGCCTTCTTCCAGGACTTCACGGACTGCGGTTCGTTCTGGGCGAGGTTCGCCTTCATCGGAAACGAGGTCTTCGGAAGATTCAGAGTCTTCTTGTAGGTTTTCGCGCTCGACTTGTCGTCTGACATGGTTCACCTCGGGATTGGCGAATGCGGGAATGAAAAAGGCGGAAGTCCGGATTCAGAAGTCTGGTGTCTCGTCATCCGGTTTCACCGACTCATCGAGATACGACTGGAAATCGCCCATCTTGTAGCTGACGAAGCAGAAGACATGATGCAGCGTGAACCACTCGGGATCGGTGGGATCCTTGTCGAGGTCGGCTCGCAGACGATTGAGTTCGGCAAGTAATGATTCAGCCTTCATGGTCGCTCCGTGGGTCAGGCCGAAAGGCCGGTTGGTTGATAAGAAGTTCGAAGTGATCAGTGGTCATGATGATCGTGATCGTGGCCGTGATGATCGTGAGCATGATCGTGATGGTCATGACCGTGGTGATGACCGGCATGATCGTGCCCATGCCCATGTCCATGTCCATGATCGTGGGTCTCGAGGAGTCCACTCACCCAGGCGACGAGAAGCCCTGCCACCAGGGCTCCCGACAGGAGCAGGCGGTTGTGTCGGTGAAACTGAAGCTCTGGAAGAAGGTCCGATGCCGCGATGCAGACGAACGTTCCGGCACTCAAGGCGAGTGCGTAGGCGGTGAGGTTATGCCATGTCCCGATGCCGTCGACGAGGAAGAAGAGGAGGATCCCGAGAGGGATCACCAGAGCGAACAGAATGTTCGCGAGAATGATGCCTCCACGCGAGGACCCGCTCACCCGCATGACGGCCGTGATGGTGAGGGCGTCGAACGGCTTGTGAAACAGAATCGCGAGAAACGCACCAAGTCCGGCAAGCCCTGCCAGAGCGGTCGCGCCCCCCCCATTCCCATCGCCCGCCTGCATCGAATGCTCCATCTCGACCGAGGAACCAAGAGCGATTCCCGCAAGCAGGGTGTGAACGGTCATTCCGAAGAAGGTCCCCACCCATCCCATGGTGTGATCACCCTGCCGGCAGACGTCGTGCCCATCCGTGGAGACCGGCTCAGTCTCGTGATGATGAAAGCAGAAGAAACGTTCGAGAAAGAAGATCAACAGGAAACCCAACAGGAATGCCGTGGTCACGCCTGAGACGGGGGCATCCTCCACAAGCGCATGCGGAAGCATGTGCAGCAGTCCGACACCGAGAAGAATGCCGGACACGAACGACAGAGCCACTTGCATTCGCAGATGCGTCAACTTGAACAGGAGAGGAAGGTATCCCCCCAGCACGGAGGCAAGCGCGATCAAGACGCAGTAGATGACGAAAAGCCAGAACATGAAGAGAAATCCAGGTACGAAAGAATGAACGTTCAGATGAGGACAGTGTACCGCTCCGAAGCCCCGAAGTCGTGGCATCGGGCATTCGGACAGGCTAAGATGTCGGACTCTGCGGGGCGGTAGCTCAATTGGGAGAGTGCCTCGGTCGCATCGAGGAGGTTGAGGGTTCGATCCCCTTCCGCTCCATTCCCCGCCACGACGCCCCGACCCCGGTCGAGGCGTCGTGGTACATGCCCCCGCGGCTTCAAAACGGGGAGAAAACGACAATTGAAGGATCCTCCCCGAGGGAGCGGTACACTGATGCGATGACGAGTTCATTCGCACCAGAAGACGCCGCGCAGACCGGACCCAACGTCGATCCGAGGTTCGACGGTCCGATGTGGCAGACACCAGCCATGCGACAGTACGTCCGCTTCAAGACGGCGCATCCCGACTGCCTCCTGATGTTTCGAATGGGCGATTTCTACGAGCTGTTCGACCAGGACGCCGTGACCGCACACGAGGTGCTCGGCATCACCCTCACCGAGAGGACGAAGGGCATGTCGATGGCCGGGGTTCCCTACCACGCGATGGAGGGATATCTGCGAAGACTGGTCGAACGTGGCTTTCGGGTCGCGATCTGCGACCAGATCCAGGACCCCAAGGATGCCAAGGGAGTGGTGGACCGGGCAGTGACCCGCGTGCTGACCCCGGGGACTCTGGTCGATGAATCGCTTCTGGACGATGCGGCCTCGAACCATGTCGCCGCGGTGCACCTGAGCGGCGATCGCGCACTGATCGCCTCGGCGGAATTGTCGACGGGAGCATTCGATCTGCACGATGTCCCACAGGAACGACTGCATGATGAACTGGCACGCATCGCACCCGCGGAACTGATCGTTCGTGATGTCGAAGGCGATCCTCCCGCCTGGCTGGTCGACCTTGAGGCGCTGGGACAGATTCCGATCACGCGCCGGCCGGAATGGACATTCGCCAGGGAACACGGCCAGAGAGTGCTCAAGAACTTCCACGCGGTCGCCTCGCTGGAGGGGTTCGGGCTGGATGCGGACCACCCCGCCACCCAAGCCGCCGGCGCGCTGCTGCAATACCTCAGAGAGACTCAGGGCCCGACCGAGGAGGACGGTGGGCGGAGCCTGGCCCACCTGCAGCCTCCACGGCTGAGCGATGAGTCGGACCACCTCGTCATCGATGCGACCAGCCTGCGCAGCCTGGAAGTCATCCGCACGATGCGCACCGGCACCACCGAAGGAACCCTTCTTTCCGTTCTTCAGAAGGGACGCACTCCGATGGGAAGGAGACTGCTTCGAGAGTGGCTGTGCTGGCCGCTTCGGGATCGGACTCGAATTGAAGCACGCCAGAGGGCGATCGGCACGTTCATCGAAGACGAGGATTTCTCCGGTCGCCTCCGTGATGTCCTCGACGGCATACAGGACGTGGCTCGAATCGGCTCGCGAATCTCGATGGGANGAGCCACGCCCCGGGATCTCGTGGGGCTCGGGCAGTCGCTCTCTCATCTGGTCGTGCTCCTGGACGAGCTCGAGGCGCGGCCGACCTTCGCCGAGGTTCGANCGACCCTCGAGAAGGTGGGTCTCGATCTCGCTCCGGTCGAGGANCGCATCCTCGANTGCTGCGTCGAAGCCCCNCCNAGCCACATGCGGGCGGGCGGTCTGATTCGCGACGGAATCGACCCGGAACTGGATGAGGCCCGCACNTTGCAACGNGACGCGAACAGCTGGCTCGCCGACTACCAGGCCCGCATCATCGANGAGACCGGCCTTCCGGCATTGAAGGTCGGATACAACAAGGTCTTCGGGTACTACATCGAACTGAGTCGGGCGAACAGCGACAAGGCCCCGGATTCCTTCACACGAAAGCAGACGCTGAAGAACGCCGAACGATTCATCACTCCCGAACTGAAGACCTTCGAGGAGAAGGTCCTCACCGCCGAATCNCGAGCGGTGGCCCGTGAACGAGAGCTCTTCGCNGAACTCTGCGAGACCGTCACGGAGANGACGGATCGGATCGCCGAATACGCTGCGATCGTGGCTCGAATCGACTGTCTTCTGGGCTTGGCGGAGATCGCCTCCAAGCGAGGATGGACCTGCCCCGAGTTCACCGATGTGCCGGGAATGGAAATCACNGGNGGGCGGCATCCCGTGCTGGAGGCGATGCTTCGAGACAGCTTCGTNCCCAACGACTGCTCGNTGGCCGGCAGCGGCAACCGAGCNACGATGGCGCTGATCACGGGCCCGAACATGGCNGGCAAGTCGACGTTCATCAGACAGGTGGCNCTNACGGCGCTGCTGGCNCATGCCGGCTCATGGGTNCCGGCCGACTCGACNAGACTCGGACTNATGGATCGAATCATGACCCGAATCGGAGCCAGCGACGANCTCCACAGCGGCCGATCGACCTTCATGGTCGAAATGACCGAAACCGCCAACATCCTCCACCATGCCACCCCGAACAGTCTCGTGATTCTCGACGAGATCGGTCGGGGAACCAGCACGCTCGACGGGCTCTCACTGGCCTGGGCCATCACCGAGACTCTGGCCGAACGTGGCGCACCCACGCTGTTCGCCACCCATTACCACGAACTGACCGGCCTCGCGGACACGATCGAAGCCGTGACCAACCTTCACGTCATGGTCAAGGAATGGAACGACCAGATCATCTTTCTCCATCGAATACAGCCGGGCAGAACCGATCGTTCGTACGGCATTCACGTGGCACGTCTTGCAGGACTTCCGAAGTCGACCCTCAAGAGAGCCCAGGCGGTGCTCGACACGCTGGTGGTGAATGCCACCGAAGGCTCGGCCCTCAACGAGGGCGCCCCCGAGGACCAGGCGGACCAGCTCTCACTGTTCAACGACACGCTCGAACATCCCGTCATCCTCGCCTTGAAGCAACTGTCGCTGGAATCGCTCTCCCCCATGGANGCCTTCGACAGACTCAGGGAACTCATCGCTCAAATCGATGACCAGGCATGAANACCNNNCGANGCNCGCAGAGATGAAGACGAAAGTGCANGGACGTGGACAACCCTGACAGAACCTCGCCATCACGTCGGATCGGGCTGATCAGCCTCACGCTCGGGGCCGCCAGCATCCCCGGGGCCCTGATTNNGGGACTCGGCATCATCCCNGCGCTCGCGGCGATTCTGCTTGCCGCACGTGGACGCGATCACAGCCTGCGCCGGCCCGTNTCGGCGGCGCTGGGCATGGCATTCGGCTTCATCGGACTTCTCGCGTCGAGCATCGTGATGCTCGCCCTGTTCACCACGTTGGTTCTTCCGGGACTGGAGAGCCGAATGGTGCGAGGAACGATCGGTCAGGAGATCCCGTTCGAATTCACGAGCCTGCGGGGCGAGACACTCGACGCCCAGAGCTTCAGAGGACGTCCCGTGATCCTCGATGTCTGGGCCACCTGGTGCGGCCCGTGCATCGCGGCGATGCCGGTGCTGGAACGCCTCGAACGGGACACCTCCGTGCCGGTGATCGGAATCACCTTCGAGAATGAAGACCTGGTGTCACGGTGGGTGNACGATCGCCGNAGGCTGTCGGGCNCGCCGAGCTACGCCATCGTCGCGGTGGACAAGGACGAGGNNCCGGGCGCGCTCGCGGGAGTCNCCGCCCTGCCGACACTGTTCATGCTGGATGGNGCCGGCGTGGTCCGAAAGGTCATGGTCGGNTTTCATGACTATGATTCNNTCAGAGACGCGGTGAACGACGTCCTCTCCGCCACGCCCGAAAACACCATCAGAAAAGACGGCAACAGATGAACGCACTCGACCCACAGTTNCTTCGTGACAAGCATTCCGAAGGCGATGACTACGAAACCTATCTGTCNAAGGATCAGTCCCGGATCGAAAGCTGGCGTGACATCGAGAACCGACTCGANCTCTCNTCGGCGCAGCAGGATGTCCTGAACGGCTTCACNCGAACGATGAAGGTCTTGTGTCTTTCGGGAACCTGGTGCGGGGACTGCGTGGTCCAGGGGCCGATGATCGAACGGCTGGCGTCAGCGTGTGAACGGATCGATCTGCGATGGCTTGATCGCGATGAGCATGCCGATCTCGCGGANCNGGTGAAGATCAACGCNGGNCTGNGNGTGCCGACGGTGGTCTTCTGCTCGGAGGATTTCGAACTGGTNGGCTNNTACGGCGATCGAACTCTGACCCGTTACCGAGCCATGGCCGCCAAACAACTCGGTGCGGCCTGTCCGCTGCCGGGAGCGCATGTCCCCGAGGACGAACTGAATGCGACGATGCAGGACTGGCTTGATGAATTCGAGCGCGTCCAGCTGCTGCTTCGACTCTCACCGAGACTGCGGCAGAAGCACGGCGATTGACGATCAGTCGCGAGAACCGTCCTCAGACTCGAGCGGCCACAGGACGAGNTCCCCNTCGGGGANCGGAAANGCGTCTCGTTTCGGCATCAGCCATCGTGGACCCACCAACTCCGGNGAGGTGACNCCTGATTNATCGATTCGGTCGGGGCCGACGGACCACAACATCGGGGCCCCCTCGACCAATCGGTACCGAAGCGGCTCGCCGTCGTGGGGATCCNGAGGCACGACGAAGCTCTCGCCGGGCACGAGGGCCTGCAGGGTGTCGGGCCACGCACCTTCGTCGATGCGGTGACGCTGAAGGGCGAGCACCAGTCTGACCAGATCGAATTGGAAGCGTGATTGATGGCTCGNCATGATCGTGCGGTCGAGGCTGGGCATCAGAAGCGGCAACGGAAAGAGTTCGAGACTGGAAAGGACACCCGTTCCCGTGGCGCTCACAGGACCGAATGCCGCGTCGTACTCGGTCCAGTCCATCGCCCAGACATCCTGGGTCTGAAGATCATCAGCCGCGTCGTAGCATCGGCGAGCGACCGACTCCACTTCGGCGCGACTGCTCCCCGCGGACGCCACGAACGGCCCCATGATCGACCGCAGCACCCCGANATGAAGCGGGATCGGAAGAGGTGTGCCGTTGGCAGTCGACATCGCGGCGAAACCATCCACGTCCAGACGCCCGTCTCCGGAACCATCAGTGGTGTAGAAACGTTGGATCAAGTCACGAACCGCGGCCCGCTCTCCATGAAAATCGACGGGGCCGGGCCGAACGCGAGGATCATCGAGCACCTGTGCCAGGGCATCCAGCGCCTCACGATCCGACTGAAAATCGGGGTTCGNCATCAACTTCAATGACGCCTTGAGGGCCAGTTCGTTGAGGCTCAATCCGACCAACTGCGAGATCAACATGCGATCCTGAGCGACCAATCGCCCGAGATCCAGCACGGCCGCGATGTCCTGAACGGCGAGGCCGGGCGCACCCTCCCTGACCGATTGTTCGGCATGCTGGATCAGGAGCCGTGCCAGGCCTCGTGGAATCTTGGTGAAACGATGCTCCAGTTCGATCGGCATGAACACCGGNGGCGCATCCACGCTCCTGACCGCACCGGATGGAAGCTGGGCTGCGTTCTCACGTTCGAATCCCGAGAGCAGAACGAGGCGATCATCACCNATGNGCACGCCATAGACGTGAAGAAATCCGAGANGCTCACGGGAGACCGCTTCACGAATTCGTTCGAGGCCGGATTCATTGCGAGCGAACCAGTCGGGAAGCCACTCACTGGAGGCGTCCTGATTGCAGGCCTCCAGAAACTCGAGGAAGGAATCCCGGCCTTGCAGATCAAGGGATAGAAGNGCTTCGCGCAGTGCGGGCCAGGCACGCTCGGACTCGGGAACGGCCTGGGCAGGCGCGTTCAGATCCTCGAGATAATCGAAATCGATCACGATGCGCTGTGACCACGAACCAAGTGCGAAGATCAACCAGACCAGCAGAAAGCACAGCGCCAGGCCGATCAACGCACGCAGGATCCAACGACGCCTCCCGGGTGATCTTGCAGCATTCGTCGTCATCAACCAGTACTCCAAGCGGAGGACCCTGAGTTGAGTCCACCATCCTTCGATCGACGGACCTCGGTCCAACAGGCCTCGAGCAGTTCCCGGACACCCAGTCCGGTCGCTCCGGAGACGGTCATCGGACGCTCGCCTTCGGGAAGTCCGAGTTCGANNGCCATCTTCTCGATGAACGCTTCACGCTCGTTCTCGTCGATCAGATCGATCTTGTTGAGTGCGATCAACTCACGCTTTTCAAGCAACAGCGGACTGAAGCTCGAAAGTTCGTGACGNATCGTACGATAGTTCTCCGCCGGATTCGAGCCGTCCGGTGGTGCNGCATCCAGAAGATGAAGCAGGAACGACGTTCTTTCGACGTGGCGAAGGAAATCATGCCCNAGGCCGGCTCCGGACGCCGCTCCCTCGATCAGACCGGGAAGATCCGCCACNACCAGACGGCGCTCGCCGGGCAGATCGATCATNCCCANCTGNGGNCCCAGCGTGGTGAAGGGATAATCGGCGATCTTGGCACGAGCCTTCGAGACCCGGGANAGCATCGTCGATTTNCCNGCATTGGGNAGGCCGACCAGCCCGACGTCCGCGATCANCTTCAGTTCGAGTCGCACCTCGACCTCGACCGGATCACCNCCCTCCTCGAACTCACGNGGCGTCTGGTGGGTNGGCGTGGCGAAATGAATGTTGCCTCGTCCCCCCTTGCCNCCCGCGGCGACCACGAAGCGCTGATCGGCGGAGACGATGTCGACCAGGAGCTCACCGGATGAGGCGTCGAACACCTGGCACCCGAGGGGAAGCTTGAGTTCGAGGGTCTCCCCCCGTTTTCCGTAGCATGATTTCTTGCGCCCCTTCTCACCATCCTGAGCGGTGATGAGACGGCGGCGTGCATAGCTGGCCAACGTGTCGAGGTGTGGATCACCGACGAAGACCACGTCCCCCCCGTTGCCACCGTCGCCGCCATCAGGCCCGCCTTTGACGAGTCCCTTGGCATGGTGAAGACTGTTGGAACCGTCGCCGCCCTTGCCGGAGCGAACGGTGAACGTGGCATGATCGACAAGCATTGACGACCTCCGAGCACGGGGGACGTTCAGAACATCGAAACATCGACGGTGGAATCAGGCGCGTTGACGCGCATTCTGACGCTCGACCGCTTCGAACCTCTGGATCGACTCGTCCTCGGGAACGATGTCGACGAAGCGACCACGGAAACGAACGGTTCCGGGCACCAGCGCCATCAGGGTGTCGTCACGGCCGCGCAGAACCTGATGGCCCGCCTTGAAGGACGTGCCACACTGACGAATGATGATCGAACCGGCCTTCGCACGCTGCCCACCGAAGAGCTTCACGCCGCGGAACTGGGGATTGGAGTCGCGTCCGTTCTTTGTGGAACCCTGACCCTTTTTATGTGCCATCGTTGAACACTCCTGTTCTCGAAGAAGACTGTTCGCCATGGAAACTGGCGAGGTCCGAACCTCATTGGTTGCGGGTCGGGAAGTATAGCGAAAATCACGAAGAGAGACGACGGCTTCGCGCATGAAACCGGGAGAAGTCGAGAGGGAAAGAAGTCGTCAGGTCCGTATAAACCGCTTCAAGGGGGATCAGGCCGAGTCAGCGCCAGATCCAGATGCCGTTGCTGATCTTGGCGTGGAACTGATTTCCACGGTCGGTCTCTTCCGGGCGGCTGGGCTGGGCGGCCGCGTGAACCGAATCGGCGAGATTTCCGGGGGTGACGTAGTCGAGACGCAGGGTCTTTCGAAGCACCACGTCCTCCTGGGTGAGAGGGTGCTTGACTCGCTCGAAAGCGTTGCTGAGTCCGGTGACGAAGATCGTCATCTCATTCGAATCAAGATCGGTCGCCTTCCAGATCACGATGCCGTCTCGGGCGTTCTCCTTGCCCTGACGCAGGTCGCCGATGATCTGATTTTCATTTTCCATCAGAGGCTGGGCAATGAGCCCCATCAAGCGTCTTGAGACCTCGGTCGGCACGCCATCACCGGACTTGAGAATCTCCCCCTTGTCGGTGAAGAGTTCGGCTCGAGGTGCGAACATGCGATCTTCGGAGGTGCGATTGATCACCTGGTAGGTGAAGTAGTGATAGTGACGGCCATCGATCGGATCCACGTACAGACGAAGAGGTCCGGGCTTGAAATCGAGGGTCCAGACATCGATCTGAGTGGAGGGTGCCGATGGAGCCGCCCCCTGTGCATCCGACGTGACGACACCAAGAATGGATCCGGTCATGCTGAGAGACAGGCCGAGAAACGTGCACATCCAGTTCGGTCTGATGCGGGGGGTACGAGCGGTCTTGATCGAGTCGTTCATGATTCGAATGGCCTCACTGGATCCTGGAATCGACATGCTGAAAGAACCTCCGAGATCGGTGGATCGCGAAGGAGATGAACGACCATGATATCGCCAAAGGCCGTCTGATGACGAAAGATTCACCCTCTGCCCTGTGGTTTCCCTACCCTTTCTATGATTGACCGCACGGAACAGGAGCCAGATGACGGACGAGGCCTCTTCAGAACATGCCAACCGGAGGGTGACGCGCCCGGCGATCGCCCAGCCCGGGCCGGCACGATTGCTTGAAGCGATCCAGTGCCTGCTGCACGCCGACCCCAAACGGGCTCGACGCTTTCTGGCGTTCGCCGAGAAGTCAGGAATGGGCCTTGAACACCTCTGGTGCGCCTTCGACCAGCCCGGAACGATCTCCGCCAGTGCGATGGCCACCCTGAACCCCGGCCGGACGGCCATGCTGTTCGCGACGCAGCCGAAGACGAGATCGGCCATCGAAACCACCGGCAAGGTCATCGATGCGACCTGCCGAAGCTTGAAGAAAGCGGGCGTCGGACTGGCCCAGAGCCTGATTCCACCCGAACACCCCCTCGAGGCCGAAGCCTTCGAAGCCGGAGGCTTGAGCAGAATCGCCACGTTGACCTACATGGAACGGAGTGTTCCCAGAAGGAAGGAACGCTTCGAAGAGGAACTGCCCTCGGGGCTGAGAGTCGAACCCTATCGCCCCCACCTTCGTTCGCGGCTGGAGGCCCTGCTCGCGGAGACCTACCAGGACACGTTGGATTGTCCCGGACTCTCACATCTGCGCCGCACTTCGGACGTGGTCGACGGTCACATCAGATCGGGCATCTTCAAACCGGAATGGTGGCACTTCCTGATGAAGAACGACACGCCGGTCGGAATCTCGATGATGAACGTGTCCAAGACGAAGGAATCGATCGAGCTCGTCTATCTGGGACTGACACCACAGATCCGAGGACATGGCACGGGTCGAGCCTTGATGGCGCACGCGCTGCGACAGATCGGCGGATCGCCTCAGAAAACAGTGGTTCTGGCGGTCGACGACTGCAATGATCCGGCACGCCGGATCTATGAACACTTCGGCTTCAGAAGCACGGCCAGAAGACATGCCCTGGTTCGCAGTCTCGATGCCGAGACACCGTGAAACGAGTACTCATGTTCCGAGGCTGTCAAGTGGTCGATGTTTTCCACAGTGGATTGACAACGATCCCGGATCGAGGTGGAGAAGTGAATTCAGATTTTAAAAACCCTGCAAAACAAGGGGTTTTATCGCCAAGAGATGCTCCGACTTTCGACTCCCCCCTTGCGCGCCGGGATGTTTGCGGTACATTCGGGGAGTTCCGCAAGGATGTGGAAACGCTTCGGTTTTCATGGTGACGGACTCTCATTTGCCGGTTTCGTCGCAGCAAACAAGGACCCGCATCGGCCACGTCGGTGCACAGACCCAGCTTCATCCTTTTCCATCCTCGAACCAGTCGGCCACAGGCCATTCGACGGTGTCAACGGAGAAAGATCAGCGGCGCACCAGCGCGTCGTGAGAGATGTCGCTTGTCCCTATAGGTTAGAGCTTCCGAGCTGTTGGGAACCACATACCGGTCCAGGTTTGCTTCGACGAATGGCCACTGCGACGGCAGACACGCTCGAGCGGAGTTCATAAGTGATTCGTCATCAGGGATTTCAAGGCGAGGGCGATCTTCGTCCAGGCACATGACCATCCGCGATGCCGACCGGCACCCCGGAGATGGTCCGCCTCTCACGAAGGGATTCGAAATCATGACTGCTGACGATCGTCGCCAGGACGAAAGCTGTGACATGCCCCGAGGTCGACCCGACCCGGACCACATGGGCACCACGCCTCCGGCCACGCAACGCACCAGTCATGGACCGTGCGAACGCCCTCTTCGATTCGACGAGGACGTTCATTCTCCTCTCGACCCGATCCCTCTCGAGAAACGAATCCGATGCAGCCAACGTCACGAACCGAGTTTCAGAAGCCTGTCACACCTCGAAACAGACTCACAGAGCCCTCTCGGCATGAAACAGAGGACCAACGGGCTCCTCGACGTTCGTTCAAGGACGCACATGACCCCAATGGCCTCTTCTCGGACCGACTCGTCGAGCGAATCGGCAAGCATCGTTTCGGCATGTGGTTCGACCACACCACCAAGATCAAGATCACGGGGAACACGATCGATGTCGCGGCGGAGAGCCAGTTCGTGGCTGATTGGATCCGCCGCCATTTCACCGACGATCTCGAAGCCGTGGCTCGTGAGACTCTGGGCAACAACGCCTCGATCGGTCTCCACGTCGCGCCGGAGGCGTTTCGACGGGACGGAATCGATGGTCAGCAGGCCCAGACCCCAGGCTCCGGAGCCTCCACCCACATCACCTCGGATGACGATCAGGATGCACGCGGTCCCCGGTCGAGGACGTCGAGTCAGGCCGTCAGCCCTGAGGACGCACAGAGATACGGACCGCGATTGAGACGCCGTTCCAACGACCGGCGGCAGATGCTCCGTCAACTGCAGAGCTTCGTGATCGGAGGATCGAACAGACTCGCCTACCAGGCCTCCCTGTCGATGGCGGAAGAGCACGAGGCCGCACCGAAAATGCTCTTTCTCCACGGTGAATGCGGGATCGGCAAGACCCATCTTCTTCAGGGCGTGATCGACCACAGGATCCGAGCCTCGAAGAACGCCCTCAGCAGCCGACGAGTCCGCTACGTGACCGGAGAGGAATTCACCAACGAATACATCGCGGCCGTCCGGGGTGGGAAGATCGACAACTTCAGAAGTCGCATCAGACAGCTGGATCTGCTCGCCATCGACGACATTCATTTCCTGAGCAACAAGACCGCAACGCAGAACGAATTCCTGCACACGCTCGATGCGATCAACCTCAGTGGCGCCTCGATCGTCCTGGCCTCGGACGAACACCCACGTCAGATCGGACGCTTCAGCGCGTCCCTCACCAGCCGTTTCCTCGCTGGAATGGTGGTTCGCATCGGTCGTCCGGACATTCAGATGCGCGAAGAAATGGTCCGCTGCCTTGCAGAGGAGCGGGATCTTCAGTTGACCGAAGCGGCCGCACGACTTCTTGCCGGCCGGTTCAGCGGTTCCGTGCGCGAACTCAATGGGGCGCTCATGAAGCTGGCCGCATTGCGACGCCTCGATGGCACGCGCGGAGGCGCCGTCGGCGCGATCATGGTGGAACAGATGTTCGAGGGCGAAAGCGCTCCAGGCCCTCGCACCCCCGTCCGTCTGGGCGAGATCATCGATTCAGTCTGTCAAAGACTGGGCATCGAGCCGGATGAACTTCTCGGGCGCGGTCGGCATCGCAGAGTCGTCCTCGCTCGCAGTCTGGTGGTGCACCTTGCCCGCTCCCTGACCACCCTGAGCTTTCCGGAGATCGCACGCGGCCTGGGACGCGAGAACCATTCGACGGTGCACACCGCCGCCCGAAGAATCGAAGCGGATCTGGCGGCAGCCGAAGCGGCCATGGGTGAAGGCAACTACAGCCCGCGCCCGCTTCCTCTGCCTGATGATGCCGAAATCACTCTTCGAGAGCTGGTCGAGCAGTTGAAATACGATGTCTCGAAACGATGTAGCCGCAGGTAGCGGGTTTCAGGCAGGGTGGGCTGGTGTACACTTGAGACATGCCAGAACATCGTCATCACTTCGTGCTTTCATCGCTGATTCTCGCCCTCACCTGCCTGCTGCCGGGTGAACCGGCGGAGGGACAGAACTACATCGAAGTGAACCCGTTCGATTCGTCGGTCCGTGCCTTGAAAGCCGCCATCGAACCGACGCGAGATGGCTCGAACCACAAGATTCTTCTCGCATTGCGCCAATTACGTGACTCGGATCTGACTCCGCTGTTCGAGGACCTGCTCGACTCGAACCAGCCACTGCTGAGGATCGATGCCCTGCTCGCACTGAACGAACTTGAGACGGGGGAGGCCGTCGAACTGCGTCCGATCCTCACCCGCTTCAACCAGAGAGAGAGACTGATCGCGATTTCCGCACTGATCGACCTCGATCTGCTCGAGCTTCCCCAGGCACGGACGGTGCTCGACATCGAGGACCTCTCCGAAGTCGAGGAACTCATGCTTCTCGCGCACATCATCGGCACGGGAGAAGACACCGGACTGGGGAGTCGAATTCGTCCACTGCTCGAGATGGATGATCCCGCAACACGCATGATCGCAGCCTTGCTGCTGGCGGAGATCGGCGAACCGGAACACCTCCAGAGGGAAATGGAGGCGTTTCAGGAGCTGGATTCTCAGACGAAGGTGCTGGTGGGCACCGCGCTGATCGATCTCGCGAACTGGCACCCGACCAGAGAGGGACTGACGATCCTTGGCATGGCGACCTCTGACACGGACTTCGTGCGCAGCCTGCGTCTCGCGGCGGCGGATGCGGCGCTGGCGTGCGAGTGCCCCGAGGGAATCGAGATCTGGAAGGCCGCCGGCCGCAACGCCAAGGCGGCAGGAGACCGATCACGGTTGGCCGTCGCCGCATTCGATAGAGGACTGCGGATCCAGGACTGGAGCGGGACCAGAGACGGGCGTCTCCTCAATGATCGTCTGGCCGCGGCGGGAGAGGCATTCGGTCGGGGCACGGAACTGATGCCTCATGCGAAAAATCTTCTTGATGTGAAACACCCCCTCTCACTGCAGGCGACGCTCTCGCTTGCGGATCATTGCCCGCCTGAGACCGCGGAAGCGATCTGGATGACGATCCTGTCAAGGGCGTTGAGTGACCCCAGACTCCAGCCAAGCGCCGGCAGAGTGGTCACCGGGATGGCGGACGGTCGCTCTCCGGAACTGCAGGGCATGCTGAGGCAGATCGCGAATTCCGACCAGAAGGTTCTCGCTGAATTCGCTCTCATCGGCCTCATGAATTCAAGCAATGGATCCGCGAAGACCGATGCCATTCTTTTCGCAAAGCATCCAAATCCGACCATTCAATCGATTTCACTGGTGATCCGGGCCTTGTCCGACGAAGTCATGACGAACAAGCAGATGAAGGAACTCCAGACCATCGCCTCGGGAGGCGGCAGGGTCGATGCCTCGATACGAGCGATCGCGGCGTGGGCATGGTTGGAGAGAACCGGAAACTCGGATCAGGCGATTCAGGAAATCATCGCGAGCGACTGACGAAACACTCAAACCGTCCGCGGGTCGAGCGCTCGCACCCGGACACAGATGAAAACGGAGTAGTGCAAAGTGGGCGAGGAAATCTCACTGACCAGAACGGGAATCACCGCGGAGGAGTTTGCGGGGATCTCACATCTGCTTCGTCTCTCGAAAGCCAATGCCACGGTGGAGGCCTTCGAAGAAGCGACGGCCGCGGCGTTCGATCGAACATGCTGCATCAGTGCGACCTCGGGCGGCATCGCGATCGAACTCGCTCTGGCGGCGACCGGAATCGGACCGGGTGACGAGATCATCCTGCCCGCCATCGGCGCACGATCGGCGGCGGCTGGCGCACAACGCCTCGGCGCGACGGTTCGTGCGATCGACGTCGATCCACGAACCCTCTGCATGAGAGTCGAGGATGCGGAAGCGGCGATCAACGAGCGAACCAAGGTCATGGTGGCCAGTTCGGCGCTCGGGTGCCCCGCGGGCATGGACGAACTCGCGGCCCTCGCGACCAGGTCCGAATTTCCGATGATCGAGATCGTCGGACCGGCCATCGGAGGCAGCGTGCGAGGAGAACGTTCGGCTCGATTCGGACGCATGGCGGTGATCGATCTGGGGCAGGCGAGTCCTCTGTCGACCGAAAGTGGCGGTCTGATCCTCACCCACGACGACCACCTGGCAGCGCTGCTTCGTGACCTTCGAAACGGCAAGCGAGCGATCGGCCCCAACGGTCGTCTGGCGTCGAACGCTCCGGGCTACGACGCCCCACTGGATGATGTCAGAGCGGCTCTGGGTCTGGTCAGACTCGGAAAACTCGAGTCAGTGATCGCCCGCCGAGCGGAAATGGCCGCCAGCTACATCAGAGCCTTGAGCGGACACTCGGATCTGATTCTTCAGACCGCCCCGGAAGGCGTCCAGATGGGATGGAGCCGGATGCTGGTCCGACTGAGCGACCGATTCTCGGTCGAAGAACGGGACGAGGTCATCGAAGGCCTGTCGCGCCATGAGATCGTCGGTGACCCGCTGATCGAACTGGCGCAACATTCGATCGCCCCCACCGTGCTGGACGGGCAGAGCTGGCCGGTCGCCGAACGAGCCACGGATCGAGCGATCAGCCTCCCCTTTCATGACCGACTTCGGGAACGGGAGATCGATCTGGTGTGCCAGACGCTCGAACTGATGATCACTCGGACGAGCTTCCGCCGAGATGATCTTCCCGGCCTCTGACTGGGAGTTCTGACAGGGAGGACGGCACGCGGGGTGCCGGCGCGACGGATCTGCGGAAGACCTATTCCCACTCGATGGTGCGGGCGGCTTCGACGAGATGTCGTAGACGACGCGATTCACGCCGTTCACTTCGTTGATGATCCGGTTCGAGATCGACGACAGCACGTCGTAGGGAATACGCGCCCAATCCGCGGTCATGAAGAAAGTCTCGTATCTCGACCGCACTGGTGGAAGGTGTGAACTCGAGTCTAGACAGGCTGCCCGGGACCGGTGTTCTTTCGTCTGAACAGAGCACATATCCGGTCATGACCCATTACGACCAACTCGAAACCTCTTGAATGCAGAAAATTCGTAACTGGGATCAGAGTGCTTTCAGCGTTCACACCACGTTCGTACCCGAGGTCGGCGGAGATGTATTCAACCATGCCAAGGGCATCTCCGATCCCTTGCAGAATCTCAGGCTCCGCGCCCTCGGCTTCAAGCTTCAAGCATTTGACGGGCCTGTCGACGTAGTCTTCAAGCCGGAATGTTTGAGTTATGATTTTTTCGTCATAGTCCTGAGGCTCGATCAGAGACGAATCGGCGCCTTGAGAACTGACATAAAAGGTCAGTTCGCCCTCTTGATTCCATAAACCGACATTGTGAACGACGCTTGGGGAGACGTTCTGCTTCAAACACTCAAACTCGATGGGTGACGGCTCGAATCCAACGTACTCAACATCCAGATTGCGCAACTCGAACCAAATCTTCATGTCACCGACATTCGCGCCGCAATCGAAGAAGACATCGCCGTCCTTGAAATCTATCCGATCGAGAAAATAACAGCCCCCCAGGCTTTTAGCTCTGTTCTCGACGCCGTCTTGATATGCAAGATCACACTGGCGCTGATGCCTTATTCGATACCTGAAGTCCGGAAGTTTCCTGTCCGTGACGGAGAAAAAAGCTCCATCCCATGCCACTCTCGCTGATCTTCCAGTGACAATGGATTTCAGATTGAAGAGGGCCGCGAATGAACCCTTGTCAAATCTGAGCATAATGGCACGATAGATGAAGTTCACTATTTTCAAATGGAACTTCAAGTAGGACTTCAGATGGTGCATCTGTCCTCACTTACGTCACTGGTGACAGGTCGAACGCGGCGAGGGGTGATTTTGCCGTGTCCGGGGAGGCCGCAGAGGCTCACCTGACACATAGGAACAGTGGCCCGAAAAAACACGTGCTCAATTCGTTTTTGATTCATTTTCGATTCCCAAAATGCTTTCAGGGACGAACGTTTCGACTCAGTGCATGCCGATTCATTCCCACTCGATGGTGGCGGGCGGCTTCGACGAGATGTCGTAGACGACGCGATTCACGCCGTTCACCTCGTTGATGATCCGGTTCGAGATCGACGCCAGCACGTCGTAGGGAATGCGCGCCCAATCCGCGGTCATGAAGTCCTGAGTCTCGACGGCGCGAATCGCCACGACCGAGTCGTAGGTCCGCCCATCCCCCATCACCCCGACCGAGCGAACGGGCAGAAGCACCGCGAAGACCTGGTTCGTCGAACGATAGAGCTCGTTCGCGACGATCTCCTCGAGCAGGATCTCATCACAGTCACAGAGCAGGTCGAGCTTGTCCTGGGTGATGTCGCCGAGGACCCGAACCGCAAGCCCCGGACCGGGGAACGGGTGCCGCCAGACGATCGAGGCGGGAAGCCCCAGAACCTCGCCCAACGCACGCACTTCGTCCTTGAAGAGATCACGAAGCGGCTCGACGAGTTCGAAACCGAGCTCCTCGGGAAGCCCGCCGACGTTGTGGTGGAGCTTGATGTTGGCCGCGGTTCCCGCGAGGGACTGGCCGCTCTCGATCACATCGGGATACAGAGTGCCCTGCGCGAGGAAGCGGACCCCTCCTTCGACCTCCGCGGCAGCCTGCCGGAAGACCTCGATGAATCGATGCCCGATCAAGCGACGCTTCTCCTGCGGATCGGTGACACCCTCGAGATCCTTGAGGAAGTCCGCTGACGCATCGATGACGCGAAGATCGATGTCGAAGTGGCCGCGAAACGTGCGCTCCACGAGTTCACGTTCATTCTTTCTGAGCAGACCATTGTCCACGAAGATGTAGGTGAGCTGGTCGCCGATCGCGCGGGCCAGCAAGGCGGCCACCACGGAGGAGTCGACCCCACCCGAAAGACCGCAGATCACCCGGCCATCACCGACCTGGGCCTTCACTCTGGCACATTCCGCTTCCATGAATTCGCTCATCTTCCAACTCCCGGAACAGCCGCAGATGCCGAAAAGGAAGTTTCTCAGAATGTCGACACCGTGCGGCGTGTGGGTCACCTCGGGATGGAATTGCACGCCATAGAAGGGAAGTTCGTCGTGCATGACCGCGGCGAACGGGCAGGTGTCGGTGTGGGCGAGCGCGGTGAAGTTCTCGCTCAGACCTGACACCTGATCACCATGACTCATCCAGACCGACGTCATCGAAGGAATGCCGCCGAGAAGTCCTTCGGATGAATCGATGTCGAGCTTCGCACGACCGTATTCCCGAGAGGGTGCGGGTTCGACGGTCGCGCCAAGCAACTGACAGCCCAGCTGCATGCCGTAACAGATGCCGAGAACCGGAACGCCAAGCTCGAAAAGACGCTCGTCGCAACGAGGGGCGCCATCCTCATGAACACTGGACGGACCACCCGACAGAATCACGCCCTTGGGAGAGAGCGATTTCAAGGTCTCCAAAGGGGTCTCCGGCGCGACGAGCAGACTGAATGCGCCGGCCTCTCTGACCCGACGAGCGATGAGTTGGGCGTACTGACTGCCGAAGTCGAGAATCAGGATGGGTTCGGTGTTCTGTGGACCGCCTTGGGTCATGCGAATGCTCCGATGATCAGGGTGGAACTTCGAATTTCACACAATACCCCGATGAGACGGCTTCGTGGGCGGTCGCAGGTTCCAGAACCACCGAAAACGCGATTCTCCCGGTATCCTACGAGACGTGAAACCAGCGAAAGCTCAAATCAAGTGGGTGCCTCCGGCGCTGCTGCTCGGCGCAGCCTGCCTTCTGTCCGGATGCGAGGCTCCGTCGATCACCCGGGGCGGTTTCGATTCCGGCTCTCCGGCGGCACGGACCCATGCCATCGAAGTGACCATCAATGATGCCCTGAAGACCGGCCGGATCAGTCGTCAGGATGTGAAATCGATGGTCGAACTGCTGAATGCGGATGACGATCTGGTTCGCTTCATGGCGATCAGCGCCCTGTCCGAGGTCAGCGGAGACGACCTTGGCTACCGCTTCTTCGACCCCAGCGCACTGCGATTCAACGCCGTCCAGAGATGGCGGGCCTACGCGCTTGAAAGCAACGGCACCAGCACGATCGCCATCACACCTCCGGTGGAAAACGGAAACGGACAGGAGATCGGCTCATGACCTCCGACAACGTCCCTGCAGACATCAGGATCGATCTGAAGAGCGACACGAAACACCTCGCCTCCATTCGAGGACTGATTCTGTCACTCACGCAGACGTGCGGATTCGATGTGGTGGAGTCGGGGCACATCGCACTTGCCGTCGACGAGTCGCTGGCCAACATCATCCGACACGGATACCAGCACAGGAACGATCAGCCGATCAACATCTCGATCTGGTTGCTGAAGGATGATCAACCGGGCATCAAGATCGTGATCGAGGACGAGGCGATGCAGATCGACCCCGACGATATCTGCGGCCGCGATCTGGACGACATCAAGCCCGGCGGACTGGGCGTGCACATCATCAAGGACGTGATGGATGAATGCACATTCGCCAAACGGGAGTGCAAGGGAATGCGCGTCACGTTGCTGAAGCACCTGAAACCAAAGACACTCGACTGCACTGAAAACACCAAAACGCCTCGTTGAAACGAGCGCATCAAGGACATCATGTCTTCACAACAGAACATCGAAGTCGAAACCAAGACACTCCCCGCGGGGATCCTGCTGAAGCCGAAGGGGGACATCGATCTCAGTCGCGCACCGGCCTTTCGAACCGAAATAGCCAAGGGCATCCAGAAGGCCAACGGAGCGGTCTTCATCGACCTGAACGACGTCCCCTACATGGACTCCTCGGGAGTCGCGACACTGGTCGAGGCTCTTAAGACGACCAGTCAATCGGGAAACAGACTCGTGCTGTTCGGCATGCAGGAACGCGTACGATCGATCTTCGAGATCGCTCGTCTCGACACGGTCTTCAAGATCACAGAGACCCTTGAACAAGCCCAGGAGGATTGATCCGGTGACACCAGGACGCTCCATCATCAAACTGGTCGACTCCATCGGGGCCGCCTGGTTCGAAATCAACGAGTTCATCGGGAGTCTCGTCTGGCTGTTCATCGACACGGTGACCTGGATCTATCG
>PAQN01000045.1 GCA_002709755.1 Phycisphaerae bacterium
AGTGGACGTGCTGGTCAACAACGCCGGGATCACCAAGGACGGTCTCGTGATGCGCATGTCCGATGATGATTTCGACGATGTGCTGAACGTCAATCTTCGTTCGGCGTTCATCGCATCAAGACACGTGGCACGACCCATGATGCGGGCCCGCTTCGGAAGAATCATCAACATCGGCTCGGTTTCGGGCCTCATGGGCAATCCCGGCCAGACCAACTACGCGGCCTCCAAGGCGGCGATGGTCGGCATGAGCAAGTCCATGGCGAAGGAGCTGGGCGCGAAGGGCGTGACCGTGAACGTGGTGGCGCCCGGTTTCATCAAGACGGACATGACGGACATCCTCGGAGATGAGTTGCTGAAGGAAGTCGCCCCAAGAATCCCAGTACGAAGGCTTGGTGAACCGGAAGAGATCGCAAACGCGGTGTCGTGGCTGAGTTCGGACGATTCGGGCTATGTCACAGGACAAGTTCTGGTGGTCGACGGCGGCCTGGCGATGTGATCGCATGTCACTGCAATCAATGGACTTGCACGACTTTCAACGGGGTCCTTCAGGCCTCGGACCACAAGATCTGAGCGATGAACATCGTGAACAACTTTCAGAGAACGGGCTGCACCGTTATAGTGCGGCCCTCGAAAAAAACGCACATTCTGCGAGGAGAATTTGAACGTGAACGAAGCTGAAATCGAAACCAAGGTCATCGAAATTGTTGCTGAGCAGATGGGTGTCGACAAGGGTGAAATCACCCGAGAGACCAGCTTCACCAACGACTTGAACGCAGACAGCCTGGACACCGTCGAACTGGTGATGGAATTCGAAGACGAATTCGACACCACCATCCCCGACGACCAGGCCGAGAAGATCAGCACGGTCGGTCATGCGATCGAGTTCATCAAGGAACACATGGACGGCTGATCCGGCGTTCGCCGATCTAGCACCTGTTTCGCACGGAGCCCATCGGCTCGGGGTGGCCAAACATCCCGGCCGGCGAGCTCGATCAAGCATTCTCGAATTCGATTGGATCCAAGTTGGCTGCCAACCAGACAATTCAGCTGCGACGAGTCGTCATCACCGGACTTGGAGCCGTCACGAATCTAGGAAATGATGTCGAGAGCACCTGGGATGGAATCGTCGCAGGGCGCTCGGGCATCGGTCCATTGACGGCTTTCACACAGGATGACAACTGGACCGTCAACATCGCCGGCGAAGTTCGTGACTTCGATCCCACCCGACGCATCGAAGCGGGCGAGGTCAAGAAGATGGATCGCGCGAGCGTTCTGGCGATGTGTGCGGGGATCGAAGCGGCCGAAGACTCCGGATTCGACTTCGTGAACTCGGATGATCCCTACATGCAGGGAGTGGCTCTGGGTTCGGGCATCGGTGGCGTCATCACCATGGAAGAACAGTTCGCGAAGCTGATGACGAGCGGTCCGAGGAAGGTCAGCCCGTTCACGGTCCCCAAACTCATGGTGAACGCGTCCGCCGGCAATCTTTCGATCAGACTGAATCTCAGGGGCGCCAACACCGCGGTCGCAACCGCTTGCGCCTCGGGCGCCCACTCGATCGGAGCAGCCTTCCACCTCATCCAGCGTGGGGATGCCAAGCTGATGGTCGCGGGCGGTACCGAAGCGCCGATCACGAGACTTCCCCTGAGTGCGTTCGCGAAGATGCGCGCACTCTCGACCAGAAACGACGATCCCCAGGGAGCCTCGAGACCGTTCGATCGAGGGCGTGATGGATTCCTGCTTTCGGAAGGTGCGGGCGTCGTGGTGCTCGAGGACCTTGAACACGCCCAGGCTCGTGGTGCGAAGATCTATGCGGAGATCGTCGGATTCGGCTCCAGTGGCGATGCCGGACACATCGCCGCACCTGACGAAGATGGCACCGGCGCCTACCACGCCATGCTTCACGCCTTGAAGAGCGCGGGCATGACCCCGGATCAGATCGATTACGTGAACGCACACGGCACGTCGACCCCGCTCGGAGACATCGCAGAGGTCGCCGCGGTGAAGAAGCTCTTCGGAGATCATGCCTACAAGATGATGGTGTCCTCGACCAAGTCGATGACCGGACACACTCTGGGCGCAGCCGGAGGCGTGGAGACCATCTTCGTCGCCAAGGCGCTCGAAGAGGGCATCGTCCCCCCCACCATCAATCTCGAGGACCCCGATGATGGCATGGACCTGGATTTCGTCGCGAACGAAGCTCGCAGGACCCCGATCAAGGCGGCCCTGAACAACTCCTTCGGATTCGGCGGTCACAACGTCAGTCTGGTGATGACCACCTTCGAAGGATGAGCTGGGTTCCCGCCCGATTTCGGGATCGCTCCCTCCAAATGAATGAATGAATCGGGCTTTTCATCGATTCTCCTAGCAGGCGAGCTCAACCTCGAGGGTTCATGCTGCCGATAACATTGGTATGACCCCGGAGAACACTCCAATTCTCGACCTTGAAGTTCCATTGATCGTGCAGATCGCCGCCAGGTCGATGCCTGTGAAGGATGTCGTCGCCCTCGAGCCCGGGGCCATCATCGAATTCCCGAGGTCCGCGGACGAGGATCTCGAGATTCTCATCAACAACAAGGCCGTCGGCCAGGGCGTCGCGGTGAAGGTCGGAGAGAATTTCGGGATCCGGATCAACACGATCGGGGATCTCTCGAACTTTCTCGGCTGAGCCTCCGCGATCGGAGTGACATCATTCCGTGTTGGCAGGACTTCGTCCGGTGAGAGGCCAGACGGGATATCGACGCCCGCTGAGAACGATACCGAGCACGGTCCCCCGAACGAGCAGGTGGTAGCTGACCAGAAGCGGAATCGTCACGAGAACCATCATCAGAAACATCTTGAGGGTGCCGTCGATGTTCCAGAAACGGAAGCATGCGGGAATGAAGATGGTCAACGGAAGATGCATCAGGTAGATCCAGTAGGACGCATCGACCAGATAGCGGACGACCTGATTCTCCCTGCGGAAGACTCGCTCGCAGACACCTGTCAATCCCATCACCAGCAGCCATATGGCGACGACCTGCACGAGCTGCGTGATCATGAAAAGCAGTGACGCAATGCCGGGATCCAGCGCATCGGATTCCGGTGCGAGGGAGGACAGGTGCCAGATGATCGAGAGAATCGCCGCGATGATGAGCAACAGAACACCACCAAGGAGCCGTGTCCAGGCGAAACGCTGGAGAGCCACGATGAGTTCACGGTGGTGGTAGCAGACCCATCCGACACCGAAATAAAGCGCGTACGCTCCAAGGACGTTCCACGAGGGGGCCCATTCCATCGGCGTGTCGAAACCGACGTCGTTCATGGTCAGCATCAGGGGAAAGGACACGAGGGTGAGGGCCGGGAGGCGGAACCAACGAAACCTGCCGAGTGAGAGCCCCTGAATACAGGTCCTGAAGAACCTGACCAATGGAGGAGCCATGGTTCCCAGGACGAGGCTCATGACCGCGAAAAAGACGTAGTAATAGACGAGGTAGTACAGAAACCAGAGATGCATGGGGCCCGGGTCCTGGAAATCGAGGCTCCAGCTCATCGTTGCCAGAGCCCCCACGATCGAATGATCATCGCCGGGTTGCATCTCATGAGTCAGGGCGAAACTCAACGACCACATGAGAAGCGGGTAAAGCAGGAACCAACCGATCACCAGGGGTATGACGATCCGCTCGAACCGATGACCCCCGAAGACCGCGGCGCCTCTGCGGACGAAGAGCATCGCACCGAAGAAGCCGGCCATCACGAAGAAGACCGGCATGCGGAAGATGTGGATCAGAAGAGCGACGAGACCCGCGAACGGACTCGTGTCGGGATCTTGATAGATCCAGAAGCCATCCTGTTGCTCGAAGACAAGGGCGGTGTGGAGCACGACTCCCAGAAGCATCATCACAGCACGAATGAAGTCCATGCCGTGATAGCGGGGATGAACCAGAGCACCCTCCGTGGCATCGGAAGTCTGGGGCGAAGTGACATGCATGTGCGCACTATAGTTGCAACCGACGCTCGAATTGTGGTCAGAGAAGCTCCGAGGCTATCTTCGCGAGCTCACTTCGCTCGGTGCTGGAAAGTGAGACATGACCGGCGATCCGATGACCACGAAGCCGATCGATGACATGTGTGAGACCGTTGCTGGCCGAATCGAGGTATGGCGAGTCGATCTGTTCGATGTCACCGCAGAGGATGATCTTGGTCCCCTCGCCGACACGTGACACGATGGTTCGCACTTCATGCGGTGAGAGGTTCTGCGCTTCATCGACGATCATGAACTGATGGGGAATGGACCGGCCACGAATGTAGGTGATCGGCTCGAGGACGATCTGTCCGGTGGCCATGAGNCGGTCGAGNCGCTGCTCGGGCGTGNGACTGTCGGCGTCNTTGAGGTGACTGCCCCGCGTGGAGAGGAGATAGGCGATGTTGTCGAAGATCGGTTGCATCCACATGGCCATCTTCTCGTCCTTGTCACCGGGAAGGAAACCGATGTCGCGACCGAGAGGCATGATCGGTCGAGCGGTCAGNAGCTTGTCGAAATGCTCCTCCTTGATCACCTTCTGAAGCCCCGCGGCGAGCGCGAGCAATGTCTTTCCCGTCCCGGCGGGACCGATCAGGGTGATGATCTTGACGTCGTCGTCGAGCAGAAGATCNAGCGCCATGGTCTGCTGNACGTTGCGAGCGATGATCCCGTAGACCGGCTTTCTCGGACCGGTCACGGGAATCACATGGCCGGTGTCTGCCAGAACCCGCGCGAGACCNGNATGCTCCTCGTCCTCCCTGTCACGAAGCACGATGAATTCGTTGGGATAGACGTCGAGCCNGTCCAGATCGGACCCGGATGANTTGCGCAGGGANAGNCCTTCGAGTTTGGCAAGNCTGAGTTGTCGCTCCTCGTAGAGCTCNTCGATCATCGAGGCATCGACGTCCACCTCGATGTAGCCGCCGTACAACCAGTCCATGTCGATTCTTCCAGCCTCGAAATCCTCGCAGGGAATCTCGAGCGCATCGCACTTCACCCGGGCGTTGATGTCCTTCGAGATGAAGAACGTCGATGCACCCGACGCGTGGAGAGCGTGAGCGACGCCAAGAATGCGATTGTCCGCGATGTCCAGATCAAGGGAGATGTTCAGGGAACGATCGCAGCGGTCGATGCGCACGACCCCTCCTGATTCGTTCCAGCAGACGCCCTCGAAGAGACGGCCCTTTTCACGCAGTCCGTCGAGCGAGCGGATCGCCTGGCGGGAATTCCGACCGGTCTCGTCATTGTTCTTCTTGAATCGATCGATCTCCTCGATGACNGTCAGTGGAATGACGACCACGTGCTCTTCGAACTGGAACAGGGCGGTCGGATCATGCAGNAGAACATTCGTATCGAGAACGAAATGCTTCACTCCCTTTCGAATCGAAGGGCTGTTTCCGGAGNGATCGGAGATCTTGGAGCTGGTNGACACGTGATGTTCCTTGTCTGCTTGANNACANGNNCCTTGAAGCGNNNNACNCGGGCNTTNNCAGCATGATCNGCCCNCCTNNTTCTGGACAACGATACGCAACAAACCGGATCAACAGGAGAGNAATCGAGTGTCTCGGTGAGTTTTTCATGCCGAACATNTGGGAGGNATTGATGATCNGCGGNAAGGTCGGTTTCGNANGAGACGANGAGATCGNGCTCGGNCATCNNTCGAATCCNAACGNTCATCGGGATGATTTCCGGCGAAAGTCGCGNTTGCGGTATCTGAAACGGGGTTCATCATGGCGACCAATGNCTTCCCAGCGGGCAGCTTGTAAGATCGTCTGGAATCAGGACCCCAAGTGCAGGAGCNTNGAAATCATGCCTACCACCGCGGAACGNATGCGCGAAGCGCTCGAGACGATCGCACCANTGCAGTACGCGGAGGAATGGGACAACGTGGGCGAGATGATTCGAGGGGCGCGAGATCGTGTGAACCGGGTGCTGTTGACCATCGATCTGACCGAACCGGTGCTNGAAGAGGCCGTCGAACAGAAGGTGGACATGGTNGTCGCCTATCACCCCCCCATCTTCAAACCGATNCAGNGACTTGGCTCGAACCAGCCATCGGAGAGGATCATTCTGGGGGCGAGTCGAGCNGGNCTGCATGTCTATTCTCCGCACACGGCNCTTGATGCGGCNATCGGAGGNGTGAACGACTGGCTCGCGGACTGCCTTGGCAGTGGTGACAGAAGAGCGCTTGTNCCNTTGAGCGGATCCGCAGGCTCGGAACTGTGCAAGATCGTGACCTTCTGCCCGGAGGATNCCGTCGACAAGATCAGGGACGGACTTGCTTCGGTCGGNGCGGGGACGATCGGCGAGTATCAGAGGTGTTCGTTCGAGCTCTCCGGAACGGGAACCTTTCATGGCAGTGCCAAGAGCTCACCCAGAGTCGGTGCGTCGGGCAGGCTTGAAAGGCTCTCCGAAAGCCGGTTGGAGATGGTCTGTCCACGTCAGACGCTTCCCGCCGCGGTCAGGGCATTGGCGAGCTTCCACCCNTACGAGGAGCCTCCNATCGAGATCTATGCCCTGGAACCACTTCCAGTGCGTGAAATCGGNGCAGGNCGAAAGGTGGTTCTNGANCGTGCGATCTCGTTGCGAAAAGCGGTGGAANTGATCAAGAACNGAACGGACGTCGGCGAGCTGAANCTCGCACGTGCACGAACCAGGGTCAGACAACANCGGACGATCGGACTCTGCGCNGGATCNGGAGGNTCGCTTCTCGACGAGGCGATCGCGCAGGGATGCACGCTCTTCCTCACCGGTGAGATGTCACACCACGATCTGCTCAAGGCACANGCGGCGGGATGCACCGTTCTTCTGGCGGGACACACCGACACCGAGAGGGGCTATCTTCCGGTGCTTGCGAGAAGACTCGCCTCGGAACTGGGCACGGAGACCGCGAGCTTCCTCATCAGTCGTCGAGATCGTCGTCCGCTCCGGGCCGTCTGACGGACTCGGTCGATTCCGGACGAGGCACACCGAACCAGAGGCGATAGAAGAAACGGTTGATATCGTCGAGAATCACGATGATCGCCGGGAGGACGATCAGGGTGAGCGCGGTCGAGGAGACGAGACCCGCGGTGATCGAAATCGCCATGGGAATCAGGAAGCGGGCCTGGAATGACTGCTCGAGCATCAGAGGGGAGAGCCCGAGCACCGTGGTGGCGGTGGTCAGGACGATGGGTCTGAGACGACGGCGTCCTGCTTCGAGCAACGCATCGATCAGAGACAATCCGTTCCTGCGGAACGTGTTGAAGAAATCGATCAGGATCAAGGAATTGTTGACGACGATTCCAGCGAGCGCCACGACACCGATGAGACTGAGAAACGTCATCTCGAATCCAAGCAACAGGTGCCCCCAGATCACTCCGATGAACCCGAACGGGATGGCCAGCATCACCGCGATGGGTTGGAAGTAACTGGCGAACAGCCAGGCCAGAATCACGTAGATCATGAGGAGTGCTGCACCGAAGGCGACAGGAAGCGTGGAGAAGGCCTCAGCCACGTCGGCCTGCCTGCCACCGGAACGAATCTGAATCTCGGGCCACTTCTCCTCGATCTCGGCGAGAGGGCCGATCATCTCACGGTAGAGCTCTTCCGGACTGGTCGCGACATCGGTGTCCGCGAAGACGTTGATGGCACGTTGGCGATCGATCCTCTTGATCGTGGTGTAGCCCTCTGCCTCCTCGAGCCGTGCGACTTCGGAAAGCGGGACCAGAGCTCCAGCGGGTGAGAGAATCCACATCTGCTCGAGATCCTGCAGACGGTTTCGGGAGTCCGCATCCAGTTGCACGCGAACGTCGATGTCCTCCCTGTTCTCACTGAAGACATGAGCTTCGAGGCCGTACAGTGCGGCTCGCAACTGACGAGAGATGTCGACCACGGTGAAACCAAGAGCCGCGGCGCCGGGGCGCAGATGGACCCGGATCTCCTTCTGACCGATCACATCGTCATTGCTCACGCTGAGGATCCCGTCGAAACTGTTGACCAGATCCTCCACCTCACGCACGACGGGAATGATCGCATCACGATCGGCGCCAGCGATGCGGATGGTGATGTCCTTGCCACCGGGACCGCCATCCAGAGTCGTGAAACTCACCTCGTCGGCTTCTGAAACGTCGCCCATTTCGACTCGGATGGACTCCACGACTTCGCCGCTCGACCGCTCTCGTTGTTCGATGGGTTTCAGTTCGAGGAAGATCTGTCCGTTGTTTGTCGAGGTCGAACCCATGGCTCCGGTCGCGATGTCGAAGGATGACCCGATCGTGGTCGATATCGCGGCGAGCTCATCCTGTTTTCGGGCGATATTCTCGATGCGAGCGATGAATTCGGACGTCTTTTCCAGCGAGGTCCCGGTCGGCATGCGGACTTCGACCAGCATGTTCTCGGCATCCTGCACTGGAAGAAACTCGAAGGGGACGCGCCGACCGGTGACCAGACCGAGGGAGATCACGAGCAGGCCGAGGGCGGTGGCGGTCGTGATGTAGCGGTAGTTCAGCGCCTTTCGAGTGAAGGATGTGTATCGCTCGATGATCCAAGCGAGAAGAACGCGATCGCGCCAGTCGCTGAAGGCGTCGAGCCGTCGCATGATGCGTCCTGACTTCTTCTTCTGGTGTCGCTTGATCGCGTGGGCCATGTGACTGGGAAGAATGAGGATCGATTCGATGTAGCTCGAAGCCAGGGCGCACACCACCACCCAGGGAAGCGCTCCCATCAGATCACCTATCTGTCCCTGGATGAAGAGGAGTGGGATGAAGGCGACGATCGTGGTCGAGACGGTGCCCAGAACGGGCCAGGCGACCTGATTGCCTCCCTTGATCGCGGCCGCCTCCGGATCGTCACCACCCTCAGCCTCGGCCTGAATGTTCTCCGCCACCACGATCGCATCGTCGGTCAGCATGCCCAGCGTGACCAACAGGCCGAACATGGTGAGAAGGTTGAGGGTGATGCCCAGGAAGTACATCGCCACCAGGGTTCCGGCGACTGCGGTGATCAGACCGATCATGACCCATAGCGACGTTCTGATGTTGAGAACCAGAAAGAGCGCGAGAAACACGAGTATCGCACCCTGGGTGGCGTTTCGGGTGAGAAGTTCGAGACGCCCCTGGATGAAGCGAGACAGATCGGTACTGGTGGAGAGCGTTCCGGGGAGCTCGTCCAGACTCGAAGCGCCCAAGGACCAGGCCTTCCAGTTCGAGCGTTCCATGAGACGATCGAGCGTGGACCCGTCGAACGGCTGTTGATTCCGACCGCGCACGTATGACTTGACCATGGAGGAGATCTCGATGGCATCCTGACTTCCCTCGCGGAAGACCGTGAGATCCGCCGCCGGTTCACCATTGAATCGCTGGACGATGTCGACGTCGATGTATCCCTCGACAACCTCCGCGACATCACCCACAGTCAACAGCGAGCCATCGGGATTGGCGCGAAGAACGATGGACTTGATCGAATCGGAGCGGACGTCGACGCCGACCGTTCGCACGTTGATGTTGCCGCGTCCGGTCTTGAGCGTCCCACTGGGCAGCTCCGACATCCACGCGGAAATCGCATCCGACACCATCGGCATGGAAAGACCGTTCTCGAGAAGCGCCTGCGAATCGACGTCCACGGAGATCTCATACTGCCGGACACCGGTCTCCAGTAGGGAACCCATTCCGGGAAGTGATTCGAGATCCTCCTTGATGCGACGAAGCCCACGCTTGAGTTCCTCCTCGTTGGCATCACCCCAGAGGTTGAGCTGGATCGCCGGCATGTTGGGGATCATCTCGGTGATCTGAATCCGTTCGGCATCGGCGGGAAGATCCTGGACCCGGTCGAGGGTCCGTTCGATCTCATCAAGCGTCTTCTGAACGTTCACCCCGTCATTGAATTCAGCGGATATTCCGGCGTAGCCCTCGCTGATCGTCGTTCTGATCCGTTTGATCTCGTCGATCGAATCCAGAGCCTCCTCCACCTTGAAGACCATCGATTCCTCGATCTCCTCCGGTGTCGCGCCCGGATAGACCATGGTGATGTAGGCGGCCTGAGAGTCAACCTCGGGGAAGAACTCACGACGCATGGTCAGTACGGAATAGATTCCGATGATGATCGTCGCGGCCATGAGGAGGTTGACGGGAACCGGATTGCGAACGCCGAACGCAGGGAGACTCACGGGGAGGGCTCCTCGGCGGGCAACAGATCGATCACATCAGGATTGATCACCGTGCCGACGGAAGGTGTTCTCGATGCATCGAGAAGAACACGTGCGCCGTCGGGAAGTTCGTTGTCGAGAGCGAGTTCCCTGGATCTCCCCTCATCGGACTCGATCGGAAAAGCGATCCGGGCGTCGACCGAACGAACGACGTTGTCGTCGAGAACGAACCAGATTCGATTCTGTTTCACGGAGGACTGAGGAACGACGATTCGCTCCTTGAGATCGCGAGCGAGCACGGTGGTGACAACGAAGGTCCCCGGTGCGAGAAAATCGACGGAATCGGGATCATCGGACCCCATCCCCTGCTCGAGTTCGACGAAGGCAGTCATCGTTCTGGAGATCGGATCGTCGACCGGGGAGATTCGATTGATGGTACCGCTCCAGGTTCTGAGTTCGACGCCACGAGCCGAGATATCCACGTCGCTACCCTTGAAGATGGACGGGCGCGCGCTCGAAGGGAGTCGAAGCTCGATGTTCATTCTCGAGAGATCGACGACGCGGGCGATCCGCTGACCGGGCACGACACGCTCCCCGGGTTCGACCTCCACGGCCTCGATCACACCATCGATGGGACTGAGGACCCGACAGCGCTCGACATTGCGAGCGGCGATTTCACGAGCGTCCCTCTGAGATGCCCGTTGGTTCTCGAACAGACGTCGACGAATGGGGACGGCCTGCAGACGTTCGCGAATGGAGGTGAGTGCGGTTTCCGACTGGACGACCCTCTGGCGCACGAGATCGACCTCGCGCGGGTTCGCGGCGCCGTTGTCACGGGCCGTCTGGATGCGAGTCAGCTCGGCACGAACGATCTCCAGGTCCTGTTCTCCGAGTTCGACCAACCGCCGGGCATTCGCCTCGTCGATGTCCAGCTGTTCCAGGTTGGTGGAGATCTCAGTGAGGGTTCGTTCCGCGATTTCATACTGACGTCGGAAATCCTCGGCATCCAGCAACGCGATCAGTTCACCTGCCGCGACCCGACGACCGATCCGAATGGTGTCGGGAACATCGATCACGATGGAGGGGACTTCGGCGGGGATGTCAGCGGACGTCAACGCCTCGGCGAGACCGTAGCCATTCCACGTGCGACCGAGCCTGCGAGGGACGACCTCGACCACTGAGACCCGTCGCAGTTCCTCGGGTCGCTCGGACGTGCTTGGAATCGGACTGGTCATGGTGAGCCATAGGGCGATGGACATGCCGCCGCCGAGAAGGATCACCACGGTGGCCGAACGAAACAGCAAGGATGAAAGACTGCTCTTGGGGGTCATCGATGTGAGGGATCCGGATCGGTGGAATCGAAGGAAAGGCGACCGAAACCACCCGGATTTCGTCGACCTGCACGTGGGAGAAGTGTATCCGGCTCGAACCAATCGGTCCGACCCTGCTACCCTGATCTCATGACAGGTCCGAAAAAGAATGAACTGAGTATTCAGGAAGTCGAAAAGGTGGCGAAACTCGCTCGACTCAAACTGAATGAAGACGAGATCACGCTCTATGCGGGGCAACTTTCCTCGATACTCGAGCACATCATGGAGCTCGAGAAGCTCGACGTCGAAGGCGTCGAGCCCATGGCGCACCCCATTCCGCTGAACAACCGACTGGATGAGGACATTCCCGCCGAGGCCATGCCGGTGGAGGCTCTGCTTGGAAACGCGCCGGAGGTCGTCGAACCCTTCATCTCGGTGCCCAAGGTGCTGGGAGGTGAATCATGACCTCGAGAGACTTCAGAAGCTGTCGTGAGATTCGGGACGAGATTCGTGCCGGAAAGATCAGCGCGGAGTCTGTCATGAAGGACACGCTGGAACGGATCCGGATCCTGAACCCGGAGACCAACGCCTTTCGGGAGACGTTCGATGACGAAGCGATGAATGAAGCCCGCAAGATCGATGAACGCCTCGCACGAGGCGAGGATCCGGGCCCCCTCACGGGTGTTCCGATCGGCATCAAGGACAACATCGCGACCACCGAGGGAACCACCAGCTGCGGTTCCAGGATGCTCGAGGGATACAGATCCCCGTACGAAGCCACCGTGGTGACGAGACTTCGTGAAGCAGGCGCCATCCCGGTGGGTCGAACCAACTGTGATGAATTCGCGATGGGATCCTCCACCGAGTCATGCGTGTTCGGAGCGGTGCGAAATCCCTGGGACACCGGTCGTGTCCCCGGAGGATCGAGCGGTGGAAGCTCGGCAGCGGTGGCCGCCGGACTCGTCCCCGCGACCCTGGGCTCGGACACGGGCGGGTCGATCAGGCAGCCGGCCGCGCTGTGCGGTTGCGTGGGGCTCAAACCGAGCTACGGACGGGTGAGTCGATACGGGCTCGTGGCGTTCGGCTCCAGCCTCGATCAGATCGGTCCTCTGACCAGGAGCGTCGAGGACGCCTCGATCATCCTCGATGTGATCTGCGGAGTCGACGATCGGGATTCGACCTCCGCCCCCGAACCAGCGGCGGAAGCCCGGCTTGGCGGCGACTTTCCAGAGGGATTGCGAGTCGGTGTCCCGAAGCAGTATCGCGAACCCGGCACGAACGAGCCGGCGGTTGATGCGGATGTCGATCGAGCGATCGGGCTTCTCAAGGAGGCTGGTGCGGAAATCATCGACATCGATCTTCCTCTCACCAAGACCGGCATCTCGACCTACTACGTGATCGCTCCGGCGGAAGCCTCGAGCAACCTCGCGAGGTACGACGGAATCAGATACGGACACCGATCGAAGGAACCGATTGATTCGGTCGACGATCTGTACGCGCGCTCGCGAAGCGAGGGCTTCGGACCAGAGGTCCAGCGGCGGATCATGCTCGGAACGTACGTGCTGAGTTCGGGATACTACGACGCCTATTACAACAAGGCTTTGAAGGTGCGCAGGCTGATCAAGCAGGAGTTCGACCGCGCCTTCGAACAATGTGATGTACTGCTCGGACCCACGGCTCCCTCGACCGCGTTCGAGCTGGGGGGGAAGCCTGATCCCGTGGCGATGTATCTCTGCGACATCTACACGGTCAACAACAACATGGCCGGGATCTGCGGCATCTCGATTCCATCAGGCACCGATGACTCCGAGAAGGCGCTTCCGATCGGTCTCCATCTGCAGGCCCAGGCATTCGATGAGAAGACACTGCTCGAGGCCGCCGGTGCGCTGGAGACGCTTCTTCGATTCGAGGCCGCCTCCCTGGAAGGATGAGCCCCGGAACGATCCGGGTCGGGAGTCATTCGTTGGTCATTTCGATCCAGCCGGGCTTGCGTCCGAAATTCCTCATCGAGACGTTGAATGCGTCGAGAAACCGATCAGCCAGTTCGACCTGATCCTCGAAGAGGCCCGCGGTGGCGGTGGCGGTGTAGATCTCGGGGGGTGGCGCACGTCGCACGAGAAGCGTCACGGGCACTTCTCGAATCGAGATGAGCTCGACGGTCTTCAGGGTTCCCTCGGAATCGGACTCGACGGACAGAACCGCGAGCTCGAGTGTCGCTCCCGCGGCGATCGCAGCGGAATGGACGTCCTTCCAGCGCACTCCGTAAGGGGCGGGCCGGGCGCCGTCGTCCGTCGGACCGACGACCGAGGCCTCCATGATTGAAAGAATCCTCCGTCGTTCGGACCGATCGAGAATCCGGGTCGCGAAGTCATCGTTCGGTCCATACGAGATGTTGCTCGAGACGGGGTTGGGCTTGCCTCCGCCACAACCACTGCACCAGACAACGGTGATCAGAAGGGTGCCGAGGAGGATCAAGATTCGGATCGGCATCATCGTGAAGCATCCTCCCGGACCATCTGATGGCTCCGAATCACGAGATCGTGCCACGGGGGCATGGTACTCGACCAAGAAGCGGGACAATAAATCGACGCGGGAGGGCGGAAAAGGCCGGTAGGAGTCCGATAAACGTCAATCCCCTCCCTGAATGATTGAACCTCTTCAAGAGAAGCATCGTCTGAGAGGTGGGGATCTGACGATAATGGAGATACCCTTCTGAGGTGAATTCACACCGCTGACGAAGGACACCGAACGTACGCCAAGCCGAGGGATGCCGCGCATTCCCGATCAAGCACGAGCTGGAGCCACCTGAATGAGTTCGAATTCAGCCCGTCCTGGAAAACCCGGCAAGGCATCATCGACCCTTCGACGGCAGGAACTGAGGCGACGCCTTCCGCGCACCACCGGTGAATTCTGGGTCAGGCTCAGAAAACCACAGGTCGTCTACGGACTGATCACCAGCACGGTGTTCGTGGTCATGTTGACCAGTCTGATCGCCTGGGCGCAGGGCGCCCGTCGGCCGTACGTGGGCGAACTCATCGATCAACCCATCGTGAATCTCGTCGACTTCGAAGTCGAGGACGACCAGGCCACGGAGCGGGCTCGTACCGCGGCCCGACAGGCCGCCCCGCTCATCTTCGCACCGCGGCGCGCGTATCTCGATCGCATGCAGGCGGCTCTGGAGGGCCTGCCGGCGGCGGTCGCGGAGAGCAAGTCCATCGCCGATGTGAACGAAGCCCTGGTCACCGAGTTCGGATTGACGCAGGACGCGCTGTCCATCGTCCAGGAATACGCTCCGGAAAACGGCGAATCGGACACGAAGTGGAACAACTGGACGAAGACGTTCATCACCTACCTGTGGCGCAAGAACCCTATTCTCTCGAGCGAGGATTCGCAGGCGTTCAAGACCACGCTCAATCGGGCGACACTTCCGGACCTCGCACCGACCGACGAAGGTGAGGGCATGGTGTTCGACCCCATGCCGTTGGACGATGAGGTCGAGCTTGGTGAGAGCGAAGAAAGCAGAGCCGACGTCAAACATGAACTCGAGATGCTCGCACGTCGGGCTGGTTTTCCGAGAGATGTGACGCCCGTGGTGGTCCAGAGATTGATGGACTCGCTTCAGGCGACCGCCTTCGTCGATCGCAAACTGACCTCCGCGGTCGCCGATGCGGACGCCCGCAAGGTCGAACCGATGAAGGTCGAGCACGCACGAGGTGAAGTCCTCGCGCTGCCGGGCGACGTGCTCACACCGGAACAGATCGTGCGCATCGAGGAATCGGACAGCGCCTACGCACAGACCTCAAACGCGATGATCCAGAGATATCTGACCCTGTTCGGAATATTCGGGGTGACCGCCGGCATCTGCACGTTGCTGGCAGCCTACTCGGCGGTGTTCTACCCGCTGATCGCGAAGAACCCGCTCAGATTCGCCACCGTCCTCGGCGTGGTCCTCCTGGCGACGAGCTGTGCCATCGTGGTCGGCGTGAAACTTCCCAGCCTCACCGTCCTGGCTTCGCTCTCCGCGAACCTTGTCGTGGTGATCCTTTTCGCGCTGACATATGACCGACGCATCGCGCTCTTCGCCGCGATCATGCAGATCATCATCATCGCGATCGCACTGGGACTCGACGCCACGATGGTCGCGGCCGAACTGATCACCTGCGCGATGATGGCCAGCATGCTCGACGAGATCAGAAACCGTCGTGCGATGATTCGCGCCTCCACCATCACGGCGTTGGTCGGCGGGTCCATGTTCGCACTTCCGATGATCGTGGACCTTGCTGTTTCAGGCGATGCCTTCCGCATCCTGCTGATCAACATCGGATCCGCGGTCGCCTCCGCCTATCTGGTCGGATTCGTGATGCTGGGCGCGCTTCCGAGCATCGAACGCATCTTCAAATTGACGACCGGGCTGACCCTGAGCGAACTTCGCGATCCGAGACACCCGCTGTTGCGCCAGATGCAGCAGAAGGCTCCCGGAACCTACAACCACTCGCTGCAGATCGCCAACATCGCGGAAGAAGCCGCGGAATCCATCGGAGCGGACGGTCTTCTGGTCTACGTGGGCGCCCTGTACCACGACATCGGGAAGATCGACAAGCCCGAGTACTTCATAGAGAACCAGGCCGGCGGTCCCAACAAGCACGACAAACTGAGCCCTGCGATGAGCCTTCTCGTCATCACGGGACACGTGAAGGACGGCATCGAACTGGCACGTGAGTACGGCCTGCCAAGAGTGGTCCTTCACTTCATAGAAAGCCACCATGGCACCACGCTCGTCGAGTACTTCTTCCACGCCGCCCGCAACAAGGCCGCCGAGGAGGGACAGGAGAACGCGGTCGAAGAGTTCGAATTCCGATATCCGGGCCCCAAGCCCAGGACCAGGGAAGCTGCGATTCTGATGCTGTGTGACTGCGTGGAAAGCGCGGCACGCGCTCTGGGTGAACCCAATCCAGGCAGGATCGAGACGCTTGTCAGAACCTTGGGGCGCAAGAGACTCGAAGACGGACAGTTCGATGAATGTCCGTTGAGTTTCCGTGAACTGAAGACCGTCGAGGATTCGATCATCAAGAGCCTCTGCGCGATCTATCACGGGCGAATCGCCTACCCGACGAAGCAGGCTGAAGACGGAGCGGAAGACCCGGCCGCGACAGCGAAGCCGGTCTCCGCCTGATCAGCGCTCATCGGATTGCTTCGAGATCGCGACGTCGATGATCCTGCGATGTGGGTTTGAAAGTCCGAGTTCATCGAGTCTTTCCACCTGTTGCCAGCGATGCGCAGGCGAACCGAGTCCTCGAAGAAGATCATCCTCCGAGAAGGCCGTCTCGCCCGGAGCCTCGGGGCGATTGACGTGAAACATGATGTCTCGATGCGTCGTGCGATGCTCGAAACGATGAATGCCCACCGGCTGGTGTGAGAGCCCGAAACCAGAGGTCAGCATGTCAGGGGCCATCTCTTTTCCGGATTCGATCGATGGTGGCTGCCACATTCGAGCCCAGAGTCCCTTTTCAGGGCGCTGCACCAGAAGAACCTCGACACCATCTTCCGAATCCGATCTGCGAAGGCACACCAGAACATGGTGGTGGATGGTCGTCCTCGGGGCCCGCGTGCGGACTTCGGGAAATCGATCGGGCTCGCCCGAAGCATGACCAAGACATCCTTGACGGACGGGACAGTGGTCACAGTCCGGATCATGCTTCCGACAGACCGTCGCGCCCAACTCCATGATGGCCTCGTTGACGATGCCGGGCTTGGAGACGTGAGACGCCACGGAAGAGGCGAGCTCCCAGCACCGTGCGTCGAAATCCCGGTCACCGGGCTTTCCGGGCCGAGCGGTGAAACGTGCGAAGACCCGAGCGACGTTCCCATCCACGATCGGGGCACGTTCACCGAAGACGATCGAGGCGATCGCACCAGCGGTGTACCGTCCGACTCCGGGGAGGCTGAGCAGAGTGGCGGCATCCTGAGGCACCACGCCGCCGTGCTGGTCACGGATCGCCTGAGCCGCCGCATGAAGAAGCCTTGCCCGGCGGTAATAGCCAAGTCCCTGCCAGAGGGCGAGCACCTCCTCCTCGGATCCGTTCGCGAGCGAGACAACATCGGGAAAACGGGCCATGAAGCGCTCAAATGGCTCTTTCACACGATCCACCTGGGTCTGCTGGAGCATGGCCTCCGAAACCAAGGCCCGGTAACCATCTCTCTGGCCCCGCCAAGGCAGATCCCGGGCCGAGCGGCCGAACCAGAGGCTCAGAGCATCCCCGAATGATCGGGCCTGATGAGGATCGAGAAGTGATTCCTCGGAGGGGGACATGATGTCTTCTTGAGCACTCATAATGGCGTCAGGCATCCTAGATCAGGGTTGTGGTGGTTGCACCACTTCAGCCAGCGGGGTACCTTTCAAAGCTCAAGAAGAGTGTTCTCAGACGAGAAACTCGACTTTGATGCAAGAAGAGACGTCAGGGGATCTCCATGAAAGGGATCCACCGGGCCGAAGACCACGAACCCCCCTGCCTTCCCGCAGTTAGCATCCATTCAGGAGCAGCCCCCATGTCGAAGATGTTTCTCACAATGGAAGAAGCCGCCGAAGAGATCGGCAAGTCCGT
>PAQN01000046.1 GCA_002709755.1 Phycisphaerae bacterium
TCAGAAGCCCATGCCAGGCATGCCGCCCATGCCGCCCATGCCGCCCATGCCGCCCATGCCGCCCATGCCACCCATGCCACCCATGCCACCCATGCCGCCCATGCCATGGTCATGGTCATGAGCGTCTTCGGTTTCTTCCTGGGGGACTTCGGTGATCGCACAGTCGGTGGTGAGCAGGAGTGAGGCCACCGAGGCGGCGTTCTGCAGTGCGGAACGATCCACCTTGGCGGGGGTGATCACGCCTTGTTCGAGCAGGTCGCCGTATTCGAGGGTCAGTGCGTTGAAGCCTTCGGTGCCGGACATCTCGGCGACCTTGGCGACCACGACCGAACCGCGTTCGCCGGCATTGTTCGCGATCGATTTCAGGGGGACCGAAAGGGCCTCCACCAGGAGATCGACACCGAACTTCTCATCACCCTTGGCGCTCTTGCGTGCCTTGTCGAGTGCGGGCGTCGCGCGAATGAAGCTCACACCACCGCCGGGAACGACCCCTTCGGCGACGGCGGCCCTGGTGGCATGAAGGGCGTCTTCGACGCGCGCCTTCTTCTCCTTGAGTTCCGCTTCGGAGCCGGCGCCGACGTTGACCTGAGCCACCCCGCCCGCGAGTTTCGCCAGACGTTCCTGCAGCTTCTCACGGTCGTAGTCGCTGTCGGTTCGTGCGATTTCAGCCCGGATCTGTCCGATGCGATCCTGAAGCGCCTCGGTCGAACCGGCGCCTTCGATGATCGTCGTCGAGTCGGAGGTGACTTCGATCTTCTTCGCCTGGCCGAGCTGTGACAGCTGGATCTGATCGATCTCGATGCCGAGGTCCTTCATGATCGCCTCGCCACCGGTCAGGGTTGCGAGATCCTCGAGCATCGCCTTGCGTCGGTCTCCGTAGCCCGGCGCCTTGATGGCGCAGACGTTGAGGACGCCGCGCAGCTTGTTGATCACGAGAGTCGAAAGCGCCTCACCCGTGATGTCCTCCGCGATGATGACGAGAGGCTTCTTCGCCTCCATGACCTTCTCGAGGAAGGGGACCAGCTTTGTGATGCCGTCGATCTTGTCCTCGTGGATCAGGATCAGCGCCTTGTCGAGCTCGGTCTTCATGTTCTCGGGATCGGTGACGAAGTTCGGACTGAGGTAGCCTCGATCGAACTGCATGCCTTCGACGACGTCGATGTCGGTCTCGAGGCTCTTTCCTTCTTCGACCGTGATCACGCCGTCCTTGCCGACCTTGTTGAAGGCTTCCGCCATGATCTTGCCGATCTCACGATCGTTGTTCGCCGAGATCGAAGCGACCGCCGCGATGCCGCCCGAGACGTCGGACACCGGGCATGACAACTTCTGGATCTCTTCGACCACGGATTCCACGCCCTTGCGCAATCCGCGCACGAGTGCGTTGGGGTCCGCGCCGGCGGCCACCTGACGAAGGCCGGCCTTGAAGATCGCTTCGGCCAGGACCGTCGCGGTGGTGGTTCCGTCACCGGAATCATCCGAGGTCTTCGAAGCGGCTTCGCGCACCAGACGCGCGCCGAGGTTCTCGACCTTGTTTCTCAGTTCGATCTCTTCCGCGACCGACACGCCGTCCTTGGTGACCGTCGGGCCACCCCAGCTCTTGTCGAGAACCGCGTTCCTGCCTCTGGGGCCAAGGGTGCTCTTCACTGCGGCGGCGAGTTTCTCGACACCGGCGAGCAACGCCTTGCGGGCGTCGTTTTCGAAGGACAATTCCTTCACTGCCATTGCTCTGCTCCTGTCTGGGTGATTCCGCGGAGTGCGTTTCACCGATCTTGGATCTTGGTTTCGGATGATCCTGCGGACCTTCGTGCCAGAATCAGATCAAAGCCCGTGCCCAAGATGGCCCCTGTGCCAGAAGACGCGAATTGAGCAAAAGGCCCATTCAGACACTCTGAGCGACGATTCCGCCCGGGTCTCGAGTGGTTCAGGCCTCCGTGTTCGTGACCGATCTGGGCTCGGCCCCCCTCAGGCCTGCCATCGTGGCAGATCACGTCCATCAGCTCGGGCTCGTCAGCGGGAGAGGCTCGGTCCCTGCTGGATCGATTCGAAGAGTTTCCGGCCCATCCACAGTCGATTGCCCAGGACGTAGCAGCCTCCGATCACCAGGAGGACCTCCAGCCCCGTCAATGCCAGATAGCCCCAGAACTCGAAGATCGAACCAGTGGTGTCGAGTGAGAGCAGGCCTTTCATGACGAGAAATCGACCACCCATGATCAGAGCCACCGCCACCAGCAACGGTTCCTTCTTCTGCCTGGCCGGGCCCAGTCTGGTCCAGTCCGGAATGACGTTTCCGACGGCCCGGTTCGCCCGGGTCAGATTCAGGATGCAGGCGATCGTGGCGAGTCCCATGCCGATCATCGCCGTCGGGTCGAGCTCCGGTCTGTAGAACGTTCCGATGAGTGCGATCCCCCCAAGTCCGACCAGCAGTGAGATGATCGAGGGAACCAGCATTCTCTCCGTTCGCGTCTCCACCGGTACCAGAAAGATCGTGACCAGGGGAAGGATCATTCCCACGACCGCGCAGGCCATGAACAGGAAGACCAGGGTCAGGTTGCCACCGAGTCCGAGCATGCCATGAAGGTGGGTGTACGCGGCGAACATGATCATGACCGGAACACCGACGCAGGTGGAGGTCAAGGTCATGGTCAGCAGGGTTCTGATCGCACGCACGCTTCGCGCAGGGGCGCCGGCCCGGTACAACACCAGACGGGAGTTCGCGATCGACATGCCGCATTCCGGGCATGCTCCATCAGGCGCCAGACCGGTCAGATCGTATTGGCATCCGACGCATTGCAGAGCGATTTCGGTTGAGTTGGCGTCATTGCTCGACAATGGGGTGCCTCGAATCGGTGGAACCTTCTAGTATGTACACACGATGCACGACATTGAACGACTCCGCAACAACATCATGTCGGTTTACATGGGAAATGCCCAGGCCGTGGACCGTCTCATCACATGCCTTCTCGCCAGGGGGCATGTGCTGATCGAGGATGTTCCAGGCGTGGGGAAGACCGTGCTCGCCAATGCTCTGGCTCGTTCCATCGACTGCACGTTCAGTCGAATCCAGTGCACACCGGACCTGCTTCCCGCCGACGTGACCGGGGTCTCGATCTACAACCGTGAACAGGGCGAGTTCGAATATCGCCCCGGTCCGATCTTCGCGAACATCGTGCTCGCCGACGAGATCAACCGGACGACGCCTCGAACCCAGTCCTCCATGCTCGAAGCCATGAGCGAGGCGACCGTCTCGGCGGAAGGTCAGATGCACGCGCTTCCAAAGCCCTTCATGGTGGTCGCGACGCAGAACCCGTACGAATTCGAAGGCACGTACTTTCTCCCGGAAAACCAGCTCGATCGATTTCTCATGAGAATCAATCTGGGGTACCCCGCGCCCAGTGACGAGTCACGCATCCTCAAGCGGCAGCCCGCTCAGACCACCTTGCGGGATCTGAAGTCCGTGCTTTCCGCCGACGAGATCATGCGTCTCCAGGTGAAGGTCGATGAGATCAGAATGGACGACGCACTGGTCGACTACGTGATCGCGATCGCCAAGGCGACGCGGGAAAGCGACGATCTGCAGGTCGGCATCAGCCCTCGTGGCGCGCTCGCACTCTCTCAGGCCGCACGTGCGACCGCACTTCTCTCTCAACGGGACTACGTGACGCCCGACGACATCCTCGTGAACGTGATTCCCGTCTGCGCACATCGAATCATCAGCAAGACCTACATGCATGCAGGTGACACCGTGACCACTCGGCGCATCATGCAGAAGGTCGTTGATTCCGTGCCGGGTCCGGTCTGATGTCGGAACGCTCCGCGATCATCCTGCTTTCCGGAGGACTGGATTCCTCGACCGTGCTCGCGGAGGCCACCCGGGCGGGCAGACGATGTCATGCATTGAGTTTCCGTTACGGCCAGCGACATGAACACGAAATCAAGGCGGCATCAGCCATCGCGCGTCATTTCGAGGTCCGCGAACACACCGTCCTCGACATCGATCTGGCGGCGTTCGGTGGGTCCGCGCTCACCGACGAGATCAGCGTTCCCAAGGACGCCCTCGAGGATGAGGGTATTCCCGTCACCTACGTGCCCGCACGCAACACGATCTTTCTTTCGTTCGCACTCGCCTACGCGGAGGTTCGCGAAGCGCGCGAGATCTGGCTCGGCGTGAACGCGATCGACTACTCCGGGTATCCGGATTGTCGACCCGAGTACATCGCGGCATTCGAAGCCATGGCGAATCTCGCGACCAGAGATGGGGTCGAGGGACGTGGTGTCTCGATCCTCACGCCGCTCTCACGCCTCGACAAGACCGGCATCGTGAACCGTGCCTTCGAACTCGGCGTCCCGCTCGAGCACACCCATTCGTGTTACGACCCCGTGGAAAGTGGGGCGTCCTGCGGGCGCTGTGATGCCTGCCTGCTTCGCGCACGAGGGTTCGACGGGGCGAACAGGACCGACCCTGCTCCCTGAACGACATCGACGACGTTCCGGATCGAGTTCAGGGGCACGCCGGTGAGAGTTCGTCGTGCGAAAACGGCCAGCTGGTGCAGTCACCCCAGCTGTTGAGCAGTTCGACCAGCGCGGCACCGCCCACTCGTGGCGAGATCTTTCCGATGTTGACGCAGAGATTCGTCGGATTCTCGGAGGTGGGTTCCTCCGTGTCCCAGTTGTCGAGAAGGATGCCGAGGTCCGCACCGTCGACTCGACCGTCCATGTTCAGATCGGCTTCGCACGAGTCGTACCAGTGGACCTGATCACCTTCGGGAGAACCGAGGTACTGGGAGCCCTGGAATCCACCGATGAAATAGATCGGTGTCTCCCCGTTGTGAATGAATTCACTCAACGCGTAGAAATCACGGGGCAGGGGGTCCGACTCGTTCGGCGCCCAGACCGTGTCGGTCTCGGCGTCGTAGTTCGTGGTCCAGTCCAGAGTGAGTCCGAGTCCCGAATACGGGAACTGATTGTAAGGAGGGTTCGGTGTCGCCGGCGTGCCGTTCCAGGATCTCTCCTGCCACAACGCCTGCCATTCCCAGTACCCGTTGAATCCTCGGAATTCATCATCTCCGAACCAGCCGACGAAGTTCTCCAGCTTCTCCTTCACCGCGGGATAGATCGCATCATTCTTGTTGGGTCTTCGATACCGTTGGTTGACGACGTCCCAGACGGGCTCGCCGTTGTTGGTGAAGCGATCCTCGGTGTTCGGGGCGACCGTCGGATTCAATGAGGGTCTGATCAGGGAGGATCGGTCGGCCACCGCGACGATCATGAACTCCTCCCACCAGGCGAAGCCTCCGTCACTGGCCGACTCGAAGTAGGGGTCGTAGGCTCCTTGCGAGTCCTGCATCGGACCAAATGCGAATGGGACGCCCACCGTGGGAAGACCGATCGCGATGGTGTCGTCGCAGCCCCGTCCTCCGGCGTTCATGTTCAGGCATGCTCGATCGATGTTCTTGACGTCGTCGATGTATTCGATCGCGTCGCAGTTCATCGTGAACCAGCTGTTGAGCGCTCCGTCGCAGTCGTTCGCGACGTACTCCTGAAGCATCTCGAAGGACTGCCATGGTCTTCCGCACCCGGTGGACGGCGGGACGTCTGTGGTGAAGACCCAGCTCACGATGATCACCGGATCGGGAAGCGTGACCGTCTTTGGAATCAGATTTCCGTTGGCGTCGTAGGTCTTCGCAGTGAACGTGATCGGGCCCTGTCCCGCCACCGGCATCGTCTTCAGTCGTTCGAAGGGGATGCCGTTCTCGGGATCCACTCCGATCGGCGGCGTGGTCGAGACTCTGCGTGCGTTGTTGCAGGCGACGCCGTACTGTTCCACCCATGTGGGGTTGAATGGGTCGAGAATCCGCAGGTCACAGTCCTCGTCGCCCCGAGCCGACGGAGCCGGGCAGGTGATCAGCATCCCTGCGAGCAGGGTGGTCGAGATCGATTGGAGACCTGGCATACTGCTTCCAGTCATCTTTGCATGTCTCTTTCTTGAGTCTTCGGAATGTGGGATCGAACGCTTCGGAGTCCATGCAGTCCGAAGGTTCGAGGTGTCAGATGTCGAGGTTCTTCACTTCGAGTGCGTGATCCTCGATGTACTTTCGTCGTTGTTCGACGTTCTCGCCCATCAGCGTGGCGAAAAGATTGTCGGCCTCGCTCGCCGCATCCCAGGTCACTCTGATGAGTGTCCTGACCTCCGGGTCCATGGTGGTCTCCCAGAGTTGCTCGGCATCCATTTCACCCAGCCCCTTGAAACGCTTGGTGTCGATGCCTCGTCTGCCGACATCATGCAGTGATTCGAGAATCATGGGAATGTTGGGGACCTCCTCGATGCCGGAGACCTCGCCTTCCTTGTCCTTCAGGACCCACGCGTATCGGGTCGGGAGCTTGTCACCGGTGATGGATTCGACCTGCTGCTTGGTCCAGTCCTCGATCATCAGATCGTGCTTCGCGAGCACGTCGATGATTCTCGCCAGTTCCCGATTCTCGTGGAGTTCGCGCATGGACGCCCGGTTCGGAGCGCGCAGCTCATCGTCGGCGGCCGCGAACTCATCGAGCACCAGGTCGTTCGTCTTCGCGAATTCCCGGCCTTCGGCCTCGCTCCAGCAGAACCCTTCGCCTTCCGGCCAGGTGATCATGTGGCTGGGAAGACGGTTCTCGCCCTCGGGGTCGTCGGCTCTGATCTCGAGCAGCTTTCCGAAGATGATGCCGCGTCTGGAGCTGACGGCGGCGAGCTCCTCGAGACGGCGCAGTTCCCTGATGAGCGTGTTGAGCTCGGAACCTTCGATCTCGCGTGTGATCTCGCCCTTGTCGTCTCTCACGGCGAGGTGTGCCTGCTTCAACGCCAGTTCCACCAGCACGTCGTTCATGGCGGAATCATTCAGGACGAACTGGGACTTCTTGCCCTGGATCACCTGATACAGCGGAGGCTGTGCGATGTAGATCTTGCCCTGTCTGACCAGTTCCGACATCTGGCGGAAGAAGAACGTCAGAAGCAGAGTGCGGATGTGCGAACCATCCACGTCGGCGTCCGTCATGATGATGATGCGACCGTATCGGAGCTTGCTCAGATCGAAGTCGTCGCCGATGCCGCACTTGAGTGCCGTGATCAGCGTCCGAATCTCCTCGAATCCCAGGACCTTGTCGAGTCGGGCCTTCTCGACGTTCAGGAGCTTGCCGCGCAGAGGAAGGATCGCCTGGATCTTGTGATCACGACCGCCCTTGGCGCTGCCGCCGGCGGAGTCACCTTCGACGATGAAGAGTTCGGTGTTGTCGCCCTTCTCCGAGCAGTCGGAGAGTTTGTGCGGCATTCCCGCGGTGTCGAGCGTGCCCTTGCGCTTGATCAGTTCTCGAGCCTTGCGAGCGGCCTCTCGGGCCTGTGCGGCGAGAACCGCACGAAGGCAGATCTTCTTCGCCTCTCCGGGATTCTCCTGCAGCCAGGAGCCGAAGCTTTCACCGATCGCGGAGCCCACGAACGGCTCCACCTCGGGGTTGATCAGCTTCTCCTTGGTCTGGTTGTTGAACTGGGGATCGGTGACCTTCACCGAGATGATCGCGGTCAGTCCTTCGCGAAGGTCGTCTCCCGAGGGCGTGATGTCCTTGAGCAGGTCGTTCGTCTTGGCGTATCGATTGATGACCCGGGTCAACGCCCTCTTGAAGCCGTCGAGATGGGTGCCGCCATCGGGGTTGAAGATGTTGTTGCCGAACGGGAGCAGCGTCTCGTTGGTCGCATCGGTGTACTGAAGGGCGATCTCGGCACGCAGTCCGATCTCCTCGTCCTCGTTGACGAAGGCCACCACCGGGCTCTGGGTGTTCTTCGAGGTGTTCAGATGTCGCACGTAGCCCGCGAGTCCGTCGGGGGCGTGGTAGGTCTCGTCGCGGATCTTTCCGTCCTTGTCAACCCGCTCGTCGATCAGGCGGATGGTCACGCCGGCATTCAGGAAGGAGAGTTCACGCAGTCGTTTTTGCAGGATCTCGAATCGGAAGGTGGTGTCCGGGAAGATCTCGGTGTCGGGCAGGAATCCGATCTTGGTTCCGGAGACGCTGTCCGAGGGTGCGTCACCCACCGTCGCGAGCTCCCTCACCACATCACCTCGGCTGAATCCGATCGAGTGCAGCTTGCCGTCCTTGATGACTTCGACCTCGGTCCATTCGGCCAGCGCGTTCACGCACTTGATGCCGACCCCGTGCAGGCCGCCCGAGACCTTGTACGCGTTGTCATCGAACTTGCCACCGGCATGCAGCTTGGTGAGGATCACCTCGACGGCTGGTTTTCCGTTGATCTCCGGATCCTGATGCTTCATCTTGCCCAGAGGCATGCCACGGCCGTCGTCGGTGATCGTGCAGGAGCCATCGACTCCGATTCGCACGGTGACGGAGGTCGCAAACCCCGCCATGACCTCGTCGATGGCGTTGTCCACGCACTCGTAGACGAGGTGGTGCAGACCCGGCAGTCCGGTGCCTCCGACATACATGCCGGGACGCTTTCTGATCGCCTCCAGCCCTTCGAGGACCTGAATGTCCTCCGAAGTGTAGCTGGCGTTGTCCTGCTGATTCTGATTGGCTGCGGTGTCTGTCATCAGGCTCGTTTCTCTTCCGGGGCTGGAATTCATCCAGTGTACCGAAAAACAAAGGTTTTCGGTGACTTTCGAACCATCTGAGACGGGGATTCGTACCACCTTTCGGGTCACCTGATTCGGGTGCCCTATACTGCAGGAACGACGAGCTTCGAGTCGATGTAACAAGACCCCCGCATGAGCCGAGAACCTCGCTTTTTCGGTCGGTCGGGGTGCCTGAGGAGGACACGATGTCGGACGATCTGCCAACCCCCGAGAGAGACTCCAGCCCTGATTCATCCCCGAAAAAAGGGATCACCGTGCCGAGACGCTCGATGTTGCTGCTCGGTCTGGGGGCTCTGGCCGGATGCGCCACCTCCAAGGCTCGAACGACGCTGCCATCGGCGCTCTGGCCGACCACTCAGCCGACCGTCGTCGCGGGAACCCCGGTTCCACCCAGTCCGGTGGTGACCGCCGGTCTGACCAACACCTTGTCTCGAACGGCCTGGGCGAAGGGCGTCCCGATTCCATCCCGGATGAATCGCATGGATCCTCCCCGCAAGATCACGATCCATCATGACGGCATGTCTCCCTTCGCCGGCACCTCACGCGCCAGCGTGGCGGATCGGATCGAGCTGATTCGCGTGTCCCATCTCAAGCGGGACGGAGGCAATCGGTGGGGCGACATCGGCTACCACTTCGTGGTCGATCGTTCCGGCCGTGTCTGGCAGGCGCGTCCGGTGTCCTATCAGGGCGCCCATGTGAAACATCAGAACGAAGCCAACGTCGGGGTGTTGTGCCTCGGAAACTTCGAGACACAGACGCCCTCGCGAAATCAGGTTCGACGACTCGAGGCGCTGATCGTCGAGCTTCGTGCCCAGTACCGGGTTCCCTTGTCGAGGGTGTACACCCATCGTGAGCTCGACAGCACCAAGTGTCCCGGGCGTCACCTGCAGAGCGCGATCCAGGCCAGTCGTTCCGCGGGGCGTTTCAGCTGAGCGTGATCATTCCTTCTCGCGCTGGGCTCTTCGGTAGGCCGCTTCATCCTCGCGTCCACGGCGTGCGCGTTCGTCATCCTCCTCGAGCTTCCGCTGGAATGATTCGTCGGACTTCTCACGGCGCTGGACGGTGACCCAGACGACCCAGCCGATGACGATCATCGCGATGACGGTGGTGATGTTGAGAAGCATGCGTGCAGGATAGCCGGGGTTCAACCCTGCGCCCACCAATTCCGCAAGGCGGGGTAGAGCGCCCGGTACCGTGCGTGTCCACCGTGATAGAACGCCTCGTCGGCACCCGGCTCCATGCGATCCCGCTCGTGGACCGTGCCTGCGCAGGCCTCCTCGACGGTCGACCAGAATCCGCATCCCACCCCCGCCAGCAGAGCGGCTCCGAAGCCGGTGCCTTCGGTGGTGGTCGTGGTCACGGTGGGGAGGCCGAACACGTCGGTGCACACCCTCCGCCAGAGCGTGCCACCGGCACCGCCTCCGGAGAGTCTGATCGAATCCGGTGTCACCCCGGTCTCCTGAATGAGATCAAGGCAATCCTTCAGGCCATAGGTGGCGCCCTCCAGGACCGCCCGCGCCATGTGGGCCCGTCCGTGGCTCGGGTTCAATCCGAGGAATCCCCCTCGGGCGTGCGGGTCGACGTGAGGTGTGCGCTCTCCCGTCAGGTAAGGCAGGAAGAACAGCCCGTTCGCGCCGGCTTCGACACGCTCCGCATCCAGTGCGACGCGCGCGTAGGGACTGTCGCCCTCCGCTTCGGCGAGCGCCACGACATCAGGCATCATCTCACGGCAGAACCATTCGAAGCACGCCGCGGCATTCAACATCACCCCCATGAGGTGCCATGTATTCGGAACCGCATGACAGAACGCGTGCAACGAACCGTCTTCGGGATGTCGCCAGGTGTCCGATGAGGCGAAGACCACGCCCGACGTTCCGATCGTGGTCGAGATCACTCCGTTTTCCACGGCGCCCGTTCCCACCGCGCTCGCGGCCTGATCACCCGCGCCCGCCACCAGTGGCGTCCCCGCAGGCAGGCCCGTGGCATCTGCGGTCGCGTCGTTCAAACGATCGACCACCTCCGTGCTCTCCCACGCCTTCGGCCACCAGTTCGCGGGAAGTTCGAGCGCGTCGAACATCGCATCCGACCAGGTGCGTGCTCCGCAATCGAAGACCGAGGTCCCCGAGGCATCCGACACGTCGGTCGCCAGGGCCGACCCCATCCGCAGTCTGAGGTGATCCTTCGGAAGAAGGACATGGGCGATTCTGTCGTANGCCTCNGGNTCGTGCTCGCGCATCCAGAGGAGNTTCGGCGCCGTGAATCCNGGCAGCATCCGATTTCCNGTGTGGTGCAGCANCGTCTCGAGGCCCAGTCGTTCGGTCTCCTCGNGGCAGATCGATGCCGAGCGNTGGTCGTTCCAGAGAATCGCCGGACGAATCGCNTGNCGTTCACGATCNAGGGTCACCAGTCCGTGCATCTGGCCNGCGAATCCGATGGCGCGGACCNTCGAGGGGTCGAGTTCGCTCCCTTCGAGCAGTCGTCGAATGGCTTCGATCGTCGCGTCNTACCACTGGTCGGGTGATTGTTCCGACCAGCCCGTCCGAGGTGATCGGACCGGGTGGCTCCGGCTGGCCGTCGCCATGACCGAGCCATCGCGGTCGACGGCGAGCACCTTGATCGCGGAGGTGCCGACGTCGATTCCCAGAACGTAGTCTTGCTNNGACNTGCTCACNCGTCGTCACGANCCTTNTTCGAATTCACTGCGACGTCGGGCGAGCTCCTCTTCGGTGGGTGGCGCTTCCGGGATCGAACCGACCCAGACCCGGTTCGCATCGACNACGAAGAGACCGTNNTCACCCTTCTCCGANACCGTGCCTTCGATCACGACGGTCTTCAGNGAGATGATCCCGCCCTGGTGCTCGGCTCGCACCGGATAGAGAGCGCCCTNAGCATCGACCATCTGGATCGTNGCGGTGCCNGCCTTCAGTTTCTCCTTGTTNTCGCANCAGTAGTCCTGCGGAACCTTGCAGAAGTCACCCGGCTTCTGATCACATGAGACCAGTCTCGGATCGGCGGCNACGAAGATNGCCACNCCGTCGANGAACGGNTCCGCNCNTCCNCCGACTCTCGCCTCGAAGACGACCTTCTGGCCGACCGTCGCATCACGTTTCACTTCNGTGAGCATGTCCAGCGTCCNNGGTCGTTCCGTCAGGAACACNTCGGNCGGNATGATCTGNGCGACNNCCTGCGTCTTGGAGGTCTCNGTGGNTCCGCCATCTCCGCATCCCGCCGNGACGAGNAGCGTCANTCCGANGNNNGCGATCNGCACTGTCCTGAGAGTTTGNNTGAGTGTCATGTTCGTTCTCCTTTCNAGGAGGTCTGGCAACAATGGTAGANGAATNGGTCGTGCTCAGATCGTGGTCTTGAGCGCTTCCGGTATCGATTGAGTGAGNCAGCGCCAGGCTGGGAGGAGCGCNCCGACGATCCCCAGAAGAAGTCCGGCGAGAAGTCCTCCCGCNAGGACCCCCGTGTCGATGTGCAGTCCGAAGACGCCCATCGAGAATCTGATCGCCGCGCCATCGAGAAGGACGATCGCGAGGAGGCAGGCNANCAGGGAGCCGACCGCACTGGCGAGAATCGACTCCTGGAGAAGACTGATNGTGATCGCGAATCGGCTGTATCCAAGCGTCTGAAGCGTTCCCATCTCACGAATGCGACTCACGAAGGTCGCATAGTTCGAATTGAGTCCGCCGATGACCGCGCCGATGCCGACCAGCAGTGCGGTGAGCAGCACCATGCTCTGGATGGGGGCGTAGAACTCGGAGAGCGACGCGAAGTAGTCGACCTCCTCGATCGCCGCCAGTTCGAGGTCGAGTCTGCGGCTTGCGAANGCGGCGATCTGAGGCGGCGTCGCGCCGTCNCTGGTCACGATCACGCATGAGACCGCNTCNCGTTGCGAGAGNACCTGNAGGTCGCTCAGTGGATACCAGATCTCACCCTCGATCACGCCTCCNTCCGCCGTGAGGATGCCGACGACNTGGATCTNCCGGCCATCGATCCATANCGATCGCCCGAGNGCGGTCTCGGCAGGNTCGAANCCNAGCGCGCGTGCCGCGAGTCNTCCCAGCGCCNCTTCGTCACGTCCGGCNTCNCCCACGCGACCGGTNAGCAGCATCGCGTCGTCATGNACCACCCAGGCGTTGTGGGTGATGCCNCGCACCAGCATCAGTTCACCCTGTCCCTCGGCGTCCGTCTCCNCGTCGAGCGANACCGGCATCGCNAGATGNATCTCCGGTGAGATCGCCTCGACACCGGCCTTCTCGAGAATGCCGTCGAGGCTCGCNGCNANCACGCCCGCGGTGCGCATCGAGACCTCGCTNCGTTCNAGACTCTCCTCCGATCCGACCCCGAGGAGGATGGTGTTGTTCTNGTTNCCGCTNGNGACNAGCGCCTTGCGCATGCCGGTCACGAATCCTCCGGCNGCGAGNACCAGCAGCACGACCAGCATGCTGCCTCCGATCGTCAGCGCCATNCGNGANGGNGTTCGCCCGAGGTTTCTCGTCGCGTAGCTCAAGGGNAGAAGTCTCATGATCACACCGCCCTGAAACANTGNGAGATTTCAAGACGAGAGACCCGCCANGCGGGGACGATCCCGGCGAGCACGCCCANNGCGAGGGCGATCGTGATTCCGATCACNAGAATCAACGGATCCGACGAGATCTCGACGTTGAGACCCTCCATCGTCATGCTGTAGCGACCGAGTCTCGTCACCAGCCAGGCGGCNANNACGCCGATCCCACCTCCGGCAAGGCCCAGCAAGCGCGCCTTCGATCACCACCATCNNNCCGATCAGGCCGCCGGTGAATCCCAGCGTCTGCAGCACGGCNTGGTCNCGAATGCGNTCACGCATCGCGATGATGATGGCATTCGCCACCAGGGCGAACACNGTGACGAGCGCACCCCATCCCAGCCAGGAGGCGAAGCCGACGAGNTCGATGATGTCCTTGGCGGCCTGTCCGACGAACGCCTTCTCGGATCGAGTGGAGGTNGGAAACTCATCGTGTTCGAAGGTCTCGTCGATCGCNCNNGCCACCNCGTCGAGNGTGGTGGGGTCGTCCACTCTGACCGTGAACTGGGTCACGGTGCCTCCCGTGCCGCCACGTTTCATGCTCTCCTGCAGAAANGGAAGTCTGACATAGGCGACGTTGCGGTCCTGAGGAGCNTCTGATCGGAGGATTCCCGANACGTAGACGGTGATTCCGGCCGCGGTGAAACTGTCGCCGACCGAAAGNCCGCGACGGGCGGCGAGCGCCTCGCCCACGACCGCCGCATCACCGCGCNNCATCCAGTCGGCGCTGCTGACGCCCTCCATCGTCCANCCGGGNTCGAGCACNTTCTCGAGATCGCCTTCGGGAATGCCGCGGTAGGTGACGACATCCAGCGACGCCCGGCAGTTGTTGACCATGATCTGCACGGGCACGACGTTGCTGACGCCTTCGATCCGTTCGATCTTCCGCGAATAGAACTCCGGCAGGTTGCTCGTGAACGGGCAGTAGCGGTTCTCCCGGTAGACGATCAGCGTGGCGTCCTCGGCGCTGGCGGTGGTGGCCNCCGTCACGCCGTTGCGCATCGANTCCACGAAGCTGAANAGGAACATCGCGATGGCGATGCCNCCCAGNGTCAACGTCGTTCGAATCGGACTNCTGACGATCTGCTTGATCACGAAGGGGAGTGTTCTGATGATTCGTTTCATGANNCCACCTCCTNCTGTNCGATGAGTCGTCCCTTCTCGAGGTGNAGAAGCACGTCGGCGTATTCNGCCGTCTTCGCGTCATGCGTGACCATCACGATCGTCCGGCCCTGTTCCTTGTTCAGTNTCGTGAGAAGTTCCATNACCGCGGTGGCCGANTCACGATCCAGGTCNCCCGTCGGTTCGTCGGCAAGCAGAAGCGTGGGTTCGGTCACGATGGCTCGTGCGATCGCCACTCTCTGTTCCTGACCACCAGAAAGCTGTCTCGGATAGTGAGCGTGTCGATCGGCGATCCCCACGACGTCGAGCGCCGCCGAGACACGTCGATGTCTCTCNCCGGACGAGATCGGCTGCAGCAGAAGAGGNAGTTCNANGTTTTCATAGGCGGTCAGCACCGGAACGAGGTTGTAGAGCTGGAAGACGTAGCCGACATGTTCCGAGCGCCAGTCCGCCAGTCTCTTTCTCGAGAGTTCGCCCAGCGAGAGGCCGCCGACCTGAAGTTCTCCGGAAGTCGGTCGATCGATGCCGGCCAGAAGGTTGAGCAGCGTCGTCTTTCCCGAGCCCGAGGGACCCATCAGGGCCACGAAGCCACCGGCCTCGATCGTGAGGTCCAGCTCGTCGAGCGGTCTGATCTCCTCCGCGCCTCGTCGATAGATCCGACTGAGTTTCGTGCATTCAATCAGCGACATTCAGGCATCTCCTTCATTGATNCGAACCGAGGTTCCGGGAGTCAGTCCTTCGCCATCGAGAATCACNTTCGCGCCCGGCAGGATGCCTCCCACGACTTCACGCCAGTCGTCGTTGCGANCNTCGCCCAGCACGATCGACTGCAGTGCGGCGGTTCCGCGTCGACCCTCGATNTCCTCCACCGTCCAGAGACNCGGTGANCCTTCGGGGTCGACGATGGCCGACTCCGGAACGAACACGCGCTGNATGGTCGTCGCCATCTCCATGCCAGGCATGGCGCTGCGGCCCGGCATGATCCGGACCCGTGCCAGCATCTCCGGTTTCAGCAGGGGGGAGGGGTCGATGATCCTGATCTTGGCTTCGACGGTGTTCTTCTGAATGTCAGCCTTGTGGAGGAATCTCGTGACTTCTCCCTTGAACACCTCGTCCGGCAGGAGATCCACCACGATCTCCGCCATCTGGCCGACGCCGACTCTCGAGGCGTCCGCCAGCGGTATGTCCGCCCGCACCTGAAGTTTCTCCGGATCGTAGACATGAAGAACGTGCGCNCCGTGCGTGCCGTTCCCGAAGTTGATCGTCGAACCGGGNGAGGTCAGTCTCTCGATCACGATGCCGTCGACCGGCGAGGTGATCTCACACCGGTCGAGTGCGAGTTTCGCCCGCTCCAGNCTGGCTTCCGCCAGCGCGACCGCCGCCTTGCTGCGTTCGAGATTCGCCGCCGCATTTTCAGCTTCCAGCGTCTCGTGGATCAGCAGCTCCCGGCTCCGCAATGCGGCGTCGAGTTCGGTCTCCGCCGCATCGAGTTCCGCGCTCTTCGCCATCTTCTGATCGTGGAGTCCGTCGAGTTCCGCCTGGGCCGCGGCCGCCTTGAGTCTGAGTCGGACCACCAGCGCCTCCGCCACCGCGCCCTCTTCGATGAGCGTCTCCTTTCGACCGATCTCGTCGAGCAACTGATCTCGTGCCGCTTCCGAGGCTCGAATGAGAGAGGTGTACTCCTGCAACTGCGCGATCATCTTCTGATGCTGCGCCCGTGCCAGCCCGACTCGTCTGGTGGTCTCGATGAGCTCTCTCAGTTCCGTGCTCGCGGCCTCCTCGGCGGCCTTGTCCGCCTGGAAGGCCGACCGTGCGAGGATCAGTTCGGCCTGTGCCTGTGAGACCGCGATTCGGGCTTCATCGTCCACCAGCCGGCCCACGATCTGGTCCTTCATGATCCGATCGCCTTCGAGTGCGAACAGTTCCTTGATGATGCCTTCCTCCAGAGCGGGCACGAAGGTCGCGAATGGATCGGGTTCGACCCATCCGGGGGCCTGGATGCTCGAGGTCGGCATCTCCTTGNTTTGCATCGTGGTCTCCACGGGACGCACCGCCGTCGAGATGACCGTGACGTCACGAGCCGGCATCACGGCATTCCAACCGGTGACGAGGAGGATCCCCGCCGTGCAGAGGATGATCGCCATCGGAAATGCGAACCGTGTGAACCATCGTGCCGGTGGGCGCGGCACCCGGCGCGCATCATCGGAGGCAAGTTCGGTCAGTGAGGGTCTCTGCGTCATCAGTTCTTCTCCACGTGCACCACCGGTGCTTCAAGAGGAAGGTCGAAGGAGCCACCGACGGCGTGCTCCAGTCTGATCCACGCCAGATCGGCCGCCAGCCGTTCCATGAGCAGTCGCCGTTCGAGCGTGATCAGTCTTCGTTGTGTCAACAGAAGTTCGGTCGCATTCACCGAACCCGCCTTGAATGCGCTTTCGGAACGACGCACGACCTCACGGGCGGAGCTCACCAGGCCGATGTCGTACGCTTCGACCTGCTCGCGTGCCTGCAGCCATTCGTTCAGGCTGAGTCGCACCTCTTCCACCACGTTCTCCTCGAGGATCGCGAGACCAAGGTGGGCTGCCTCAAGGCGTGCCGATGCACGGGCGATTCTCGCATGTCCGTCATCGAGCACCGGAATGGAGACGGTCATGCCTGGTTGCACGATCTGTCGGTCCGACACAAAGCGCCTCCAGCCAAGCCCCACACCCACTTCCGGAATGCGGCTCAGGCCTGCGAGTCGTGCTTCGGCCTCCGCGGCATCGATGTCCCGCCTCCCGGCGGCGATGTCGAGTCGGACGGTGAGTGCACGTGCCACGGTCTCGCCCTCATCGGGGACAGCGTTCCTTCGCGTCCCTTCGAGCGTGCCCTCCAGCGCCCACTCCGTGGACTGGTCGGGCCAACCCATCAGTCGCAGCAGTTCGATCTTCCGATTTCTGAGCGCCCGCACCGCGTCGCGGCGATCCGCTTCCGCACTGCGATGATCGATCAGGGCGCGATCGACATCGACCCGTGGGGATTCACCCACGCCTGCAAGAGCGCCGACCAGATCGAAGGTGCCCGAGGTCGTGCGGATGTAGGCCGTCTCGATCTCGATCAGATCACGTGCCGCAACGGCGCGAGCGAACGCGGCACGAACCGCCGTGGCTCGTTCGACCGTGCGATGCGCCGCGGACAGAATGGTCGAGGCGAGTCGTTGATCCTGCACATCGATTCGATCGCTCATCGTCCACAGCCAGGTCAGTTGCTGCATCACCTCGATCATCGCGGGTGTGCCGCCTCCGGCATCGATCGCGGCGCCGATGCCGAACCCGAGCACCGGATTCGGGGGGAGTGAGGACTGGGCCAGATCAGCCCGTGCCTCGGCGACTCTGGCCAGTTCCAGCCTGAGATCAGGGTCGTTCTGAAGCGCCACCGTGATCGCCGTCTGGATCGAAAGTGGAGTGATTCCGTCCCAGGCGTCACTGACGTCCGCCACATCCTGATTCCACAGAGTCCGGGTCTTCCGATCACTTCCCGTGCGGCCATCGGTGAGTTCCGCCGTCCGCGTCCGATCGGGAACGGGATTCGCGCTGAGACAACCCGCCTGCATGAGGCAGGTCAGCGAGGCGCATCCTGTGATGACCCATCCGAGGGCTTTCCTGGTGAGTGACATGTCCGTTCCTTGGTCCGATTCATCGATGAGACAGTCCACGCGACAACCGCTGTCGCGTGGTGTTGAGGGTCATCTGATGTCATTCAGACCAGAAGCTTGCAGCGAAGCGTCACCAGGTCGCCGGGCGGCGGGTCCGGTGGTGTCAGCTGCGGATGCGTCAGTCCCGTTGCGGGGTGATGCGATCGGATGGTTGTCACCGATTCGATCGAGGGCAGCTCCCTGCCGATCTCGTCGATCGAGAGGTNCGGAGTCGTCGGCGCNTCGGGTGAGACCTTCAGACAGCAGTCCGTGCAGGGTCCNTCCTGTGCGGGCGNCGGCTCTTCGNCGGAGTTTTCCGTGCAGGTGTCCTGACTGGAGCAGCAACAGCTCATCANCNGCCCGCCATCGAACTCGGATCCGTTGGCCATGACCATCGCCGCCTTCAGCGTGCAACAGCAGAAGGGGATCCAGCATGCGATCAGCAGAGCGCAGATTCGATGTGTCAGCCTGGTTCTGTCCATGGTTTCGTTNCCGCNNCGAATGGCTCGNTGNTCCNCNNAGAGAAAGATATCACCTCGAGAGTGCGGNGCAAACGTCACTTGGGAGTTATCGGGACGAAACCCANTAGACTGNTGACATGACGATGTCGGTATTCGACTGGGCAATCCTNCTTGGNTTTCTCGNAGCGCTGCTTTTTGCCGTTCAGCGCACGCGTCGNCATGCCTCGAGTGTNTCCGGTTTTCTGGCNGCGAATCGTTGTGCGGGGCGGTATCTCATCGCCGTCGCCTTCGGCATGGCGCAGCTCGGGGTGATCTCCCTGGTCTGGTACTGGCAGCAGAACTACGACGTCGCCTACACCTCGATCTGGTGGGGTTTGATGGAGGGCCCCGCGATGATCATCATCGCGCTCTCCGGCTGGGTGATCTATCGCTACCGTCAGACCCGNGCGATGACCCTCGCNCAGTTCTTCGAGATGCGCTACAGCCGNAACTTCCGTGTNTTCGCCGGTCTGGTNGCNTTCGTCTCGGGGATCATCAANTANGGAATCTTTCCCGCGGTCGCGGCTCGATTCTTCATCGCACTGCTGGGANTGCCNTCCGAGNTCGTGATCGCCGGCATGACNCTCGATGTCTTTCCGTTGTTCATGGCCTGCATGCTGGGCATGGCGCTGTTCTTCGTCTTCGCCGGTGGACAGGTGGCGGTGATCGTCACGGACTTTCTGCAGGGGTCCTTCGCCAACGTCGTGTTTCTGGCGGTCATCGCCTATCTCCTGTGGTTGATTCCATGGAGCACGTTCTCCGANACGTTGCTCGCNGCACCNCCCGGAAAGTCGCTGGTCGACCCNATGGATCTCGGTCGCGAGGAGAACTTCAACATCTGGTACTGGGTGATCAGCGTGATCGTNCTCTTCTACGGCATGCTCGGGTGGCAGGGGGACAGCGGATACCGCGCCGCCGCCCTCAACGCTCACGAGGCGAAGATGGCGAACATCCTCAACGGCTGGCGTTTTCGCGTTCTGATGTTGATCACACTCGTGCTTCCGATCGCCATTCGAGTGGTGATGACCGACCCCGCCTACGCGGCTCAGGCCGAACAGGTGCTCGCCGTCACGTCGGTGCAGGCGACCGATGCGCTCGCTTCGGAGGTCCGGACNCCCGTCGCNACCGCATTGCTNCTNCCNCAGGGNCTTCTCGGNCTCTTCGCCGCGGCCCTGCTTGGTGCGNTCATCTCGACGAACGACACCTATCTNCATTCATGGGGATCGATCTTCATCCAGGACGTGGTTCTTCCGTTTCGAAAGAGACCTCTGTCGCAACGAGCCCATCTGCTGCTGTTGAAGGCGTCGATCTTCGGGGTCGCCGTCTTCGCCTTCATCTTCAGCATGCTCTACGAACCGAATCAATACATCGCGATGTTTCTCGCACTGACCGGTGCGGTCTTCGTCGGCGGNGCCGGAAGCGCGATCATCGGCGGGCTGTACTGGAAGCACGGCACGACCGGTGCGGCNTGGGCTGCGATGNTCGCCGGNATGTCCCTGTCAGGCGGNGGGATCGTCCTCAAGCAGCTNGACCCNNTGGTGGTNCANTCNGGNCCNGTGCTGACGCTCACCNCGNACGACGTCACCCANCANATNCCGCTTCCNCTCGNNGACGATNTCTGGCGNCCNTCNGANGNNGNTCCNCTNGCNNTNCGGGTGAAACTNCTCGAAGCCGGTGATGGTGACACGCCCGCCGAGGCCGCGATCGTGGGTCCATGGGCGGGAGGTGGCTCCTACATCACCTCTGATGAAGGTTCGACCACCTATGTCTCGAATGATGCGGCCTATGAGTTGAGTCTGGCCCCGGCCTCGGCCAGCGGACCGATCCTCTCGATTCTCGCCTACGTCCGAAACGAGGTCACCGGTCAGGTCATGATGTTCTGGTCGATCCTGATCTCCGTCTCACTCTACGTCGGCATCTCGCTGCTCTCGATGATCCGGGGCCGACCCCCTCATGACATGGATGCCTTGCTCCATCGCGGCGTTCATGCGATCGACGAAGTCGATGCGTCGCCCGTCACCCGAGGAAGCTGGCTGGAACGGCTCGGATTCGATCGTCAGATGACCGGTTGGGACAGATTCATCACTGCGGTCACCCTGTTGTGGCCTCTGGGTTTCACCGTGATCTTCATCGCCGTCACCTTCTATGCCTATCGGTACGGACTCGCCGCCGAATGGTGGCTCGGCTACTGGCACTGGTGGACCTGGTTCGCCTTCGTCATCGCGGCGATCGTCACCACATGGTTCGTGATCGGTGGGATTCGCGATCTTCGTCGCATGTTCAAGCGACTCGAGGCCTATGTTCCGGACGAGGATGACGACGGGCGTGTGACATGATCCGCACGCTCCTCAATGGTTCGGTCTGGACGCTCACGGGCGGAGGGCACGACTGTCCCGCCATCGTTCCCGGAAGCGTGCACGATGCACTCGTCGCCGCCGAGCTGATTCCAGATCCCGACACCCCCGGCGGCGAGGCCGCCCAGCGTTTCGTGGGCCGGACGGACTGGACGTGGCGACGGGTCTTCGAAGTCTCCGAGGATGTCTGCGAACAGGAGCGGGTCGAGCTGGTGTTCGATTCTCTCGATGCCGTCGGCAGTATCCGGCTCAACGACGTCCGCATCGCCACCGTCGATTCCCAGTACGTCCCGCTGCGTGTCGACGTCAGTTCGGTCATCCGGACCGGTCGGAATCTGCTGGAAATCACGCTGAAAGGTCCACTCGCCGAGGCGGAGCGACGCGAGTCCAGACACGGCGCGCGTCCGGTCAATGCGGATGGCGCCTGGGGTCCGTTCTCCCAGATCAGGAAGAGCGCGTGCAATTTCGGATGGGACTGGGGTCCGTGCTGTCCGACCTGCGGCATCGCGGGTGATGTCGCGATCGAAGCCTGGACCGGAACCAGACTCGACTCGATCAGACCGCATGTCANAGCTCTCGACTCCGGTCGTTGCCGATTGGAACTCGACCTCGATCTCGATGGACCCGAGGTCTCCGCGCATGCGGTCGTGCGTGATNCCGAGCATCGCGTGATCGGACGTGTCGAAGGCGCCGGACCACTGGTGATCGAGATCGAGAACCCGCCCATCTGGTGGCCGCGAGACCTGGGTGCGCAACCGCTCGTCGAGATCGAAGTCATGCTCGCCGATGGACACTCGAAGACCGTCCGGACCGGGCTTCGCACCAGCGAACTCGAGTTCGATGCCGAGGACGGTCGATTCGTTCTGAAGGTGAATGGCGAACCCGTCTTCTGTCGTGGCGCCAACTGGATCCCATCCCGCCTGTTTCCACACGCCCAGACCGAGGAGGATTTCGCACCGCTTCTCGACGCGGCCTGCGCCAGTTCGATGAACATGATCCGTGTCTGGGGCGGTGGACTGTACGAGCCCGATCGTTTCTACGAACGCTGCGACGAACTCGGACTCCTGGTCTGGCAGGATTTCATGTTCGCCTGTGCGACCTATCCAGAACACGAGTCGTTCTCGCGTCAGGTCGAACTCGAGGCGGNGGCGCAGATCCGTCGTCTGGCGTGTCACCCGTCGATCGTGCTGTGGTGCGGTGGCAACGAGGATCTGCTGGCATGGTTCTCGTGGGGATGGCGCGATGACCTCGCACCCGATCAGGCCATCGGTCTCGACTACTGGACCCGCATGCTTCCGGAACGGTGCGCCGCGCTCGATCCGACTCGTCCATACTGGACCGAGTCGCCATGGTCCGGTGCGATCGATCGGCATCCGAACGATCCGGAGCGAGGTGACCGGCACACCTGGGATCTGAACTTCGAGGGATATCGTGAGATGATTCCTCGTTTCGCAAGCGAATTCGGCCATCAGGGACCACCGAACGTCGAGACCATCGAAGCCGCGTTCGGTCGTTCCCGAGACGAGCTTTCTCTGGCTGCGATGAGTGAACGGCAGCGTGGATGGGGGGGTGATGACTCGCAGTACCTCGCGCATCTCGACTCGCAGCTCGGCATCACCTCGCTCGAGGCGTTTCCCTTCGACACCATGATCTGGGCGTGTCAGCTTCTTCAGGCACGCGCGATGGGCATCGCCTGTCGATGGCTGCGTGCCAATCAGCCTCGTTGCGAAGGTGCGCTGGTCTGGCAGTTGAACGACGTCTGGTGCGGCCATTCCTGGTCGCTCATCGACGTGTCAGGTCGAGCAAAGCCGGCCTTGCAGACTGTGCGTCAGGCGTTCCAGCCTCGGTCGCTGCTTCTGGAACCCGTCGAGCACGGCCGTCCGGCTCTCGTGGCGATCAACGGCGGAGAGCGATCCTGGGAGGACCGCGTGCAGGTTCGGCGCGTCGCTCTCGATGGACGGATCCTTGCCGAGGATGCCATGTCGATCTCGGTCGAGGCTCGCCGCGGTCGCGTCGTCCTTCCTCTCGACGATCGGCTTCTCGCATCAGAGTCGGATGATCCCGGTCTGCTCGTGGCCAGCGCCTCATCCGAGGATCTTCAGGCCGTCCATCTCTTCGCGTTGGACCGCGACTGGTCGGCGTCGCTCGATGAACACCACTGTTCAATCATCCGTTCGGACGGAGTCGACGGGTTCGAACTGAGGATCGAGACCGATCGGGTCCTGCTCGAGGCGTGTCTCTTCTCCTCCGTCCGCGGCGCGGTGGGCTGGAGGACGCTTCTTCCCGGAGAGCCGTGGATCCTGACTCTCGAGTCGGCCTCCGCCCCGGGTGAGACGTTCCACGTGCGTTCCCTGAACGAACTTCGTCCCACGTCGCCTCGAAGTCTTCGAAACGACGCTTGATCGTCGGCTCGTTCTCTCCGCGAGAAACGAGACCGCACGAGACTGGTACAGTGTGATCGTCGGACTCAAGCATGATCGAACACCACGAACAGGATCCAGCCTTGTCGTTTCCCGACCCACCGAAGGGTTGGCGAGGTGTCGTTCAGAAACTGTTCCATCCGCTCGCGGCCTGGGTTCTGAGGCTCGAGAAGATCAATCGCATCGAGATGCGCCTCACCGATCGCGTGGTCAACGACGAGGTCGATCCGGGGCGTGCCTACGTCGAGGATTTCAACCTGACCGTCGACTGCTCCGATGAGCATATCGAACACATTCCCGCCGAGGGACCGGTCATCATCACCGCCAACCATCCGATGGGCGGGCACGACGCGATGTCGCTTCTCTCCCAGGTCGAGAAGAGGCGCTCGGACGTCAAGATCATCGTGAACGAGATCCTCGGTCGCATGCGCTTCCTGAGAAAGCACCTCATCACCGTGAACGTCTTCGGTGATCCTGAAGGCACCAATGTCGCCGCCCTGAAGGATGCCGTGCGTCACGTCCGTTCCGGCGGGGCTCTGATCGTCCTTCCCGCGGGCGAGGTCTCCCATCTCAAGATACGCAACCGGGTCGTGACCGACGGCCCCTGGAAGTCGAACGTCGCGGGGCTCATCAAGTTGTCCAAGGCGCCGGTCGTTCCCGCGTTCGTCGCCGGTCGAAACAGCTGGTACTTCCAGGCGCTCGGTCTCATCCACCCGATTCTTCGCACCATGCTTCTTCCTCACGAGATGGTCCGAAGTCATCACGCCACGATCTCGATCCGTGTGGGGCCCGCCATTCCGGCGGAACGCATCAAGCGTTTCGAATCCTCGGAGGATCTCGCTCAGTATCTGCGTGCCATGACCTACCTGCTCGGTGATCGCACGAGACGTGAGATCGATCCCCTCGTCAACGAGGAGCGGATGCACAAGCGTCAGGCGGGGTGGGCGAAGATCCCCGATGAGCCCATGCATTCCGGAGAGGATCTCGAACAGGAACTGCACGCCCTCGGCTCCGACGCTCTGTTGATCTCCCAGTCCGATCTCGAGGTCTGGTGCGCCAGGTCGGGTGACATCCCCCGTCTCATGCTCGAGGTGGGTCGCCTGCGTGAAGCGGCCTTCCGTGATGTGGGCGAGGGGTCGGGTCGCTCTCTGGATCTCGATCGTTACGACGGCTGGTACTGGCAGCTTCTGCTGTGGGACAAGAGGAAGAAGCAACTGGCGGGGGGGTATCGTCTCGGGATGACCGATGAGATCGTGCCCGGGCACGGGCTGTCCGGTCTCTACACCCATTCACTCTTCGAATACGGTCCGGAACTCATCGATCGCATCACGCCCGCGATCGAACTCGGGCGGTCCTATGTCCGCGAGGAGTATCAGCGCAAGCCGACCACGCTCCTGCTGCTCTGGCGCGCGATCGGCGCCTTCATCGTGCTTCATCCCGATCACCACCGTCTGTTCGGTCCGGTTTCGATCAGCAACGAGTTCACCTCGATGTCCCGGCAGCTTCTGGTGGCGTTTCTCCAGACGCATCGTGCGATTCCGAAGCTCGCCGACCTGGTCAAGCCGCGAAATCCGATGAAGTATCGACCCTCCCAGCATTGGGACGAGTGGCGTGTCGCCCGGGCGATCACCGATCCAGAGGATCTGGACGCGCTCGTTCGAACGATCGAATCCGGACGACGTGCCATGCCGATTCTTCTGCGCCAGTATCTCAAGCTCGACGCGAAGCTTCTGGCCGCCAACGTGGACCGTGACTTCGGTGACGTGCTCGACGGTCTCATGTTCGCCGACATGCTGAACATCGATCGAAGGGTCATGCGCTTCTTTATCGGCGAGGATGGCATGGAACGGTTCCTCACCCACCACGGGATCACGGTCGACGACTCCGTGCGCAAGGCTCGCCGTTCCCAGTCCTGACTCCAAGTCGTTCAGGATCATCCTCGTCACGTTCCGATGCCGAGGTTCTCTCTCGAATCCTCTCCGTTGTGATCTATACTCGTGCATCGAAGGAAGTTGTCATGTCTCCTCTCCGATTCAAATCCATGACTCCGCTCGTGAGGTCGATTTTCAGAGGCGGTGCACCGATCCTGCTGCTCTCTTTCGCCGGCACCTCCGCGATGGTCGCCGATGATCAGAGCGACGTCACATTCGACGTCACGGAAGACCTGATCGACTACGACTGGGAGATGGAGCGTCGGCACTGGGCGTATCGTCCTCTCGCCCGCCCGTCCGTTCCCGGTGTGATCGACGAGACGTGGTGTCGCAACGACATCGACAGATTCGTGCTGGCCCGGCTCGAGGAGGCGGGTCTCGAGCCTGCGCCCGAGGCGTCACGGGAGACCCTTGTCCGCCGGCTGTACTTCGACCTCCTGGGTCTGCCGCCGAACGCCGATCAGGTGCGTCGTTTCCTCGAGGACGATTCCGAGGACGCCTTCGAGCGTCTGGTCGACGAGCTTCTCGAGTCACCTCATTACGGAGAGCGATGGGGTCGGCACTGGCTCGATGTGACACGCTACGCCGACAGCAACGGGCTCGACGAGAACACGGCCTTCGGCAACGCGTGGCGTTATCGCGACTGGGTGGTCCGATCCTTCAACGAGGATCTTCCCTACGACCAGTTCGTGATGGAGCAGCTCGCCGGCGATCTGATGGAGGACGACGACGGCTCCGATCGTTCCGTCGAAAGACTTCTGGCCACCGGATTCCTCTCGCTCGGCCCCAAGGTTCTCGCCGAGCCCGACAAGGAGAAGATGCAGATCGACATCGTCGACGAGCAGTTGGACGTGATGGGACTGGCGTTTCTCGGTCAGACCATCGGATGCGCACGATGTCATGATCACAAGTTCGACCCGATTCCCACCTCCGACTACTACGCGCTCGCGGGCATCTTCTACAGCACCCGCACCATGGAATCGCTGAACACCGTCGCACGGGTCCTCGAGCGGGAGCTGGCGACGCCCGAGGAGATCGAGCTGGTCGAGCGTCATGCCGCGGCGACGGAATCGAACGAGGTCGCGATCGACGACCTCCTCGAGGAAGGCAGNCATCAGCTTCGTGAGCGCTGGATCGGTCGCACCTCCGAGATCATGCTNGCGGTCTCCCGNATGAAGAACGTNCCGAGCATCCGTGAAGCGGAATCCTTCGATGACTCGAATCTCAAGGNGGATCACGATCGTTGGGGATCCGGNGTGGGCGTGATCCACACCATCNGTCCCGATGAACTGCAGTANGCCGAGTACGTCGTCGACGTTCCCATCGCCGGNACTCATCACCTCGCCGTCCGATTCGCCTCGGGNGAGGAACGCCCCTTGAGNCTGCTGGTGGANGGCGATCCGGTCACCGATTCCTTCTGCGACTTCGACACGGGTTCCTTCGACGTCGATTCCATGNCATGGGACGAGATGCCTCTCGAATTGAGCGCCGGTCGTCACGTGCTGCGANTNGAACGGGAGACNAGCTANCCTCACCTNGATCGTTTCTTCCTGATCGGACCCGCNCAGNCCGAACNCTTCGATGATGAACTNNANNNNATCTCCTCCAGNACNGGGCTTCCCGTCGCNCTTCTGGAACGCTGGGCGCTNGCGCTCGAGGGAGACTCCCTCTTNTCGCCCTGGCGTGACGCGTTGGCGTTGGANGCCGTCGATTTTCCNGTCGCCGCCGAGGNTCTGATGTCGNAGCTTCGGTCGCGGTATCGAGACGACTCCGTGCCNGCGGACGGGATCGATGATCTCACGGGAGTCACTCCCGACGAACGTGTCCTGCTTCGCNCCATCGTGGCGGNTCCCGTGCCNCAGGACCTNGCCGAGTTCTCGATCCGTTGGCAGAGANTCACNCGTGACGTGATCGAGGCCTGGGAACGNCTTNTCGAACAGGATGNCATCGANGAGCGGACNTTGTCCGATGACGGTCAGGAGGCCCTCCGGCGCGCCCTCGTCGGTGACCATGGAATCTATGCGGTCGATGAATCCAATCTCGATCTCNTNCCCGAGGCCTTTTCGNANCGACTCGACAGGCTCTTCGCCGAGCGTGACGTGNTGGAGCAGGACGCACCCGACGAGTTCCCGATGGGAATCGCNGTGGAGGATGCNGAGGTNACCGATCTNCCGATCTTCATCAGGGGGAACCACACCACGAAGGCGGACGAGGTCGTTCCNCGGGGNATGCTGCAGATCGTCTCCGANACCGTCCCNNCNCCTGAACTCGATGACTCCTCNAGCGGACGCCTCGAACTCGCACGATGGATCATCGANCCCGAACANCCTCTGACCTCGCGTGTGGCCGTGAATCGATTGTGGCACTGGCATTTCGGNCGAGGTCTCGCGCCCAAGCCGAGCAACTTCGGGACTCGCGGAGGCGAACCCACGCATCCCGAGCTTCTGGACTGGTTGTCACGNCGTTTCGTCCAGGATGGCTGGTCGATGAAGTCGATGCATCGATTGATCCTGAACTCCTCCACNTGGCGAGCTGGCGCGAGCGAGGATCCNGAGGCATTCCGCATCGATCCCGACAATCGANTGCTCGGTCGTCGTGATCCNAGGCGCCTNGAAGCGGAGCCGATCCGGGATTCCCTGCTCGCGGTCTCCGGCGGACTCGAGACCGAGATGGGAGGCAGTCTTCTGCGTTCCGGCAATTTCGCCTATGTGACCAACGACCAGTCCACGAGCAACGAGGTCTACACGTCCAAGCGACGTGCGATCTACCTTCCATTGATTCGAAACGACATGTACCCGTTCTTCTCGATCTTCGACTATCCGGATTCAAGCGTGGCCGTGGACGCCCGTCCGAGCACCATGGTGGCGCAGCAGGCGCTCTTCATGATGAACAGTCCNCTGGTGCTCGCNCAGGCCGAGGAGCTCGCCCGNCANGTTCTTGCCGAAGAGGACTGGAACGATCAGGCACGCATCACCCATCTNTATCTGACGTGTTTCGCACGTCACCCCGATCCCCTTCAGATCGAGGGTGCGANGGCCTTTCTCGATCGGATCCGATCCGAGCCACCNACCGGCCGNTCNGTGTCATGGCCCGAGAATNCGATGGNTTCGGATGCCCCNGCACCGGAACCGGANCCCATGGANNCCGAACTGCACGCCTGGCGCACCCTGTGTCANGCCNTGCTGGCGTCCAATGAATTCATCTATCTNGANTGATCNNTCGATTGCGACCACATTGCCCTTCGATTGTCGGGCTCATNCTTTCGAGNCCCCGNGTTCGGGTGTACTCTTAGATNCATGGGACGATTCTGCGGCATNCGACANTCCGTGAACAGGCGAGACATGCTCAAGAGCTGTTGTGCGGGATTCGGTTCCGTCGCGCTCGCGGGCCTCTTCGCCGANGAGGCCATGGGCATGCGNGCTCGNGGTGATCGTCCTNTTCTGCTCGATCCATCCGATGCGAATCCTCTCGGCATCCGCGTGCCGCATTTCCAGCCACGAGCCAAGNGGGTNATCTTTCTCTTCATGCACGGCGGTCCGTCCCAGGTCGACACCTTCGACTACAAGCCGAAGCTTCAGAAGGANGANGGCAAACCGGTGCCNTTCGCCAAGCCNCGTGTCCAGTTCGCCGAGACCGGCAATCTGATGGGCAGCCCTTACAAGTGGAAACAGCACGGTGAGAGCGGGGCGTGGGTGAGCGAGATCTTCCCCGAGACCGCGAAGGTCGTGGACGATCTCTGCTTCATCAAGAGTCTGCACGGATCGAATCCCGCGCACGGGGCCGCACTCTTGAAGATCCACACCGGCTCCGAGAACTTCGTCAGACCGTCGATGGGTTCNTGGATCACCTACGGNCTCGGTTCCGAGAACCGTGACCTTCCCGGGTTCGTCTCGATCACGCCGACNCTCGGNCATGGTGGCGTCAACAACTACTCCTCGGCCTTCCTTCCCGCGGCCTATCACGGCACCGCGATCGGACATGCCGGAATCCGCACCGATCAGGCTCGTTTCGAACACATGACCGCCATGGGTGATGCACGCATCCAACGNGAGCAGATCGAGTTCATCCGCGAGCTCAATCGACGTTCGGTCGATNCCGCCTCGTCCGATCTNGAGNGTCGCATCGAGACCTTCGAGCTGGCCTTTCGAATGCAGGGGGTCGCCCCCGAAGTGCTCGACATCTCCAGGGAGACCGCGGAGACCAGGCGTCTCTACGGACTCGACGACAGNGTCACCGAGAATTTCGGNCGTCAATGTCTCCTGGCCCGTCGCTTCAGCGAGCGTGGNGTTCGCTTCGTGCAGTGCACGCACTCCTACAAATGGGATCAGCACGGCAANCTCGAGAACGACCATCGAAACAATGCGGCGGAGGTCGACACCGGAATCGCCGCCCTGCTCAAGGATCTCAAGCGTCGCGGCATGCTCGACGAGACGCTCGTCCTCTGGGGTGGCGAGTTCGGACGAACACCCGCGGCTCAGGACGGCAACGGGCGTGATCACAATCCTCACGGCTTCACGATGTGGATGGCCGGCGGCGGCGTCCGTCCCGGGTTCTCNTACGGTGCGACCGACGAATACGGCTACTACGCGCAGGAGGACAAGGTCCACGTGCATGATCTGCATGCCACGATCCTCGCCCTGCTGGGCATCGATCACGAACGATTGACCTATCGAANTGCCGGTCGTGATTTCAGACTCACCGACGTCTCCGGAAGAGTTGTTCAGGAGATCTTCGCCTGATGCTCGTCTCCGGGACCTTCGCATGACACCCGACACCTNTCCGAACACCAGGTCCGGCGNCTGCAANCCGCGGTNGGTTCTCGTGANCTCGACGNTGTTGTTGACCGCCTTCACGGTCGTCTTCTGGANCTTCATCTCGACNCAGTTCGGGTNCGCGGTCGCGAATCCCGGCGACTGGGGACACACGCTGCTGGTTCCACTNGTGGTCGGGTGGTTGATCTGGTCCNGCCGGGATGATNTGGTTCGACATCCGATCCGCTGTTCGAAGACGGGACTTCTGGTGGTCTNNGCCGGCNTCTCNCTCTACGTTNTCACGTTGATCGGACCAGGTCTTCTCCAGTCGCACAACGCACGATCCGTCGGAGTCGCCGTGACGATCTGGGGAATCGCGGTCACCGTCTTCGGGTGGGCGTCACTTCGCGTGCTCTGGTTTCCACTTCTGTATCTCTTCGTCTTCGGACAGTTTCTCTCCGATGACCTGACCGCACCCGTCACGGAACGAATGCAGGATGTCGCCACCATCGGATCCGCGTTCGCATTCGAGCTTCTCGGGTACGACGTGGTGCGTCATGGAGAACTGCTCACACTCGGCGTGAATGCCGACGCAAGACCCCTCGATGTCGCGGAGGCCTGCTCGGGCATGAGAATGCTCATGGCGTTTCTGGCGCTGGGTACGCTTCTCGCATGGACCAGGCTTCCTCGTGCCTGGCAGAGAATCGTGCTGGTCGCACTCGCCTTTCCGATCGCGATCGTGGTGAACATCCTTCGAATCACCGCTCAGGGCATGCTCGACGGATTCGACACCGAATTCACGGTCGGCGCGGCTCATTCACTTCTGAGCACGATCTGGCTTCTGCCTGCGCTTCTTCTCTTCCTCTTCTTCCTCTGGGTCCTCGATGGATTCAGCCAGGAGACGGAACCCGTCTCCACGTCCTCGGTGTCCGAAGGCGTCGACCTGCGATTCGACTCCGGAAGCGTCGTGGTCCTCGGAGCGTTGCTCCTCTTCATGATGCGTTGTGCCGTGTTTCTGCCCTTCATGCTCTCCGAGAACGGGATCCGACTCGAGAAGGCGTCGGCACCTCTGCGTGCGCCATTCGAGACGCTCGCCGCGTCGTTCGGAGACTGGCGGAAGCAGGGCGACGACGTCGTCTACCCCGCGAACGTGGTCGATGTGCTCGGGACCCCGACCTATCTCGATCGGATCTACGTCCGCGATGCCGGTGACCGTTCCGGGTCGCTTCGCGTGCATCTCGCGCATTACACCGGTGGGTTCACGTCCCGGCCCCATGTTCCGGAACGTTGCTGGTCGGTGCAGGGCATGGTGCAGGTCAGTGACACCGTGGTCATGCCGATCGACCCTTCGATCTTCACCGGTGATGATCCGGACGATACGCGCAAGGTGTTGGTGCCTCATCCCGTCACCGGGGACCCGGGGCTGGTGTTCCTTCCCGAGGGGGAACCGGGCATCCGGGTCACCGTCTTCAGCGATCCGGCTCGTCCTGGCTCGCGACTTCTCGCCGGTTATTTCTTCGTGGCCAACGGTCGACTCGCGTCGGATTCCCGCGCCGCACGGTCTCTGGCCTACAACCTTCGAGATCGCCGTGCATTCTTCACGAAGATTCAGTTCGCGAGTTTCATCGCGGAGACGGACCTTCCCCCCGAGCGACTGACCGAGTCCTTCATCGAGATGATCGAGGACATGCTGAGGCCGATGATGCCGGAATTGATGCGACTCCTGCCGGTGATCTCCCCGTCGGAACCTGATGTCGCATGAACCAGGTTCAGTCCTCGAGGTCGCGAACCGGAACGAGTTCGTGCAGGCTGGCCTTGCAGCTGCCTTCCAGTTCGAGCCAGTCGTCGATCTCGAGACGGACCCTGGCGAGGGTGCAGGTCGGAAATTCGTGCGTGCCGAGGCCGAGTTCGTGAAGCACGTCCTCGCAACCCGGATTGTGTCCGATCAGCATGACACGATCCGCTTCCATGGCATGGAGGGAGGCGGTCTTGATCATGCATGAATGCGAGGCCAGATAGAGTTGCTCGATGAATTCGATCCTGGGGTGGAGTCTTCCGGAATCACAGAGCACCGCGCACGTCTCGGTGGTTCTCGTCGCGCTCGAGCAGAGGATCACGTCTGGAATCGATCCGCTCTCCGCGAGATGACGTCCCATCCGTCCGGCGTCCATTCGACCCCGTTCCGAGAGCGTGCGATCATGATCGCGCACGGGGTGTCGACCCTGTTCGCTTTCGGCATGTCTGAGGACGAGAAGTTCCTTCATGCCTTCAGTCTAGATGGCGGATCTGCGATGCGCGAATCGAGGTCGGCCCGTCCACCGTGTTCCGGTCTGGCGAAGAGGAACATGCCGACCGCTCCGCTGGCCACGATCGAGGCCATCAGGATGAACGCGGCATCGAAGCTTCCATTCAGATCGGTGAGCCATCCCACGATCACCGGCATCAACAGACCCGACGCCGAGAAGAAGGTGATCATGATTCCCGTCGCGGCCCCGGTTCGTTCGCGGAAGAGATCGGAGATGATCGAGTAGTAGGGGGCGTTGGGGGCCATCGAGCATCCCACGCCGAGGGTCAGCCACATCACCGCCCAGAATGGCTGGGTCACGAACGCAAGGGGGATGAAGCATCCCGCCGCCAGCAGCTGGAAGATCAGAATCGGCACCACTCTCGAGTTNCTGGAGTCNCCGGACGNCCNGTGTCGTGCATCGGACCACCAACCCACCAGCTGCATCAGGATGATGGCNAGNCCCCATGGGAGGGTGCTGAACCANCCGATGGTCGAGAGCTTCTCGCCGAAGGTCTGTTCGAAATAGCCNGGTATCCACGTGAGACCGAAGTAGAGAATCACTCCGAACCCGAAGAACGACCATGAGGTCGCCAGCAGCGTCGGATTCCTCAGGAGTTGCATCCAGTGTCCCTCGGCGGACTTCGGCTCGACATCGGTGCGTGCCGTCGGGTTGCGGTAGAAGATCAGGGTCGCGAGAGTCATGACGAATCCTGCNGCGCTCAGGATCTTGAACGTTCCACGCCAGCCGATCTCGTCGATCATCCATCCGAAGAGCGGGCCGCCGAGGAGAAAGGCGCTNGGAACGCCGATGAGACAGGCCGCGGTCACCTTCGAGGCATGTTTCGGCGGCACCCAGTCCCTGATGGCACGGTTCATCGCGGGGAAGTTCACACCCTCGCCCAGACCGAGGGCCACACGGAACACCAGGAAGAGCCACCAGTGTTCCACCATGCCCAGCATCAGCATCGCACCGGTCCAGATCAGAAGTCCGATCAACCAGACCACGCGGACACCGAAACGATCGAGCAGCAGACCGGAGATGAGGTTGATTCCGATCGCACCCGCGGCGAACAGCGTCATCGCCATGCCGAATCCGGTGTTGTCCACACCGAAGTCCTTCCGGATCGGTTCGATCGCGAAGGAGATCACCACCCGATCTAGGTAGTTGACGAGGCACANCATGCAGACGAGCNCCACGATCGTCCACATCATTCTTCCGGTTCTCTGCCCGNTTCTCTGCATCGTATTCATGGCGTGNTTCTGTGGTCGTCCGCCATCTGGCATTCAGGCGAACAACGAGTGAATGGGTTCGGCGCCTTCCACGCCGACCAGTTTCTGATCCAGGCCTCCGTGGAAGTAGGTCAGTGCGTTCGGGTCGAGTCCCAGCTGGTGCAGGATGGTCGCATGCAGTCTGTTGACATGGTACCGACCGAGTTCAGGAACCGCCTTGTTTCCNAGTTCNTCGGTGCCTCCGACGGTGATGCCGCCCTTGATNCCTCCGCCGGCCATCCACATCGTGAATCCCGAGGAATTGTGATCGCGTCCCGTCCCTTCCGCGTACTCCGCGACGGGTTGTCTNCCGAATTCACCGCCCCAGACCACCAGAGTCTCATCGAGAAGACCTCTCTGTTTGAGGTCCTTCAGCAGACCGGCGATCGGCTTGTCGGTGTTTCCCGCGTGNTATCCGTGATTCTTCACCAGGTCCCCGTGGGCGTCCCAGTTCGCGTCGTCGTGCGCGCCCCCCGAATAAAGCTGNACGAAGCGCACCCCTCGTTCGACCAGTCGGCGTGCCAGAAGGCANTTTCTTCCGAAGTCGTGGGTCCGTGGTTCCTCGATGCCGTAGAGCGACTTCGTGTTCGGTGACTCNCGTTCGATGTCGATCGCCTCGGGTGCGGTGGCCTGCATGCGATAGGCGAGTTCGTAGCTCTGGATGCGTGCTTCCAGCTGAGGATTTCCCGCACGCTGATCGAGATGTCGTTCATTGAACATGCGCAGGCGATCGAGCAGTTTCCTCTGCACCCTGCGTGAACGTCCGCCCGGATTCTCGAGGTCCAGNATCGGAGCGCCCTGGCCGCGCAGCACGGTCCCGGCGTGCGTCGCCGGCATGAATCCACTCGACCAGTTCTTCGCACCGGAGATAGGTCCGCCGGTCNTGTCGAGCATCACCACGAAACCGGGCAGATTCTCGTTCTCGCTGCCAAGTCCGTAGGTCGCCCACGAACCGAGCGCCGGTGAACCCGCCAGCAGGCGTCCTGAATTCATCATCAGCATCGCCGAGCCGTGCAGCGGACTGTCCGCATACATGCCCTTCACGAATGCGATGTCGTCCACACAGGTCGAGAGATGCGGAAAGAGCGAACTGACCCAGGCGCCCGATTCGCCATGTCGATCGAACTTCCACTTCGGACCGATGATCCTTCCCACGTTGCGGTCGCCTGAGCGCCCCTTCGTGTCCACTTCGATGGTCTTGCCGTCATGCTTGAAGAGTTCTGGTTTGTGGTCGAACAGATCGACGTGGGAAGGACCGCCGTACATGAAGAGGAAGATGACGCTCTTCGCCTTTGGGGCGAACATCGGTGGTTTCGCTGCCAATGGGTTGAAGCTCGTGCTGCCATCCGCGGCCAGCGCCTGGCCCGCCAGAAAGCCGTCCTGTGCCAGCATCGACCCCAGTGCGGNGCCGGTGAATCCGGCCCCCGTCTGCCAGAGAANCTCCCGCCGGGTCTTGCCGCAGAAGGCATTGCGAGGGGTGTTCGGATCCTGGTGTGCGTGTGTGCTCATCGATCAATCCACATGAAGGAATTCATTGANGTTCAGTGCGATCAGNCAGAACTGTGTCAGTGCGGTGGTGGCATCAAGTGATTCNTTCGTCATCAGGTCGTCGATCAGTTCCCNGGCCGANTCGATCTCCTCCCGGGTCGCACGTCGCGAGGTGGTCAGTGCGATGGCCATCCCGATCCGGGCATCGAGATCGTCGGGATGCGCCGTCATGAGGCGTTCGGCGAATGCCGCCGCTCTCTGATTGGCGAAGACGCCGTTGATCATCGTCAATGACTGCGTCGGTTGCGTGGTGCTGTATCGCTCCGGGCAGGGATTGTCCGGATCGGCCAGATCGAAGACCGTGAGCAGCGGATCCAGCAGCGACCGCTTCGTCGAGATGTAGAGACTGCGCCTTCCCACATCGTCGGGATCGGTGACCTGCCAGACGGATTCCGGTCGGGAACTCGTCGCGAGGATCTCCTTCGGCATCGGGGGTCTGACGCTCGGGCCACCGACCTCCCNACGGAGTTCTCCNCTTGCANCGAGCATCGCGTCACGGATCTCCTCGGCATCGAGTCGGCGGAGTCTGAACCGTGAGAGCAGTCGATTCTCCGGATCGAGTTCGAGAGCCAGCCGATTCGGCACCGAGCTCTGTCGGTAGGTGCTCGAGTTCATGATCAAACGGTGCATCGACTTCAAGCTGCGACCCTCCTCGACGAAGCGCCGACTCAGCCAGTCGAGAAGATCCGGATGGGAGGGGGGCAGCCCCAGTCGGCCGAAGTCGTTGGTGGTCGGGACGATGCCCAGTCCGAAGTGATGATGCCAGAGTCGATTGACCGCGGTGCGCAGTCCTGCGGCGTTTCGTTCGTCCGTGATCCAACGTGCCAGCGCCAGCCTTCTTCCCGAGGAATCACCGTGGACGCTCGGCGTGATCTCNGGCAACGGCGCGAGGTCCGCGAGAATCGCCGGTGTCGCCGGGGTNACGACCTCGCCCGGTGCGTGAACGCTGCCGCGACCAAGCACTCGTGTCTCCGCTGGCACCGTGCCATGCTCTTGAAGCGAGAGCAGTCTGACTGAATTCCTGCGAGGCATCTCCCTCGACTTGATTCGGGTTCGAAGCGATTCGTACTCGCTTTCCAGACCGGGAATCGTGGCCAGGACGTCCCCGGGTCGAGCCGAGAGTCCGTGCGCCTCCGCGAGAACCTCGTCATGCGTGAAGACCGACTCGTGAAATCGAACNTCACGGATCAGCCCGTCGAAGGCGCCGTGTCCCGGTGAGAGNCTGCCGATCGACAGCGTCTCGTTGGCGTCGAGGGGATCGGTGCTGCCGACCGCTCGTTGTGCCAGGACGCCGTCCACATACAGTGCGATCTCGCCTGACCGTCGTGAACGCGTGAAGGCCACATGGTGCCATCGACCATCGTTGAACCCGGCGGATGANGAGACGAACGTCTCGGGTGCGCCCGTTCCCGCGGCGATCACCCCGTCGCCGATCATGGAGATGCCGAAGTCCCGCACGATTCCACTGATCTCGCCGTCGACCAGCCCCGCACCCAGGAACCATCGCGGGTCGTTCTTGGAACCGGGTGCGACCGCTGAAGTCCTGAGAAAGAGCGTGATCGTGAAATCATCCTCGATCGGACGCTTTATCTCGATGAACNTTCCATCGAACCTGAGGTGACTCTCCGTCACGCCTCGGGGGCCCTCNGTCNNGGTGAATTCATGTCCGAGNGCCGAGGNCGGCAGATCCGTCTCGATCAGGACTTCTNCGTCCGTCGGTCCGTGGAGCGGGTAGCTCGCCACGAGTGTCTCGGTCGCCGGAGCGAATTCGTGTCCGCCCGATCGTTCCAGAGCGCGAAGTCGCCNGGCAAGATCGAGTCCCTCCGCATTGAACCGTTCCATGAGAATCTCATGCGGCACGCCGCCGGCATTCAAGGGCATCTCCCTGAGGATGTTCGCTTCGGCGATGTGCGTGCCGCCTTCGACGTTTCGATAGGGCTTGATCCCTGAAAAGAACGAGGTCAGTTCGTAATAGTCGACCTGTGAGATCGGATCCGCCTTGTGGTCGTGGCATCGTGCGCAGCCGATCGAGATGCCGAGNGTCGCTCTGATCGTCGTGTCGACGATCGAGTCGAGGTCGTCAGCCAGCGCCTGTCTGCGATCGGTCGGTTCATCATCCCAGAGGCCCAGNCGGTGCATGCCCGTCGCGGCGACCGTTTCAGCGTCNCTCTCAGGCAGTTCGTCGCCCGCGATCTGCTCCAGAATCATCCGATCGTATGGTTTGTCGTCGTTGAGGCTCTCGACGACCCAGTCCCGATATCGCCAGACCTCCGGTTTCCGGCTGTCCCGTTCGAATCCATTGGTCTCCGCATAGCGAACGACATCCAACCAGTGTCTTCCCCAGCGTTCTCCGTAGTGGGGNGATTCNAGCAGTCGATCGACGAGGCGTTCCCATGCGTCGGGGGCGTCATCTCNCAGNAAGCTCTCGACCTCGTCCAGTGTCGGAGGCAGTCCGGTGAGATCGAACGTGGCCCGTCGTATGAAGTGTTCGCGGCTGACCTCCTCGGCCGGTTCGAGCCCCGCGGCATCGAGTCGAGCCAGAATGAAACGATCGATGTCGTTGCGGCACCATGAGGCATCTGACACCTCCGGTGGCGGGCTCGACTTCAACGGCTGCCAGGCCCAGTANCCTTCGGTCGGGTCATCCGCGGCACGTGCCTCGTTCTGACGTCCGATGGAACCGATCGACAGAATGATGATCGTCATCATCGTGCNCGACGACAGGGCGCCGGTGATCATGCCATGATTGGTTCGGACGCTCTTCACTCGGCCATGATCGCNAAGAAACAGCTTCTCTTCAAGAAGAGAAATCCGGGAACTCGTGAGAAGTCCTCGNTCGACGTCCTCTTCAGCTTCAGTCAGGAACCGTTCAGCATGTTCCAGAGCACTCTGGTTCCGTGTGGNGGGGTCACGTCACCTGCNAGAATCTGAGCGGTGGTCGCACCNTNGTAGGTCNTGGCGTTCAGATCCTCGTCGATCTTGAATCCCATGCCGCCGACCACGACGCCGCCATACAGGCCCTTGGCNTCCGANTAGACGAGCACGTCCTTCTTGGACAGATCGATCGGATCGGTCGAGCCCGACCCGTCACCGAAACTGCCGGCGGCCTGTGCGACCGCGTAGCGCCCGGTCTCCAGAAAGTGTTTCACGGAGGCATCGGTCCTGAAGATGTAGACCATGCTCTCGTTCTGAGCGCCGACCTGCAGACCGACGGAGCCCTGGATCAGATCGATCGCCAGTGGGGGGGAGAAGCCATCGTCGGTTCGTTTCAGAAAGACNCCGTCGCCGCCCTTGCCGCCGAAGATCAANCCCGCCTGCGTCGTCGAGAAGATCGCCACGGCCNTGGCCTCGGCGAGNACNTTCCTCGGGACGGGCGTGTCGGANGCTTCAATGTCACGAAATGCNANGACATTCTTGCTCAAAACACCGGTCATGTCGGAGCTGCATCCNACCGCCATGAAGGCGGTGCAGGTCATNATGAGTGAAGTCGTGATCCAGCTNGGTCTCATTCGTCGGCACCTNNTGGTTGTCTCNTCATGATTTCGAACGTTTCGNACGTCCGGATATGAAATTAACTCGATACGAGATGAACCGCAACGNCCAGAGACTGCTACCATCGTCCGTTTACACGAGTTTCCCCTCATTCCCTCCCCCCCGATCAAGCCCCCGAGTCTGGCAGTCTTCCCGTGAACTATCGTCGAAGAAAGCGCGAATTTCAGCATGCGGAAGCGCATGCCGACGGTGCGGAGGAGATCGTCCCGCCTCTGGAACGTGACGATGTTCCGTCCGGCGCCGCTCGGATGATCACCACCGCGGAGGAGCTCGGTGAAGTCATCGACCACATCCGTGCCGCCGGACTGTGCGCGTACGACACCGAGTTCATCGGCGAAGAGACCTATCACCCGCAGATCTGTCTGGTGCAGCTGGCAACGACCGACATGATCGCGATCATCGATCCCATCGCCCTGCCTGATCTCGATCCCGTCTGGGAGATGCTCGCCGATCAGGCGGTGATGAAGCTCGTTCATGCCGGCGGCGTCGATCTCAAATACGTTCCTCGCGCCATCGGATGCGAGGCTGCCAACGTCATCGACACGCAGATCGCCGCCGCCTTCGCCGGGCTGCCCTGGCCGGTGGGACTCGCCCGTGTCATCGATGCCTTCACCGGGCATCGTCTCGGCAAGGGGCACACGTTCACGAACTGGGATGCACGTCCGCTCAGTCAGCAGCAGCTGCGATACGCCGCCGACGACGTTCGATATCTCCCCATGCTCTGGTCGATGCTCGAGGAGGAGCTCCGGCGACGGGGGACGCTTTCGTGGGCGCTTCGTGAATGCGGTATTCGGCTGCGCATACCCGCCGGATTCGATCCCGACCCGCACCTGCGGAAGATCTCCAAGGGGATGCGGTTGAAGCCTCGCGCCCGGGCGCTGCTTCGTGCTCTGGTCGTCGAACGTGACCGGCTCGCCGAGATCGAGAACCGACCGCATCGAGTGCTCTTTCCCGACAGCGCGCTTCTGGAGCTCGTTCGAAGACGGCCTCGGAACGCCGATGAAATGGCGGCCATCCGCGGGCTGCCAAGAGCCACCGCTCAGAGGTGGTTCCCTGAGATCACGGCGATTCTCGATCAGGCGGACACGCTTGAGATCCTGCCCGAGAAGAATCCGAAGCCATCGAGCGAAGCGGCCTCCGAACAGGTCGAGGTCGACACGCTCTGGATGGTGTTGTGCACTCGCCTGTATGCGCAGGGGATCGCCCCGGGCATGGTGATCTCACGTGCACAGCTCGCCACATGGTATCTCGCTCAGAAATCGAACCGCCAGATGGAGTTGTTCGCCGCCGACGACTGGCGTCAGGAAGCCATCGGCGAATGGCTCACAGACTTCATCGAAGGACGTACCAAGCTTTTCGTCGGGGGGGGTGAACGCGGCGCGATCGTGGACGAGCACTCCGACGTCTCCGGCTGAGCTCAGCCGATCTTCAACAGTCTCGCGATGAAGAACCCGTCGTATTCAGGCGGACCGAGTCTGCGTGCTTCCGTCATCTCGGGAAGCGCACGGTTCTGCCATTGGGTGCAGGGTGTCATCGCGCCCGGAAGTTCGATCGGCAGGGGCTCCATCTTGATGCGACCCTCGTAGAGTTTCAGTGCGCGAGCCAGCACCATCTCGTTCTCCTCCACTGCGAAGGTGCAGGTGGAATACACCACGACGCCACCCGGTCGCACCGCCTCGATCGCGGAATGGAGAAGACTCTTCTGTCGCGAGCCCAGCTGCTTCGGAACCTTCGGGCGCCAGTTCTCGTAGGTGCCGGGATCATCAGGACGCATTCGTCCCTCGCCGCTGCAAGGGGCGTCGACCAGGATCCGGTCGAAGCTGTCCGGTTCCCGACGACCGATCTGTTCGCCCGCGCTTCGTCTGACCTGCGCTTGCGCGCCCAGAAGCTCGAGCAACGCTCTCATTCGATGCATCCTTGGTTTCGAAAGATCATTGGCGACGAGTTCGCCTTCATTGTTCATCAGGGCGGCGATGTGCGAGGTCTTGCTTCCCGGAGCGGCGCACATGTCGAGGATTCTTTCGCCCGGTTCCGGTTCCAGAACGAGGCTCGTGGCGATGCTCGAGGGTGACTGGATGTGAAAACCACCGCTCTTCCAGAGTCCTGATCGCTGGAGCGCTCTGGGCTCGGATGTCGTGGAAAACGCATGGTCGCACCAGCTCAGGGGGGTGTGCTCGATTCCCATCCGGTCGAGATCCTCACGAACTTCCTGCACTTCACTCCGCAGGGTGTTCACGCGGACGTGTGATCGCCTGGGCAGAAGAGCCTGGTCGAGAAACGCTTCGTAGCGTTCCTCGGGCAGAATCTGCTGCAGCCTTTCACGCAGTCTCTCCGGAGGGAATTCCTGAGGCGTTCCGTCCTTCAACTGCCGGAGTCCGACGTGCCGCTTCCGATCGAGAGTCTGGTCATGATCTGGTTCTTGAGGTTGAGGATCTTCTGAAGCTCTTCAACCACACGTTCCTTGCCGAAGGCCTCTCCCAGTCTCAAGGCGACCTGACCATCGGCTGAGAAGGCTCCTGCCGTCTCCGCCTGCTGGAGTCGGTCCTGAATTCTTCCGACCCAGAGATTCCGTGCCTTGTCAACGAGTTCGGGTGAGGCGTCGAGGTCCCGCTGAAATCGGCCGAGCCCGAGACGAGTCGACGTCACGTTCATCCAGAAGACGTCCAGGTTGGCCTGCATGATCGGCGGTCTGCCTTCCTGGAAGGCTGGCAGTGACGAGGCGATCGCGTTGATCGAATTGCCCAGCTTGTTGCTGGTGTTCTCCAGCGCCTTGGTCTCCTCCGCCAGCGCCATCGCCTGATCCTCCCCTCCACATCCGCTGATGAGGATGATGCCTCCCCCGAGAAGCAGCATGGAGAGTCCGACGGCGCAAAGGCGATTCCGGTGTGTGTGATGTCGTGTCATGCCCAGATCATCCTCGACTCTGCTTCCCGCGTCCAACTGCTCGTGTCGATTCCTTCCGGATTCATGCCTTGTCCGTCGCCCGACGACCTGCGACACTCTGCGGCATGCCCCTGGAGACCCTCGAGGAAAAAGTTGCCATGGTCTGGTTTCTCGCCGCTCGTGCGATGGCCGTCGCCGACGGGAACCCTGAAACCGCCCGCCAGGCCGCGGGTGGTCTGTATGCACAGGCGATTCTCGGGATCTCCGAAGACGACTGTCTCAGCATCAAGTCGGGGGCTCTTCTCGATGAGATGACCCTGCTCGACTGTCTCGGGATGCTGCGTGAACTTCCCCGCGAGTACGGTGAACGAATCATGACCGGGGTCATCATGATCGCCTATGCGAACCGAAGCATGCATCCTCTCGAGGTGAGATGGGCTTCGACGCTTGCGTCGTCCCTTGAGTTGTCCGAAGACGATTTCCAGCGGATCTGCGTCAATGCACGAGTGATGTCGAGCATGCTCGATGCCCAGTCACAGGCGGAGACACCCTCCGAGCCACTCGATCGGGATCCGGAGTCGATCACATGAACGATTCCTCCACGAACTTCGGTTTCCTCGATCGATGCGATCCTCGAGTGTCCCATCTCGCCCGCCAGGCAGAGCATTACGTTCATTCCGATCCCGACTCCTGTCTGTTCAAGCTTCGATTGATGGTCGAGCTCATGGCCAAGCGACTCGCCTCCCTGTCGATTCCCGGCGTGGGCGAGGCGGATCTCAGCACCATGCTTGGAATGCTCGAGCGTGAAGGTTCTCTTCCTCGCACGCAGGCGGACGGCATGCATGCGATCCGACGGGACGGAAATGCCGCGGTCCACGGGAACGCCACACCGGCTCCGACCGCGATGCGTCGTCTTCGCGATGCGCACCGGCTCTCCGGTTGGTACGCCCGAAACATCGTCCGTGGCGGACGATTCGACATCGGTGAGTTCAAACCGCCTCAGCCGCAGAGTCGCCCGAGTTCGGAGGAATCCGATCTTCATGATCAGATTCACGAGCTCGAAGATCGAATCGAGGAACGAAGGCGCAAGACGAGGGACGCGCTTCTGCTGTTCCGTGAGGATGAATCCTCCGAGGCCGTCTGCAAGCGATATCGAATCGAATTGAAGGCCCTCAACATGGTGGCCATGGCCGCAGGCGA
>PAQN01000047.1 GCA_002709755.1 Phycisphaerae bacterium
CGATGGCGGTGGCCTGGTGACCGTCGGGGCCAACCCCGCGGTGTTCGAGGACTGCACGTTCCAGGACAACTTTGCCTTCTTCAACGGAGGCGGGGCCTACAACACCCTGGGCAGTCCGACCTTCACCGGCTGCACCTTCACCGGCAACACCGCCGAATTCGGCGGCGGCGGAATGGCGACGGTCCTGGGAACGACCACCCTCGAGGGATGCCGATTCTGGTGCAACACCCCCAACGCATTCTCGGGCAGTTACGAAGGCAGCGACAACTGCATCAACGAGGACTGCACCGAATGCGGATCCTGTGCGGACTGGCCGTATGACTGCTCCCTGGCGGAACAGACCTTCTACGTGACGATCGACGATGGTCCGGATGCGCTCCAGCTGGCGCTCGACCTTGCGCCCGAGAACTGGACGATCGCGGTGGGCCCGGGCACCTACCTGCTCGATGCCACCCTCGACCCCAACGGCAAGGCCGTCACCCTGCGGGGCACGATCGATCCGGTGACCGACACCCCCAGTTCGATCCTCGATGGACAGGGCGTGCATCGCGTGCTTCAGTGCACCTCCGGCGAGGGGGCGGACACCGTCTTCGAATCCCTCGTGATCACCAACGGCCTCGCCCAGGTCACGGAGTTCGGAACCATCGGCACCTTCGTCTCCGGCGGCGGCGCCCTGACCAAGAGCAGCTCGCCATCCTTCGTCGGCTGCAGCTTCGTCGGCAACGAGGCGCCGGATGGATTCGGGGGCGGCATCCTGAACTTCGAGAGTTCGTCCACCTTCCTCAACTGCAGCTTCGAGTCGAACACCGCAGGATTCTCGGGAGGAGGCATCTACGACGGCTTCAGCAGCACCTCGTCCACAGGATGCACGTTCACGCAGAACACCGCTCAGTTCGGAGGTGGGGTCTACTGCCAGGAGGGAACGCCCCCCGACGGGCTCGAGACCTACATCGACTGCACGTTCATGGGCAACGACGCGGAGTACGGCGGCGGCGCCTTCGTCGTGGACGGCTCGGAAACCTTCCTCGACTGCACGTTCACGGGCAACGATGCCGCGGTGTTCGGCGGCGGGATCAACGGCAGATCAAGCGCATTCCGGGCCACGGGGTGCACCTTCACCGAGAACACGTCGCTGTACGCCGCCGCGATCATGAACGAACAGGGCTCCGCATCCGAAATCAGAGACTGCACCTTCACCGGGAACCAGTCCGCTGACAAGGGTGGCGCCGTCTCGAGCATCTTCGCGAGCCCCACGTCGATCATCGACTGCACCTTCAATGGAAACGTCTCGGGCGCTTCGGGAGGGGCCGCGGCCGACTATCTGAGCGACGCGACCTACACCAACTGCAGCTTCGAGGGCAACAGCGCAGTGACCCTGGGTGGCGCCATGGATTTCGAGCAGGCCTACCCCACGGTGACGGGCTGCACCTTCGAGCAGAACGATGCCGGCGAGGATGGTGGCGCGGTCTGCAATCGGGAAGGGCTCGTCGGTCTGTCACCGATCTTCGATGGCTGCACGTTCACGAGCAACAACGCCGGCCTCGACGGCGGCGCTATGGCCAACTTCTCGACCGCGACCATCACCAACACCCGGATCTGCGACAACACCCTGCCGCAGATCTTCGGCGCCTTCAACGACCTGAGCGGCAACTGCATCACCGAGCTCTGCACCGACTGCGCACCCGACTGCCCCGCGGACCTCAACGGCGACGGCACCGTCGACGGCGCGGACCTGACGTTACTGCTCGGCGCATGGGGCGGTCCCGACGGCGACCTCAACGGAGACGGTGTGACCGATGGAGCCGACCTCGCGATCCTGCTTGCAAACTGGGCCGCGCTCTGCGGATAGTCACCGGGCTCGGACGCCACCGCCGGGGCAGACCGGCAATCTCATCCGCCGTGTGACGATCGATCATGAGAACCCATCACCACCTCGCGCCTCGGCGCGGGGTGGTGTTCTGCACGACCAGAGCCCTTGCCGCCTCCAGGCGTCCAGCATGTGTATCCTGAACACATGAGCGATTCCTCCGATCAATCACCCTCCAGAGACACCGATGAGACGATCTCAGATCTCGGTGATCCCGGCGGCTTCGGGAGTTCCTCGAACGGCCGGGGCCGACTGGTGCGGGGAAACCACATCGGCCCCTTCAAGGTGCTTCATGAACTCGGGGAAGGCGGATTCGGCACGGTCTACCTATGCGAACAGTCCGAGCCAGTTCGCCGTCAGGTGGCGATCAAGATCATCAAGCCGGGGATGGATTCCAACGCGATCATCGCTCGCTTCGAGGCGGAGCGACAGGCGCTGGCGCTGATGGACCATGCCTCGATCGCGCGGGTGTTCGAAGCGGGTGCGACCGACGAAGGGCGCCCCTACTTCGTGATGGAGTTCGTCAAGGGCATACCGATCAACGAATACTGCGACCAGAACACCCTGAGCACTCGCGAACGACTGACGCTCTTCTCGAAGGTCTGCGACGGCGTTCAGCATGCGCACCAGAAGGGAATCATCCACCGCGACCTCAAACCGGGAAACATCCTGGTCACCAGTTCCGATCGGCGGGAGCCGCAGCCGAAGATCATCGACTTCGGCATCGCCAAGGCGACGAGCCAGCAGCTGACGGAGAAGACGATCTTCACCCAGGTCGGACAGATGATCGGAACTCCGGAATACATGTCCCCGGAGCAGGCGGATCTCAACATCGAGGACGTCGACACCCGCACCGACGTCTACTCACTCGGCGTGGTGCTCTANGAACTCCTGAGTGGACGGCTTCCGTTCAGNCCGNAGGAGTTGCGTTCGAAGGGGTATGCGGAGATTCAGAGGATCATCCGCGAGGAGGATCCCCCCAAGCCGAGCACGCAGCTCACCACCCTCATNCGCNTGGATGTCGGCGAAGACGGCGCNCGGATCGCGAGTCGTCGTTCCACCACGCTCGACGCCCTTTCAAGCACCCTGCGCCGGGAACTCGAGTGGATCCCGCTCAAGGCGCTCCGCAAGGATCGTTCCGATCGGTACGCCTCCGCCGACGCCCTGGGGGAGGANGTCCGCCGCTACCTCGCCGGCGATGCGCTGGAGGCCGGGCCNGAATCCACGNGGTATCGTCTGCGCAAGCTGGTTCGGCGAAACAAGGGCCCGGTGATCGCGGCCGCCCTGGTGGCCGTTTCGCTCATCGCGGGCATCATCGCCACCACCAGCTTCGCGATCAGCGCCGACCAGCAACGGCGGCTTGCCGAAGAGCAGAGAGACCTCGTCGAATCCCAGCGGATCGAGACCCAACGCGAGTTCGACCGCGCCGAATCGGTGAAGAACTTCGTGACCACCATGCTGTCTTCGGTCGATCCCCGGGTGGCGGGATCNATGGACAAGGAACTCATGANNCTCGTGCTGTCCAATGCCGCCGAAAACGTCGCCGANGAATTCGGCGAGCAACCGGCGACCGAAGCGGAGTTGAGGGCCTTCATCGGCNATGCGTTCTNCCAACTCGGACTCTTCGANGACGCGGAACCGCACCTCGTCGCCTCGCTCGAACTGNGTNNACGGCANCTGGGCGAAGAACATCCCGAGACACTTCGATCGTCCTACAACCTGGGAAGCCTCTACCACGCCCAGANCCGACACGACGAGGCCGAGTCATGTTTTCAGAAGGCCTTCTCAGCGGGCGAGTCGAGCCTCGGCGAGGAGCATCCGAACGTCGTCACCCTGCTGAGTGGACTGGCTCTGGTGCAACAGAGCCGTGGTGCGTACGCGGAGGCACGNGAGTCCTTCGCGAAAGTCGTCGAGGTGCGTCGCCGGATCCTCGGACCCGNGAACTACCTCACCCTCGGTTCGATGCACAATCTGGCCAACATCCACTGGTCGATGGGCGAGTACGCCGAATCACTTCGACACCACGAGGAACTCCTCGAGCTGCGTCGTCGATTCCTGGGACGCGAACATCCGGACACCATGTCATCGCTCTACAGCGTCGGTTCCCTGCACCAGATGCAGGGAGACCTCGATCGGGCGAAGCCATTTCTCGTCGAATCGCTCGAAGGCGAGCGNCGAATCCTCGGGCCGGGCCACATCAACACGATCAGGTCCACCATCGCGATGGGAACCTTCCTCTATCGTCAGGCGGAGTACGAGGAGGCACTCGCCTACTACCGGGAGGCGCTGGCCTCCGCGGCACCCGCTCTGGGTGAAGCCCATCCGCTCACCGCGAGCTGCCGGCAGAACCTCGGCCTTCTGTTCTGGAAACANGGGCGCCACGAGGAAGCNGTCGANTCCTACGACCNGGNCTGGGACGATCTCAGGCGGATCCATGGCGACGACGACCCGGAGCTGCTCGACACGAGCTTCTATTACATGGAGTCCCTGCAAGCGACCGGACGCCTTCGAAGGGCGGTCGAAATCGCGGATTTCTGCGTCGAAGGGTACGCACGCGTCCATGGTCCGGGACATGACTACACGAAGTCGGCGATCCAGATGCTCGTCGGCCTCCTCGAAGCGCTGCATGCGCGCGAACCGGACGCGGGGCATGACGCACGGGCCCGATTCTGGCGGTTGAATCTCGATGGCCGCGAGGATGACGAACCGTCTCTCGATCAGTGAAAGTCAATGACACTGCCGAATCGCGCGACAGATGCATGGCAAATGCATCTCGTTGGATTCAGTGGTCGCATGAGTGGAATCGGTGAAACGGTCGTGAGAGTCCCGCCAGACCAATCATTCACCTATTGACCACCGAAATGCTGGCGGTGAATCCGAGGCGTCGGCGACTACGACGGAGATGGCGCAGTGGCCGGAAGCGACCTCGCGACTGTGCTGGGCGCGTGCGACGACGAGGATTCGTTCGTCGACTGAGGACGAATCGGCGCGGACCATCTCGACAGAAGAAGAGATGCACCCCACTGAAGACGCGAAGAGCGCGCTATTGGTCTGAAACACCCCTGTTGCCAACGTGAATGTCGGGCGTTCGAATCGCCTCACCCGCTTTGATGAATGATCAAGGAAGCGAAGTCGTGATCTCACCCTTGCGGTTTCCCAATCGAAACAGACCATCGCCGGAACCATCGGCCCCGATTCCAGCGACGGGCTGACCGTTCATGTTGCGAAACTCGAGTTCACCACCGCCATGCGACCCTGCATCGAGACGAGCGGCTCTTCTGCCATCGACGTTGCGGATGCTGAGCGAACCACCAGCGCCTCGCGTGTTGAGTGAGACGGTGTTCTTGCCATCACCGTTGAAGAACTCCAACTGACCGCCCGCACCGTTCGACGAGATCTGAATGACCGACACCCCCTCCTCGTCGAACATCTGGAACATGGCGCCGGGATTCTCCATGCCACCGGCCAGAAAGATCCTGGCACGAACCTTTCCGTCGTCATTCACGAGCTCGAACTTTTTCGCCTGTATGACATCAGGAACGGTCTCCACGGCCGTGGAGGCAAGGAGTCCACCGACGAGCGCGAAACCGAGCACGCAGCAGCACATCCGCTTCAGTGTGCGAACCTGATTTTCAAGACATTCGATACGCGTGCCGTCAGTCATGGTGGTGCTCCTTGCAAAGATGTGTGTGGACACAGACTATCGAATCAATCGGCTCAGAGAAACAAAGCCCTGCCGATGCGGACAGCGGCCTTGCCTGCTGAACGGAAGCGATGATGCGCACTGAAATCAACCAGAACGAAAATTCGAGCGCCATCACCCGATATCGGAGTCACGATGCTCGTCACCATCAACAAGAGTCTTCACCAGGAGAAGGCATGGGTTTGATGGATCCCACAAGGTCGGGAAGACCTCCAATGGCATGAATCCGAGCGCATCGTAGAACCGGCGAGTCATGGCGTATGCCGCACACTCCTTCTGTTCGGAGATCGTCTTGACCTGCAGAATGCGAACGCCCTGGCACGACAGCTCGCGCTCAAGCGCGTGGGCAAGGAGGGTGCCGATTCCCTTCCGATGATGATCCGGGTGCACGGCCATACAGTGGATTTCCGCTGACTGCGAAAAGTGCTTTCTGAGTGTCAAAATCCGATGACACGGTCACCTTCCTTCGCCAACCAGGTCGGCATGGAGTCCACATCCTTCACGTATTGAACCAATGATTCCTCGATGCCAAACCACTTCGGTAGGGCACGAAGAATCGGTTCACACAACGGGCCGCATGGATGCGATGCCAATTCAATGGTGATCGGACCGGGGTGACTCATGGCTCACCAGTATGCCACAGTCCATAAAAACTGATGTCCAGGCCTTGTTTTTCGAGGCTCGTCATGGAAGAGAATGACATTCAGATGAATTGTGATCCAATCTAACGATCTCACGTGTTCGAGGATCACTTGAACCGCTTGCCTTCGCGGGATTCCTGGAAGTACTGGATGGGCGGGTCGCCGATCTCGCGCCTGAGCAGTCCGATGATGCCCATGTGCATGTGTTCGTGGTAGGCGATCCATTCAAGCGCCCCGCCCTTCCGTTCGAAGATCGGGTGATGATCGAATTCGCCCTCGAGAAAGAGACAAGGCTCGTCCATGGACGTCGCCGGCATGGCCCGGACCTCGGAGAGCACCTGATGGTGCACGGCCTCGAGAGTGTCGATCATCTCAGTCGGACTGGGGTACGCCTCGGGATCGGGCAGCACCACTGAGTTGTAGCCGAACAATTCCCCGTAGTTCTCCGGGATGAAGCGGCTGTCCTCATCCTTCTGCCCTCGGGTGAACACGAGACCGAGGAAGTACTCCGCGGTGGCGATGTGGCCGACGTTCCAGCCCACGTGCTGGACGCCCGTGGGCATCTCGAACCACTTGTCGTGGGGGATCCGCTCGACCAACTGAAGAGTGAGCACCCGGGTCCGCTCGAGCTGATAGATGATTCTCTCTTTGTCAAACATACGATTGTTGACCTCCATGTGAAATGAAACGGGTACGACCGATCGGTTCCTGGCCATGTTCGAAGGAAGCCACTACATGGGCTTGTCACCCCATAGGGTGAAATGCTGTTTCGCGCCATTTTGAAACAAAGTGAGTGAAGTCACCTTGTTGGCTGAATCTCGGTTGAATTGAAGCCGTGCATTAAATTGCCGCGCCTCAAACATATCGTTTGCGATCGGCTCGTAATCAACAAAGCTTTGGTCATTGTATCTGGCAACCAATCCACCCCGCTGATGCAAGACGGCGAACTCATTACCTGACTCACTTCGGTAGTTGCCGATGTATGCATCAAAATCAATCGGCTTGGGTGAAGTGAAGTCCGGTGTCCAGCCGGCTGGCAGGGTTTCAACGCCGACAAGATCCGGAGCCATGATATGCCTTCCAAGCACACCAAGACCTACCGCTTTCGTTGAGTTGGTCAAGATGACAACGGCACGATTTCTCTCTGGGAAAAGCCCCATGTAGCTGTTAAAACCACCGGTTCCACCGCTGTGCCAAATAGTTCGTCCTGAGTTACTGACAAACCAACCAAGTCCAATACGGGCATCGCCTGCTTTGGCGCGAGGAACTTGGCATGCGTGAAGCGAACGGTGCAGGCGTGCATTGCTTTCCGATAAGAGCGACTTCGCATACTTCATCATGTCATTAACATTCGAGTTCAGGTCACCTGCACCAGCCATCGGACCATTGATGTCCCAGTCGCTGGTTGTGCCATTGGCATCATGCCCCGTCGCAATGCCGCCGGGTGACGTCGTACTGGGCGAACAGCCCGTATGTGTCATTCGAAGGGGCTTGAGAATGTGTCGCTGCACGAGCTCTTCGTAGGTTGCATCCTCGTTGCGTTCAAGCGCATGCCCGAGGAGACCGAGTCCCAAATTTGAGTATTCATATTGCTCGCCTGGTTTTCGTGGAGGTCTGTTGTTGCTCAGAAACTCATAGAGTTGGCCGTTGGTGTAGTCGGCATAAGGGTTGCTGGGATCGCTCGGCTTGAAGTTACTTGGCATTCTTGGAAGGCCTGAAGTATGAGTTGCCAGATGCCACAGCATGATCTCGTTGTTGTCGACAACCGGCATGACGACTTCACCGGGAAGATGCATGCTGACAGGATCGGAAAGTGAGATTCTGCCTTGCTGTTCGAGAATATGTGCCAGCGTGGTCGTGAAAGTCTTGCTGATTGACCCGATCTCGAAAATCGTTTCATCAGTGACTTCTTCTGTTCCATTCTCTTCAAGCGTTCCAGCGCAGTAAGTCCGCACACGACCTGATTCTTCGAGAACACCTATGGCAACTCCCGGAGTGATGCCTGCGTCAACAAGACGATCAGCGAGAGCCTGAACCGATTGCGAATCTTGCACAGGACTTGCCACTAAAACGTTGGACAGCAAACTAAGCGAAAAAGCCATAGAAGTTAAAAGCCTCATCGAGTCTCCTTGCACGCTGGTCATTTGGGGCCCTGCCACAGAATCAGGACCGAATCAGAATTCTATCTCCTGCGATCCATGCTGAACCAAATCAGGATACGCACATTATTAAGTATTTTTTATTCGTTGTTCTTGCACTGAAAGAATACCAAGAGATCAACACTTCCTCACCCTGGTTGAACTGCGGCCGAGGCACCACGCTTCCGGAAGAGCACGAAAGGACATTGCAGAAGACCCGAAAACATCCGCCGTGAATGCGCGTGCAGACGATTCCCCTCCCTGTCTCCATAGTTTCTCTTGAGATCGACCTCGGAAGACGTTCCAATGCAGTCCCGAAAGAGAGGCTGCAATGCGAAACATCCTTGCTCTCGCTGTCGCGATCTCGATTTCTGCAATCACATCTGCTGCCACGATTCAAGTGCCTGCGGATTATCCCACGATCCAGGATGCCGTGAACGCCGCCACCAGTGGCGATGAGATCGTCGTCGCACCAGGTGTCTACACGGGCACCGGTGACAGTGTCGTCGATTACCTCGGAAAGACACTGTCGATCCGATCGAACAACGGTCCCGGACTCACGTTCATCGATGGCCAGGGCGCACGGCGAGGTGTGACCTTTTCCGGAGGAGAAGCCGCAGGCACGGCCTTGAAAGGCTTCACGATTCAAAATGGACTTGCACCATCATCAAACGACGAGGGTGGCGGACTCTGGTCCTCAGCGACATCATCGCCCGTCATCACCGACTGCGTCGTGAAGGAAAGCACGGCATGGTACGGATCAGGCATGATGATTCGTGGCGCGGCGACAGTGGTCGGCTGTGACATCATCGACAACCATTCCTATGACGACACTTCTGCAAACAGCTATGGAGGCGGCGTGTATTGCCTTGGCGAAGCGACCTTCATTGGCTGTGACATTCTGAACAATGGAAGCTATTGGGGTGGTGGCATTGCGTTTCTAGCCAGCAATGCAACGCTGCAAGGATGCACCATGGCCGGAAACAACGCCGTGCAAGGAGGAGGCGCATATGTGCGTGACTTTTCACCGACCCTGAACTCATGCACGCTCGCAGGCAATTCCGCCGAGTACGGTGGCGGGCTCTACCTGTTCGCGAGCGCAAGTCCAGGCCTGACGGGTACCGTCATAGAAGACAACTTCGCCGAGTTCTCTGGTGGCGGTGTCGTCTGTTACCAGCATGGCCCCACGACGTTCGAGAATTGCACCATTGCCAGCAACGTCGCACCGAATGGAGGTGGATTCTGGGTCTACTTGTCGCAGGACACCTTGACGTTGACCGAATGTCGCGTGACGGACAATGATGCCGGGGGGATCAGATCGAACATGGCGCTTGTCACGCTCGAAGACACGCTTGTCTGCGGAAACGTGGTCTATCAAATTGACGGCGTCTGGACGGATGCCGGCGGAAATGATCTGAGCGTCGAGTGTGCGACCGGTGCATGCTGTACCGGAGATGCGTGCTCGGTGGTGACCCTGGTCGCTTGCCTGGCCACGCCAGGTGGTTCGTGGCTGGGGGCCGACACACTGTGCGATGAGTGCCCGACCATTGAAACAGGGGCGTGCTGCCTTCAGGAGGGATTGGCCTCCGGGGGATGCCTGCAAACCGATTTCATGACGTGCGACAGTCTCGGTGGCGACTGGCTCGGTCCGGGGAGTGATTGCACTGGCTGCGAGCCTCCCCCGCAACCTGGTGGATGTTGCGTGACGACGGGCTGTCTCCTTCTATCCGAGGAGAACTGCATGATGCTCGGCGGCCTCTGGCTTGGCGACAGCATTCCGTGCACCGCTTGCCCGCCGACTGGCGCCTGTTGCACCTGTGACGGGTGCATCGTCACGTGGGAATCGGAATGTGACGCGCTGGGCGGGGACTGGCTGCAAGGGCTCCCATGCACGGATTGCCCACCCCCTTGTTCCGGAGACATCAACGGCGATGGCATCGTGGACGGCGCCGATTTGTCGGCACTTCTGGCCACGTGGGGGGTGTGTCCTTGATGTGGCAAACGGGCACCTCGTTCGCGCACAGAGATGTTCCTTTTGAACATCAAGCCTTTGGATGACGACGACACCAAGGAATCGTCTCCATCATCGACTCCCAGCCACTTGCGTTGGCGACATTCTGGTCATGGCATACCATGTCCGAAGGATGGGCTGTCCCTGCCGTTATCATCGTGAGTGTCACTGAACGTCTCCGGAGCAGCCACATGACTTCGTCCCCACCATCGAACAAGCGGATCCGAAGAGTCGCCACTCGGCTTCTCGTCATCCCAGTGGCCGCGACCGCCCTGCTTCTGGTGAGCTGCGTCCGCACCTCGGGCGGCACCTGGTACGTGGATTCCGCCCCGCTTCCCGAAGGATGGCCCGAGCTCACCCCCGTCGGTGAAGTGGCAATTCGCGAATATCCCACGTACCGAGCGGCGGTCGTGCGCGAGAAGGATGGTCGCTCGGGCACGACTCCGATGTTCCGCGCGCTCTTTCAGCACATCAGCGCCAACGACATTCCGATGACCTCCCCCGTCGACATGAGCTACGAAACCGCAGGCTCAGATCGCATGACTGGCATGGCGTTTCTCTACCGCACGCCGGAACTCGGACCGGTCGGCACCGATGGTGTGGTCCGCGTCGAGGATGTTCCGCCACGAGCCTACGCGAGCACGGGAATGCGAGGCTCGTACTCGGACGCTCATCACCGCGAAGGGCTGGAACGCGTCGAAGCATGGATCGCCGGACAGTCCGCATGGAAGGCGGACGGACCGTCACGCTACCTCGGATACAACAGTCCCTTCGTGCCCTGGTTCATGCGATACGGCGAGGTCCAGATACCGGTGGTTCCGACATCCGCGACCGAACATCAGTGACGTTTCGCGTGCGCGCGGTGCAGCATAGAGATGCACGTCGAAGATCGTTCATCGAGGCGGGACGACCGACGACTGCAAGGCGGCGGATGATTCCCGATTGAGATCGTCGTCGGCCTGAACGGGACGATGATTCTCCTTGGTGATCAGCTCGTTCACACCATCCTGCACCACGTAAGCCCAGACCCATGCCGCCATCGCCATCACACGGCTCCTGAAGTTGATCAGGAACCAGATGTGCACGACCGCCCAGATGATCCAGCCGAGGAAACCGGAAAGATGAAAACGCCCGATGTCGAGCACGGCGTGGCCGCGTCCGATGGTGGCGAGCGCACCTTTGTCGCGATATCTGAACGGCTTTGAAGACGGAGTGCGTCCACGGATGATTCTTCTCAGCGCCTTGCCGGCGTGCGCCCCCATCTGGATCGCGGCGGGAGCGACCCCGGGCACGGTGGTGCCGTCGGGCTGGATGACGCATGCGATGTCGCCGATGACCCGGATGTCATCCCGGCCTGCCACGGTGAGGTCATCCCCCACCGGAATGGTTCCCTGTGGACCGCAGGTGAGACCCAGACCGTCGATCATCGACTTCGCCAGCGGACTCGCGGAGACACCGGCGGCCCAGATCACCGTTCGAGCGGGGATGAAGTCATCACCGTTCGCACCGGACAGTCGGACACCCTCGTGCCCGACCTCCATGACCTTGGTGTTGGTCCGCACCTCGACACCGTAGGCGGCGAGAGTCGCCGCCGCGGAATCGGAGGATCGCCTCGACATGGTGCTCAGGACTCGATCGCCACCCTCGACGAGGATCACCCGAGCGTTCGAGACCTTGAGCTCGTGAAACTCCCGGGCCAGACGATCGACGGCGAGCTGCTTGATGGCGCCCGAGACCTCGACCCCCGTGGCGCCTGCGCCGACCACCACGAAGGTCAGCCACTCGGGCACGAGATCGGTCTGGCCGCGGACCCGGGAGACCTCCGCCTCCTCGAATGCATCGAGCACCCGGGCGCGGACCATGTGAGCGTCCTCGAGGGTCTTGAGTCCGGGGGCGACGTCCTCCCACTGATTGCCGTAGTAGTTGGTGCGCACTCCGGCCGCGAGCACCAGGTGATCCCATGGAATCTCGAAATCCTCGGTGATGACCAGCCGACGGTCGAAATCGAACCCCTCGACCTCGAACTTGACGACGGTGAGGTTGCGCTGGCTGCCGAAGACACGACGAAGGGGCGCGGCGATCGAGCTGTCGTCGAGCACGCCGGTGGCCACCTGATAAAGCAGCGGTTGAAACAGCGTGTGATTGCTCCGATCAAGCAGAACGATCTCGGCATCGACGCCGTGCAGCATGCGAGCGCACGACACACCGCCGAATCCACCCCCGACCACGACGACTCGAGGTCTGCCGGTGCGGGTTGATTGAAAAGTCTGTTTCACCTGAGGGGTTCCGAACATGGTTGAACTTGATCGAGGTCGGCCCAAGTCAATGAATGGAATTGATAGCCACTGCATCGGAAAAGGCCAGCGCAAAGGTGCACATTTGTGTGAGGTTCGACTGGACTGTGGAAAATCGGCGCCTAGAGTTCAAGCCTCAATCAACAACTCAGTACAGGAGCACCCCGCAGAAACGACGGGGAGATCTATGACGGAACTCATTCGCAATCTGAAGCGGATCGACCAGATCGATGCATTGATCACCAGAGTCATGGGAAGAGTCGGACCGATTCTTCTCACGTACTCGATCGCCGTCATCTTCATATGGTTCGGTCTTCTGAAGGTCCTCGGCATCAGTCCCGCGCAGGAACTGGTCGAGAACACCGTGTACTGGTTCAACGATCCGGCCGACTTCGTCGTGATCCTCGGATTCTGGGAGATGGCCATCGGAATCACCATGTGCATCCGACCCTTGATACGGATCTCGATACTGCTGCTCTTCCTTCAGATGCCGGGGACGTTCCTGCCTCTGGTCCTGCTGCCGAACGTCTGCTTCACGGAGCTTCCGGTCGGACTCACCATGGAGGGCCAGTACATCGTGAAGAATCTGGTGCTGATCTCGGCCGCCCTGGTGATCGGTGGATCGGTGCGAAACGGCTTCGTAAAGCGCAACCACGAACTGATGAATTGACACCAGACACCATCGGACCAGACCCGCCGCATGATCGAGGCCGCGCGTTAAGACGCCCAGAGACGGGCTGGCGAAGCACGACAAGTCAATGATTGAAAGAACCATCAAAGGCCTGCTTCGGATGCCTGCTTGCGAATGCCCGATGATCGGCAGGCACGAATTCAAGCGCTTGAATCGCCTGATGTCGAGTCTGATTCAATTGATCCGAAGCGCACGAGATCGGAATCCTTTCAGGGTCGGAGCATGCTATCCTATTGACAACCAGTTGACGATAAGAATGCCCCATGAGCGTGCACACAGCTTTCGAGGAACCGAGACACCATGACCAGCCATCTCTATGACGTCATCATCGTGGGCGGCGGCGCGGCCGGCATCGGGGTGGCGGTCACACTGAAGGACGCTGGCATCGAGAACTTCCTGGTGCTCGAACGAGGCCGCATAGGGGCATCCTTCACCGCCTGGCCGGAAGAGACGAGGTTCCTCACACCGTCGTTCCCGACCAACTCGATGGGCATGCTCGACCTGAACTCGGTCTCGATCGGCACCTCCCCCGCCTTCAGCCTGCAATCCGAGCATCCGACAGGCCGTGAATTCGCCGCACACCTCCGACAGGTCGCGGGCATCGTCGGCCTCCCGATCCGTGAGCGGACCACGGTGTTGCGGGTCAGTCGGATCGGTGAAGCATTCGTGATCGACACCGATGAGCACACGTTGCGGGCCCGACACGTGATCTGGGCAGCGGGCGAGTTTCAATATCCCCGTAAAGAAGGCTTCCCGGGCAGCGAACTCTGCAGACATACCGCCACGATCCGTCGTTACGAGGATCTGGAGGGAACGGAAGCCATCGTGATCGGCGGATACGAAAGCGGCATCGACGCCGCCTTTCATCTTGCTTCACGTGGGATCGACGTTCGGCTCTTCGACCGGCATTGCCCGTGGGATGCAGGCACATCTGATCCGAGCATCGCACTGTCGACGTACAGCCTGGAGAGGATGTCAACGCCAGAGTTCAAGCACCACGTCACACTGCACCCGGACACGACCGTGAACTCGGTGACCCGGACGGATCACGCCTACGAAGTGACCACGAAGGACGAACGACGATTCGAGACGGGAGTGAAGCCCATCCTCGCATCCGGTTTTCTGGGAAGCCACAGACTCGTTCGTGACATGTTCGCACGGAGGCCCGACGGCTATCCCCTCCTGAACGAGCACGACGAGTCGACCATCGTCCCGGGCATGTTTCTCTGCGGACCGGCGGTACGACACGACGACCATGTCTTCTGCTTCATATTCAAGTTTCGAATGCGGTTCGCCGTGGTCGCCAAGGCGATCGCGGAATCGCTTGGAATGCCTGCGGAGGGTCTTGAAGGCTACCGGAACTGGGGCATGTATCTGGACGACCTCTCCTGCTGCGGCGAGGAGTGCATCTGTTGACCCACAAGCCCGACCTGAACGAAGCCCCGAGCCGGCGCTCACGACGACCACTTGGACTCTCGTGGTACGGACAGACCGCAGCCAGTCTCTGCTGGATCGCCAGCGTCTTCGTGTACGGCATCGACAATGCCGGAGACATCCTCCAGCTCATTGCCGCGTCGGCCTGGCTGATGGCGAACATCGCGACCGCGATCAGCGCAGCACAGGATCAACACGTGAATTGAGGTCAGGACGATGAAACCGGTTCGAAGGAAAAGACGCGCGCATCCTCGAGTCCAGACGAGCATCAGGAGACTGCACGGTGGCGCTGTCAATCTCGGCATGACGCTGGCCGTCATCGTCGTCCTTCAGGCCCTTGCGGGGTGTGCCGCGAATTCGAGGAGCGTGGTGGATGCGTGGCACCCACCGCTTGGACACCCCACCGTCGACCGATTCGAGTTGATCAGGGACGCCGCCGACCATGAAGCCCTGTTCACGTTGGCGGGCGGACTCAA
>PAQN01000048.1 GCA_002709755.1 Phycisphaerae bacterium
ACCGTTCAAGCTCGCGAGGGATCCCGATGCGATGGGGACGGTCGGGGACATCCTCTACCGATCCGCGGAGGCCATACGAATCGCATGCTGCCTTCTCGAGCCGGTGATGCCGTCAAGGATGGCTTCGCTCAGAGAATCATGGAATCTCGGAGAGGCGACTCGGGACACCCGGGACGAATGCCGTTGGGGGCGACTCGAAAACGGAACCGTGATAGACAAGGTCGCTCTCTTTCCGAGGGTCGATTTGACGCAACCGGAGGCATGATGAGACGCCGATCAGTCGCTCTTCCCGTCGGATGAGTCCTTCTTCTCCTCGCCACCCTTGAAAAGATCATCGAGTCCCTTCCCGATTCCCTTTCCGATCCCCTCGATGGCGTCGGAAACATCCTTGGTGCCGGTGGACTTTCCTATGCCGGAGATCGAACGAACCACGTCCTGAAGACCCTTGCCCCCGTCGAACTGGACGTTTCCGAAGTCGAAGCTCGTCAGACTGGAGAGTCCGCCCTCGATTCCCTGCATCATGATCGCGGGGATCTCGGAAGGTGCGGCCTTGATCACCGCATCGACCACGGACTGAACGACGATTGCAATGAGTTGATCGAGGTCGGCGCCATCCTTCTTCTTTCCGATGTCCTTCACGATGATCTGGTTGATCGTGACGGTGGATGGCGCAGTCGCCGAAGAGATCGGTTCGACCGCGACGGAGACCTTCACATTGGTGACCTTCAGCTGATCGATGACGAACTTTCTCGATGACCCCGGATCGGATTCATTCTCGGCGGGCTTGTCCGAACCTGCGGAGGTGGAACCATTGACGTTGTCGAGAATGCGACTGACATTGCTTCCGTCGATCTTCTGAACGAACTGAACATTGAGACCTTCGAGGGCGATTTGTCGCACTTCGATGACGTCTCCGAGCAGACTCGAGAGATTCACATCGAGCACGCCTTCGGAGAGATCGAGAAAGTCTCCGTCGAATCCCTTGGGATTCGCGACTGAGACGCCGTCGATGGAGGAATGGCCGGAGAACAGTCCGATGCTGATGGAATCAAGCGAGGTGTCCACGCCCAGCGTACTGGTTCCCGCGGTGGTGATCGCCGACTTCGCGATGGAGTTTATGAAGACCATCACCAGCAGAACCAGGATGAGGATCAGAGCCGCGATGCCGATGGAACCTCGAACGATGACTTTCTTCATGGCTGCTCCGATCAAGGAAGGATGATGTCGGTGACTCCGACGAGGCCGACGAGGCAGGATACAACACCGTTGAGCGTGAAGAACGTCAACGCCATCCTGGAAGTCCCCCATTGACGAACCGTGAGATGCTCGACGAGAAGAAGGGCGGCCATCATGCCGGCCGCCGCCAGCATCAGACTTCCGAATTGAGGAACGACCCAGATCACGCCCAGCAAGGCGATCACCGAGGCGACATGCATCAGCCTGGCCACCAGAAGCGCTCCTGCCACCCCCATCGCGCTGGGCATCGAGCGAAGGCCGTCACGCTCGTCGATCTCGACATCCTGAAGCGCGTAAATGACATCGAATCCCGCGACCCAGAGCAGAACCATCAAGGCCAGAAGCCATATCGCGGGCGATGCGGTCAACGAGGACGGTTCGATCGCGATGGCTGCGGCCAGAGGGCTGAGGGCGAGGCTGGAGCCGAGCCAGACATGACAGAACTGGGTGAATCTCTTGGCGAGTCCGTAGAGGGAGATCCAGAGAACGACGGGCGTGCCGAGACAGAGAGGCCACCAATTCGCGTAGATGAGTCCGAAGAGCGCGCAAACCACGAGAAACAGAATCGCGGTGACGACCCATGCGATGATGGCATCGCGCCGCGCAAGCCGTCCTGAAGGGATCGCGCGCCCACTGGTACGGGGGTTCTCAGCATCAAATCCCGCGTCCAGAATCCTGTTGGCGATCATGGCGGCGGTTCTGGCGAGGACCATCGCGAGAATGATCAGTCCCAGTTGCGCGCTGAACGGCCCCCAGGAAATGCCGGTTTCCGAGGCGGAGGCCGCGAGAAAGGCGCCCAGAATCGCGAATGGGAGGGCAAACACGCTGTGGGCGAGCTTGATGTCCGCCGCAATGATCCTCATCTTCTCTAGAGACATGGCAGCATGGTAGCGGGCGGACCCGACGCTTTCGCGGTAGGCTTTCGCTCCATGAGCGAACAGAAGAAAAAACAACAGCAGAAATCCGGACAGAAGCCCAAGACCGCCATTCAACCGACGCGCGAGGAGAACTACGCGGAGTGGTACCAGCAGGTGGTCAAGGCGGCCGACATGGCCGAGACATCCGCCGTGCGAGGGTGCATGGTGATCAAGCCCTGGGGATACGCGGTGTGGGAGAACATCCAACGCGGTCTGGACGACATGTTCAAGGCCACCGGTCATCAGAACGCCTACTTCCCCCTGTTCATACCTCTCTCATATCTGGAGAAGGAGGCGGAACACGTGGACGGGTTCGCCAAGGAGTGCGCGGTGGTGACGCATCATCGCCTCGAACCCGATGGCGAGGGTGGTCTCAAGCCTGCAGGTGAACTCGATGAACCCCTCGTGGTGCGCCCGACCTCGGAGACGATCATTGGAGCCACCTTCGCCAAGTGGATCGAATCGTGGCGGGATCTTCCACTGCTCATCAACCAATGGGCGAACGTCGTTCGGTGGGAGATGCGAACCAGACTCTTCCTGCGAACGGCCGAGTTCCTCTGGCAGGAGGGTCATACGGCACATGCGACGAAGGAGGAGGCCGTCGAGGAGACCCTTCAGATGCTCGAGGTCTACAGGAGCTTCGCCACGGACTGGCTTGCCATGCCGGTCATCACCGGTGAGAAGACCGAAGGCGAACGCTTTCCCGGCGCCGAAAACACCTACTGCATCGAAGGCATGATGCAGGACCGCAAGGCCCTGCAAGCGGGCACCAGCCACTTCCTGGGTCAGAATTTCTCGAAAGCCCAGGAGATCTGTTTCGCCGATGCCAATACCGAAAAGCAATACGCCTGGACCACCAGCTGGGGTGTTTCAACTCGATTGATCGGTGGTTTGATCATGACGCACGGTGATGACGATGGAATGATCATGCCGCCGAGAGTCGCGCCGTCACATGTGGTGATCCTTCCCGTGCTCCACAAGGAAGAGACACGTGAAGCCGTGCTCGAATACTGCAACACGCTGGCCAAGGACCTCCGGTCCCGAAACTATGACGGCAGACCGGTCAGAGTCGAACTCGATCTCCGTGACCTCCGGGGAGGAGAGAAATCATGGCAATGGATCAAACGAGGCGCCCCGATTCGAGTCGAAGTGGGACCCCGGGACATGGAGAACGATGCGGTGTTCGTCGGGCGGAGAGACCGTGGACACAAGGAGAAGGAGACCATCGGTCGTGAAGCGTTCCTCGGGAACATCGCAGACATGCTCACTGAAATGCAGGACGGCCTTCTTTCGAGAGCTCGAGCCAATCGTGACGAACACATCCGGATCATCGACGAGAAGGATGAGTTCTATGCCTTCTTCACGCCGGAGGAGGTCGAGGACGGACGAAGCGGCGTCCCCGTTCATGGTGGTTTCGCGATGACTCATTTCTGCGGAGATGTCGAGCTCGAGGAGCAGATCAAGAAGGATCTCGGGGTCACCGTTCGATGCATCCCAACCAGGGGACAGGGCCTTCCTGGACAGGATGAGCCGGGAAATTGCCCGTTCACCGGCGAAAAAAGTGCGACAAGAGTCGTCTGGGCAAAGAGTTACTGATCCTAAAAAAGATCGGGGATTTGTCCTCGAAGAGGGAACCGCGACGCACTCACGAGCGGATAAGGGGGTGCGTGCATAGCTTCTTATTCTCCATGGTCTGATGATCCAAAGCCCCACTCAAGATCATCAGACTGAAAATCACCCCCGGCGTCCGCCAACACGGGGGTGATTGTTCTTTTGAGCCATGACGGGCGTGATGACGTCGAATCCTGACCTTGGCAGATCGTGATTTGAACCAGCCCCGTTGATTCAAATCTTGTTCACGAGAGGTCATCCACGAATAAATCGGTTGAAGATGGATTCCAGTCGTTCCTGCCGACCGGAGACCACCGCAGGCTCACCGATGGATGATGCATGAGCATGGAGGTCTGAAAGCGTGGCCTCTCCGGATTCGATTCGACGGCCGAGTTCCGAATCCCATGACGCGTAACGTTCACTGATGAAGGCGTCGATGGAACCCTCCGCGATGATCGCCGCGGCTGCCTCGAGCCCGGCGGCGAAGGTGTCCATTCCGAGAATGTGGGCATGAAAGAGATCACGTGGTTCGAAACTCTCTCGACGACGTTTCGCATCGAAATTCAGACCACCGGTGGTGAAACCCCCCATCGCAAGCACCTCAAGCATCACTTCGGTGGCGAGATAGAGATTGCCGGGAAAACAATCCGTGTCCCATCCGAGATTGGGGGTGCCGATGTTGGCGTCGATCGAACCGAGAGCCCCGGCCATGCGAGAGACCTGGAGCTCGTGTCGCATGGCGTGCCCGGCAAGCTCGGCGTGGTTCGTCTCGATGTTCAGGGAGAAATGCTCGAGCAAATCATGCTCGCGAAGGAAATTCAGACAGGCGGCGGCATCGGAATCATACTGATGCGTGGTCGGTTCCTTGGGCTTCGGTTCGATGTAGAAAGCACCCTTGAAACCGATCTGATGCTTGTATTCGACGGCCATATGAAGAAAGCGGGCGAGGTGATCGAGTTCGCGCTTCATGTCGGTGTTGAGAAGGCTGGAGTATCCCTCGCGACCGCCCCAGAAGACGTACCCCGCGCCACCAAGAGCATGGGTCACGTCCATCGCCTTTCGGACCTGGGCCCCGGCGTGCGCGAACACATCGACGAGACAGCTCGTCGAAGCGCCATGAACGTACCTGGGATGCGTGAAGAGGCAGGCGGTCCCCCAGAGCAGATTGGCGCCGGTCCGGGCCTGCTCCTCGGCAAGCACCTCGACCACGGCATCGAGATTGCGCTCGCTTGCAACCACCCCGTCACCCTCTGGAGCGACGTCACGATCGTGGAAGCAGTAGTGATCGATGCCGCACTTCTCGAGAAACTCGAAGAAGGCGCGTGCACGTCTGCATGCATTGTCGATCGAATCCGAACCATCATCCCATGGCATCTGAGCCGTGCCCACACCGAAAGGATCGGAAAGCGGATTGCGCATGGTGTGCCAGTACGCGGAGGCGAAACGAAGATGTTCACACATGGGCTTGTCGTCGACCATCCTGTCGCGCTCGTATCGGCGGAAGACCATTTCATCCGTCGCGTCTGGTCCCGCGAATCTGATTGGCTCTACATCGGGAAAGAATTCCGTCATGGGCTCTCCGAACCTTCAATTGAAAGACAATGTGCACGCGCACGTGATATTCATCACATCGATGACGATGAGGATTCCTTCGGATCACCGTCGTCATCGACGCTGGGATCATCGATCGCCTCGTGATCGACCTCTTCCGAACGTTTCACACTTCGCTTCACGAGATTCTTCACGAGATCCGGGACACGGGCTGCGAATCGAGGCCTGGGGCCGACGTAGCTGTCGATCACCGAACCGTTGGAATCGATGAAGAACAGGGCGGGCCGTCCGGTGACGCCGAAGCGTCGTGCCGCCTCACCCTCGGCATCGCACCATTCGATGAGATCATCAGGCATGGTCCGGTTTCCGGAAACCTGAGCAGGGGTCAATGGCGACCCGATCGGAATGATCGGAACATCTAGCGAGGTTCCGGAATCTCGAGCGGCACGAATGATTCCCGGCATCGAGGATCGTGAGAATTTCCCGCCCGTGACCCAGAAGACGACCACGGAGGGCCCGTCATTTCGAAGAGCATCGAGTTTCCTCGCGGCGCCGTGAATGTCGAGAAGTTGGACGTCCGGAACCTTGTCACCCGGCTTGAGGGGCGCGAGGACACTGTCGTTCTGATTCCCCGAGTCATTGCTTCTGGTGAGTGACGGTGTGCCGGGCAATTTTCTTTCGACGCCTTCCTCCCAGAGCATCGCGTCGTACCCGGTTTCCGGACCCGGACCCGCCGCGTTCTCGTGCATCGTGGCCATGCGAGTCGAGTTCGTGGGTGTCGCCCAATCCCATGGTGTGTCGAGCTCTTCGGTGATTGCCCAGGACTTGAAATCAACGATGACGGTCGGCCCTCTCACGATGACGCCTTCGGGAAGGTAGCGTGGCTTCATCAAGGCCGGAGAGGACTTGTAACGCATCAGCCTTGGAGGGAGTTCCTTGCTGACCCAGACTCGGGTTCCGAGTTCGTTGACACAGAGCTCGTTGCACGACACGCCGTTCACCTCGGTCACACCGAGCAATCGAACCAATCCGGGCTCCAGGTCGATCTGAAGCAGATTCCGCATGGGCGAATCGGACATGAGTGACGTGATGATCTCAACGGGCACGTTCGGCGCGGAACGTGCGACGACTCGTTCGTGCAGGGCTTGAAAATCATCCGCAACAGTGGAGATCATGTAGTTGCGCAACAGTATGGACTGCTCGAAGAGATCCGTTCCATCGCTGACGAACACGTCAGTTGGAAACATGCTGTTCTCTGCGATGACGGCGACCTCGACGAGATTCGGTCTCTTCGCGCGAGCCGAAAGGAACATCACTTCATTGAACTCGCCCTCCCTCAGAGACGCGCGGACCTCCCCCTTGCACATCAGGGTGTTCTGTGCGCGGTAGTACCTGTCGAAACTCTCGATGATTGGGCGAACCTGATCCTGAACGACCACGTTTGGACCGAGATCCGACCAGTCGTCCGGGGTCTGGGCCTGCAGACCTGCCGAGGTGGCGGTGCACAACCAGAATAGGGACATGCCAAGCACGAAACTTTTCAATCGATTCATGATGCGTTCTCTGAAGCAATCGATGCGGTGAAAGGAAGTTGACCCGGACGATTCTACCTACACGACAGACGTGCGGTTTCAGCTGCGAACATCTCGAACCCATGTGTTCATCGAATGACAGAAGGGGTGGTCAACGATGGCGCTTGAGATGTTCGTCCCAATGGACGTCCAGACCGTGTTCGATGCCCAGGCACGCGAGAATCCGAGCGGCCATGTAGTCGACAAGGTCCTCGATTCTCGTGGGCTGAAGATAGAAGCCCGGATTGAGAGGCGCGACGATGGCGCCGGCACGAGTGACGGCGGCCATGTTTTCGATCTCGATGAGTGTCAATGGTGTTTCCCTGTGACAGAGAACCAGCTTGCGTCGTTCCTTGAGAGTGCAGGCTGCAGCCCGCTGGACCAGATTCTCGGTCATGCCCCCGGCTATTCTGCCAAGCGTGTTCGCCGAGCAGGGCACGATGACCATTCCATCATGCACGAAGGATCCACTGGCGGGGGCGGCGCCCACATCACCATCGTTGTGAAGGATCACGTTTTCAGCACGTCCGTCGGTCAGCTGGTCGAGATCCAGCGACTTGATGCCGAGTTCATCGTTGATGAGTCTGCGTGCGAGCTTTGAGACGACGAGGTGAATCTCACAGTCAGCGGCGGCAAGCAGTTGAAGAGTACGCATGGCGTACATGGCGCCGCTGGCCCCGGTCACCCCGACGACGATGCGTCGGCGCGAAGTCACTTCGCACCGCCTGCCGAATCCCCGGAGACCGTTTGATCATCATTCGAAACGGGGTGATTGGGACTTGGTTCACTCATGCTGATGTAGAACCGCTGAAGATTGGTGACCTTGAACGGCATCACGTTGTCTCGTTCGAGCGTGACCGTGACCAGAAATCCCACACCATCTTTCCAGACCGAGATGTCAGCGAAGGCCTTGGTGTTCCGGACGCCGAATCGCTGGAGATCGAGGAAGACCCTGTCTCCCTCAACCATGACCCTGGCATCGGGCTCGAGCTTGTTCTCGACGTACTTCCAGGTCGTGGCAGTCATGCCGGCGGGGAGGTTGTAGATCAGAGGCGTGTCGGGAGAGACACGGGCATGGACCTGACGAAGGGACGTGGCCATCACCTCGGGAGCGGGCGCCATCCATGGATAGATTCTGAGTCCAGTGTCGGAGTCGGGCGGAAACGTCGCGAAGGGAGCGCACCCGCCGCTGATTCCGGCAAGGACCAGCCCTGCGATGCTCAAACCCGTCATTCGGTGACGAACGAGGGCACGAATGTTCTTCCTGATCGTACGAATCGAATCAATCATGATCGACCTTTCCATCGAGGGAGGGTCGTCGCAGAGACCAACGCGACTCATTCCTCGGTTTTTGCAATCTGCCAGTACTCGAGTTCGACCGGAGCCTGTCGGCCGAAGATCGTGACCAGAACACGGACAAGGCCCTTCTCCGGAAGAACAGTATCCACCGTACCTTCGTAATTCTCGAAGGGACCTTCCTTGATGGTGACATTGTCGCCGGGCTCGAACTCCATCTTGAGCTGCGGAGCCTCTTCCGGACGTCGGGAATCGAAAAGCATCTTCTCGACTTCCTGCGGCATCATAGGAGTCGGACGACCGGCTGTTCCGACGAAATCGCCGACACCGGTGGTTTCCTTGATGAGGAAGAAGACGTCCTGGGGGATGCGTCCATCGGGTTCAAGCCGCATCTCGACGAAGACGTAGCCGGGATAGAGCTTCGTCTCGGTGATGCGCTGTTGACGACCCTTGAGCGTCTTCGTCTTCTCGGTCGGCACCATGATTCGCCCGACCAGATCCTCCATGGTCTCGATCTGCACCTTGCGCAGAAGCGTTTCGCGGACCGAGCTTTCCTTGTTGCTTGCAACACGAAGCACGAACCAGTCCATGCCCGGTCGATACATGGGCATGTCGGCTGCGGGGTCGAAACCACCCTCTGCGTCGTCATCGGCCTCGGGAATGACTTCACCGGCCATTCGCTGGGTGGCGACACCAAGTGATTTCAATGTGGCGTCCTTGGAGTGCGCCACCGCTTTCGCGCCGGTTGTGAGGCGCGGCTTCGCTGGAGCTTCCACGACTTCGGATTCGGTCTGAGTCTCATTCTCCGAACCAGTGTCCTGCTCCGTGGACTCCACGTGAGTGTCAGCTGACTCCTGATGAGTCTCTTCGGAGTTTCGACCGTCGGGGTCAATCTCGTTCATCAATTGCACACGCTCCATCACTGTCAGGACAGGTTGGGTTCGAGGACGTCAATCATCGCGAAGAACCAGGCGAAGATGTAATCAAACACCCAGCACAGCAACGCGATGAGGATCGAAAGAAGAATGACGATCACGGTCGAACCCACGACTTCACGACGGGTGGACCAGTTGACCTTCTTCATCTCCCCTTCTGTGGACACAAGGAAATCGACCGTACCGGGTCGACGGCCGACGAGCCAGAATCCAAGCAGACCGAAGACCGTGATCACGACCAGCGCGGAACTGGCGCTCACGTAGATGGCGGGAAAACCGTAGTCGATGGTGTTCAACTGCGTTGCAAGCCACCACGCGCCCATGCCAACCACGAGTGCGTAGGCGATTGCCGTGCAAAGTCGGGTGTAGTATCCCTGACCTTTTTTATAGATGCCGATTGCCATCAAACCATTCCTTGCTCGTGAATCCTTCCGGAGGAGGATTCGTGAATCGGACCGAAGCGCAACGCTTCGGAATGCTGAATGCCCGAAACCGGGCAGAACTGGTTGCCAACACGCCGGGAGTGACTCGAACACTCAACCTGCGGATTTGGAATCCGCTGCTCTACCAATTGAGCTACCGGCGTTCCGGATCCGACAGGCGGCCGAGCATCGCCCGGCTGCCGAACGAATCGAGAATTACTTCCGCTTGATCTTGTGCAGAGTGTGCTTGCGAAGACGGGGCGAATACTTCTGAAGCCCGGCTTTGATCTTTTCGTCGATGCCACCCTTGACACGGATGTTGGTCCGGTAGTTGAGGTCGCCGGACTCCGTGCACTGGAGCCAGACGTACTCGCGATCCATGGCTCTCTTTGCCATCACGCTGCTCCCATCAAGCCTGCGGGTCGCCCCGCGGTTGGGGACCGATTCGAACACATGTGAACCGGCCTGGAAAGACCCTCCTGGAAGGGCCGAGAAATCGTCCTGCCGGTGACGAGCACCGGCAGGACGGACGTTTTCACTGAGACTACTCGACGATCTTGGAGACGACGCCGGAGCCCACGGTTCGGCCACCTTCGCGGACAGCGAAGCGGACGCCTTCTTCCATCGCGACACCCTTGCCTTCAAGGTCGACCTTGACGGTGATGTTGTCGCCGGGCATGCACATTTCTGCGTCACCCTGAAGGACCACCTTGCCGGTGATGTCCGTCGTGCGGAAGTAGAACTGGGGCTTGTAACCGGAGAAGAACGGAGTGTGTCGACCGCCTTCTTCCTTGGTCAGAACGTAGATCTCGCCTTCGAACTGCGTGTGAGGCTTGATGCTTCCGGGCTTGCAGATGACCTGTCCACGCTGGATGTCGTCCTTTTCGACACCACGCATGAGGCAACCGACGTTGTCGCCGGCCTGACCTTCATCGAGGGTCTTCTGGAACATTTCGACACCGGTGATGGTGGTCTTCATGGGCTCGGGGGTCAGACCGACGATTTCAGCATCGTCGCCGACCTTCACGACACCGCGTTCGATACGTCCGGTCGCGACGGTACCTCGACCCTTGATCGAGAACACGTCTTCGACCGAGAGCAGGAACGGCTTGTCGATTTCACGCTCGGGCTCGGGGATGTATGAATCCAGAGCGTCCATGAGTTCCTGAATGCAGGCGGTCTTGCCTTCATCGGTGGGGTTCTCGAGAGCGGGGTACGCAGCACCGCGGATGACGGGAGTGTCGTCGCCGGGGAAGTCGTACTTGTCGAGAAGTTCGCGAACTTCCATTTCGACGAGCTCGAGGAGCTCTTCGTCGTCGACGAGGTCGCACTTGTTCAGGAAGACGACGATCTTGGGAACGCCGACCTGACGGGCGAGCAGGATGTGCTCACGAGTCTGTGGCATGGGACCGTCCGATGCGGAGCACACGAGGATGGCGCCATCCATCTGCGCTGCACCGGTGATCATGTTCTTCACGTAGTCAGCGTGACCAGGGCAGTCGACGTGCGCGTAGTGACGAGTCGCTGACTCGTATTCGACGTGGCTGGTGGAGATCGTGAGGATCTTCGTCGCGTCACGACGGCCTTCCGATTCCGAAGCCTTGGCGACGTCGTCGTAGGCGATGGGGTTTGCGAGACCCTTCGCTGCCTGGACGGTGGTGAGAGCCGCAGTGAGTGTTGTCTTTCCGTGGTCGACGTGACCGATGGTTCCGACGTTCACGTGGGGCTTTGTACGATTGAATGTTTCCTTGGCCATCGCCTGAATCTCTCCAACAGATGCTTTCGATGACCCCACGCAAATGCGAGCGGTCTCTCTTGAATGATCAAGTACCACCTTGGTACTCGATCGTCGGGGCAGGACCCATACAACGGGTCCGATGAAAGCCACCGACGGGATTTGAACCCGTGACCTCACCCTTACCAAGGGTGTGCTCTACCACTGAGCTACGGTGGCGAAGCAGGCTTCTCTCGGGGGAGGGCCCTACTAAAAACCGCCCCAAAGAGGCGGACTGCGAATGGTACCGGTTTCTTCACGAGGCGCAAGCCCGAAATGGAGTTCCACGACCGATGCACACCGCCCTGAGCGTCTTGAAACCAGGTTTTCGAGAAGACCTCGGACGTTCCGTGGTGAATGTGTCTGAGTCACATTTTCACGACAGGTCGATCCGACCTCGAAAAAACCACTTCAACGCGAAAGACAGGCGTTTTTAGTGGACCCAGGAGTCCCGGGGTCCGGAATCACTCACTCAGCGCAGTGAGTCGACAAGAATGTTGCGAATCTCTCTCAGGTCTGAAAATTGCTCCCATCGACCTTCGGTCCCGACGTGACCATCAAGAAACAGCATCAGAGTGGTCTCACCGGGATATCTGAAGTCGACCTGGCCTTCGGACTGCATTCCGGGATCGATGTCGTCGGGACTGCCGAAGGCGAGCGCCGTTGGCTCGATGGTCTCTCCGTAATTGGAGTCGATGAGATACACGGTGTTGGCCGGTCTCTTCACTTCTGAGTTGTTACGCCATTCTCCGTAGAGGTTTTCGGCGGAGTCGGTGCGGGTGTCGAAGAGCAGGTTCGCGGCAAAGTATCCGTTGTGGGCCGCCTCCGAGGGTCGCGCTCCCGTTCCATACGGTGTGGCCTCGTCCCCGCCAGGGGTCATGGTCGGCTTCAAAGCCGCCCGGAAGATCGAGTCGTAACTCTCGTTGGTCTCGTAGTAGGGGCGGTCCGGAGAGTCATATCGATAGTTCCAGACGGGGTCGGTCCCGGACGAATCCCCACCGAGCTTGGGCACCGAAAAGTCTCCGTAGGTCCAGAGGATGTCCGTCCAGGTGCCGTAGTTCAGACGTTGCCCCAATGGGGTGTTCAACGGAGGAACCGCTCCGGCGGGCTGGGCGGAACGGACCTTGCCGGGATATCCGCTGTTTCTGTAGTCGAAGGCCGCGGGGCAGATGATTTCACGGTTGTCCGTGGAATACTCCTGCATCAACTGATAGACCTGTCGCATGTTGCTCTGTGACTTCGCCCACCTCGCATTGCCACTGGCGATGCCGAGAGCGGGAAGAAGGATGCCCATCAAGAGGATGATGATTCCAACCACGGCGACGATCTCGACCACGGTCATTCCACGCCGTCTCGCAGCCGGCGTCTTCGGGGAACGTGGTCGATCATCTGGTGCGTTGAANGGGGTCTGAACCATGATTCACCTCTCAGGGGTCGTTCTGTGTTGATGTGGGTTGCCACACGNCAGAGGATACGTGGAAATNCGTCCACCACCAGAGAGGAACCCGTAAGAAGNATACTTGTCCGGACCGGGTCACGGTTCCCNGAACCTTGATGGAATACGACGGAAAACGCNGAAGNCGTNTTTTCATCGATGAAAAAACCANGGTTTGAGGATGATCCAGCGNANATCAGCCCATGTTCATGGTCATGAGGAATTCACCGTTCGACTTGGTCTTGGACAACCTGCTGTGCAGNAGTTCCATCGCCTCCACGACGTTCATGTCGGCGACGACCTTGCGGAGACGGACGATGAGTTCGTGTTCCTTTGGATCGAGAAGAAGCTCCTCGCGTCGAGTGCCGCTGGCAGGGATGTTGATGGCAGGCCAGACACGTTTCTCGACGAGCTTGCGGTCGAGATGCAGTTCGGCGTTGCCGGTTCCCTTGAACTCCTCGAAGATGACTTCGTCGCTTCGAGCGTTGGTGTCCACCAGAGCCGTGCCGAGAATCGTCAATGAACCGCCGTCCTCGATGCTTCGAGCGGAACCGAAGAACTTCTTCGGAGGAATCAATGCCTTCGGATTGATGCCGCCCGAAGTCACCGCGCCTCCGGAACCCATGGCGGCCTGNTAGCCACGAGCCAGTCGCGTGATCGAATCGAGAAGGATGACCACGTCCTCGCCGATCTCGACGAGCCGGCGCGCCTTCTCGATGAGCATCTCCGCCACCTGAATGTGGCGGTGCGGTTCCTCGTCGAAGGTGCTGGCCACCACTTCGACCGATTCGTCCGTGTTGCGCCGGAAGTCCGTCACTTCCTCGGGTCGCTCATCGACGAGGAGCACCATGATGTGTGCTTCGGGATGNTTCTGCGANATGGCCTGTGTGATCTGTTGAAGNATCACGGTCTTGCCGGTTCGTGGCGGGGCGACGATCAGTGCGCGCTGGCCGAANCCGATGGGCGTGACCATGTCGATGATNCGCGTCTCCAGTTTCTCGGGCTGNCCCGCCATTTCCATCTGGATGCGNCGGTTCGGGTGAAGCGGGGTNAGGTTCTCGAATGTCGGGAGATCCTGGACCTTCTTCGGATTGAGACCGTTGACGGACTCGACCCGAAGAAGCGCGAAGTAGGTCTCCGCTTCCTTGGGAGGTCGGATGATCCCTTTCACGATGTGCCCCTTGCGAAGTCCGAAACGACGGATCTGGGCGGGACTGACNTAGACGTCGTCGGCACATGGGCTGTAGGAATATTCAGGGCTGCGCAGGAATCCGAAACCGTCCGGCATCACTTCGAGAGTGCCCTCGGCGATCATCAANCCCTGCTTCTGGGCNCGTGATTTGAGNATCTCGAAGACCAGCTTCTGCTTGGGCATCGTCTGGTAGTCGGCGACCTTCTCCTTCTTGGCGAGCTTCCCGAGCTCGTCNCTCTTCATCTTCTGAAGCATCGGAAGAGTCAGGTCGTTCTTGGCGACCTCGTACTTGCCCTGGGTCTTCTTCTCGAGCTCGCGCAACTCCTCTTCGAGCTGCTCGTCGGTGGGAACGGAACCGGGTGCGAGCACGATAGTGGCGGCGCTGTTTCCAGACCCTGAATTGGAACCACTCTTTCTACGTCCACGTCGGCGAGACTTACTGGCCATGTTGTTTGATCCGATTGGCNTGGGCGTCATCGTCGACAACGAATCAAGAGAACACCGAGCCGTGGGACCTCACGAAGCACTGCGGCTGATCACAGGTCCCGATGAATTTTGAAAACTTGGGGTCGCTCGGCACACCACTAAGAAACCGTGGTGATGCAGAAGTGATGNTCTGCATCGAGGGACANGGNAATCATCCANTCATGATTGTTCAAAGTCAAGTCNTCCGAGGCGGAAGACGNCGGATTCGNTCGAAGGCGTTCGTCACATGAGCCCTGAGNTCNTNCAGNGAACCGTCGTTTGGNATCACATCGGTGGCACGNTCACGTTTCTGATCAAGAGGGAGCTGGCGGGATTCNCGNGNGAGAAGATCCTCCNTNGACCANCCNCGGGAGGTGACCACGCGATCNAGACGGTGCTCCAGNTGGGAGTCGATGAACAGNACTGCNTCGCATTCGGCGTCGATGCCGGCTTCGAAGAGCAGTGGNGCGTCGATCACGAANCCCGAAACATCANCANNCAGAGACTCGANCTCACGACGCCGACGTCGATTGATCATCGGGTGAAGGACGGATTCCAACCATTCACGCTCGGATTCATCACNGAAGACGATTCGNGCGATCGCGGATCGATCGGGTGTTCCATCGANCACGGNAACTCGATCGCCCCACCGCTCCTGAAGCAGTGAGATCACNGAAGGATCCCGAAGACACGCNTGCGCGGCGGCATCNCTGTTCGACACGAAACAACCGAGTTCGNCGAGNATTTCGCCCACGGCGCTCTTTCCGGAGCCGATNCCACCCACGAGTCCGATGACTGGGACCGTGCTCATTCGACGTTGCGGGACCAGGTNGTTCCNTCCGGTCCGTCCTTGATGGCGATGCCGAGTTCGNTGAGTTCGTCCCGGATGGCGTCNGCCGCCGCCCAGTCCTTCGCCGACTTCGCGGCGGCTCGNGCGGCGATCAGGTCTTCGACCCGAGCCGTGAGATCNTCGCCGACCTCGGAAGCGACCTGCTCGTTCCGATCGAGAACACCCAGTACNTGATCCATCCTCCTCAATGCCTCGAGCTCGGCGGCGGCGACNTCCGGATCGGANACACCCNCACCCTCCGNTGCCCGGGCGATCGTCGACGCTTCGTTCANAACGCCGATCGCACGNGCNAGGTTCAGATCATCGCAGAGACACTCGGTGAACCGGGACAACGCANCNCTCAAGGGACGCTCTCTTCCGGATTCGGAGATCAGNCCCTNNGAGAGCTGATCATGAAGTCGGCACCAGCGATCCACCATNCGGGAACAGTCCTTCAGGCCNTGCATGGTGAAATTGGCATTCTGCCGGTAATGNGTGCGAACGAGTTCGAGCCNNAGCGCACCCGGCGTCACCCCCTTNTCAAGGATGTCGCGAACCGTGAAGAAGTTGCCCTTGCTCTTGGACATCTTCTCNCCCTCGACGACCAGATGNCTGGTGTGNAACCAGTANCTGGCGAAGNTCTTGGAACCNGTCGCACAACGGCTCTGTGCGATCTCGCATTCATGATGGGGAAAGATGTTGTCCTCGCCACCGGAGTGGATGTCGATCTCTCCATCGCGCCCGAGGAGAGCCTCCGCCATCACGGAACATTCCAGGTGCCACCCCGGATACCCTTCCCCCCAGGGACTGTCCCATCGCATCATGTGCTTGGGATCGGGCTTCCAGAGCATGAAGTCGGCGGGTGAACGCTTGTTCTTCTGATCCGATTCAAGGATCCGCCCACCTTCACCGGCACGAAGCCCNTCGACGGTGTTNCCGCTGAGCGCNCCGTACTCGGGNAAGCTGCTCACATCGAAGTACACCACGCCGTCATCGGCGACGTAGGCGTGCTCNGAATCGATNAGTCGTTCGATCAACGAGATCATTCCCTCGATGTANGCCGTCGGACGAGGCAGTCTTTCGGGANAACGNTCGGATTCGACCGCGACCTGCAGACCAAGGGTNNTTCCATCCTCGAGAAANGCCCGTGCGTAGTAGTCGGCGATCGCACNTGGATCGGTNGGATCNATATTCGAACCNTCGGGAAGCTTGCCNGACTTCTTGTCCTCGAGCAGTCGNTTCGATGCCAGCTCCATCTTGTCNTCGCCACCACCATCGGCATCNTCGTCTTCGGTCATGTGCCCGACATCGGTGATGTTCATCACATGTTCGACCTCGTAGCCGATCANCTCNAGAGTCCTTCGAAGCACGTCCGCGTTCAGNAATGAACGGAANTTGCCGATGTGNGCGAAGTCGTAGACCGTGGGGCCGCAGGAATAGAAGGTGACGGGGCCGTCNTCACCGAGAATGGGNACGAATGTCTCCTGGGTCTTGCTGAGCGTGTTGTAGAGTCGAAGGGTCATGGCCTCACCATGGTTGGACTTNAGGAAATCGNGGAGTCGCATGGTATCGAACCGNGATCATGTGACNGAATCCAGNTTCCGGGTGTCGAAGAGNCCGCCGGCGGAACGNAGTCTCCTGGCAGGTTCCCCCACGAGAAGTGATTTCGCCGGAAGATCACCGAATGCGGTCGANCTNGAGGCCAGCAGGGACCCGGCNCCGATNCGGGTGTTCGGCCCCACGAAGCTGTCGACCGCGATCCAGCAGTCCTCCTCGATCACGATCGGACAGGCGAGTACACGCATGCTCAGTTCGGTGTAGTCGTGATTCGCCGAGCAGAAGTGCGCGTAGGGCGAGATCTGACATTTTGATCCGATCGAGATTCCACCGATCGCATTGAGAACGACGCACTTCTCGATCTTCACCTCATCACCGATCACCAGATTCCATGGAGCGTCCACCCGCACGGACGACTCGACGAAGACNTCTCGACCGATTTTCGCCCCGAAGAGCCGNAGNAGACCGACTCGCANAAAGTTGAAGATGGGTAATGGAANTCGAAACAGCGTNCCATTCGTGATTCGCCAGACACCCGATCCCAGAGACGTCCAGAACGTGACGACGACGGGCGTACGTGAGAGNTAGTCGAGCNGCTCGCAAGTCATTTGAGATTTCTCTCCTTGACGTCACGAGCGGGGTTGCCGACATGAATGCGTCCGCCCTCGAGATTCTTGTAGGCGCTCGAACGTGCACCGAGGACGGCGAGATCGCCGATCTCGACACCGGGACCGACGAATGCATCGGCCCCGATCCAGGCATCGGCCCCGATGGTGATCGGTGAACGGATCAGTCGGAAGGTGTGATCCGCGTAGTCGTGGGTTCCAGCGCAGAGGTGGGCATATTGACTGACGATCGATCGAGGTCCGATTCGAATCGGACCGAGACTGTAGATGATCGCATAGTCACCGATGGTCGCACCATCCTCGATGTGGATCATCCACGGAACTTCCACGTGGACCGTGGGTCTGATCGCGACGTTCGAGCCGATGCGCGCGCCGAACAGGCGAAGAATGGNTCGCCGCACNCCGTACCAGTTGTGAAACGTGACTCGAAAGACGGTGCGTCCGACGAGCATCCAGATCGCACGCCCGAGCTTCTCCCGGAAGGTCCAGGGACTGGCTTCGGGTTGCATCTGTCGATGCGGCTTGTCGGCATGATCGACCTTGCTCGGCGAAGGTGACGCTGAACCCGGAACCGTGATGTCCGACAGACCGGTCGATCCGGTGGGGTCGATGCTTTGCCCACGAATGAGCGCACGAAGTTTCAACGCCACGAAATCGTCGTATGTCGCGATGAACCGACAGAAGTAGAAACCGGTCCATCCATCGAGAAATCCACCACGAATGATGAACATGTAGAAGAACCTGATCAATCCGGGAAGCGGCACCCGCGGCAGAATGGTTCGCTTGGCCCACCGACGGCGACGCGCACCGGGATCGAGTGATTCGGATTCACTCCTACCGGATTTGATCTCACGAATGAGCGCCTGAGATTCAAGGGTCGAATAGCGGTTGTGTTTCGCGACGTAATGCTCGAGGCCACGACGATCGTCGTGGAGCATCGGCGTGGTGATACGGCCGACGGGTCCGTCGAGAATGATGTGTTCGTGAACCTCCCGCTCCTCGTAGAGNCCACGTCCGGTCTTGAAGAAGCGGAGGTGGTAGTTCGGAAAGTATCCGCAGTGCCTGATCGGCTTGCCGAGNAAGTACGTNAGGCGATTGATGAAGAATCCATCCCGCATCTCCTGATCNGCCGGNTTCGANGCGATCCCGACGAGGACCTCTCGAAGCTCGGGNGTGATGATCTCGTCGGCATCGACGATCAGCGTCCACTCGGATGTGAATTCGAGGGTCTGGAGCGCCCAGTTCTTCTGCCGGGCGAACCCGGGCCAGTCGTGATGAACGACCTCNGCCCCGTATGACTCCGCGATCTCCTTGGTCCGATCNGTCGANCCGCTGTCCACGACNNAGACCCGGTTGGTCCAGCCCTGAAGAGCCTGAAGACAGAANCCGATGTTGGCTTCTTCGTTCTTCGTGATGATGAGGACATCGATCAAGGGGACACCTCTGGAACGGTTCCGGAACGGAAGAGACGGGTGAGGAACTTCCACCAACGGTATCGGCGCTGAAGAGGGCCGACATAAAGAACAGGGACAGTATTCGATTCCCTTGTGCTGTCCGATAAGGGAATCGAACGGGCGCTCAACCGAACCAACCTCGAATCCCATCCACGATTCGATCGGCGGCACGTCCGTCGCCGTANGGATTCTCGAGATGAGCCATGGCCGCGTACGCCGAAGGGTCCTCCAGAAGACGCGCGACCTCNTCTTCGATCAGACCGGCATCGGTGCCGACGAGTCTGACTGTTCCGGCGGCGACTCCTTCGGGGCGCTCGGTGGTCTCACGCATGACGAGCACGGGCTTGCCGAGACTGGGCGCTTCCTCCTGAACGCCCCCCGAATCCGTGAGAAGAAGTNTCGANCCCGACATCAGCGCNACGAACAGGCGGTAATCGACGGGAGGAAGAAGATGGATGTTCGTCTGATCNGAAAGACGGTCGTGGACGATGCCGCGGACGTTCGGATTGAGATGGACGGGATAGACGAATCCATGATCGGGAAAGCGTCGTGCAAGGTTCAGAAGAGCGGTGCAGATCGACTCGAAACCGTCTCCGAAGTTCTCTCTTCNGTGACCNGTGATGAGGACNTNGGGACGGTCNCNCCGNANGATNTCCTCGGGGAGCATCTCGCCGAGTCGATCATCGATGTCGGACTTGAGGGTTTGATCGTTTCTCTGTCGGTCGACCTCGAGGAACAGGGAGTCGATCACCGTGTTCCCCGTGACCTGGATCCTTTCCTCGGGCACCAGCTCATCGAGAAGGTTCCGACGCGATCCCTCCGTGGGCGCGAAATGCAAGGTCGTGACACGACTCGCGAGAACCCTGTTCGCCTCCTCGGGAAANGGNGCGCTCAGATCACCGGTGCGAAGACCGGCTTCGACGTGACCGACGGGTATNCCNCTGTAGAAGGATGCGATCGCACCGCACATCACGGANGTGGTGTCGCCCTGGACGAGCACCATGTCGGGTTTCACGGTCTCGAGCATGCCGTCAAGCGCCTCGAAGAGACGAGCGGTCAGCCCCGCGAGAGATTGATTGCCGCGCATGAGATCGAGTTCGACGTCCGCTTCCAGTCCGAAGACATCGAGAACCTGCGCAAGCATCTCGCGATGCTGCCCCGTCGAGACGAGAACNGGNTCCATGTCGGGTGCGTCCTGCAGGGCACGACAGACNGCGGCCATCTTGATGCCTTCAGGNCGGGTTCCGATGATGACTGCGACGCGAGGCATGAGGTGCNATTCCTGTNCTGGAATGATCAATCCACTTGCTGGCTTCGAAAAAGACCGCAGATGTCGAAGACGACCTTCTCACGCAACCACTGCTTGGGCATCCGCTGAAAGGCGCGATGACCGACGAGAATCACGACGATGTCCGCCGCATCGACACCCTCCTCGAGCGATCGAAGGGTCACGCCGTCCGGCGTTTCCGAAACGAAGGGGTCGACCGCCCAGACCTCGCCGACACCGGACGCACCGAGGGTGCGNGCGATCTCGAGAGCCGGTGANTCNCGCAGATCGTCGACGTCCGGTTTGTAGGACAATCCGAGGCAGGCGATGCTCGGCGATTTGAAACGTTCCGCCTTTCGCAGCACTCGTTCGACCACCCAGTTGGGTTTGGCTTCATTGACCTCGCGTGCGGTTCGGATGACCTGGGCCGTGTCGGGAGCGAGCTCCACGATGAACCAGGGATCGACCGCGAGACAGTGTCCGCCCACTCCGGGTCCGGGCGTGAGAATGTCGACCCGCGGATGACGATTGGCGAGACCGATCAGTTCCCACACGTCGATCTCGAGCTGATCGCAGATGACGGACAATTCGTTCGCGAATGCGATGTTGACGTCTCGGAAGCTGTTCTCGACGAGCTTCGCGAGTTCGGCCGTGCGTGATGTGGTCTGAAGAATCCGACCGGAGACGAACTTCTCGTAGAAGCTCGCCGCGGCTTCGGTGCTCGCCTCGTCGACGCCACCCACGATGCGGTCGTTCTCGATGACCTCGCGAAGAATCCGACCGGGGAGCACGCGCTCGGGAGCGTGTGCGACGAAGACGTCACCACTGGTGAATCCGGTCTCCTCCCTGATGATCTCGGCCACACGTTCGGTTGTGCACGCGGGGCTCGTCGATTCGAGAAGCACCAGATTGCCCTTCTGNAGATGTCCGGCNAGCTGTCTCGTCGCGGCCCAGACGTAGTCGAGATTCGCGGTCTTGTCGTCGTTGATGGGCGTNGGCACGCAGATCATGAAGACATCCGCGGGAGCCGGNTGGGCATGAGCCGTCAATCGNCCTGATTCGACNGCCGCTCGAACCAGAAGATCCAGTTCGGGCTCCACGATGTGGGTCCGGCCGGCATTGATCGTCTCCACGACGTCGGGNTTGACCTCGACTCCGTGGATGGNGAATCCNCGTGCNGCNAGAGCGGCGGACGTCGGAAGTCCGATGTAGCCGAGTCCAAGCACGCAGACGCGTTCAAATGTTCCATGCACCGTCATGAATCTCTCAGTTCGTTCCCGGGNNAACCGTTCCTTCTTCTCGATATCGGCCCGATCGATCAGTCAATCGAGTTCTTGTTGGCCTCGAACCAGTCGATGGTATGCCCAAGTCCTTCCTCGAAGCCGATTTGTGCCTCCCAATCCAGAAGCTTCTTCGCTCGCTCGGTGTCCAGGCAACGCCTTGGTTGGCCGTCTGGCTTGGTCGCATCCCAGCGGATCTCACCCTCGAAACGGGTGAGACGAGCGATCAACTCGATCAGATCCTTGATCGTGATCTCNCGACAGGTGCCCAGATTGATCGGNGTGGGGTCATCCATCACTTCNGTCGCACGNACGATNCCTTCGGCGGCATCGTCGACGTAGAGAAACTCGCGACTGGCGGAGCCCGTGCCCCAGCATTCGATGTGATCGGCGCCCGAATCCCTCGCGGTGATGCACTTTCTGATGAGCGCGGGAATCACATGCGAGGAATGAAGATCGAAGTTGTCACGTGGGCCGTAGAGGTTCACGGGAAGGAGATACGCACTGTTCAGGTCGTACTGACGACGATACCCGTCGAGCATCACCATCGCAGCCTTCTTGGCGATGCCGTAGGGAGCGTTGGTCGGTTCCGGATATCCGTCCCAGAGATTCTCTTCCGCGAACGGCACCGGAGTGTGACAGGGATAGGCGCAGATCGTTCCCGTCTGNACGAACTTCTCGATNCCGTGCANGCGCGCCTGTTCGATGAGNTGCAGGGACATCGCCATGTTNGCGAAGAAGTATCGGCCGGGATTGTCGAGATTCGCACCGATCCCCCCCACTTCGGCGGCCAGGTGAATCACGACATCGGGGCGGGCATCGGCATACAGACGTGACGCGCCATCCTCGGTGGTGAGATCGTAGTCACGACTGCGTGGCACGAAGACATCCCCGACCCCCCGCTTCTCGAGGGCCTTGAGCACGAAATGGCCGAGAAACCCGGCACCACCGGTCACGACGACTCTTTTCTGATTCAAATCCAAGACGGACCTCCTCTTCAGTCACCCTACCATCGGCTCTTTGGTCCGAGGAGAAGGAAAAAGGAGGCGCAGGTGACGTTATCGAGACGCTGAGGGGCCGAATCGTCGTGAAGCGTCATCGATGGCGGCCACCATCGCATCGATCATCCGGTCGAGATTCAGTTCATCGCGCACGATCCGGTGGCTCTCGATCCCCTTCGCCCGCAGTGCGGGACAATCGGAGAGAGCGGCCTCGAGAATGCCCCGGAGTGAATCCGCACTGCCAGGCTCCATCAGCCAGCCATTGTCCTTTCGAACCAGATCGAACTGGGTGCCGTCACCCTCGGCGGCGATGATGGGCAGCCCCCAGGACATCGCCTCCTGAATCGCAAGTCCGCCCATGCCGGGCAGGATGAAGAGGTCCGCCGCTTGAAACGCGTCATCCAGGGCTTCGCCGTAGAGCGCCCCATGAAACGTGACCCTCCCGGGGAGACGTTCCTCGGCGAGCGCACGAGTCGCCTCGAGACCCGGACCATCACCCACGATTTCGATCGATGGCATGAAGCGTTCACTCAGTGCGGCCACGGCATCGAACAGAAGGTCGAGTCTCTTGCCCGGATAGAGACGCCCGACGAAGAGAAGGCGACCACCACCCTCGAAGGAAGGTGAACGGTCGGGTGCGGGATGATCCGGTCGGGGTGCGATCGCGTTGTAGGCGATCGAGATCCGATCTGGATCGACACCCATTTCGATGTACTGCTCCTTGGCTTTCGAGCTGTAGGCGATCAATCCATCGAAGGTGTGCAGCAGTCGCTTCCGCATCGCGGTGCGCATGCCACGAAGGTGCGGACCCATCATCAGTGTTCCGAGTCCCCAGCCGACGACGGGAATGCCCCGGGACTTCAACCAACGGACGCCACCCTTGGTCGAGAAGAGACGTGCGTTGCCGGACACGATCGCGACATCGGGTCGGAACTCCTTCAGCCAGCCGGTGAACCCGGACTGCCAGATCACTTCGAGCGGGCCACCGAGAAAATGACGGTTGGGAACGGTCCTGTTCTCCGTCACTGCGAGCTCGTCGGAGACCACGACGCCGTGCGTGTTGGGAGAGACGCCGGTGAAGATCCCCAGGCCACCATCGAGACGCTTCTCGAGTCGCTCGTAGATCGTCTTTCGATACAAAGGCAGGACGAGGTCCTGGATGGCGACTCTTCCTGAGAAAGTGGTGATCTGATCGAGGTCGTTCACGGTGCTTTCGCCGGTGATGAAAGGGAGAACTGCGGATGAGAGCTTCATTGGTCTTATCGATCCATTCAGTTTGATCTCAACAGTCTTCACAGACGAGCAAAAAGAATGGAAATGATGTGCGTGGTCCCCGATCGAGGTTATCGACACCCCCCCTCCGCGTTGAGGCATATTCATCGCGACATGATCATCGTCCGGTTGTTAGATTCGTTTCATGGCCACCGATTTTCAAGGCAAAGACGACGATCCCTCCGGAGGAGAACCGGACTCGAACAGCTACCTCAAGCGAGCCGTTCGCGGTTCGACCTGGAACCTGGGTCAGTCGATCGCGGCGAAGATCACCGGNCTGGTGACGCAGATCATCCTGGCGAGATTGTTGTTTCCATCGGACTTCGGGCTGCTCGGAATCGCGGTGAGCCTGATCGCGATCGTTGGCTTCATCAATCCGCTGTCGATGGGCGACCTGCTGGTCCAGCGAGGACCACGCTTCGCGAATGCCGTGACGAACGTCCGAAGACTGGCCCTTTTCGGAGCGATCTCGGCATCGATCCTCGTCATCGCGCTCAGTCCATGGCTGTCGACGAGACCCGAGCAGGCCATCCGGATCAATGATGCCGAACAGCTGACTTCGGCGAGTCCGATCGGTTCGATCGATTCGAAACCGCCCCTCGACGAACTGTTCGAACAGACGGCCTCCTCCATCACGATTCACGTCGACGGCGCGGACACGCTCGAGGTGACGCTGCCGGATCTTCCCTCGGAGAGCACCATCGCCGAGTACGGAGAGGCTCTGCAGGGAGCGATCGACCGGGAAGCTCAGGAACGCGGACTGCGCACCATCGTGCCGGGTGACCTTGTCGTCAGGTTCGATGAGGCTGCAGGTCATCTCACCATCGGTTCGGGCGAACCTCGTCCGATCGCAATCACCACCGATTCGACGACGGCAGGTTCCATTCTGGACAGCTTTGGAATGTCCTACCTCTCCACTCCGTTGATGATCATGCTGTCCTTGCTGACGCTGAGACTCATCTTCGAAGCCATCGGGGTGCCCTACCGGGCCTGGATGCGCAAGGAGATGATGTTCGGTTCGCTCGCGATCATGATCTTCAGCACGTCGTTGATCGGGCAGATCATGGCGATCGTCATCGCGGCCATGACCGGATCACCGATCGCGCTTCTNATGACGATTCTGATTCCGCCGATTCTNCAGGCCATCGTCGCGTACTTCCTGGTCAGACCGCTTCCGGTCTGCAGNCANNNCGAACGAGAGCCGATGAAACGNATCACCTCGGATTCGTTCCTGCTCTGGAGTGCGCAGTGGGTGCATTCGGTCGGTCTCCAGGCGCCGATCGTGATCATGGGTCTCTTTCTCTCGACGAGCGAGGTCGGCTTCTACGTCTGGGCGAGCACGCAGGCCAGTCAGTTCGTNCAGATCATGTACGGATTGACCACGGGCGTGCTGACTCCGATCTTCAGCACGCTNCAGAACGAACCGCGACGACTCGCCGCGGCGTTTCTCAGAACGACACGGATCTCCGCCGGTGTGGGNGTGCCNCTCTTCTATTCGATCGCNGCGATCGTTCCGATCATGGTGCCGGTCGTCTTTGGAGAACGATGGAACTTCTCGATTCCGATTCTTCTGGTCCTGCTGGTGGAACGATCNTTCAGCTCCGGCGTNCTGATCAGNGGATCGCTNCTGAAGGGGTCGGGNCGATACAAGGAATGGCTGATATGGCAGGCGACNTACTCNATCNTGAACCTGTCCCTCGCGGCNGTGATCGGATCGCAGTTCGGAGCCTTNAGTTTCGCGGTCGCNACCTGCGTTCTCGGATCGATCTCCAACATCGTGGGTTTCAAGATCTGTCTTCGCAGCGACGTGGGCTTCCCGCGACTCCTGGGAATCTACGTNCTNCCCGTTCTCGGAAGCATGCCGTTGATGGGAGTCGCGATGGCGAGTTTCTGGTTGGACAAGACATGGTTCAACATGGTCCTGACCGCACCAGGANTGATNCTGGTCAGTCTGGGGATNTATCTCNNGATCATCAGACTCGGNGACAAGGACCTATATANGGAGCTTCGAAAAATACTCGGCACGGTCNCTCCAGCCCGGTTNCTNAAACGCTAAGCGCCTGCATGCAATGACTTTAATAAAACACTTGCATCGTTCTTGATTCCGTGGACGCTGAATGNGATCCATGAAGGNCCCNAAATGGGTCNCCCCACACCCCCACTTTTCCGTTCTTGTCGTCAGATTCGAGCCCAATTCTGCCGATGGACTCCNGAAGACGCCAAGCTTGGCACCNGAACACAGTCAGCGATAAGAGAGTGCATTCATGAAAAAGGCATTGATCACGGGAATCACCGGACAAGACGGTTCCTATCTTGCAGAGCTTCTGCTCTCAAAGGGTTACGAGGTCCACGGCATCATTCGAAGAGCCTCGACCTTCAACACCAGCCGCCTGGATCACATCTATCAGGATCCGCACCTCGAGACCGCGAAGCTTCACCTCCACTACGGAGACCTCACGGATGGCCTTCGACTTGCGTCGCTGGTTCGGGAGACCCAGCCCGACGAGGTGTACAACCTCGGCGCGCAGAGTCATGTCCGGGTCAGCTTCGATCAGCCGATCGACACCACCGACATCGTGGGGCTCGGCACCACCAAGATTCTGGAAGCGGTCCGTGACGGTCAGCAGATCCTCGGCAAGCAGATCCGCTTCTACCAGGCGAGCTCATCCGAGATGTTCGGTCTGGTGCAGGAGGTTCCACAGACCGAGAAGACGCCCTTCTACCCTCGTTCGCCGTACGGTTGCGCGAAGGTGTTCAGTCACTGGCTGACCATCAACTACCGCGAAAGCTACGACATGCACGCGAGCTGCGGCATCCTGTTCAACCATGAAAGCCCNCGACGTGGCGAGACGTTCGTGACNAGGAAGATCACGCGTGCCGTCGGCAGNATCAAGCTCGGCATGCAGGACAAGNTGTATCTCGGAAACCTCGATGCACAGCGTGACTGGGGATTCGCGGGNGACTACGTCGAGGCGATGTGGTTGATGCTGCAGCAGGANTCGGGCGACGACTACGTCGTGGCCACCGGAAAGATGATCGCCGTCAAGGAATTCTGCAGACTGGCGTTCGAACATGTCGGACTCGACCCTGACGACTTCATCGAGATCGACCCTCGGTACTTCAGGCCCGCGGAGGTCGAACAGCTTCTTGGGGAACCGAGCAAGACCCGCGAGAAGCTCGGCTGGGAACCGAAGACCACCGTCGAGGAACTCGCGGCGATGATGGTCGAGCACGACCTTGAACTCGCACGAAGAGAGAAGACGCTCAGGGACGCCGGCCACGAACTGCCCGACAGCGTCGGTCACGATCAGTAGGAGAACGACGTTTCCGGCGCGGTGTCGTCGGTGTCCTCTTCGTCATCNAATTCGTGCGCTTCATCATCCTCGTACTCGTCTTCGTGTTCATCCCCGTACGCTTCGTCTTCGTCAAGAACGTTGCGTTCGAACAGGGCAAGCCGTGCGATGACGATGAACACCATCATGTCGACGCCGGAGTTGTGGACCGTCCCCTGCTTCAAGGTCAGAAGAAAACCGAAGAGCGCGATCCCGATCAGAATGGTGGCCGAGGATCTATGGTCGGTCGAATCGGCTGAAAGCCTGAAGAGCTCCACCGAGTACTTCACCGAGAAGAACAGCATGCCAAGGTAGATCGAGAATCCGACCAGGCCGAGTTCGGTGAGCACCTCGATCGGCTGGTTGTGCGGGTACTTGTCCGAGAAACCGAGTGTGATGAACGCCCCCGCACCGTTTCCGAACAACCAGGCGGAGGGCGAATTCAACCAGGGGGTGAACGTGTCCATGACGAGTTCAAGTCGACCGGCCGCGCCGCCGGTGAGGCTGTCACCCGACCACCTCTCCAGATTGTCACCGGTGATGAAGACGCTCGCCGCCATGTAGATCAGGCCGAAGATCACGAAGAGACCGAAGAAGAGCGAGAAGAAGTTCTTGATGTCCTTGATCTCGCGAGCGAANGGATAGAGAACCCCCACGACGAGGACCCCGAGCACGACCTGNCCTCGGGAACCCGACAGAATCGCCATGCCCAGTCCGAAGATGCCGGCGCCGAGCAGAGCGGGTGTGACCCACTTGGCCAGCCCCTCGGTCCTGGTCAGCAGGGCGGANACCAGGACGGTGACTCCGACCCGCGCGAGCACGAGCGGGTTGGAGTACTCATTGCTGGTGATGTAGCTNACCAGTCGCGTTCCCAGAAGACGCACCGTGGGTCCGAAGAAGAAGAAGATCAGCGCGACCGTGCCGATGANGGTGATCGGAAGTCGAACACGNCTGAAGTCATCCAGCGAGGAGAGCAGCAAGGGCGTGAAGATGATGTAGAGAATGGCGTAGGGGTAGTTCGCCAGGGAGAGCAGGAATCCGTTTTCGTATTCNGGNGTCCAGACGAGACTCACGTAGCTGAACAACTGAAGCGNGAACGCNAGGATGAAGACGGGATTCAGAAAGTAACGAAAGGACTCCGGAGANTTGAAGAANCGAACGGACACNGTGATCCCGACCAGACCNGCGATCACGAAATTGAGAAGAGAGAAGTTCGCCGGATTCTGGAAGAAGGGNATGTACGACTGGATCGATTGCTCGATCACCGGAAAGACCAGCACCAACGTGAAGCAGATCCAGGGACGCCAGATNGCGTACGTGAAGACACCGACGAGTGCCAGAATCAGGAATGGTGCCAGTGGTGAGCTCATGAATCCTCGAGGTGCGAATCAGGACNGGNTATNGAGCTTATCGGCAGACNAGACCCGGGCACCGTCAAATAGGNGAGGCTTCTTTCATCNTCGAGCATCCCGATGAACCCCGGGATGGTGATGCNCGACCNCCATCGGTGAGGCGACGCNTCATCCGGTGGTGGANATTCTCGTCGCGGGAGCGAGACCGGGANGCTCCGGNGCGGANGACCTGACCGGTGANCCNNCCGGTGGNACCGTGGGAAGATTCTCCATCGTGGCTGCTTCGGCGTTTTCNGATGCGAGGTTCNCNACGAGNAGGGACCACGTCTCACGTTCGTATCGAAGCAGCTCGATCACNTCATCGATGATCTCGATCGATTTCTCGCTCGAGGCATCGACGAGCCTGGTGAACATGAAGGTGTACAGCCCGGTGAGTCGTTCATAGAGTTCAGGATCGACATCGGGATTCAATCCTGAAATCAACTCGGTGATGATCGCTCGNGCCTTGGAGAACCCCGTGAAGATCATCTCCGGATTGGATTCCGATATCCCCGACCTTGCCTGATCGCAGAATCGAATCGCTCCCTCGATCAGNAGAAGCCTGAGTTCCGCGGGCGATGCGGACATGACCTTCGTCTTGAGNTAGGCGTTNGGTGTGNTGTGACCGNCGCCCCCCCCGCTGGCCTGCACNGTCGCAGGAGTGGANGCACGCTTTCCCGAATTCGGACCGTAGGCACCGCTGCCGGTCTGATGATGATTCATGGCCTTAAAGAACTCCGTTCAACAGGATCGCTGATCGATCCNAAATCANTNGTGGAAGCCGNTCACAATCCGAGATTGCCACCCATGCTCAGNAGTGCGCCCTGCTGTCCCTGCAATTGAGCGAGCGCGGTCTCCATCGCGAGGAATTCNCGCTGCAGTTTTTCACGCTTCGCCTCGAGACGTTGGTCGATCTGGGTGATTCGGTCGTTCTGTGAATCGATCTGAGTCTGNAANCGCTCGTCGGCGAGGGTGACGGTACCCGTCGTCGGATCGGTGAGATCGTCGAGAAGACGATCGAAGAGATCCCCGAAACCGAGNGACACGTAGACCGTGCTGTTCACNTCGACCGTGATGCCGGAATCNGGCTCNCCCAGGACCTCGGACGTCGTCGTCTGCGAGTCGAAGGTGTTGAAGAGCGATTCCATNCCCACGGGATCNCTTTGATAGGCGGCGAGGAACTTCTCCTCGTCGAGCTCGATCTCACCGGAGGATCCAAGCCTGATGCCGACCTGNGAAAGATATTGATANGGACCATCCACCCCCTGCGCCTTCTGCTGCAGGGTGGAGAACAGACGACTGCGGACGAGGCCCACCGTGGAATCACCGAGCAAGGGNCCACGAATCTCGTTCTCGGAATCGTAACTGTCGTATTCATCGATCTTGCCGACCGCTTCGTTGAAGGCATCGGTGAAGGCCTTCACGGCGGCCACCACGGAATCGTCGTCTCGTTCGACCGTGATCGTGACCGGATCAGGGCCGGCCTGCATGAGGTCGAGCGTGACGCCTTCGATCACCCCTCTCATCTCATTGGTGGAGGAGGACACCAGCAATCCGGTCGCAGGATCGCCGGATCCGATGAACGCCTGAGCATCCTCACCCTTGACGAGTTGATCGAGGCCGAGATCGACGCCTCCGGTATTGATCACGAGTTCGCCGGCGGAACCCGAGATGTCGGACGTCAGGCTCAGGAACCAGGGCTTGCTTCCATCTCCGGTGTTGAGGACCGTCGCCGAAACAGGCGCCTTGGCATCCTCCAGTTTCGNGATGAGNTCGTCCATGGTGTCGGTGGGATCGAGATCGATGTTGATCGAATACGAACCATCGATGCGGCCACCGACGGTGTCGGCCTCNCCTGCGATTCGAAGACCGTTCGCCACGGTGCCCGAGAGGTCNTCGACNTTCATCTTCGAGACGGCGACCGAGCCCGTTTCCGATGTGGTGTCGATCAGGTCGAGTCCGTCACCGTTCTCATTGATCTCGGCTCGGATCTCGAGNCCACGAGTGTTGATGAGTTTCATCACNTCGTAGAGNGATTCGACATCCTTGTCTATCTGCACCGTGGCNGACGCGCCGGTGGAATCGGTCAATCGGAACGANCCNGTNCCGATGCCTCGACCATAGTTCATCTCCGAGAGCCGCGTCGACTGNGTGACGTACTGNAGTTCGAGATTGGNCCCGGTCAGGGTGTCACCAAGGACGATCGAATCGAGACCGAGNGCCNCTGCGAGATCACCGCCCACCGACATGGTCTGGATGTTGGCCGAGTTGNGNTCGACGANCTGAAGACTCGAACCGGAGGGATCGAGTCCGAANTCGACTTNGACGGAACTTTGCTCGATCTGTTCCTGGACCGTTTCGATGAGCTCGGCGATCGTCTGAACGTTCGANAGTCCGGTGATGGTCACNGATTCTCCGGCTGAGTCGGTGATGCTCAGAGTGTCACCNCTTCCGANGCCACTNCCGCCGTTNAGACCTGACAGGAGGGAAGTCCCCATTCCGGAAAGGATTCTGCTNCCANCGAGCNTGGCTGATGTCGAACCGTCGATCTGAAAACCGAGATCGGACANTGTCCGAGNTGGAATGTCCGCGGCATCACCGGTGAATCCGGGGGAACCTTCCGAGACCGAGATCAGAAAACCACTGGCGTTGAATTCGATGCCCTGACCGTCCGCCGAGACGTTGACGAACGCCCTTCCACCGGTCGCGGCATTCACTCGGTCGGAGAGATCCTGAATCGTCGTCGCACGAGCCGTCTGCACTTCGTTTCTGAGGACGTCTCCCTGCAGCGTGCCGGACACGGACGTTCCGAATATGCCGAGATCCTGGGCGGTCGAATCACCACCGATCCCCTCACCCTCGACGGTCAGTTCATCGGGACCACCAAGAGTGTCGTTAATGACGAAACCGTTCGAATCGGCGTTGAGAGACAGGGTCACCCCCCCCGCTCCGAACTCTTCGGTCAAGGCCCCGTTCACGCGATCGATCAGATCCTGAACGGTCTCGACTTCATCCTGAATGGTGAGACCGTCCTCATCGAGAACTCTTCCAAGATCGATCGTGACCGAGACGCCCGTGGAGGAGACGATCGTGAAGTCGCCCTGTTCCGGATCGTCATTGATCGAGACACCGTCGCCNTTGTTCAGTTTCTCGAGCAGAGTGTCGCCGGTGATCGGAGAATCGACACGTCCGAGATCGACGTCGTACTCGTTGGATCCGATCGTGAGNGTGAAGTCGGAGACACCATCACGAATCAGAACGCCTCGACCATCGTTGAGTGATGAAAGCGTGCTGTTCATTCCAAGACTGTTGATGTCGGAACCGACCAGCGTGTCGGTCGAGGACGTGCCCACGATTCCTAGATCCGAAGCGGTTGAATTTCCGGGACCGTCGACGACCGTGATCGAACCACTGCCTCCGGAGAAATCACTCAACGTCAATCCGTTCCCACTCACCGAGGCGGAGATGGAGATTCCTGATGCGCTGTTGATGGCATCGATCACCTCATCCAGGGATGTCGCGTCCGAAAGATCGATCTCCGCGATCGNACCTGAACGATCGGTGATCTTGAAACGACCACGTTGCACACCATCGCCGCCGTTCAGCTCGGACAGAGATTGATCGCGAGTGAGTCGTCCGTTGCCGAGTTCGATTCCNAGAGAATCAAGACCGAGTGGCGAGCTGTCACGCGTTGAAAAACCATGTGAGAGAAATTGAGAACTCGACGCCAGACGCTTCACGATGAAGGCGTATGAACCCGGCTGAGGACTCCCACTNGCCGTGACGCCCAGAGCGTCCGNNTTGGATGANGTGGCAAGCACCGAATTGAAGATGTCGTTCGTGCGAAAGGCGCTGGCGGCGCCTTGCAGGTTGAGCANNCGGGAATTGATGTCGAGCAACGCAGATTTTGCCGTCGACAATCGGGCGATTCTCGCCTGTATCGGAAACTTGATTCGAGATTCGACCGCGAGCAACTGCTCGATGAGAGCGGTGCTGTCAATACCACTGATGAGCCCGACGCCTGCTGAAATACCACCCATGATTGACTCCTATGACGCATGAATCAGCGTCAAAGCCCCCGAAACAGTCTGTCAAACACCAGCGATATCAAGCGGCCATCGACCAACCATCACTCTCCGAGAGAGGCATCGCCGTGTTCCAGGCTGGAACGCGAGAACTGATTCGCTCCAACTCGAGCAATTCAGATGCCCAGATCGAAAGTGTCCTCTGNAAAAGACGTCTGGCGCCATCGACTGCGCGTTCGGATTCGAATGAATTCACTTCCTGCATCGACGAAGTCTCCTCGAGCACTTGCGCGGGAAGTCAGTTCAACCTCCCCACTCCTTGAACGGTGAGTGAGCGCATTGGCACAAGAATGAAATCGGTGTTCCAGATGAGCGACTGAACAGCCTTCGCCGGAATTGCCCCAGAAACCGAGAATCGCACTGGCAATCATCCAGAACCGCGAGTTCAACCACGCAGTGGGATTGCGGGATTTGAAATTTTAGCGATACTTAGACGATTTTAGTGACTTTTAACAGCATTAAACAGCTTTTCATGTGTCTTTCAAGCCCAGCTTGTCGGTGAGGTGGTCGAACTCTTCCAGGGTCTCGAAGGACAATTGGACTTTTCCGGTTCCCTTCTTTCGACCAAGGACAATCTGAACTCGAAGACCAAGCGTGTCGGTCAAGCGTTTTTCAAGGTCAGCAACATTCGCCTGGCGTGTTGTTATCGGACTCGACTCGCTCCCCTTGCCCTTTGAGAGTGCATCACCCTGGGACAAAGACCGGACCCGCCGTTCAAGCTCACGAACAGACCACCCAGCATTCACAGCGGCGGCCGCAGTCGCTCGCCGCACGACCTGATCCGTGAGAGACAACAAGGCTTTGGCGTGGCCCAGCGAAAGCGTTCCCCGCCGGACGGCTGCGAGAGAAAAATCGTCAAGCTCCAACACACGCAAGAGGTTTGCCACCGACGAACGATCCAAGCCCACCCGCTCAGACAATGCCTTCTGGGTCAAGCCAAAGGTATCTCGCAATCTGGCCAGGCCCCGAGCTCGCTCAATGGGATTCAAGTCCTCACGGTGAACATTCTCAATCAATGCCAATTCCGCAGCAGCCTGATCATCGACCTCCAACGCAATCACAGGCACCCGGTCGCGCCCCAAAGACTTCATGGCCCTGAAACGACGTTCGCCTGCCACAAGCTCCCAGGAACCAGTGTTCCCCGTGGAACGAACCACCAAAGGCTGCATCAACCCAGATCGCTCGATCGACTCCGCCAACTCACGCAAAGCAGCATCATCAAAGTCTTCGCGAGGCTGATACTCATTCGGCACCACGGAATCAATCGACACCATCGATACCTGGAAACCACCCGGCGCCACCGGAGAAAGACCCCCAAGCGCAACGGTGGAATCAACCCCACCACGCCCGCCATCAGACTCCGGCGTGACAGTCGCGTCGCCACCCAGACCAGGCACCTCAAGCCCAGGACTCGACAACGACCCAGATGATGATCCCTCGGAACCCGCCGACACTGGAGCGACGTTCCCCGTGGAACGCTCCACCCCAGTCGCAATGTCAACCGGCGCACTCAACAAACTCCCAAGCCCACGACCCAGGCGACGCTTCTTCTTCGGCCCAGCCTGAGCCACATCCGCCTTGGCACCAACACCTGATTTCTTTTGCGACTGACCTGCCATCGAGAATCCTTTCAATGAGGGAGGGAAGGGGAGACATGGCGCACCATCCTGAACGCCAAAGGAAATATCCCACGTTCCACGTGGAACGTCAACCAAGCCCACCGCGCCACACAAGCACAGACAAACGCCCCCAGACAAAATGACGCGACATGGACTTTTATTGAAAAACACGATCGGCTAATTTGACGTATTTTAGCCAATCTTGTCGTTTTTTTGGTATCTAATCTTGCTTATTAGCGACGAAACAACTTTATGATCACTCGTCGATTGGCTGTGCCACCAGAGAAAAGGAATCAACAGATCCCTCAGCCGCGATCGGGGTGACCTCGATGTCGTACGCACCAGCCGAAGGCACGCGGAGGGGGACCTCATGCAGGGAGTCATTCCAACGGATGATTCTCACCAGATCCCGAACGCCATCGTCGGCAGCGGGGGCCATGATGCGGCAGAGGGCGCCGGTGGGAATCGTGATGTTGGAATTCGACAGGGGGGGAAGCGCCCACTCCCAGGTCGAGCCGACCAGATCGGATGTTCGATAACGGAGAGGCCATCCTTCGTATTGTGCCACGCGGTCATCAAGTCCCGCCGCACGTGGCCACGCCTCGAGAGTGATTTCGTGACTGGCGGGTTCCAGACGAACCAGTCCGAACCCGGGACTCCGATCATGCAACGCCGACGGTTCATGTCCGCGGCGGAAGGGGTTCGCGACCGCGTCGATCGCGACCATGTTGCCGAACCCGTCAACGTGTTCACCAAGCGGTCGCGGTTCATTGGTCTCGGGATCGCGTGGCATCCATCTGCGGGGCCACGTGTTCGCGATGGCGGGACTGCAGAACACGACACCACCATCGCGTTGTGATTCGACTCCGTACTGTGCTGCGAACCCGATGTGTTGGTCACCACAAAGATGCAGAACATGAGCGGGTTGAATGATCCCAAGGGCACGATCGCGTCCGGTCATGGGCCATCCGTTGCTGTCGGCATCGGAACACGGCACGTCATCGACCGCGAAACCACCGGGTTCGAAGATCGTCAGCGCGGGTTGCACGCCGCCTTTCGCTCCGACTGGAAGAGTCTGGACGCATGCGAAAGGAGTCTGAGAAAGAAGCACCTTCATCCAGACGTCTTCGTTCCAGTCATTCGCCCACTCTTCGAGAAAACGTTCCTGTGATTCACCCAAGAGTGATGCGTTCGGGGCGTCTCCATCTTCGATGACATCGAAACCCTTCGCGGTGAACCACCCGTTGCGCACTTCACCTTCAGGAACGGCGATGGTGGGGGAGTCCTTGAACTGCCTGTCCGCGATGACCGCAAAGGAAACCCCGCCGTATTCGATGTCCGTGTGATAGACGGAATACCCCTCGCCGATCATTCCGGGATCGTAGGGATCGGGAAGGTTCCCGACCTGTGTTCGATGAACGGCATTCACGAAACGGGGTGGTCGTTTGTATCCACCGGAATCCTGCGCGCTGTGTTCCGGAGTCCGTCTGGCACGACGCCCCTGCGCACCCCAGATGTTTCCGTGATAGACGTCATGATCATCTGGAATGACGATGGTCGGTCGATCGCGTGTCAGATCTCCGAACGCCCAGAGCCAGTGCGTGTACTTCCACAGATAGTCGAGAATGAAGGCATCCTCGCTTTTCTGATTCGCGGGAGTGAGATCACCTTCGTATATCTGATCACCGGCGAAGAAGAGCATGTCGGGATCGGCCCGTTCAACGACGCGATAAAGCTCCTCGTGAGGGAACCACAATCCATCTCCGTTCCAGGCAAGACCGCCGGTGTACGTCTTGTGACACGACAGGGAGCCAATGGACAAGGGAGTTCCCGCGACAGGTTCCTTCCGAATGGTCCCGTGATATTCGTCGACGGCGATGGTTCCGTCCCGGCGATCGAGCTTGTAGACGACCCGGTAGGGGATGTCCGCCTCACTGTTCCATTCGGACACCCTGAACCGAGCCGTGCGACTGTCCATGTCGATCGGAGATGTGCCGACAGACACCCAGTTCGCACGCGGCTCCGGTTGTATCTGCAAGGTCGCTTCACGGGTGTCGTTCTCTCCGATGGGCGGGAATTGTGCCACCATCGTCATGGTGTTTCTGTCGAGCGTGTAGAGCACGCCCAGGATCGGACCGAACTCCCGACCGGAGACCGACACGATGCCGGGGCCTTCGGCATGAAGGCCGCGAAACCACCATCCCGTCGTCGCCTTCACGGGTCCATGATGAGAGATGACTCCGAAGGAACCACGAACCTTCGAGAGTGGGACATCTTCGACGCGTGCTCGCGAGATGACCTGATCTCCTTCGGAATCCAGGACACGTGCGTCGACCGTGCAGGCGCCGTCGACGCACTCGATGGCGACGCGAAGTTCGACGCCATCGGCGGGGATTCGATAGGAGTCGATCTCGACTCGACTCTCCATCCCTGGAAGGGTGGGCAGGTCGGTTCCATCGACATCACCACTGATCACCCAAGTGGAACGACCACGGACTTCGCGTTCATTGTCTCGAATGGACACGATGCCACGTCCATCGACGACCGCCATGATTCCGCCGTCCTGCGCGGGAAGATGATGGACCAGCGCGGTGCGTCGATAATCTATGTCCGGTCCACCGGAACCGATCAACAATCCGCCCCAGGCATTGTCGGAATAGGATGCGTCGCTTTCGATCTCACCGAGACCGACGGAGAGTTCCACGCGTCCGATCGTCGGATCGAGAACCTCGGGAAGCACCTGGACGGTGCGCATCGGCAGGCGTTCACCCGTTTCGAGGCACTCGAGTCTTCCATCATGGATCCGCCAGTCCTGCCACCGATTCGCGTGATAGTCGCGGCCGACCCATGTCCGGTCCAGATCGTTGAACCACGAACTTCTGAATTCATCGCCCAGAGTCTCGCCGGTCGTGCTGCCGAGCGCGCAGAACAGAAGAAGAAACGGAATCAATCCGCAGGAACAATGGCGTGAAGACATGATCATGGACTCCAATGAATGACGGCCACCCGAATCGTGGGTGTTGAATCACTGAAGTATAGAAAGGGGGCAACGAGGTTCAGAGGCGCGGGGGTATGGCGGACCACGCCGAAGCGTACAGATCGGAGCGGACCGAAAGATATCCGGGGTAGGACACGCGATGCTGCTCGAGGCGCGTGGAGTCGTAGGTGAAGGTGCAGACCGGATCGGTCGATTCGACCAGCACCTCTCCATTGGGATCGACCGCGAAGGAGGGCCCTCCGAGCAGCACGCCCTCCTCGGGGGATGGACGATTGACGGTGGCGACCCAGCAACAGCTGGTCAGGGCGTTGGCGATCAAGACCGGGCGCCATCGATGCCAGGTGGCCGCTTCTGAAGCTCGTGGAACGAGAATGCATTCCGCACCCGCGGCCGCGAGAAGCTGCGTGCCCTGGGGGCGATTGGCATCCGAACAGATCTGCACCCCAAGCGGAAAACCCAGCCCATCGAGCGGTGAGAGAGGATTTCGTCCCGGTTGGTAATGATCGGCCTCCCAGAATCCCGGCTCATCCGGAATGTGGGCCTTTTCCCAGTGGCCGACCAGAGATCCGGCGTCATTGATGACCAACGCCGTATTGAATCGGGATCCATCGGAATCACGAAGGATCGCACCCCCGATGAGCCCGATACCAGCCTCCCTGGCGGCATTCATCTGCACCTGACAACGAGACCCTCCAAGTTCCTCAGCATCCGAGTCAACCGGCACCCGTGTCGCAGGAGACCACGGATTGAGGGCAAGTTCAGGTATGACAGCGACTTGCGCTCCCATCTCTCGGGCTTCAAACAGTCGTTTGAGGAGCCTGTCCGGGCCATCCTCCTGCCAGAAGACATCGCTGATCAAGGCAATCGTTCGGGTGTCCTGGGTCATGACGGATCCTCGAGGGAGAGGTTGGAGGTCTGAGATGCTGAAAGGCGGCCTTCAATGACATATATAAGGATGGACACCACCTGTTCGGGAGATCGTGCCACGGCGAGAGCGGTCGAGTCAACCTCCTTGAGTGCGTGATCGAGTTCTTCATCATGAAGCGTGATCAGCGAGACCCCCTGGGCGACCGCGAGACCGGCGTCGAAGGCGGCATTCCATTGTCGATACCTGGGGCCGAATCGGGCGACCACGAGATCAGCCCTCGAGATGAGGGTCCTGGTTCGAATGGCATTGAGCTTGGCGCCCTTGTGGTCGTACCAGAAGGCGTCGTCCTCCGGACCGAGAATGGTCGCGCCACACGCGTCACTGGATGCGTGATCGGTGTTGGCCGAGCTGAGGGTGATCGGCAGATCGTGCGCGAGTACGCCCTCGGCGATTCTGTCACGCCAGTCCGTATGAACTTCACCCGCGAGGTAGATGTTCAATTCAGGATGATTCATGTGAACGAGTCTCCTTCCAGTCGAGAACGCACGCGGAAGGAGCGCCCTTGTGAAGTTCGAACCGCCTCACCGCGACACGCGTCACGAATGCGCACGCGGCTTCGGGATCGTCCGTCACATGAAAGAGGTCCAGATCCGTCGGATCGATCATGCCCTCTGCCATCATCTTCTTGGTCATGAAGTCGATGAGACCCGACCAGTAGCTGGCACCCATCAAAACCACGGGAAAATCCCGTATCTTTCCGCATTGAATGAGCGTCAGGATCTCCATCAGTTCGTCCATGGTGCCGATGCCGCCCGGCATGACGATGAAACCGTATGAATACTTGACGAGAACCGTCTTGCGGACGAAGAAGTGGGTGTACGAAACCTGCTTGTTCACATAGGGGTTTGCGCACTCCTCGTGTGGCAGCTCGATGGAGGCTCCGATGGAGCGACCACCAGCCTCGAAGGCGCCGCGATTCGCGGCTTCCATCATGCCGGGCCCTCCACCGGTCATGACGGTGAAACCTTCGCGTGCGATGAGCTCCGCGGTCCTGCGACACATCTCGTAGTTCGGATCGTCCTCCTTGGTGCGAGCGCTTCCGAAGAATGTCACGCAAGGACCGATCGTTCCGAAGACGCGAAGGGATTCATCGAATTCCTCATTCACACGATCGACCATCGCACGATCGAGAGAGTGCTCCTGAGGGCCCTCGAGAAAACGGATCACGTCGTATTCGGAAGGGTCGCTCGGGCTGTTGAAATAGGATCCGCCCGTGCGTGTCGTGGGCGTGGACTCGATCTGATTCGGGTTGTCGTCTTTGTGTGCATTCATGACCACACGATACCCGTGCAGGGGCGCTTTGAGTTGAAATCAATTTGCACTCGACAGAACTCCCCGGATCTTGGACAATTCGATCAAGACAGGAGATGACACGTGCTGTTACGACAGATCTATGACGAGGACCTCGCGCACGCAGCGTGGCTGATCGGGTGCCAGAGAACCGGCGAAGCGATCGTGTTCGACCCGGCACGCGACATCGACAGATATGTCGAACTGGCCGAAGCTCATGCATTGAGGATCACCGCGGTCGCGGAGACCCACGTGCACGCGGACTTCCTGTCGGGCGCACAGGCCCTCGCGGAGGCCGTGAACGCGACGGTCTACCTCTCGGGTCACGGCGGGGACTCATGGACCGCACGCTGGGTCGGGACCCATGCACACGTCATGCTGAGACATGGCGACACGTTTCGCATCGGTGGAATCGAGTTCACGGCGAGACACACCCCGGGTCACACCCCGGAACACCTCAGCTACGTCGTGACGGACATCGGTGGGGGCGCGAACGAGCCGTTCGGCATGCTCAGCGGTGATTTCGTGTTCGTGGGGGACCTTGGTCGACCCGATCTTCTCGAACGAGCCGCCGGCCAGGAAGGTGTCATGGTGCGTTCGGCGAGGGAACTGGCCGGTTCGACCAGGGCGTTTCTCGAACTCCCTGACTACATGCAGGTGCTTCCCGCCCACGGATCGGGGAGCGCATGTGGAAAGGCCCTTGGTGCGATTCCACAGTCGACGGTCGGGTATGAACGACGTTTCAACACCGCCATCGGTCTGATCGGAGACGAGGATCGATTCGTCGATTCGATTCTGGAGGGGCAACCGGCGCCACCGCTCTACTTCGCCAGAATGAAGGCGCAGAACCGTGACGGAGTTCCGCCACTGAACCGACTCCCGGAACCCGAGGAATGCACACCGGAGACGCTTGCCGATGATGGTCGAACCATCATCGACCTCCGTGGCTGGACCGATTTTCGCGAAGGCCATCTGCCGGGAGCCCTCTGGTCGAGAACGGGACCGTTCTTCTGCGCCTCGGTCGGTTCGTACGTCGAACCCGATGAACGCCTCGCGCTCATCTGTGAACCAAAGGATCTCGAACGACTGACCAGATGCCTGGTGCGCATCGGTCTCGATCGGCTCGAGGCATGGTGTTCGACGGAATCCTTCGAAGAGGTGCGAAAGCGGAGCGGACTCGAGACCTCGATGATCGAGGATGTCTCGCTCGATGATCTCGGGACGCACCTCGAATCGGGAACCGCGATTCTCGATGTCAGGCGGACCGACGAATATCAAGCGGGGCATCTTCCGGGCGCCATCAACATTCCCCATACGAGACTGCTCGAACACCTCGAGATGGTCCCGGCGACGAACGAACCCTTTCTGGTGCATTGCCAGGCGGGCGTTCGAAGCGCGGCGGCATGTTCCATTCTCGCCCGAAAGGGATTCGAGGTGCGCAACATCCCGGCGGGCTGGGGGGGGATCCGGGAAACATCGCTCCCGAAGACCAGTCCGGACGTGAAGACGGAAGTGGTGTGAGACGAGCAGGGCGGGATCAGGGCGCCGATCTCTTCAAGTCACGAGGCCACCCGGCTACACTCGGGTCATGCTCAGTGACATCGAATATGCAGCCCTCGGATTCGAGACCTTTCACGACGACGTGCTCGCACCTGGAATCGTGGAAAAGACGATGCCACTCTCGGTGGAGGTTCACCAGTGCACCGAACACCTCGATCCCCGGGAGGCGGCCGGCAGACCATTCACTCCCGTCGAAACAGGATGGCGCTGGGGGCCGGTGTGGTCCAGCGCTTGGTTCAGACTTCTCGGCGACGTGGGGGAGGAATTCCGGCGATCGGAACTCGATCTTCACTTCTCATGCGGGACCGAGGCGCTGCTCTGGATCGAGGGCGTGCCGCACCACGGGTTCGATCCCTACCACCATCACGCGAGAATCATGCCGGGGATGCTGGGTGATTCGGTCGAATTTCTTGTCGAGGCGGCCTGCAACAGACCACTCGGGGCATCGCTGTTCTGGTGGGAACACGCCGAGGAGCACGGACGCTGGAAGGAGGACGCACCGGGTCGTCTTGAAACAGCCGCTCTGGAGGTTCGAAACAGAGGTCTCGAACGTTTCTGCGCGGCCTGGATGTTCGGCGTCAAGCTTCTGAGAACCACGAACGCTCGACAGAGCCTGGGACATCGGATCGAACACGGCATGAGGGAGCTCAAGAAGAGCATCCTCAACTCCGGTGGCGTCTTCGATGTCGCAGCCGCGACCACGGAACTTGAGAAGGTGCTCGCCGATGGTGACAAGGGCAGGTCGCGATGCTGCACGGTGGGGCACGCACACATTGACACTGCATGGCTCTGGCCGATCTCGGAGACGAAGCGGAAATGTCTGCGGACCTTCGCCACGCAGTTGAGAAATCTCGAGCGATTCGACGACTTCGGGTTTCTGTGCAGTCAACCACAGCAGTATGCATGGATGGAGGAGAGCAGTCCCGAACTGTTCGAGCAGATCACACGTCGTGTTCGAGAAGGCCGATGGGAACCGTTCGGCGCGATGTGGATCGAACCCGATGCGAACATACCGTCCGGGGAATCCCTGATCAGGCAGATCCTGCACGGCACTCGATACTTCGAGAATCGCTTTGGAAGGCATGCCCCGCAGGAAGCGCTCTACCTGCCCGACACGTTCGGTTTTCCGGCATCGCTGCCGCAGATATGCAGACTCGCAGGGCTCGAAACGTTCATCACCAACAAGATCGCCTGGTGTGAGACGAACCGTTTCCCCCATGTGACGTTCAACTGGCGTGGAATCGACGGCACCGAGGTGCTGACGCACTTCACACCGGGACACAACTACAACTCGTCCATCGACCCTCAGGATTTCATCGATGCCGAACACAGACTGAATGAAAGTGACGGCGCGTGCGGCGATTCATGGCTGCAACCGTACGGGTGGGGGGACGGAGGGGGTGGTCCCGATCGGAGACAGATCCTCAATGCACGATTCGCGAAGCATGCCGCGGGTCTTCCTCAGACCACGACGTGCAGCGCGACGGATTTCTGCCGGACACTTCATGAGGAGTCGGCATCCTCCTGCGAGAGACCGGTCTGGGATGGCGAACTCTATCTCGAACTTCACAGAGGGACCTACACCACCCATGCCAGGCTGAAGGCCGCGAACCGAAGGGCGGAGAGGGCGTTGCGTGAAATCGAGGCGCTTCAGCTGATGCTCGAGGGATCTGGGGAATCCGACGCGGCCTGGTTGGACAGGGCATGGAAGACCGTTCTGCTGAATCAGTTCCACGACATTCTCCCTGGATCGTCCATCGAGAAGGTGTACGAGGACGCCCATGAAGCGCTGGACCATCTGGAAGCGGAGTCGATCTCAAGAATCAACGATGGTCTTCGTGATCTGACACCGATGTTCGATGCGGGTTCGAAGGAGCGACCGCTCCTGTTGTGGAATCCATCATCGAACGGCCGTCATGCCGTTGTCGACACGGATTCAGGACCGAGATTCGTACGTGACGTGCCGGCGATGGGATTCAGAGTGATCGACACCGCGCGGAAGGAGAAGCCCGAACACCCGGTGGAGGCTTCGGAACGGACGCTCGACAACGGAAGGGTCAAGGCCACCATCGATGACACCGGTCGGGTTTCCGAGCTCGGCGTCGATGGTGAACCGTTTGCTCTGGAGACGCCACTGAACACGCTGGTCATGCATGCCGACAGACCTCGTCGCTGGCAGGCATGGGATCTCGATCGTGACTATCAGGATCACCGTTGCGAGCAGTCGTCAGAAGCGGATTCGATCGTCCTGGTGGAGAACTCGGACCTCAGGGGCGTCATCGAGGTGAGACGGTCGCTCGGCGAATCCAGCTCGATCATCCAGCGTTATGTTCTCGAGGCGGACGAACGATTTCTGAAGGTCGAAACGAGGCTCGACTGGCAGGAGAACGACACCATCCTTCGTGCCGAGTTCACGCCGAACATACGAAGTCGCCATGCGACCTATGGCATCCAGTTCGGATCACTCGAGCGCCCGACGCACAGAAACACCACGCATGAAAAAGCCGCGTTCGAGGTTCCGGGACATCTCTGGATGGACCTGTCTCAACCAGGCAGAGGGCTTGCGATTCTCGACGACGGTTCGAGGCTTGGCAGATCATGTCACGATCGGACACTGGGGCTTTCTCTCGTCAGATCGACCGGCTTTCCGGATCCGAACGCGGATCGTGGGATTCATGAATTCGTGTATGCGATCATGCCTCATGCCGGTGACTGGAGAAAGGCGGATGTGGATGGAGCGGCGGACAGACTCGGGATGCCGATCAGAAGCACGCCGGCATGCGCCGGATCCAGAGGGCCGCTGATGGACGGTCACGCACTTGTTCCCGGACTCGAATTCACCAACGGATTCGAAATAGCGGCGCTCAAGAAGGCGGAGGACGGAGAAGGCGCCGTTCTGCGACTGGTCGAAAAGAGGGGCTCGGAAAGATCGGTGAACATCGACCTTTCAGCGCACGGGACCAAGGCCACCACCGTGGATCTTCTTGAACGAGGTTGTGACAGGATAAAACCTTCGAAGGATCACACAGCACGGTTCACGCCCTATCAGATCCTCACGATTCGAGTGACTTGATCGGATTCCCGCGGGAAGAACGAACCTGATGGGTGTCGGGTGACGTACCACGGTACGGGCCTTTCATCTGAACGGATTCTTCAAGGAGCGGGACAATGAACAGGATTGCCAGGGAAATAAGAGTGCCATCGTCGCGGGAGGAGGTTGGAATCGAATGGAAGTCGATTCTGATCAGCGCGCACGTCGAATCCCATGACGGTCAGAATCTGCACATTCTCCGATCCAGGATCAGGGACGGCGAGACCTACGAGGTCGAGGCCGCGGATGGCATCGACGATGAACACGCTGAAGCCTCGATATTCGTGAGCGAATACGAGATCGTTCTCAAGACCAGCTGCCCCGACAAGATCGAAAGCGATGCCACGGTGATGATGACCTTCGATCTGGAGGGGATCATGCTGGTGCAGGGGTTCACTGTGGAGAGGGAGTCGGACCCACCGATCGTGATACGAAACATCGATGACGGCACGATCGTGATGGTGACCACGGGTGATGATCCGATACGACTGCATCCGGGTTCATGGAATCTGCAGGCGACGGCGATTCTGGATGGTCGTGAACGGACCACCCTGATCCGTCTGACGGACCACGGCCCGGGGCGTGAACCCGGCGAACACGAATGACCGAAACGTTTCAAACCCACGATGAAGATGAATGCCCGTAAACCCGGGCCACTTCGGAACCTTCGATCGACATCACGATGTGTTCGATCCGGACAAACGGCGCTCCATGGGAAGCGCCGTTTATTCGATCATTTTTCGGTCAGGATCTCGATTGAATCGCGATTCATGAGGGAAACGGTCATAATCTGATGAAGATCCACGAGGGTCAGCGAAAGGAATGAGCCATCCATGAGTCGTAGCGCAAGCGTCAAAATGTCGATCATCACTCTGCTTCTGGGGTCACTTGCGGCATGCACCAACCTGCCGAAAGGAATCTCCCCGGATGCGGCCCTCGTCGGATTGGCCGATTCGGGAAAGCTGGTCAGACTTCATCCCACGCAGCAGCTCGTCATTCAACTCGAGGCGAACGTCACCACCGGATACCAGTGGGAGATCGACAAGACGATCAATCGTTCGGTGCTGCTGGCGGATGGCAGCAAGTTCAGCAGAACCCAGCAACAGCGTGATCAGGAAGATCAGGTCACAGAGCAGTACCTTCGTTTCGTGGCCCAGCAACCGGGTCGAACCCGTCTTCAGCTCGTGTATGTCCAACCAAGGGTCGGCACGCTGGAGAATTCCCCCAGATATGAAGTCGATGTCATCGTGGTACCGAAGCCAGACGAGACGAACTGACCCTTGGAAACGGACTTCCAGTGAACGCGACAGGAAAAGACTCGGAACTCGTCGAGGACGCAGGTGATCCCAGAAGGTGGTTGATCCTCCTCGTCATGACGGGATCACTGGCGATGGTCATGCTCGATACGACGATCATCGCGGTGTCGCTTCCATCGATCCAGGCGAATCTCCCGGACGTGAGCCAGAATGCCCTGGAGTGGGTGATCGTCGCCTACATGGTGGTGCTGGCATCGTTCATGGCGCTGGGCGGACATCTCGGGGACCTCTTCGGAAAGCCGAGGATGTTCTTCATCGGGGTGGTGGGGTTCGGACTCTCGTCTTTTCTCTGCGGACTGGCATGGAATGGTTCCTCGCTGATTCTGTTCAGGGTGCTTCAGGGCCTCTTCGCGGTGATCATGCAGCCCGCATCAAGTGCGATCGTCATCGGATCGTTCGCACCCTCGGACAGAGGCAAGGCCATGGCGGTCTATGCGGGCATTCCGCTGCTCTTCCTGACCGCAGGCCCGGTACTTGGCGGTGTGATCACCGAATATGCATCCTGGCGATATTGCTTCCTCATCAACGTTCCCATCGCACTTCTGGTCGGGATCTCGGTTCTCATCCTGAGACCGAAGAACCCGGGCAGCCGGAGAGGCCCCTTCGACTGGTGGGGAGCGGCCCTTCTGGGAACGGGTCTCCCGAGTCTGATCATCCCGATTCAGCAATCGAGTGTCTGGGGCTGGGGATCATGGTGGACGATCGGCCTGCTCGTGATCGGACTGGTGATCCTCGGGGCATTCGTGCTGCGCGAGCTCAAGGTTCAGGATCCCATCATTTCACTGAGGCTCTTCGCGGATAAGGTCTTCCTTGGCGATTCGATCCTGCTTTTCATCACCCAGGCGAGTGTGACCGGGATCACCATCTTCATAGCGATCCACCTTCAGGTGGTGATGGGATTCACCCCCGATCAGGCGGGACTGGCGATGCTGCCCGTTCTTGTCCCGGCCGCGGTGATGATTCACTTCGCGGGACGTTGGTACGACAGGACGGGAGGACGGCGTCCCGTGACCGTCGGCGGCGTGGTGGTCACGGCGGGGCTGGGTGTGCTTGCTGCTGGTACCGGAATGCAGATCTACCTGGTGATGGCGATCGGCATGGGATTGATCGGAGTTGGAATCCCCTTCGTGCAGCTCCCCGCGAACACGGACGGAATGGGACGAGTCGAAAATGCGAAGCGGGGGATGGCCAGCGGTGTCCTTCAGACATGCCGCCAATTCGGCGCGGCCATAGGAATCGCCGTGATGGGAGCGGTGATCGCAGGTGTTCAGAAAAACCTCACAGGAAAGGCCGATGCCGAATCGAGACTCGGAGGCGAAGGAGACCGAATGATCGTTGCGGAGGCCGCACGCGGTGAGATGCCGAAACTCGAGGCGCTGAGGTCATCCGACCCCGAACTGGCGGGAGTGATCGCGAACATCGTCTCCGATGGAATCGTCGCCGGATTGTGGGTGGCGACGATTCTCGCATCGTCGATAATTTTCGTGGCTGTGGTGTTTCTGGAAAACAGACCGGTCTCAAGTCGAAGGAAATAGACGCATTCTCAAGGCGACGTGTATGCTCTGCCGGTCGGGACAAGAACACGAATGCGGACGGACGCGATGCCGATCTTTGAAAAAAATGGAAGAAGAGTCGCATTCATCCACATACCGAAGGCGGCTGGTTCCAGCGTGGAGACGATGTTCAGGGCCGATGGCTGGTCGACGAGCCTCTACAAGGAGGCATACGACGGATACACGGTTTCCGAGCAACATCGGACGTACGCAAGCGTGAAAGAGACGGTCGGTGATCTTGATGAGATCGATTCATTCGTGATCACGAGAGATCCCCTGTCCCGACTGATCAGTGAATGGCACTATCAGACTGAAAAAGTGAAGTCGTCGAAACTGAACTTCGATGATTTCGTCCGGCATGTGGAATGCTCGCTCAAATTACACAAGAACTACTGGGACAACCACTGGAGATCACAAGTCGATTTCCTGGACGAGAACATCGATGCTGTCATCAAGATGGAGTCCATGAACCGGGAACTGCCGGACTTCCTTCGGAACAAGGGCATCATGGAAGACCCTCGCATACCCCACGTCAACCGACACGAGAAGAAGAGCGTCGATGGTGGTCTGCACATAAGCGCCGAGAGCAAAGACAGAATCCTGAGAATGTATGGTCGTGACTACGTCGTTCTCGGATATGAACCAGTCTTTCCAGAAACGGGATAGATGGAATGACTAGGAAGAATTCCAGCAACAAGGCGCTGGCTCTCATAAGCAGTTCCACGGTGGTCTCTCAGGTGGCGACGCTGCTCAGAGCGTTCATCATCATGCGGACCATCGGGGTGGAGAACTACGGAATCGCAGTGCCGATGCTGCTGTTGATCGAATTCCTGAACAGACTTCTGGAACTGAACCCGGCGGCAGTGATCGTGCAGGATGAAAAAGGGGCCACCAAGAAGTTTCGCCATGCGTTTCAATTCATGAGTCTGATCAGAGGTGTTCTGTTCGCTCTGATCATCGTCCTGCTTGCCGTCCCTCTCGCGGTGTTCAACGACCTCGATTCCCGAGAGTACGTGATGGGATTCATGTTCGTCGGCCTGGTTCCGCTCATCAGGGGATGCTCGCATGTGGACATCTTCAGGCAGATGAGGCGTCGCAGATTCGGAAACGTCGCACTGTCTCAGACATCAACACCGGTGGCAACGACGGTGATGGTTGCCATGCTGTGCCTGTTCATGAACAGTTTCTGGGTGCCGCTCATCGCAAGAGTCATTGATGCTGTCAATGGTTTGATCATGTCCTTCGTGGTGGCTGAAAGGAGATGGATGATCCGTTTCGACGGCGAAAGCATGGTTCGAATCATCCGCTTCATGCTCCCACTGATCGTCGGGGGGATGGTGGTATTCATATCGAATCGTGGCAGTCAGCAGCTTTTGAGTGCATCGGATTCACTGTTCGGTTTCGAAATACCCAAGGCGGTCGTGGGAACGCTGGCGGCCGCAGTGTTGATCGCAATGATCCCGGGGTCCATCGGCGCAAGTGTGATCCAGCAGGTGTTCGCACCCAGAACAGCGGAGATAGGTCGCAGGGGAGGGAATGTGGCGAGACTGTTCGAGCAGGTTCAGGCGCTTGGCTTCACGCTGGGCGCCGCGGCATTGATCATGCTTCAGGCAGGATCGGTCATCGTTCCGGTTCTGTTGACAGAGAGGTTCGAGGGGACTGCGCCGTTCCTCGTCGCGTTGAGCGTTTTTGGAGCACTCCGCCTGAGCAGCACATCCGCGAAGACAATCGCTCTGGGTCTCGGCAAGAGCAAGATTCTCATGTATGGAAACTTCTGGTCTGTGCTGGGGATCGTCTGCTCGATCTGGGTCGTCTACAACCAGCGAAGCCTCGTGGAGATCGGGTATTGCATGGGAATAGGCGAGGCGCTTTCCTACATCGCGCGTGGAATCATGGTCAGACGATTGGTACCGAGCATCAGTCTGAACGCTCTGTTTGTGAAACCCGCGCTGGTCCTGTTGTGTGCCCTGGCGATCGGAACCGTGCAGAGGTACACCATCGATGGAATGTCACTGCCTCTCGCTCTTCCTCTGATGTTCGCCTGGGTCGTGGCGGGTTCGGCCTTGCTGAGCCTATTCTGGGCTCCGGTCAGAAGCATCGTGTCACAAAGACTGGCTGACTGAGCCCACTGCGAGGGCGGCTCAATCAGACTTGTTCTTCGACAAATCGGAGCCGGAGAGGGGCGCCACGGGAATCCACGCCCTTGCATCATGGTCGTATGTCTTGAGGACACGAGCGGGGTTTCCGACCGCCAGTGAGAATGGCGGAATGCTCTTGGTCACGACGCTTCCCGCTCCGATGATGCAGTTGTCTCCAATGGAAACGCCTTTCAACACCATGGAACCATCTCCGATCCAGACATGATCACCGATTCTTGTCTCCTGTGCGATCAAGAATTCATTCCTGATCGCCGGCGTGTCAATGTCCTGCCATTTGTGATCATGGTCGGTGATGTAGCAGTTTGCCGCGATCAAGACACTTCGGCCGATATGCACGGATGAGACGGCGGATATGTGTATCGATGGATGAATGATGCAGTCATCTGAAATCGTAATGATGCGTCGACCGCGTTCTGGGTTGATCGCCGTGATTCTGGAAAACCTCCAGACGTGGACGTTATCCCCTATGAAAATCGACTGCTTTCCTTTGGCCCAGAACGGAAAATTGATCCGGGAATTGGATCCAAATGAACCAAAAGCGACTTTATGAATCATGCTGAAGACATAGTTCAGTGCGCGCTTGATCATCCGATGGAGGAGTGATTGCGGGAACTTCCTCATGGGAATCAACTCGCCGGAGGAGTTGTGTCCATCTGAATTCATCTGAAACGACATGTCGGCATCAGACAGACGATCACCCTGGGAATCGCTTGTGTCTGGACATGGCATGTGGAAGACCCTTGCATTGGCTGGAGCGTGTCATGACACCGTCATCAGTGACCTGTTACTAGGGTATCGACGGACGCCAGGTGCAACATGAGTACCAGGGCACGGTGAGATCCATTCTTGTCGGAGGAGTCGACAATGGCCCTGGTCGGGAGGGTCCCAAAATACTTGGCGTTGTTCTTGAAAAACAGCGCTTTCTGGCGACGACGCCTGTATCGAAGCCAAAGAGAGGCCTTTGGTTTTCTGGGGGGGGTGCCATCATCGAAGGGGATGTCCTTGAATTCGGGATAGAGGCGATGGCATGCCTCGGTTTGGATGTCGTTCTGATGCGTCATTTCGACGGGAATCGAGCGCGCCCACGCGACAAGGTCGCGATCCATGAACGGAAGTTGAATTTTCGTTTGCTCTCGACAAATTCCGAAGGGATTCAGTGATATCGAACGCCGACCCCAGTTGTCGAAGGTGAAACTGGTAATGGGATTGGGCGCTTTCAGGTGCCGGTCAAGTTCCTTCCGAAGATCTGAAACGACCGTGTGCGTGTCGGCGATCGGAAAAGGCGCTTGAGCGATGATCCGATCCAGCCACACATCGGATGTGGACGCCGTCATTTCGAAAAATTGCTTCGCCCATTGGAACATGTCGCCCCGACGGAAAAGGTCCATCATCCGTGGCGTGGCGGCGGAATTTCGTGTGAGACTCCCGGCACCGAGACCGTCGTACCAGAAGGCGCCCCCGCTCAGGAGTTCCCGCCACAAAGGCATCAGCCAGACATGTTCGAGGGCCTCGTAGCCGCACGACACATGTCTCGCACGTTCAGTGGAAATCCAGTCGGCTTCATGATGTCCCACCGCCTGAAAGGGGGCCCCGAGCCGACGTGAGATTTGAGAGGCGATGTTGAGATCACTTGATTTTTCCGACCGAGGCGAGCCGAGCGAGAGAACACGTCTTGGGTGGCACCCATGTCGGCGAAGCTCCAGAAGCACCATGCGAGAGTCACGTCCACCGGAGAGTGGAAGATCGAAGGAGTCTTGATCAGGGAGTCGCCGCTTGACCGCGACCTGAAATCGCTCGGTCCAACCGTCAACGGCTTCCTTCATCGAACTTGGGGGTTCCAAATGCCCGAGACGGCTCGATTCGCTCTCGAACACTCCGTTCTTCCATGTCATCCGAGCGCCCGCGGGGACTCTGCGTATGCCTTGAAACAGTGTTCGATCACCAATCAGGAAACCCGCACGGCAGAAGAATCCCAACGCAACCGGATCCAGGTCACGCTGATCGAGTCGTGAAAGAATCGACAGGGGCGAGTCGGCCACGATGATCCGATCCGATGTCTGGTGAAAGTAAAGGGGAAGATATCCATGGAGATCGCTCTCGATCGAAAGCGTGCCATTCTCCCAGTCCCATCCACCGAAGACACCGCATTCATCGCCGTCTTCGTCAAGAACGGAGTGTCCGAACCTGGCATGAGACGTTCCGGAAACACGAATGTCACCAGCGACAAATCTCAACTCAATCCAGGTGAATCGTTCATCCATGTCGAAAAAAGCCTCAAAGTATCGCGGGTTCTCTTTTCAATGAAAACGCTTCCGTCTTCCGCGCGTGAAAAGGAGAGGAAAGGCGCCGATCAAGCATAGTGTCAATCCGATACTACCCGACCAAACAAGACGTTGAATCCCAATCGGTGAACATGCGAGGTCGACGAGGAGGAGCGTCAGATACAAGAGGAGTCCCGTCGCGAGAAACACGGCAGAGCTGCGCAGAAGTTCGAGACAGCTGGCTTTGACGATTCTGAGCGCGCAAGAGACCCCGACCAGCAACGCGCCAAGCAATCCGATCGCAAGAGCGAAACCAACACCGCAGGCTCCAAATCCAATGGCGAGCGGGATGCCGGATGCGTACACCAGAATCACACGGACGAATTGCATGACCCTGTCGATTCCCGGTTTCCCCACACCCCAGAAGAGGGGACCGGTGATCGAAAGCACGGCGCTCAGAAAGCCGACCGCCGCGAGCACCGGCACGAGAGGCTGGTTGGTCACGTACTCGCTTCCCCAGACGAAGACCGGCAATGCATCACCGGACCAGGCGACGAGAATCGCGATGGGAAGCGTGCACAATCCGATGGAGGACCATGCAAGCAGCCACACTCGTCGCAACCTGACCGCGTCGTTCTGCATCTTGCTGTAAGCGGGTATCAGCACGGATCCTATGACCGAAAGCGAGAGAAAAACGGGGAGTTCGGCAAGCCGGTAGGTCAGGGCAAAGATTCCGAGGGACTCCATGGAGTCCAGGCGGCCGATGAGGATCGCTGGAGCCTGACCGACCGCCATGATCAGGATGGGAATGCCGAATGCCCCGAGGGCATATCGGCGCAGATGACCGAAGATGGAGAAGTCAGGTCTTTGAAACGGGTTCATGGGCGCGATGATCCACGAACCCAACAAGGATGAGATGGAGAATGCGATCTTCCCGAAAACCAGAGCCCAGACAGACGGGGAATGGAACGCGATGGACAATGCCACACCGGCTCCAACGAAAGCGGCAGTGAGACCATTCAATGCGACGGGTCTGAATCGAAGATCCTTTTCCAGGACATGAACGGCAGGACTCATGAAGGAAACGATCAATGGCTGAAATGCCATCACCATCATGAGAGATCGAATCTCCGTTCGTCCGAAGAATTCCGCGACAAGATTGGCCGTTGAAAGCAGGACCAGGCACAACAACAGCCCCCTGAGAACGTTGACCAGCAACACGGTTCTGAGAAGTCCGGGCTCTCGCCCCTTCTCGTTCTGAATGATGAACGGGCCGGTGGTGAGGAAGGTGCAGGTCTCGACCACGGCAATGGGAGCAAGCAATGCGGCGAACAGACCGAAATCGCCGGTGGTGAGGATTCTCGCGAGAATGATGTTCACACCGAACCGAAGCAACCGCTCGCTGATGCGTCCGACTCCCTGCCAGGCGAAACTGGCCATCACACGTTGTCCGAAGGACCTTGACCCGACCGTGTTCATTCGCGGGTGCTCCGGCTGGAGCGCTTGGTTTCAGTCAGCATCTTCATGAATTCGGAAAGCCGGCCGGCGATGGAGGAGCGCGTGAAGGGAGCCAGCATCGGCTGTCGCTGCTCAACAAGACTCATGTCCTCGGGAGAGCGATCGAGAAGAGTCGCGACTGATTCGATCCCAGCCGCCAGAGATCGAGGAGAGCAGGGGTCACAGACATAGACTCCCGGACATGATGAAACGAGATCCAGGCCGCTTCCCGGATGGAGAGCGGCGAGAATCGGCCGACCTGATGCGAGATACTCGTATGTCTTTCCGGGCGTGATCGGATCTCGAACACCATCGGCGAGTTTTCCACCGGGAAGAAAAAGAGCGGACGCACGCTCGATGTGATGTGTCATCCGATCGTGTTCCACATATCCATGAAGTGTCGTCTGGGAATCGAAACCGCCGTCTCGCACGCAGGTCTCGAGACCGGAGTCGATGTGCCCGAAGAAATCGAAGTGAAGCCGGGAGGCGAGATCGGGTTTTTCATCGCGAAGCAACCGAGCGGCTTCAAACAGGTGATGCGGAGTTCGTCCGGTGCGATCGATGCTGCCTCTCGATGCATGGCGCATGGCGGCCACCCGGGCACGCACACCTCGAGGAGAATGAAGTGATTCACAGTGAAACGTGCCACCGTGCATGATCCGAATGCTGGATGAACGAGGAATCACGGAGTTTGAGAAATGACGGGGTTCGAATCCGTTCTCCAGAGCGATCATCTTCGGACGAAGATGGGTTCCAAAGACTTCCATGCATTGAGTGGCCGCCTCCGGAGTGTTCATCACGATCCCATCGGCGCGTTCGAGCATGTCACGCATCAGGGCTCGCTGCCGCCGTCTCACTGCACGTGACGACTGAATCGGCCAGTAATCGAGAATCCATGGATCCCTCAGGTCGACGACAATGCTCGTCTCTGAATGACGGGGAATCATCTTCGGGATTTCCGACAGGATGAAAGGACTCATGGTGAGCAAGAGAACATCGGGGTTCGTGGCGGCGACCTCGTGGACCACTCGACGGCATAACGGACCGATATGAGCCTTGATGTCACGCTCACCCGGAAATCCGGACTCATGAAATGGACCGTCGTCATCCACTCGAACCATAGAAATGGAACTGGGCAGCTCAGACAGGAGAGAGCGATCGAGGTGGTTCCATCGACCCCGTTGAATTGATTCCGAACGGGTGACGATCCGGCAATCCCAGCCAAGTTCCGGAAGATGTCGAGCAAATGATGCCGGGCGCTGTGAACCAGCTCCACCATCCGGAGGGAAATACCATGCAGCGATGAGAACAGAGAGGTTTGACATCATCTGATAAATCGGTCAAATCACGAAGCATCCGTGATCAGACCAGCAAATAACCTCGATATGGAAGGGAAGTCGTTGAAACAATCATGGTCTGGCCGATATGCGGGATGTGATCCCGGTCGGATCCACGATTGAAAAGGTGACCGAATGATCGATTCAGATCTCATGCTTCTGTGCTTCATCTTCGTCATTGTCGGCCTGACCGTGGGGGCCTGGTTTGGACTGCCCGTCATCGTGAGATCCGTACAGAACCGAAGGATCGAGAGAATCTGCAGGGAACGGAAACTCATCGCCCTCACCTTTGACGACGGTCCCTGTCCGGGAATGACGGAGAAGGTCCTGGACCTGCTCGACGAGCTGCAAATCAAAGCCACTTTTTTCGTGATCGGAAACCTGGTTCGTGAAAACGATCCACTGCTCGATCGCATCCAGCGTGATGGGCACCACGTAGCCAGCCACACGCAGCATCATCTTGATTGCTGGAAAGTGGGTCCGATCAGGGGAGTCAGGGATTTTCTGGAAGGGGTGCGCACCCTCAGGGACCGAGAACTCGCAATTCAGTGGTTCAGACCACCCAAGGGCAACGCCACTCTGGGAACCCTCTTGAGTTGCTGGTTACGTGGTTGCAAGATGATCTGGTGGACGCATGATTCAGGCGACACCGGATTTGGATCCGGAAAGAGCGCAATGGGGCTTTCAGAAATCGTGCGAAAAGTGATTTTCGGGGGGAGGAGGGTGATTCCGGAAGATGATGTACGACGCCCGGAGATGCGGGAGGATCTGCTCTGTTCGCTTGAAGTCATGGGTGGCGTGGTCCTGCTTCACGATGGCGAACGCCGACACGAAAGCTGCAAAGAACTCACTTTGGAGTGCACCCGTGACATCGTGAATCGAGCAAGGAGGAATGACTTTCAGTTCGTGACGCTCAAGGAATTAAAACAGGGCGAAGAACGCCTTTCGATGAACGGACCGTGATCGTGCAGCAACGAGCAGCAAAAGATTATGTGACGGCACTGCAGAATACCTATGGGTCTAATTTCATTCACCCGCTTGCCGGCTGTGTGTTCGTTGTGAGTTTCATCTGGTCGTTCTTCGCACCGAGGAGATATCTGCTGTGGCCGATCATCATGATCGCGTGCCTCATTTCACCTGCGCAGAGATTCGCCGTTATGGGTCTTGATTTCCACTTCCTCAGAGCCATTTCATTTGTGATGCTGATAAGAGTCCTTGTGTTCAGGGACCTCAAGGACGTCCGGTTCGGCAAGGCCGACGCCTTCGTCGTCGGCCTGATGCTCACCATCATTCTTTGCACACTCGTTCGAGCCGGGTTTAATCCGGCCCTGAGTGCATGCGGAAAAATCATAGAACCGTTCTCACTGTATTTCGTAGGCAGAGCGCTTGTGCGAACACTGGATGATGTTCGGTACATGCTCGTGGGAGTCAGTCTCATCGGAATTCCCGTGGCGATCTCATTCACGGTCGAACAATACACGAGATACAACTTTTTCTCGGTGTTCGGCGGGATTCCAGAAATGACAGTGATTCGAGATGGAAAACTGCGATCGCAGGGTTCATTCGTACATCCGATCACCGCAGGTGTTTTCTGGGCGAGTTTCTCGCCCTTGTTCATCTCCCAGATACTCACGAAGCACAAGAGCTTTCTGATCCTGATCATCGGGTGGGTCGGCTTTGCCGTGTGCATTGTCTGCGCCCTGATGACAAACAGCAGCACATCTATTGCAGGGCTACTGATCGGACTGGCTGGCTGGTGCTTCTACAGATTCAGAAACAACCTCAGAACGATATTCTGGTTCTGCGTGTTCGTGGGAGCGTTCCTTCACTTCGGCTCACAGAGTGGACTTCATGGATTGATCTTCACACGAATATCCTTTGTCTCGGGTTCGACGGGATACCACAGGTACATGTTGTTCGAGGGGCTGCTGAACAATGCTCAGAAATGGTTTCTGATGGGAACCAATGACAGGATGTTCAATCGATCATTCATTGACATCTGCAATCACTACGTTCTCGTTGCATTGGATGGTGGTATCGTAGCTCTGACACTGCAGATCGCGATCATCATCATGGCATTCAAGGCAGTCGGAAGGGCGCTCAAGGCCTCTTCAGACCGTTCGGACTCGCTCTTGATATTCGGACTTGGAGTCGCCTTTCTCACCGCGATCGCATCCTTCACGGCTGTTTCAAGCATGGGAGAGGGGGTGATCCCCTTGTTTCTCTTTGCCGGAATCATGATCACCCTGGGCGATCCGGCGATTGGTTTGAAGAATCTCGGAAGGTCCAAAAATGGCCAAAACGGGACATTTAAAACCGGTGGCCCGAGTTCAAATTCTGGAAAATCACCATTCACGGGCAGGGCGCAGGGTTGAGTCCGAATAATGGGTTCAAACCCTGATTCGAAAACCAGCTCATGACGCAGGTGGTCAATAATAAGAGCCTCTCTAAGCCTCTCTTAATGCTTTGACCATACTGGGTTTATATTTTCCAAAATTGAAAAAAAACTAAAGTTCGCCCGGTAAATACCAGGTGCGAAATGGCTAAGATCGCCGCTCCAGTCGATTTGTGGTTGGAGATGCCAGAACTCGGATTACGAGATTTGGCAAGTCGATCAGGGGGCCGGCGCTTGAAAAAGCGAAATGAGGAATGAAGATCGCAATGAAATACATGAACATGACACTGTCAGTCACTGCCATGCTCCTTGCAGCCGCTTTCGGTGGAAGCGCAAGCGCGGACTCGACGAATGAAATCACGATGACGTTTGAGTCAATGCCCAGCTATGAGCTGACCTCACTGGGAATCGATCGAAGACACGACTGGGATCAGGTTGACGGGGTGAACTTCACCTCCAACACCATCAAGGCAGGTGAACGCGTCTGGATCAACCAGTACGGCCGTGAAATGACCACCTACTGCATCCAGGTCTTCGAAGGTGCGTCGGTTGGCGATACCGTCACCTTCACCCAGACAACGGACCTGACGACGGTTCCTGAAGCCCCACCGGCACCAGGACCGATGGCGGGCTTCCAGGTCAACATGGTTCAGGATCTCTACTCCCGATTCATCGACCAGAAGACCGGCAAGATCGCCACTGGCACGACCCTTGATGCATTCGACTACTCGGTGGCATCATCGGCATTCCAACTCGTTCTTTGGGAACTCTTGCACGAAAACTTCGATGCCACGAATGCGGACGAAGCCGTCGGGCAGGTCTCAATGAGCACCGGAGCCTTCCAGGCTGAAAATGATGCGAGCGAGGCGACTTCGGCCATCATCGCCGAACTCGGGCAGGATGGCTGGGGATCGATCGGCGACGCGCTTGTCGGACTGAGCAACCCCACGATGCAGGACCAGCTGACCGTGGTTCCCCTGCCGACACCACTCCTCCTTGCGGGGATCGGCCTCATTGGCGCTGGCATCGTCCGACGCCGAATGAAGTGATCCTAACCGCTCCAGATCACTCAATTGGACCAACGAAAAACCACCCGATATTCGGGTGGTTTTCTCATTCCTGAGGCAAAAAAACCGATAAGTGAAAGACGAGTTCTCGAGAGTCAGGTTGTCGTTTCGTTGATGATTTCCAGCAAGAGAACCAGGAGCTGGCCAAGATGCGAACCCCGAAGAAGACACGATTGCTGGCCGTCAGCTCGGGGGGTGGACACTGGGTTCAATTGCAGAGAATGAGCGAGGCGTTCGAGGGGTGTGACGTCAGCTGGGTCACGGTCCGTGAGGGGTACAGGGTAGATCTCAAGAACCAATCGGATCGATTCTTCGTGATTCCCGATGCCACGCGCTGGAACAAGGTCGGTCTTGTATTCCTCCTGTTCAGGGTCATACTGGTCGTCATTCGAGTCAGACCCCATGCAATCGTCACGACCGGGGCCGCACCCGGACTTCTTGCCTTGATGGTCGGAAAAATGCTGGGATGCAGAACCTGCTGGATTGACTCGATCGCGAACATGGAAGAGATGTCTCTTTCAGGACGGAAAGCCAGGAGATGGGCGTCTCTGTGGCTGACGCAGTGGTCGCATCTCAGCACGGAAGAGGGACCGGAATACCATGGATCGGTGCTCCAGAATTTCTGTGTGGAGGACGCCGGCGAGCAAGGAGGATGTGAAGCATGATTCTTGTCACCGTGGGAATGCAGGTCCCATTCGACAGACTCTGCAAGGCCGTCGATGATTGGGCAGGACGTCGCGGCAGAGATGATGTCTTCATTCAGACCGGAGAGACCGAATGGATCCCGAGCCACTCGGAGTACACCAGGATGATCCGCCCCGACGAATTTCGAAAACTGATGGAGCAAGCGCAACTGCTCGTCATGCACGTCGGAGTGGGAAGCATCGTGACGGCGAGTGAATACGGCACCCCGATGCTCCTGATGCCACGAAGGGAAAGTCTTCATGAAACGCGAAATGATCACCAATACCACGCGGCATTGAGAATGCGGAACACAGAAGGCATGAGCATCGCACTTGACGAAGATGATGTCCCGCGAATGCTTGATGAAATCGACTGGAAGAAGAAGCCGGAAGTTGATTTCGGATCAGCATCGCCGGAATTGATCGACAGAGTTTCTCGGTTTCTCGAGAAGTGAAAAAAGACGAACAAGAACATGCCGATAACCATCTGATTTCCAGACAAAATCACTATTACAAGACCACCGACTTGAGCCACGGCTCTCTGGAGTAAAATGAGCAATGAACCCCTGGGAAGAAGGCTGAAGAAGTGTCAAGCATGAGCATCTGCGAACAGGCCATGATTCTGTTCCTGTGATCACATCCGACACGTGCGGAATGAAGAACGGTTTGAAATGAGCGCCAAAGATCACAATGCCATCATCCTGGTGGGTGGCCCGGGACAGTCGATGCTTCGAAAGGCATCGGGACACCCGGTGTGTCTGCTTCCCATTCCCGGCAAGAAATCACTTCTTCAGAGTTGGATGGACACCTTGAAGTCCAGGATGAACGTGCGCAAGGCATGTGTGGTCACCGGTCGGTCGGAAGACGTGGAGACAATCAACACTCACGTCCGTTCCCTTACGGAAATGCAGGAGATCGACATCTCAATACATGCCGACAGAGCATCGCATCGGGGCACGGCGGGAGCGCTGAAGGATTTCGTCGAATCCCGCGATGATTTCGATGACGTGATCATGATCGAGGGAAACAGAATCCCGCCGGAATACCCGGAGAAACTTTTGTGTGATGAGTTCCAATCAAATGAAGTCATGGGAATACTCGGAAAGTCCTCGCAAGACGAGACTGCCGGAATGATTCTGATGAAGAGACGCATGCTGGACCTGGTGCCGGATCTAGGGTTCTTCGACTTCAAGGAACAACTCATACCAAGGGTCATTGATTCCGGATCTAAGATCGTGGTCAAGGAGATCACGAGGCGAAGCGTGAGGCTCTCGACACCGAGCACCTATCTGAAGCAGCTCACGGAATTCGCGACCGCTGAGTCATGTGAAGGAATGGGACCATTCGTGTCCCAGTCTGCACATGTTGATCCGGGAAGCGTTCTTGGAAAGAACGTGATCGTCGGTGACAATGTCACCATCATGGGCGGATGCCTCATTCAGGATTCAGTGATACTCGAAGGTTCGGTCATAGAATCCGATTCGACGCTTGTTCGTTCGATCATCTCACGGAACTCCCGAATCGAAGAAGGCACGTCGTCGATCATCGACCCGTACAACCTCGATACCGCACGAACAGAAGTGCTCAAACGGAGGATCGTGTGAGGGTAAGCGGACCCAGAAAACTGACTTACGCGGACATGTGTCTGCTCGGCTTCATGGCCGTCTTGAGCATCTGGGTGAGCCTGGAGGCATGGGTCGACATGTATGGGCGTGCGATCGTCGATACGGAGAACGGTCAGGCGCTGTTCGCACCACTCGTCGCTCTCTACCTGTTCTGGGTGAGAAGATCACGAATCCAGTTCATCGGATACAGCCCGAGCGTCGCGGGGCTACTCGTCATCATCCTTGGATTCGTCGCTCTGCAGTGGGGCATGGAATCGAACACGCTCGTGGTCTGGCATCTCGGCGCCATTTTCATGTTGATAGGAAGCCTTATCACGGTGATGGGAATGGAGTTCGCCCGTCAGTTCGGTCCGGCTCTGGTCGCGCTTCTGTTCATCATTCCAACACCGGGCATCGTCAGAATCACGCTTGCCGAACCGATGCAGGAACTCGCGACCGAGCTTACGATGACCGTCCTCGACGGAATCGGAGTCTATGCCATCAAGCAAGGTCTCGTGATACAGGTTGGGAATCCACCAATAGATGTCGCTATCGGTGAGGCCTGCAACGGGATGCGAATGGTCTTTGCGCTCAGTCTCGTTGTATTCGGATTCGTTTTCAGTGCGCCGTTTCGAACCGAAGTGCGGGTCGCACTGCTGCTTGTGAGCCCCCTCATCGCACTCTGCTGCAACATCATCAGATTGGTTCTCACGAGCGCCGTGTACGGTTTCTCGACTCAGGAATTCGCCGACTCGTTTCACTGGTATTCGGGGCTGGCGATGATACCCATGTCCCTGATCATGCTGTTCGGGATCATCAAGCTCCTGACGTGGCTGGACATCCCATGCATGAGATGGAGGCTGGCGTTCGTATGAGCATGTCGTTGCAGAGAAAAAGAAACGCATGGTCCTCACTGCAGAAGGCGGTCCCCTTCGTCGCGATCATCTTTCTGGTCGGCGCCGGAGTGATCCAGATCGGTCAATCCATGCCATCCGAGGCACTGGATCGATATCACGCAGACATCGCGAAACAGATATCCGAATTCCCCTATCAGATAGGCAGGTGGGTCGGCCAGGACGTTGTCATTCCAACCTCCGCGCAGGAGATACTCCAACCCAACGGCCTGATAAGCAGAAGATTCACCCGCTATGGTGAGAATGGCGCCCTGACTTTCGCACTGATCCACTGCGTCGACCTGAGAGACATGGATGGACACCACCCACCGAGGTGCTATCCAGCATCTGGATGGTCCATCAACCAGAAATATCCCACTGGGGACAGCGAGACGATTGACGTTCGGATCGGTGACCTTCGGACCGAGATGTCGGTGTATCGATTCAAGCAAGGTGGTCCGATTGAATCGGGAAACGAATTGACCGTCGTGTCCGTCTTTGTGACGCCCATGGCGGGGATGGTCAACGACATGGCGGTGCTTCAGGATCTCGGTTCGATGGGTCGTGGAGCATCTTCACTCGGAGTCGGTCAGCTCCAACTGGTCATGAGTGGAGATGTCGAAAGATCGGATCTTAAGAAGATGGTCGATGACTTCATATCCAATATTCCGACAGATCTCATAAGAAACATGATGTCTTTTCCTGACACCGAAGAACTCAGGGATCTCAGAAATTACACGTTTGATGAAAGTGGACGTTCATGAGTCATAGCAACGCACAAGGCAGTGAATTCAACGGTGATCCAGCGCCACAGGCAAGTCCGATCGAAATGATCCGTGACCGCCTCGCGGGACGTTGGCTCATGGCCAGTGTCATGGGTCTGACCCTGGGAGCCATCTGTGCATTGGTCGCATGGAACATGACTCCACTTCTCTACAAGAGCAGTGGCCTTCTCATCGCGTCGTCGAAAAGGCCCATCGTGGTCAAGATGCTTCAGGATGACGGGACCAATGCAAAGTCACATGAGTCGTATCTGATGACGCAGGTGTCTCTCATCACATCGGACGATGTGATCAGCAGCGCGATCGATTCGGAAGAACTCGAGGAACTGCAGAGGTCCAGAGGGTACTACCCGCTGTACACGGGGATCAAATCCAGACTCATCGCTTTGAACCCGAGGGGCACGGAGCTGATCGAGGTGATCTATCAGGATGAGGATCCCGAGGCGGCGTCGATGATCACGAACGCGATCATGAACTCCTACATGGAGATTCATGGCAACAACAAAGGCATGGCCATTTCAGATACGAAAAAACAGATTCGTGACGAACGCCAGAAGATCCGAACGAAGATCAACACGCTCAGAAGGCAACAACAGGACCTGGTCACCAACAGCAACAACGTCGTCTCTGACGTGAGTGGACTTATCTCGGCGAAGGCGGAGGAATGCGCCACATACAACGCCATGATCGAGCAGATCAACGAGACGCTCAACAGGATCGAATCGGAACAGATACGACAGGGCAAAGAAGTCACCGGCGATGAGATTCCTGATCCAACCGAACAGGAACTGATGATCTTCGAACCACGAATCAACGGACTCGAACTCGATATCGAGCAGCAGGAGATCAAACTGGCCACGCTGAGATCCAGACTGGGTGATCAGCATCGAATCATCCGAAACCTGACCTCTCAGATTGAGGCGACCAAGTTGACGCTGGCGACAGTGAGAGTCGACGCGGCCGAGAGGTGGAAGTCCGGTCCAGTGGGCAAGGAAAGGTCCTTCAGGAAACAGACCGAGCAGAAGTCCAAGATCACCGAGAAGTTGAAGTCCAGGCGCAATGAAATGCGCGATCTCCAGGATTTCCAGAATGAATATGACTCGTTGCAAAGAGACATCGAAGCGAATGAAATCGATGGCGCGGTGCTTGACGAGCGTCTGACGAGCCTTGAACGGGAAGAATCCAATATCCAGGAACAAGTCCGAATCGGACAGATTGCGACCGTGCCGGATTCACCTGACAAGGACAAGCGTGGACCCATCGCCGTCGGAGTATTCGGTGCGTCCGTCGTCCTGGTCATGGGAATCTTCTTTCTGATCGGATCGGTGGATCAGAGAACGTTTGCGATCAGACAGCTGAAGATGGACCACGGACAGTTCCATTGTCTTGGCGTGGTTCCTGACACGAGCAAGGCCGCGATGGAACCGGAGATCCTCAACATTGGAATGAACTGTGTCCACAAACTGAGAAATCGCATCGAATCAATACGATTCAGAAGCACTGACCGCGGATACATCATGCTGATCTCCAGCCCGTTCCAGGGCGATGGCAAGACGACCCTTGTCCAACTCCTTGGACATTCGTATGCATCGGCAGGGTTCAAGACATGCCTTGTAGACAGTGATTTCATTGGAAGGTCGTTGTCACACTCCCTGAACATGCTGGACAAGCCAGGACTCAAGGAAGTGATCAAGGAGGGTGGCATCGAGGAAAGACTGGTGGCGCTTGAACGAGAGAATCTCTTCCTCATGCCCATCGGCCTGGATGAGATGGTCAGCCCTGAGATGATGCAGGTGGACGTGGTCGAGGATCTCTTTGCCGAACTCAGAGGGAAATTCGACTTCGTCATCATCGACACGGGTCCGCTTTCGGGTTCGATCGAATCGATGCCGATAGCGAGCAGCGTCGATGGCGTCATCCTCGCCCTGAGAAAGGGCAGGTCCAGGATTCCTCTCAAGAGATGTGTACGAGATCTGCATGAGTTGAACGCTCCATATCTCGGTGTCGTACTCAACTACGCGGACAAGTCCGACTACAGAGATATCACCTCGGTATCCAAATCGATTGATCAGGTGATCAAGGAGGAGGCGACCGGGATCAGAAAGCGAAACGCCCTGACAGAGTCCCTGAACATGAAAACGTCGAGAAAAAGAACACAAGAGTGATAGACGGTCGTCAAAATTCTGAATTCATGAATGAAGAACGGGCGGATCCGGTTGAAACGGAGCCACGCTCAAGATCGTTCAGGATGTGGGGCCTTACGGCGATCGAACTTCATGACGCCTACTGGCGAAGTCGTGGAGTTCAATGCGTCAGAAGATCGGAACCGTTCGTGAAACAATCGGGTGCGGACATGTTCATGCTCATGGATGTGGACCAGTTCGTCTCATTCGATTTGAACTCCATCGCCGAGTCGATCGTCTGGAACAGGGCCCCAGTGAGCCGAGTCCGGGTGAAGACCCCTTTGAATGACTATGTCGAGAAGGTGGTGTCGGAGAACGGGGAACTCATTCGAATCAGTCGAGACTACAGCAGTCGATACGTGGGTTCACATAGTGTGAAACTGACCAGACGACCCAGCATCGCTGAAGCGTGGTCGAGAAACAGAGACAGGTACAAGGCGCTCAAGGAACTCAGACAATTCGTGGACTGGGGAAAGGCCGACTCGTACACGGTCGAGGGGCAGGTCGATTTCACGGACAGATGCCCGAAGCGTGATGAGGCCCTTATCGAACGCCTGATCTCGAACTGGAAGAATCCAGGTGAATCGATTCATGGAATCAAGGAAATACTTCCGGGCATATGGGGGATCGATGAAGCACAGATCGATTCGGACGAGGCGTCGATGGTTCCTCCAATCTGGATCGGGGGGGGACAATCCGTGGGCGGTGGAGATCTGAAGATCGGTCCCATGGCGATTCAGGATGAAGGGAGCTGTTTCAAAGAATCTGAAATCCGTGTGTATGAGATCAATGAAATAAGAACCCCTCAGAGCCACCTCGCACCGGGTGCGTTGGATTCCGAGGTCGATGGATACCAGATCGCAAAGCGGTTCATCGACGTCTCGGTCTCACTGCTCATTCTCACCCTCATGATCCCTCTGATCCTCCCGGTCTCTCTAGCAGTCATCATGACGAGTGGATTCCCCGTGTTCTTCGGTCATGAAAGACAGAGCAGGGGTGGCAGGAATTTCAAGTGCTGGAAGTTCCGAACGATGATGCGTGATGCGGAATCGATGGTTCTGGATCTTCAAGAGGACAACCTGGCGGATGGTCCTCAGGTCTTCATCAGGAATGACCCGAGAATCACAGGAGTCGGCAGAATGCTGAGACGATTCCACATCGATGAACTGCCTCAGTTCTGGAACGTTCTCGTTGGCGACATGAGCCTTGTCGGACCTCGACCGAGTCCGGAGAATGAAAACCAATTCTGCCCGGCATGGCGTGAAGCGAGACTCAGCATACGACCGGGAATCACCGGCCTCTGGCAGGTTGAAAGGACACGAAAACCGGGTCTCGATTTCCAGGAATGGATCAAATACGACATTGAGTATGTGAACAGGGCGAGCCTCGTTCTCGACTTGAAAATCATCCTAAAGACACTTTCAAAGGTCGCCGGAAGATGAATCAAAGAGCAAAGAGAAGACTCGCGCTGCTTGTCAGTATCACCGTCGCTGGCACTCTGCTGATCATTGCAGCCAAGGCGCTTTCGGATTGGAACAAACAGCGAAGAGTCGATGAAGCGAAGGCGGAAGGCATGGCGGCTTTCGAGGCCGGTGACTACGGCGCCGCATTGAACCCGTTGAGCTTTGCGCTGGCAAATGATCGCGACAACGTGGAACTGGCGCTCGCATTTGCCAAGACGAGGCTCCAGAACACCGACGATGATGGCAAGCATCTGTTTGCAGCCGAGAATCTGTACAAGTTCACATTGACGCTTGATTCGAACAACGAACAGGCTCTCAACGCCCTCTTCGACATTTACGTTCTCACGAACCAGCCGCTCAACGCATTGAGGGTGGCGAAAAAACTCCCTGACAGTGACGTTGAGACACACAAGAAAAAGGTCATCGCGCAGATCCGGATCGGTGATTTCGAAGATGCGCTCAAGAGCATCGAACGCATCCGGGAGATCGCACCAGAAGACGATTTCTGGCCGATTCGAGAATATGGAATTCGAAGAAACGCTCTGGAACAATCACCTCGGGACATAACACGAATATTCGAGGAGTACACGGAACGGTTTCCGGGGAATCAGGCGGCCGAACTGGTGGCCATTGAGAACATGGGGAGAAGCGGTCGAAAGCAGGAATCGATCCGACGGATGAAAGAGATGTCGATGCGGGAGGACATCGACCCAGAGATGGTCATGATCATGATCCCCATGATGGAGAATCTTGGAATGAACAGGGAAGCCGTCGGACTTCGAGAGAAGACGATGGAACTGAGCCTTACGAACGAGTCGGTCGCGGAGCAGAGAATCAGGGGGCTGTGGGAAAACGCTAATCTTCAGGATGCGCTTGATGAGTCGAGTGTTGCGGATGAAAACTTTTCTGACAGCGCTCTCTTCGCGAAGTTGCGAGCATGCATCGCGGCGCAGAACAACAATTCGAATTGGAGCCGAGAAGAGTACATAGACCCATGGATCAAGAAGTCGTTCGACATCGACCCTTCCATGGGCACCGCGGACAAGGTGCTGGCTGAAGCCATCGACATGTTCAGGACGAACATCATGGAAAGCGGACCACTTCTCAGACAGGCGGCCGCCTTGTTCAGAGACGACCCGACGATCCTGCAGATGATCAACTTCATGACTGCAAAGAGCATGGAGTCCCAGGGTGACCTGTTCGGTGCGATCAACCTTTACGACCAGATGCAAGCCCGGAACAGCACTTACATGGGTGGCATGAATCTCGCAATTGCAAACTACAGAGCTCAGAATTTCCAACGTGGCATAGATGAACTCGAACGCGTCTTGAGTAAAAAAGCCACTGTCAGAGGAATGTATCTGTACTCTCGGATGCTTCTGGAAGGTGATGAGAAATTCATCTACGGGCTGGCGTCCAAACGTCAGAATCTCATGCGCTTGATAGAAACGTTCATCGAAACGACCGATGAAAGCGGGGCCGGTGCGGCATCGAGTCTCCTGCCCACGTTCACGTTGATTGCAATGCAGGAAAAGGACCAGGCAAGGGTCCAGAAAGCGCTCGATTGGTTGATGACCGTGGAAAGTGTCCCTCTTGAAACACTTGTCGAAATGGCGAGGATCAAGGCCGGTGACGAGACCCACCGAAAGAATCTCCTGTCGATGATCCAGTCCAGGAGTGATGATCAGGGCGAAATCACGATGCTCCGTCTGGAAATCGAGGAAGACCTCGAATCCGCGAGAGAAAAGTACGCATCCGCCGCCGAGGAGCTTGAAGATCTTGATCAGACAGCACGGAACTACGAACAGATACATGTGAGACTTCTCGCCCAACTGGCAAGAATCGATTTTGAAGATGATTTCCGACTGAGTGAATTCCGAAGAATACTGGGACTGCTTCCGGAAAACGTCTCTGCCGCGAGACTGGTGGCAACCTACCCGGACATCTGGAACGACGACCCCGAGACCGCCGAGATCGCCCTTCAGACGATCAAGAGATTGACCGGTGAAGACTCTCCTACCTCGACCACGGTCAAGGTGATGAAAGCCATCACGCTTGATGACATCGCATTAGCGGAGCGCGCTGAACTGATCATTCAACTGGATGACGTGATCAAGAGGTCGCCGGGTTCGATCGAGGCCCTCGTGCTCATGAGCAGTCTTCTCCAGCGAGGAGAGCAGCAGGATCTCGAGAGCGCCGCCAACTATCTCAGAAGAGCGATCGATCTCAAGCCTGATCTGAGCACTCTGTATCCGGGCCTCATCGACCTGCTCAGGAGAACAGGGAATGGTTCACTTGCACTCGAGTATGTCAATGCGTACAAGAACGCGAGGATCCTGACACTCAGAGAGTCACGCACAAAGGCAGGTGTGCTTGCCGAAGAAGGGGAATATCGATCGGCGATGGATGAGCTGGAGGATATCGCTTCCAAATCCGGCGAGAACCTCGACATACTCTCACTCGCCCAATTTCAGGCTGTGAGAGAGATGTACGAACCGGCATTGGAGAATTTCGACAGGATTCTGGAATCGGATCCTGGCAATTCCATTGCAATACTCGGAAAGGCGATGGCGCTCGGTTCCATTGACCGGGAGGACGAAGCGCTGAGTGTGATCGAGGCTCTGGAGGACGTCGGATCCGGCGAGAAGATGCGGTACAGGACGCTGATCAACCGCGTCAGCGAAAATCGTGAAGATGAACTTCAAACCGTGCAAAGAATGCTCCAGCTCGATCCGGATGACGTGCTGAACATCATGGTCGCGGCGGAGACATACCAAAGGATGGGCATGATCGAGGAGAGAAGGGAGGCTCTGAAGAGAGCCGTCGACCTTCAACCCGGCAATCTGGACATCCTGATTATCATGGCAAGAGACATGGTGTCCAATCAACCTGGAAGCCCCGGGTTGGAGGGCATTCTTGATGAAATAGAAAAGGCAAGACCGAACACAGCACGCGTGCTGAGGTTGGTACGTGATTCCACGGACGGCGCGACGGGGCAATTGAATCCCACAGAGGATCAGATCATTGAGTCTGCCGAGATCGCGGACGTTCTGGTCAACATGTACGAAGCCCAGAGAGTGGCCTGGCTCATTCATACGTCTGCAAACCTCAGTGAAGCGGCATACAAAATTGCATTCAGGGCGTTCATAAACCATCCGACGAGAATGGAGCCTCTCTATTGGGCGACCCGAAGCGCCTTGCAGTCAGGGATGTATCAAGAGGCCGTGGACATCTCAGAAATCGGGATGAATCGTGTTTCTCAAAAGGAGAAGCTCGCATACACGCTCGAATTTTCAAACCTGTGCATGCAACTCGGATTCGAGTCCAGGGCGCTCTCACTGCTGAGACCACTGCAAGACATCGCTGCCGATGAAGAGCGACTTACCGATCTGATTTCAAGAAGCACGGGAGACAACATCACGCCATTGCTGATCAGAGTGACGCTTCTCAGAGCAATGCTGGGATCTTACAAGGCCAGGGAGGCGGCGGAATTGTTCGGACCCCTCATGTCGCAGGACGAGGAACTCCTGAGTTCCTGGATACGCGCCGCCAAGCAACTCGACGTCGATGACTGCCGAAACGCTCTTCGGATCATCAAGCCCTATCTTGAAAGTCCCCGACAATTGATCGACAACGCCGAGGCCCTGTCTGAGCTGGCAAGAATCTCGGGGGAATCCGAAGACGTCGACGCTCTTCTGGAATATGTCTTGATGATCGATGACGTGATCGCCGAATACGAAACCGATGCGAGTCTTCGATGTCGTGCACTCATCTTGAAATCATCGTTGATGTCTCTTGAAGGGAAGACCCTTGAGGCGATAAGGGCGCTTGAGGAAGTGACGGATCTTGTTCGTGGTCAGAGTGCGATGTCCGAAGAGCTCGGAAGAATCAACTGTGTTGCATTGAACAACATGGCACTCCACCAATGTGAACTCAACCCACCCGACACTGATGGTGCTTTGGCGAACATCGAAATTGCATTACTTGAAGCGCCAGAGGCAATTCTCCCTTCTCTCCATGAGACACGATCGACGATATACAAGGTGAAGGGTGATTGCGAACTATCGATCAAGTCACTTGAGAAGGCGATTGAACTTTCGGAGATGGTGAAACAGATCGTCCAGTTCAGGGTGACACTGGCCGAACTCCTGTATGAGTGCGGGTACACGGAACGATCCATGTCTGAATCAAGGGTTCTACAGGAATACATATACGGAAGCCCTCAACCGGACATGAATAATCTCAACAGACTGGAAGTTCTGATCGAAAAAGGGGTCCTCGATGAAGAATAGAAAAGGAATCATTCTTGCAGGTGGTTCGGGGACACGCCTGTATCCATTGACTCAAGCCGTGAGCAAGCAGCTCATGCCCGTGTATGACAAACCGATGATCTACTATCCGCTCTCGGTCTTGATGATCGCGGGAATACGGGAAGTGCTCATCATCACGACCCCGCAAGACCAGGCGTCCTTCCAAGCTCTTTTGGGGGATGGATCTGAAATGGGATTGTCAATCGATTGGGCGGTACAACCCAGCCCGGATGGTCTCGCTCAGGCATTCATCATCGGTGAATCCTTCCTGAACGGATCCCCTTCGACGTTGATACTTGGTGACAACATCTTTTACGGATCCAATCTGCATGGGGCCCTTTCACAGGCGAACGAATCGAGTTACGGAGCCACGGTCTTTGCATACCAGGTGACGAACCCGACGGACTACGGCGTAGTGGCGTTCAATGAGGAAGGTCAGGCTGTGAGCATCGAAGAGAAACCGGCCACACCGAAATCGAACTTCGCCGTGACTGGTCTCTATTTCTATGACGACCGGGTAGTGGACATCGCCAAAAGCATCAAGCCGTCGGATCGAGGTGAACTCGAGATCACCAGCGTCAACGCGGCGTACCTCGAGTCGGGCGACCTCAACGTGGAGATCCTGGGAAGAGGTTCAGCCTGGTTGGATACGGGTTCCTTCGAAACCCTTCTTCAAGCCGGACAGTTCGTTCAGACACTGCAGACCAGACAGGGTCTATCAATCGCATGCCCGGAAGAAATCGCATGGCGAAACGGCTGGATAGATGATTCAAAGCTTGCAGAGATAGGTCGAAACCTTGAAAAAAACAGTTATGGTCAGTATCTATTGCGGATACTCGATCAAGAAGGTTGATGAATTCGCATGAAGAAGATTCCCACCAATTTGAATGGGTGTTTCATTCTGGAACCAACCGTGCATGAGGATGACAGGGGATTCTTCATTGAAAGCTGGAACAAGGGGACATTCAGAAATCTGGATCTCGATCTCGAATTCGTGCAGGACAATCACAGTCGATCAACTCGTGGTGTTCTAAGAGGGATCCATTACCAGATCAACAAACCACAGGGCAAACTCGTCAGAGTGACCGAGGGTGCGGTGTTTGATGTGGCCGTGGACATTCGTAGAGAATCACCGACCTTCGGCATGTGGACCGGTGTCGAGCTGTCGTCGGAAAACAAGAGGATGATCTGGGTTCCGCCCGGTTTCGGGCATGGCTTTCTGGTGCTTTCGGAGCACGCCGACTTCCAATACAAGTGCAGCGAGTTCTACTCACCGGAAGATGACAGGGGAATACGCTGGGATGACGAGGACATCGCGATCGAATGGCCAATGAAACCCGGAACCATGCCGATTCTTTCTGACAAGGACAATGCGCTCCCGAGGTTGAAGGATGCGGAGCTGGAATCGTGAAGACTCTTGTGACAGGTGGGGGGGGACAGCTTGCAAAGGCCCTCCTGAGAACCACCATGGGCGGTCATGAAGTATGTGTTCACGGCGTCGAGACTCTCGATATCACCTCACCACGTCAGGTGGATGACGTGGTGGGATGCATGCGACCGGAAATGATCATCAACACAGCGGCCTTCACCGCTGTCGATGATGCCGAGACGGACGAATATTCCGCGGCGAAGGTGAATGATCAAGGCCCGGGAATTCTCGCCGACGCCGCCAGGCGATATGGCTCCAGACTGGTCCACATATCGACTGATTTCGTCTTTGATGGTTCATCAAGAAGACCATGGCTGACGACGGACCCAACCAATCCCATCTCGGTGTACGGGCGGACCAAGAGAGATGGTGAGCGTGCCGTGATGGATTCCGGACTTGAAGAATGGACGATAGTGAGGACGGCGTGGTTGTATGACGGAACCAGTCCGAACTTTTTTTCAACGATGATTCGACTCATGAATGAAAGAGATGAGATCGAGGTGGTGTCGGATCAGACTGGCACACCAACGCTGGCTGATTCACTTGCGAACGCAATATGGTGTCTGGTTGAAAGTGGAACGACTGGAATGCATCACTGGACAGATTCGGGTTCCACGACCTGGCATGGTTTCGCGACGGCGATAGAGGAAATCGCTCGTGAAACGGGATTGCTTAAATCCAAGACCGAAATCAGACCGATCGCAACGAAAGACTATCCGACTCCGGCAAGGAGACCGGGATTTTCCGTTCTGGACATGACGAAGACCTGGAAGGCTCTCGAGGGTACACGAGCCATTCCACCGGTCGATTGGCGTGAAAACCTGAAGAAACTGATCAAGGAGAAAGTTCATGTCTAATCTTCTCATCACCGGTGGTGCCGGTTTCATAGGTGTCAACCTCGTCAAGTGGTGGCTTGAGAATCACACAGCCGACAACATCGTCGTATTGGACGCACTCACCTATGCAGGGAATGCCACAAGCCTCGAAGACGTTCTGGGCCACGCGAATCTGAACTTCATACATGGAGACATCAAGGACACGCCGCTGGTGGAGTCTCTTCTCAGAGACCATGACATCGATCTGATCATTCATCTGGCAGCTGAAAGTCACGTGGATCGCTCGATAGAAGGCCCTGATGAATTCATCGATACCAATGTGATCGGGACCCACAGCCTCCTCAAGGCGGCAAGAACCGTCTGGTGCGAATCAGGCACATGGAGGAAACACCGGTTTCACCATGTCTCGACCGACGAGGTGTACGGCTCTCTGGGCGAGGATGACCCACCATTCTGTGAGATGACTCCATATGCGCCTAATTCACCGTACTCAGCGAGCAAGGCCGCATCAGACCACCTGGTGAGAGCCTATCACCACACCTTTGGAATGGAAGTCACCACCACAAACTGCTCGAACAACTACGGCCCTTATCAATTTCCAGAAAAACTGATCCCGCTGATTCTGACCAACATTCTTCGTGGAAAGGAGCTTCCGATCTACGGCGATGGAATGAACGTCAGGGATTGGCTGCATGTGTCAGACCATTGCAGGGGCATCGCGATGGCGGTCGCACATGGCAGGGTTGGAGAGACCTATTGCATTGGTGGTCGAAACGAGGCTCCGAATCTCGACATTGTGAACGAACTGTGTCACCAGGTGGAGGAACGTTTCGAAAAGAATCCCCGTTTGAAAGACTCCTTTCCTCACTGTCCCGCGGGCAGAGGTGAGAAGAACACGTCACTGATCACGTATGTCACCGATCGACCCGGGCACGACAGACGATATGCGATCGACCCGACCAAGGCATCAAAGGAAATCGGATACGAACCTCTCATGACGTTCGTATCCGGTATATCCGAGACCGTGGATTGGTATCTCGGAAATCAGAGCTGGGTGGAACGAGTCATGGATGGCAGCTACCGGACCTGGATTGAAAACAATTACCAGGACCGGAGCTGATCCGAATCGTCAGTCTTCCCAACTGAAGTCGAACGCACTTGCTTCGTAGTAGTAGTGATTCGTTATCTCATCACGCCGTTCGATCTCGAGGTTGCCATCGAACGGTGAGTAGTTCGATGCGTTGATCGAGAGAATCGTGGGAATGAATCCATCACTTCCATCCGAAAATGATCCGGCGGGAGCAGACTCCGTGGCGAATGTCACTTCACCGGAAGACGCACCAGGCAGTGAATGTGACTTTGCGATCCTGAAATTGTCGAAGAGACACGTCGAAAGATCGAATACCTGTTCCGGAGGAATCTGGAGCGTCTCGAGCTTGTACATGTACGTGTTTCTGACGAGAATTTTCGAGACCGTGCTGCAGAAGTTGATGCGGCTGTTCTTGAACGTGCACGAGTCGACGACGACATGCTCGAGTGGCTTCATCCAGTTCAAGCTCTGCTGCCTGTACTTCGAGTCGATCGACCAACGAACGAACGCGAAGTTCTTCATTGGATGCCCGTTCAGGTGCCCGACTTGCGTGTAGTGGTTCGTCGCGACGATGTCTGCGAAGATCCGATTCTCTACATTGACACCGTTTGCAGCTGTGAACTGCACGATATCGGCATGCTGAGTATGGTTGGCGTTGTAGGGGTCCGCCCTGTCGACGTGGACGTTGACGACGACGCCGGGTGATCCACCGAAGGCATCGGCTGAAATCCTGTCGAACTTGACGTGCTTGGCCATGGTGACACCGTTGACACCCTTGGCGATGTTGGAGAATTCAAGATCCTTGAACCAGCATCCGAGCTTCCACTCGGTCTCCGGCTTTGCGAGACGCTGGTGCCCGCTCAGGAGTCCCCAGCCGTACTCGTCATCGATCGATGTCACAAAGAGATCTTCGAAGAAGATTCTATTGTGCTGGTTGGAGAGTCCCTGGAAGATGTTGTGGGTCGAATCTTCGGTCATCTCTTCGGTCAGAACCGTGACACCCTTGATGTGAATGGAAAGACCTCGCCCATGGCCACGGGTCCCGGAACTTCGAATGATCACATCCTCGCGATCGGAGCCCGGGGCCCTTGTCACTGTGAGGACCTTTCGTTCATTGGTGTTGAGGAACTCATTGTGCCACTGTGAAAGCCAGAAGTGAGTTCCCGGAGCAAGCTCGATGCGCCCACCATATATGGCCGGACCGACAGACTGAATCGCTTCATCGATGGTTTCAAACTGTCCCTGTGGACCGCCGACCGTCACGACATTCGGTGAAGGGTCATACTGAAACCAGAAGCTGCAGTTGCCGTTGTTCACATCGTGGAGATTCGCATCTCCGGGAACGTATTCACCCTGAAGCACACGAGGTTCACCGTGGAACGGATAAGCGATCGCGCGAACCTCGTGAAGTCCGGTGGTGAGCAGCGAGACATCGATCTTTGCCATGTATTCGGCGTATCCTGTTTCAGGATGCGGCGCCACTTCATGGGTACGAACACGCTGTCCGCCATCAAGGATGAAATCGACACGTTTGATGTCGGACATGTGAAACGCACTGACGGTCACATAGAAGTCCTCGGAGCGAGTGATGTACGGAAGCTCCGTCCAGCGGGCGATGGCCTTGGCTGTGTACCCAGGGTTGTGACTACTGCCCTGAACCCCGGGTTGATTCGTGGGACTGGTGAAACCGTTTCCGGGAATCAGGGTTTCGATGCCGGAGTCGTCAGCGCTTTCATCGGAATCGTCTGCTTCATCCTCGGTGTCATCGATTCCATCGGAGCCGGTACCGTCGGAACCGGAGCCATTTGAACCACCATCATCAGAACCGGCATCGCCGGTGCCTGATTCATCATTCGAATCCGATTCACCTCCGGAATCGGCTGATTCCCCGCTCTCGTCCTGAATCTCACTGAAGTAATTCATGAGAATGGCGAGGTCCATTCCGGACACGGAACCGTCATTGTTCAGATCCCATGTTGATGCACCTTCACCCCAGCTTGCTTGAATCAGCGACATCGCCTGGCTCTCGGTGAGACCCTGAACCAGTTCGGTGATATCGGCCTCCGAAGCATGGGATTCTGTCGATTGATCGCTATCGGGGTCCACTTCCTGTGAGGATGAATCCACGGAATCGAATCCTGTGATGATGGGACGACCTGATGCGATTGGAAGAAGCATCTCATATGCACCGATCGCGTCACTCTCAGAAGCCACATCCGGGATGAATGCATCGACCGCATCAAGAAGGGGTTGATACGTGGAATTCACAGGGAATTCAGCGCCGACGAATGGAAATCCACGAAGCGCAAAGGAGAGTCCTGGAAAGAGGATCTTGGCGGATTCGAAGAATCCGACGATCTCCTGCGAGACACCGACTTCATAGAGCGAATCCGCATTTTCACCATACTGTTCGTAAAGACGATTTCTCTGGCGGTTGGAGAGATGCTCGAAACACAGGGGACATCGACGCAGATCGAAGATGATGATCGTCCCCTCATCGCATCGACCGAGTCGTCTCAAAATACGATCATCCAGTTCCAGATGAGGATGCGCGCTGTCCTCAACCAGGGTCGCGGCAACCAGAAAGTTCGAGATGGAAGCCTGATCATCCGCCTGGACGGTATTTGAATACTGGCTTGCGCCCAGGAACATGAATGTTGCGCCCAGGCAGATCGAGAGGAGCTTCGTGGTTTTGGTTTTACGATTCAGGTGCATGTCGTTTCCTCATGATCCAACAGAGCTTGAACAGAGCTGGATGTTGAAAATCCGAATACAAAGAGTACGGATGTCGTGCCCAAAAAGATCGACTTCATGAGAAATCGACTTAAGGCACTGTCATGCAACTCTTCATTCGATTTTTGCGGTGTCGTTTGGTTCCCGCTCTTATGGGACACCCCCGTCCAAACCCCTCCGCACATGATGAAACGCTGTTTCATGAAAATACAAACCCCGCCAAAAAGCGGGGTTTGCGTGAAATCGAACGGATCTGGAAGAGGAGAAGAATCAGATGATGCCGTTGTCTTCCAGAAGCTTGTACAACGCCTGCGCGCTTTCCTGAATGGTCATTTCGTGCGTCTTAAGCACGATTTCCGCACTTTCAGGCTCCTCGTAAGGGTCGTCGATCCCGGTGAAACCCTTGATTTCGCCGGCACGGGCCTTCTTGTAGAGACCCTTGGGATCCCTCTTTTCAGCTTCTTCCAGGGGACATTCGACGTACACCTCGAAGTAGGGAATCTTCGATTCGACGTGAATTTCACGCGCATGATCCCTGTCCACCCTGTAGGGGCTGATGAAACTGGCGATGGAAATCATTCCACTGTCCGCGAACAGCTTGGTGACCTCGCCGATGCGTCGAATGTTCTCTGTGCGATCCTCGGCTGAGAAACCGAGGTTCTTGTTGAGACCCATTCGGATGTTGTCACCATCAAGTCTGTAGGCGTGCTTGCCGTTGGCAAGAAGCATGCGCTCCAGCTCGACGGCGATGGTGCTTTTGCCGCTGGCGGAAAGACCGGTGAGCCAGAGGGTTGCTCCACGCTGGCCCATGTTTTCGGCCCGCATTTCAGGGGTGATTTCACCTTCGTGCCAGTGAACGTTGGTTGCGACTTGTTCAGCCATGAGTAGTAGCTTTCATTTCTAGAAAAGGGGGTTGGTTGATCCTGGTTCTTGAAGAAGACTGGTGGGGGATCCTCAGGCTCCGGCCGTGACCTCCGACGTCGCCCACTTGATGAGGACATCGGCGACTTCAGGTCGTGAGAACTCTCCGGGAGGACGCTCACCCTTGGCAAGCATGTCACGCACCTTGGTACCTGAAAGGAAGATCTGGTCTCCTTCCAGCTTGGGGAAGGTCTTGGCTGACACCATGCCCTGAGCCTTGATGCTGTAGGCGGCATGTTCGAACTTCAGAGGGATGATGTCGATGTCTCCGGCAGCGAAGTCATCGAAGATGTTCTGGGCGTCATACGTGCCGTAGTAGTCACCCACACCGGCATGGTCACGACCGACGATGAAGTGGCTCACTCCGTAATTCTGACGGATCAGGGCATGAAGGACGGCTTCACGAGGTCCGGCATATCGCATCGCGGCCGGCATGACCGAAAGGATGGTTCGCTCCTCGACGAAGTAGTGCTCGATGATCGTGGTGTAGCAATCCATTCGAACATCGGCGGGAATGTCGCCAGGCTTGGTTTCACCGACAAGTGGGTGAATCAGAAGTCCGTCACAGATCTCGGTGGCACACTTGCAGAGATACTCATGAGCGCGATGGATTGGGTTTCTGGTCTGGAATGCCGCAATGGTCTTCCAGCCCTTGGCGGTGAAAGCGTCACGTGTCTGGGCGGGACGAAGTCTGTACTCGGTGAACTGCTCACCCGGCTCGTGCTCGGGGAGAACGGTGAGAACATGAATCGGACCACCAACGAGCCAGTCACCTTCCGCCTTGACGGCGGCCACGCCGGGGTGCGCTTCGTCTTCGGTTCTGAAGACGTTGGGAATCTCGAGGTCCTTGTCGTGGGCGTAGAGCTCTTCGACGTCGATGACGGCCAGCAAGGTCCCATCAGGATGATGAAGTGCCGCCTGTGAACCCTCGCTCAGTGTTGCCTTGACATCGTCTTCAACCGCCAGAGTGATGGGAATCGGCCATACCGTGCCATCGGCAAGACGCATGTCACGGCAGATTCCTTCGAAGTCGGCCTTGCCGACGAAGCCGGTGAGAGGGCTGAAAGCACCGATTGCGATCATCTCCAGGTCACAAGCCTGCTTGAAGCTGAGCGTGATCTTGGGAAGTGAGGCGGCTTGTTCGAGGAGAGCGGCTCGATCGCCCTCAGAAACGAATCTATCAACGAGTGATCCACCGTGTGGAGAGACAAGAGTTCCGGTTGACATGCTTGAAATCCCATGAAATGTGGGTTTAAGAGGGTATTGATCGACAGAAGGACCAATCTAGCCATTCCCAAATGCGCATTCAACCCGAGGGCAGACCAACTTGGAGATTGGGGTGGAATGGCTGATTTGAGCGAAGTTATACGGACGCATCCGAAATACGGATTTTTCGCGTGATGGCAGCTCAGACCTCGAACGGGAAGAAGATCGGAATCATCACAACGGCGCAGAGGGTGACCAGCACCAGAAGCGGCAGACCGAGCCGAAAGAAGTCCGTGAATCGATAACCACCCGGGCCATAGACCATCAGATTCGTCTGGTAGGCGATGGGTGTGAGGAAATTGCACCCCGCACCGGCCATGAGACCGAACACGAACGGATAAGGACTGAGTTCGAGGAGCTGTGCCATCGGCATGACGATCGAGAACATGATCGTGGCAGACCCGTAGTTCGTGACGAACTGAGCGAGGATCGCGGTCATGAGAATCGTGAGCAGAAGGGCCACATGAGGCGAATTGCCGAACATGCCCACCACCGACTGGAAAGACTCGGCGATCATCTCGGAGAGACCGGAGGAAGAGACCGCGGCGCCAAGTCCGATGGCGCCACCGATGGTCAGAAAGACCTGCCAGTTGATGGAGGATCGTGCGAGACTTCCCGGAATGCAGCGTGTTCCGACCATGAGGATCGCGCACAACCAGACCGCAACCACCTTGTCGACCCATCCGGTCACGAGAAGGGTGATCATCCCAAGCAGCAGAACGAGGGAGATCGCGGAACGGTTGTGTCTGACGGACCGAGCGTGAGGAACGTCGGAAACGAGGTAGAAGTCCGTGTTGTCCTGGTTTTTCTGGGAGAATCCGTGCGAGGTGTCCAGAAGAAGCGTGTCACCCGGACGCAGCTTCAGATCTCCGATCTTTCCTATCAATCGCTCACCACTGCGATAGACCCCGATGATGGCGGCACGATAGGTGTTTCTGAAATCACATTCCTTGACGGTCATTCCGATGAACGGAGCATCGGCGGACACCACCGCCTCGACCAGAAGACTTTTCGCCCGAGGAAGACCCGAGTCGCCATCAGCGGGAACCAACCCACGAATCCTCGTCAGATCCACGACGGAATCGAGGATGCCGGTGAAGAGAAGACGATCATTCTCCTGAAGGACCTGGTCTGGACCCACCGCATGAAGTTTCGAGGATTCCCTGTGGATGCCGAAGAGATAGAGCCCTGGAAGGGCTCGCAAACCGGCATCTTCGATCGATTTTCCGATCAACGGCGATCCGGAGGGAATCATCATGGCGACTTCGTACTTTCGGGAATCCTCCGAATCGACCTTGATGGCGACCCGATCCGGAATCAGCCAACGACTCACGACGACGACGAACAAGGTGCCGAGAATCATGGCCGGAAGACCGGATGCCGTGACCCCCCAGAATTCTGCCTGACTGGAGAGGGGTGCGCCACCGAGTTCACGGAACCAGTCCGAATCCGAACTGGTGGACCAGGTGATGAAAAGCCCCAGAACGACCAGATTCGAAGCCGTGCCGATCTGGCTGAGCTGACCACCCAGAATCGCGGAGAACGAGAGGGGCATGTAGAGCTTCGATGGACTGAAACCGATGCGCTTGCTCCAATCGGAAACGATCGGAAGGTACATCGCGACGATGGCGGTGGTGTTCATGAAGCCGCTCATGAGACTGACAGGAAGCATCATCCTGAGCTGTGCCATTCGAAGGGATTTCGGAGAACCAAGCAGAAGCTTCGCGATTCTGTCGACTGCGCCGGTTTCACGAAGACCGGCGGCGACCACGAACAGGCCGCCGATCATCAATGCGCCCGGGGAGATGAAACCCGCGAACGCGGTGGACGTGTCGAGAACTCCGCAGAGAAGAAGAAGGACGAGAGATCCGATGACGGCGACATCGGTGTTCACACGTGAGCTCATGAGAAAGCCCACGAGAACGACCAGAACACCAACCGTAATCCACATCTCGAAAGTCATTGCAAGATATTCCGGTTCAAAGGGTGACTGAAGAGGTCAACTGAGACCTGTTTCGGAGATTCGGTCGATGATTCGTTCATGAGCCGCTGGAACCGCGCAGATGACCCCTCTGTTCTTCTCAAGGCCGCACCCATGTGAGAAATCGAGCTCGCGACCGTGAATGTCGGAGACGATGGCCCCTGATTCGGAAGCGACAAGCGCTCCGGCTGCATGATCCCAGATTCGCTCGACATAACCGGGCCGGGTCGGAAGTCGCAGGTAGGCGTCAGCCGCTCCCGAGGCGACCACCGCATATTTCGTCTGGCTGTCGAGTCGTACGGCTTCGTGACCGGAGAATATCTCCACGATGCGCGCACTCGCGTCATGGGAACTGTGACCGGATTCGACTGATTCACACGTTCGAAGGATCGAATCCGAACTCCAGTCGGCGACCTGAAGCCTGGACACCTGTTCCGGTTGATCGATCGACCAGCCATGAGCGCCTCCACCCCGCGTGGCCAGGCAGATCGATCCGGGGGGTCGAACGGTCGCACCACTAGGATCGAGATGCATGCCCCAGTGGGACAGACCCAGAACACCCATTTCCACGACACCGTCGGAGATCAGTGCGAGAGCCAGAGCGAACTGACCGCCCCTGAGAAAACCCTTGGTTCCGTCGATGGGATCCAGAGTCCAGAAGCGACCCGTGGAGCCGCCTTCATGATTTCCGGAATCGATCGCCTCGAGAATGTCGTCGGCATCGGCGTCGGGAATGACGGAGCGAACGGCCTCGTGAACCTGAGCGAGAAGATGTTCATCGGTTCGCAGCCGAGAAGCATCCTCTTCACCGACCATGTCGGTGACGCAACAGTCACGAAGCCTGAGTCCGACGATGGCCTGAACCGCGAAATCCGCGACCGTGACGGGACTCTTGTCATCCTTGGAGACAGAGCCGACGGATGCGAGATCACGTGCGAGTCGTTCGGCAACCCCACTGGCTTCGGTGATCATCGCGCAGGCTGAATCTGAAAGGGACTTGAGCTCTTCATTCGACATGTCTGACCAATCAAAGCTGGGTGTCTCGACCATCTCTGGTCGACAGTGGTGTGGAAACGATCGTCCGGGGCTGCCAGGAAAACGGTGATCAGGGCTTGCATCGACCAAAAACGTGCTATCCATTGATTTAACCCGGTATTTCCCGGGTCACCAGCACCGAACGGAAACATGCACGGGAACCGTCATGAACGGGTTCGTTTCGCGAAGGTGGTTCCGAAAACATCACGTCTGGTCGGACATGCGAGTCCGGTAAGAAATCCGACCGTGAAACAGGTCGTGGTGCCGATCGCGGCGTAGAGCAGACCGTTCAACTCAGTGGTGTTCTTGACGAAGAGAAGGACTCCGACACTCGAAACCACGCCGGCGAAGGCGGCGATCGTGCCGGGTCTTTTCGTGAAGATGCCGAGCACGAACAGACCGCACAATCCACTGGCGAACAGACCAACGATCTCGAGCCACTGATCGAAGATGCTCTCAGCGGGAAAGAACGCGAGAAGAAGGGCCGCACCGGTTCCGATCACGCCAAGCAACACGGTGATGACTCGTGCCAGAAGGAGTTCCTGTGATGCGGAAGAAGCCCTCGAACGAACGGGCATGAGACGACGATGGAAATCGTTGATCAAGGCGGTGGCGGAGGAGTTCATGCTCGAATCGAGACTGGACATCGCGGCTGCGAAGATTCCGGCCACCACGAGTCCGGACAGACCCGCGGGAATCTCGTTCACGAGGAACCAGGGAAGGATCTGATCCGTCTTGGCGAGAGGGGCGAGTCGTTCCGGGTTCGCGTCGTAGAAACCGAACAATGCCGAACCGAGTCCGAAGAAGAGCAGTGAAGCGGGGATGGCGACAAGCCCACCCAGCCAGATCGCCTTGCGAGCGGATGACTCGTCTCTGGTGGTGAGATAACGTTGAACCACGGATTGATCGGAGGCGTATGGAATCAGGTTGATGAATATGCCACCGAGAATCACGACGGGAAGCGAAGCTCGAGTGAAATCCCAGTCGAGATCCGCGATGTGAAGTCGACCGGCCTGATCCGCCCGTTCGTACAACTCGATCATGCCGCCATCGACCCCGGAGATGCAGGCGATGATCACCAGAATCGCACCACCCAGAAGAACGATCGCCTGCAGGACATCCGACCAGATCACGGCCTCGATCCCCCCGAGAACCGTGTAGAGGATGCACAGGACACCCATGAGAAGAATGCAGAGGGAGACATCGATGCCGGTGACGGCGGACAGGGCGATCGCAGGCAGATAGATCACGATCGCCATCCGGCCGAACTGAAAGAGAAGATATTGAGCGCTTCCGAACAGTCGGACGGGAAGTGAGAAACGGCGTTCAAGGTACTCGTAGGCGGTGACCACCTTCAGTCCACGGAAGAAGGGGAGAAAGAGCCATGCGACGACGGGCGCCATCGCGAAGATTCCGAGACTCTGGATGAAGAGAGTCCAGTCGGTGGAGTAACTCTTCGCGGGAATCGCCATGAACGTGATCGCACTGAGTTGAGTGGCGAAGATGGAGATCCCCGCCGCCCACCAGGGAATGCGTCCACCACCGAAGAAGAAGTCATCCGTTCCGTTCTCACCTCGGGCGAAATGAATCCCAAGACCGACCATGATCGCCAGATACAGGCCCAGAACCGACCAGTCGAGGAGAGTGAATCCGGGGACGAAATAGGATTTCGTGGCGAAGACCACCTTCGATGTGCGCAATCGAGGACGGATCTCACCACCAGCCATCAGGTAACCATCATCATGTGGCACCACCGTGACCGTCACCGGAACCGATGAACCGGAACCGGGACGTGTCGTCCATTCATCGGTGAGGACGTGATAAGCGAGCGTGTCTTGACAAAATCCGGGGTGGTTCTCCCGAAGGGCACCGATGCGATCGACATTCGCCCCGTCATCCCCACCAAGGACGGCGAGATAGGACGCCCCGACCGAGAGCGCTGGAGACGGAGAAGCGCTCGCCGCTCTTGGAAGAGGACTCAGGGCCGACCAGTGTTCACCGGGATGCCCGTCGGGGTCGTACCGCCATGCCTCTTGAAGGTACTCGCGTCGATGATCACTCGCACCTTGTTCGTTCGAATCGAGCTTCCGCAGACGACACCCACCGAACACGTAGAGACTGCCGCCATGTGATCCTGCAGTCGCGAGGATGCGACCCTTCCCGCCTGGAATGGGATCATGTCGGATCCATGACGAATCAAGATCACTGACCCCGAGGGACAGAAGCTCGTCGCTGGCATGACCGGATGGATCGATCTGACCTCCTTGAAGATAGATCACATCACCGACGACGGCTCCGGCCGCGTAGGCAAGTGGAAAAGGCAGCGGCTCCAGTGACGTCAGGCGAAGTGAACCATCGATCCATTCGAGATGAACGACCTGATCGAGATGCCCGTCTGGGTGTGATCCTCCCATCCAGAGACCGGACCCATCAGGAAGTGAGACGGAGACGCCGTAGGCGCATGGACGAGAGAGGGTGACCTCGCATTCCCGCCAGGTCGCGTTCTCTTCGGAGAGATCGAGACTCAGGATTCGCCTGGACCAGCGTTTTCGAGAATCCCACCCCTCACCGTCGAAATAGGTCCCACCCCCGATGACGAGCCGACCCCCGACTTTCGAGGCGTAGGCGCCTCCGATGCCGTGATCCGGCAGATCCGGCAGGGAACTCCACTCGAACAATCCGGCCTCATCGGGGGTGTCGGCTTGAATGAGCGCGGTCGATTGAAATAGTGACAACAGGATGCATGCCAGTCGTGTTCTCAGCATGAATCACATTGTGCCATATTGCGACGCTTGGTTCATTTTGATAGGTTTTCGGCGTCGCGAGATGTTTTCGCGATGAATCCCCTGAGGGAAGGAACGCGGTGCGAATCCGCGACGAACGCGTCACCGTGATCGTGCCACCTGGTGCGAAAGTCGGGTCTACCTTCAGGTCGATTCGGATTCAAACCGCTCCCGCGTTAGGAGTGGATGTTCTCAAAGCGAAAAGGATACAAATGTATAAAGCAGTTTTTGTCGCCTGCATCGCAGGAGCGATGTCGTTTTCTGTGACTCATGCCGACGTGGTCGATTCGTTCGAGATCGGATCGGGTGCATCGACAAGCACCTTCCTGTTCCAGTTCACGAACGGCAACCAGTACCTGTACGAGGTCAGTTACGACGAGCCGATGAGTGGTCAGGATGTGGTCGAATTCATCATGAACGAACAGGCTGGCTACTTCGTGGCCGACATCGTCAGCTACAGCTTCGGAGACGTGCTCAACGGTCTGGGAATCGGTGATGATTTCGACGAGGGATTCGGAACTCCACCGGACTACCTCGACTACTGGCACTACTGGACGAAGGATGATGTGGTGGACGAGTGGGAATCGTCATTCGTGGGATTCGGAGACCGAACGGTGACGGATGGATCCTGGGATGGTTGGGTGTTCAATTCGAACGACGCACCGGTTCCGGCTGGTGCCAGCCTTATCACACTTTCATGCCTCGCCACGACGAGAAGACGAAGACGCTGAGGACCGATCAAGAGGTCAAAGCAGATCAAATCGCAGGCATCCGGTTTCCATGACCGGATGCCTGCATATAATTCCAAGGTGCTCGAACAAGGCCAGAAAATCATCTTCTTCGATGGTGAGTGCGCGATGTGCAGTCGGTTCGTTCGTTTCTGCCTGAGGAGGGACACGAGACGAAGACTGAGATACGCACCGATCGGCGGGACCACGTGGGACACTCTCATCGAGAGAGTCGCACCCGGAGAGAAGGAGACGATTCATGTTCTCACCGACGAACGCCATCTGGTCAGAACCCCGGCGGTGATCGAGATACTCGGGGAGATCGGTGGTTTGTGGAGAATGATCGCCACCGTGTTGTGGATCATCCCACGCCCCATTCGAGACATCGGATATCGATTCATCGCCTGGAACCGTAAACGCCTCTCGAAGATCACCGGAACATGCACACTCCCAGATCCGGATGGGCGCGCATGCATCCTTCCATGATGACCGGATCATTTCGAATCGGGGCGCTGATCGCCTCGACATGCCTCATCGCGTCGTGCACGACGCCGCTGCCGAGGCTCGAACCGTACTCGGCTTCGCATTCGATGGAATCGGAACAGACCGTCTCGCGTGATGAACTGGTGTCCACCGGGAATCTCGAGGAGACGATCGAATCCCTCCTTAAGAACCCGGACCCCGACGTGCGAAGGCATGCCGTTCACGTCGTGCGGATGCTCGACGACCTCGAAGATGAACGAAGATCCGCGATCCTGGAGATCATGAGGAACGAATCGGATGACCTGGAGATCGCCTCCAGGTGGGCTTCGGAGGGCGATGAAGAGGACAGGATCCAGGGAGTTCCGAATCCCGTCGAGATGCGGGACCGTTTCATCTCGGAAGCGATCGAAGCGGAACGATCTGGTGAGCTCGCGAAAGCGAACAGACTCGCATCCGTGGCGATGTCGATGGAACTGATCGTCGAGGATGACGCGATCATGGACCGTGTGATGGAAAGACCATTGAGGATCTCGGCACGGAACACAGATCGAATGAAGAACATTCGAATGGTCGATCCCCGTATCGCGATGACCATGTCGGATTCCGAGTTCTTCGATGATTTCGAACCCGGAAACGAATCTCCGTCGGAACACAGATGGCGAACGGAGGAGGAATCGAGACATCGTGTCATGAACACCAGAAGGGTGATCGAATATCTCGATGATCTTCACGTCGATGAAATCGACCGTTCCATCGTCCATGAGTCCGGACTCGACGAAATCGTTCTGGTGACGAGGAAACTGATCGATGAGGGGCATCCCATTCCCGGGAAATACCTCGAAGCCATCGAAAGTGAACGATCGAGATGCGGGGAAAGGAGAACACTTGATCTTCTGCTCGATCTGGAAATGGCGCAAACCGAGCTTGCGGAGGGAACGCTGCCTCCGTCGTTCTCGATGAGGGTCTTCGGAGACGGCGCGGCATCCGCTCTCGACGGACAGACTTCCGTCATCTGGCCGGGGGAGTTCGAGCAGTACACCAAGGCGGTTGGACGGGGATACCGAGGAATAGGCGTCCGGATCGAGGAGGAGATCGACGGAACGGTCGTCCTGAGGCCGACGAACGGTGGTCCGGCCAGGCAGTCGGGGATCAGGAATGGTGACATTCTGTTGGAGGTCGATGGTCGGGACATCGAGGAGATCGGCGCACGAGGACTCTCAGAGGTGATCGACAACGAGGGAAGAGAATGGATCGAGCTGCTGGTCGAACATGATGACGGGGTCAGGGAGACGGTGAGGATCCGAATCGGTCCGGTCGTCAACGTGAACATCACCGGATGGAGACAGACCGGTCTGCTGCAGGATGGTCGGCCGACCTGGTGGTGGTTGGCGGATGATCGAAGACGGATCGGTTATCTGAGATTGGAACGTTTCTTCTCCGGTGGCGCCCATGCGGTTCGAACCGCTCTTCAGGAAGCGCAGAAGCAGGCGCTTTCCTGCGGGGGTCGTCTCGAGGGTCTGGTGCTGGATCTTCGATCCAACCCCGGCGGACAGGTGTTCGTCGCGGAGGAGATCATCAATCTCTTCATGGGTGACGGTCCTGTCTTTCGCTCGATCGGTCGAGGCGGGGTCATGGAGACTGAATACGCTGATGAAAACCACTCGGAACTCGAAGGCATTCCCCTCGTGATTCTGGTCGACGAACTCTCTGCGAGCGCCTCGGAGGTCGTGGCGGGACAGCTCAAGATGAATGGAAAGGCCATCGTGCTCGGGGAGAGAACCTTCGGGAAGGGATCGATTCAAGGACTGATCCCCGCATCATCACCCGATTGTCTTGTCCGTGTCACGATCGGTTGGTATCAACTTCCGGTCGGTGGGGAATCACGGGGCGAATGGAGATTCGTGGATCGTGACATCTCACCGGGAGACTGGGGCGTGCAACCGGACATTCGAATCGCGGCCTCCGCGGAACAGACCCGGAGAATGATCGAAGCTCGATCGATGTGGCACTCGGGAGTCGGACTGGATGTGAGAATCGAAGATCACACCGAGGTGGAGGATCCGTCGGTGGAGCTTGCTCTGGGTCTGCTCATCGCATGGATCAACCGAATCGATCATTGAGGCGACACTCTCAGGGTGTCAGATCCTCGGCACGCAGGGGTCCTTGCCGTCCACGAGTCGATTCCCGGACCTCGGAGACCATGGAAGGTGTGATCGGGGCGGACTGGTTTCCCCAGGCATGACGAACGTAGGTCAGCACCGCGGCGATGTCCTCGTCAGATCCAAGTTGAACTGGAGGCATGGATTGGCGGTAACGGAGACCGCGAACCATGATCGGTCCCTCGAGTCCGTGAAGCACGATCGAGATCAGTCTCGAGGGATCTCCAAGAACATATTCACTGTCCGCGAGGGGGGGATACACCGGATAGAGCCCGCGACCATCCCCTTGATGACATGAAAGACAGTTCACGTAGAGACGTCTGCCCCGGGCGAGAACGGAATCGGGATCATTGAAATCAACGGCTTTCTGCATGTCGCTCCGGAGGTACCCGACTCGCTGGGGCCAGATCAGGTGTTCATCGACCGATCGAGCCCTCATGACCGTCGGTGAAGGAGGTTCGGCGAGCAGTTCGGGCCACCCCGGAGGTGGTCGGGTGATCTCGACCTTTCTTGGGGTTTCAGATCCAAGAGACATCCTGGAGGCGAAACGATCGATGACGACACGTCTCTGCCAGAGCCGCTCACCTGAGGAAATCGCGGCGAAGGCAAGCATCTCGGCGGTTCGACCGGGGTCTCGACTGCGAAGCACCTGGTCGACGGCATCCTGAAGCAGGGCCCTGTTCGTGGGCGTGCGTTCAAGGAGAAGGTCACCCCGGGAGATCCGATCGAGAAGTTCGAGCTGACGACCATCGAGAGACGATCCGATCGCGGAACGCATTCGAGGTGAGTCCGGATCCATGGAGAATCCGTCCGAGAGAACCTCGAGAACCTCCGGATCATCGACGGCTCCCACGGAAAGGATCGCCTGGACACGGACATCATGGTCGGAGTCCCTCAATGAACTCCGACAGAGTTCGATCAGATCCCGGTCATCGAGCGCTGATTCGGAGATGCGAAGAGCCGTTCGCCGGACCATCGGATCGGAATCGGACATCGAGGCGTGAATGTCATCCGGATTGACGACACCAAGTCTGTGAAGCGTCCACAAACCGCGAATTCGATCTTTCACCCCGGGGGATCCGGAGATGATGTTTCGAATGGCCTCCGCGGACGAGATGGATCCTCTTTCGATCAGAAGACGTTGCGCGTTGTCGGCGATGACTCCATTGCCATCGAAAAGGTGGGTGACGAGTTCCTCGTCATCAAGAGCCGTGAGATCGATGACCGGACGAACCTCCCCGTCCTCGGGAACGACCCTCCAGATTCTTCCGAGCGATGCCGGTCTTTCGAGGCCGCGAGATTCGATCTGACGTCTCAGAAAGGTCGTCATGTAGATTCTGTGCTGGATGATTCCTCGATACATGTCGCATATGTAGAGAGCCCCATCCGGACCGGTCATGGTCTGCACCGGTCGGAATCGTTCATCACTGGATGTGAGGAACTCGATCGGATCATCGACGGGATTCGCGACGATGGTGCCATCGTCGCGTTCGGTGATGTCGAACCTCTTGATGAGGTTTCCCGCGACTTCACAGACGAAGATGTCGCCGTGGACATCCTTTCCAAGAAGATCATCGCGATAGACTCCGGGACCACAGGCTCCGGTGAAGGACGTCAGTCGACCGGAATCATCCAGAACGTTTCTCTGATACCCGCGATTGACGCCGGGTGTGCGCATGACCGGACGGACTCGTCTGCTGGAAGCGACGGCGACACCGACTCCACTGAATCCATCCTGATGTTCGTTTCGCGCTGCATAGTGCTTGGGGATGAGATCGACGAGAAGTGGTTCGGAATTGGGTGAGTACCAACACCGACCCATGTCATCGATCGCGACGCCCCATTGTCCATGAGGACGCACCTGCTGCATGTGGATCGCACGCGCCTGGTCGGAGATGCGATATCGAAAAGGGTGTTGCGAACACTCCAACCATCCATCGATCCCCCAGGCCAGACCATTGCCCGCATGCTCAGGATTCTCGATGCCGCCGAATCCCGATGCCAGGACATGGGCCTCATCGGCCCTGAGATCTCCATCGAGATCACGAGCGTGGACGAGGTGCGGGGGTTCGACGAAGAGAATCCCATCGTGAGTGGGGGTGATCGCCCGGGGAAGAACCAGATTCTCGAGAAACGCCACCGATCTGTCCATGCGTCCGTCGTGGTCGTCATCGATAAGAACGACGATTCTGCCGACGGGGCGCGTCTCGTCGCTCCCATCGATGTCGTTCATGTATCCACGCATCTCGACGACCCAGAGACGACCTGAAGCATCGAAACACATCGCGACCGGATCCTCGACCAGTGGTTCGCACGCGACCAGTTCAATCTTGAAGCCGGGAGGGAGCCTGAATGATTCAAGCTCCTCTTGAGCGGTTCTGGCCGGTGAAGGGGGGCGATCGAATGATTCCGGAAGTGCGGGTTGATCCTCACCCCGGCGATCACCCTGTTGTGCATGCGTCGTCGTGGACAGTGCGAGAACGAGCGATGTTGTGAAGGTGACGTATCCGCGCATTATTCGATTCTAAAGGAGCATCTCATGTGCATGCATGCCGAAAACGATGAATCATGAAGACTTCATGTCGAGTTATCCTGAAGGCATGAATAAAACACTTTCAAC
>PAQN01000049.1 GCA_002709755.1 Phycisphaerae bacterium
GGCCCCGGCCTGCTCGCCGATCGCGGATCTGAGTCGGGCCTGGAGTGCGACATCGATCTGCCGGGTGATGGAACCGACCTGCACGCCGGTTCCGATGAACTGGCCGCGTCCGATGCTTTCCGGACTTCCCGGGAGAATCCCGATCCGTTGGCGGTGATATCCCGGGGTTGCGGCATTGGCCATGTTGTTGCCGGCCACGCTGAGCGCCGCCTGCGAGGCGATAATGGCGGACTGTCCGACTTGTAATGCTCCATTGAGACTCATTGCTTCAGCTCCTGATGTCGATCGCGGAATGTCGTGGCGGGCCGCTCACGATTCTGCCGGTTCGTTCGTAGATTCCGGAACGGCTGAGCCCCTGCTCGACGGACTGGACGATCCCCTGCATGTGCCGGGCGAGCCCCTCCGCGGCCGTTCTGACGACCCGACTCGCGGCACGAGTCTTCGCGATCAACTGCCGGAGCTCATCGGCGATGGTGACGAGCCTGCCGCGTCTGGGGCCGGAATGCTCGATCAGATCGGAGAGGGCCGGAGAGGACTGGGTCACCAGCCCGATCTCGGAGGCGATCGCCGAGACCAGTTCGACTCGGCGGTGATCGATCACTCGGATCTTCTCCAGAAGATCCCGCTCTTCCGCGGACAACGCCACCAGCGACTCGACATCCGCGCCACGAAGTGATTCACGTTGCGCGTCGACGATCTCATCGATGCGTCGATAGTGGGCGCATTGCTGATCGAGCAGCTCTTCGAGCCTTCGAAAACCCTCTGAAAGGACGGTACTCACTGCGTTCATGGTCATGCCATCACCTCGCTTTGCGGAACGATTCGTCGAAGCATGTAGCGTTCAACGGATTCGACCATCGGGAATCGATCGGGACGAGACATCGAATCCGCGACCGCGCGGTCGTAGATCGGACCGAATCGCTTCTCGGCATCCGTGGTGCCGAAGGGAGCCGCCGCCTGGTTGTTCTCGCGAATCTTGGCGAGAATTGGCGTGATGAATGCTTCGGCGACGAGTTTTCGTGATTCCTCGCGGATCGTTTCAACCTGCTGCTGCCCCTTCTCCGTCGAGGAGAAACGAGCCACCATGTCGGCGAAACTCTCCGGAGCCCGAGACGCACCTTCCGTGACCGAGGGAAGTTCGGTCGATGGGGCGCCGAAGAGAGGAAATTCCGCGGAGTTCATCGAGATCATTCGATCACCTCCCAGACATCGACATTGAGAAGGGAACCACTCAGACGGAGACTGACGATCACATCGATCTGTTTCGCGACGGGGACCTGCAGCTTGCGCATCTGATCCACCAGTTCACGCAGCCTGGCCTCACCGGCCTCGCCTGCCTGAGTGGCCAGACCGACGGAGGAATCGGTGGTGACGAGCGGATCGAACGCATTTGGTTCCGGGACAGGCTGGATGGTGACGTGCTCGAGTCCTTCGACCGACACCAGAGTGGGGAGGAAACGCACCCCCGCCCCGACGACGACGAGACCCTTGACCCGATCCAGGAAGATCGTGTTGGCGTTGCGGGTGACGAGCCGCTCGTCGATTCGAAGCTGTTCGACCTGACTCATGAAATCGATCCGCTTGCCGACATCATCGACGCTGTCAGGGAAGTGCACGACAACTCGACCATCCGCCCGGACCGATGCACGAACACGCTCGAATTCGAACTGCTCCTCGATCGCATTCACGATCTCACGTGCCGCCACGCCTGATGCCGCCCAGGGTCCGTGAAGCTTGAAGGTGAAGCAGATGGAACCATCCACGGGATCGACGGTGAACATGTCCTGCTGCTTGAAGGGTTCGATGATCTGGATGCGAGCCGCGTCCATCAGACCTGTTCGAACCGGGTTGGGAAGCGCGGTGGGAATGGGCGCGCCGACCACGGTGGCGAGAATCGGAGCGTTCGCATTCGAGAACCCCGGAGGCTTCAGGATCGCGTAATCAAGTCGTCCTCCAGCGAGGCTCTCCGCATCGAAGGCGCTCGTGATCGAAATGTCCAGATCATCACCCAGCCCTGCGGTGTAGGGCACATCGGACGTGACGATCACGACCGCGAAACTCTTCTGGCGGCTCAGAGAGAGCTGATCCAGACCGGGAACATCCAGATTCTGAAGGAGGGTCATGTAACTCTCGGCAAGAGATGGGGATTTCGAAAAGTCGTCCCCGGTGCCATTGAGGCCGCTCACGACGCCGTAACCGATGAGTTTGTCGCCAGTTCCGTCCCTGTTCACGACATCGGTCAGCGAACCGATGGAGATCCCGCTTCGCGCAGATTGTGCGCATGCAATGGAATCAAAGCCCATGAGAGTGGTGACGAGAAGCGTTGAAAGAAGCAAATTGTGCCGGAACACGTCGGACCTCCTGTCCTTCAGGTGTGATTCAGGGGACTTCATGCAACTGCCGGGCCAACCCGGAGCGGTTCGACCCCCCTTTTCAACGACTGGCGTAGAATCACTCCAATGAGCCACCAAGAGGAACCCACCAAGACGCCCCTTCCATCCACTCAGGGCGCTCGATTCGCGGACATCGGCACCGTCCTGCTGCTGCTCCTGCTGCTGGGAACGTTTTTCGTGGTGAGCGGGTTCACCACGCCCGGAGACGAGACGCTCCTGAGCCGATTCGCGGGCGCCTTCGGGGGCAGCATCGTCACCACCGGACTCTGGATTCTTGCGGCGAGCGGATACGGGGTCTGGTGCCTCCGCTGGGTTCCGGAGGAACTCTCGGTGGGCGCCGGACGAGGCACACGACTCCTGGCGACGATAGGCCTCGGCAGTCCACTGCAACTCTGGATCACTCAGATACTTGGATCCGTGGGACTGCTTGACACCACGACAGCGTGGATCATCACCATCGGAGGCGTCGTTCTTCTGGCACAAGGCATTCGCACGTCGAGCAGGCGGCTTGAAATCGGGGCCGGCGAAGGCTGGCTGCCTCCACTGACCTGGACCTCGGCCCCCGCGCTCGTCGTGCTCGTGGTGGCGGCCTGCGCCGCACCCGGCTGGCTGTGGCAGACCGAGTTCGGTGGATACGACGCCATGGCCTACCACCTCCAGCTTCCGAGGGAATGGTTCGAGCAGGGACGAATCACCACCTCCACCTGGAACGTCTACAGCGCGATGCCGAATCTGTTCGAAACCGGCTTCCTCCACCTGATGCACCTGAATGGAGGTGCGCTGTCCAGCACGATTCCAGCGCAGTTGCTTCACGCGACGTTCGCCGTTCTGACGGCGGCCACCACGGGTGCAGCGATCGGTCGATGGTTCGATCGAAGCTGGATGGGCGCCGGATTCGCCCTGATCCTGGGAACACCGTGGGTCATCGTGGTCGGGTCGCTCGCCTACAACGAGATGTTCGCGTCATTCATGCTCGCCACCGCCATGCTCCTTCTCGCACCCGGTCCCATGACGCACGCGATCACCACCAGAAGACAGAGACTGAGGGTGGGCGTCCTCGCGGGCGTGCTCGCCGCCAGCGCGTGCNCCGCGAAACTCAGCGCCGTGGGGATCGTCGCGGTTCCGATCGGCTTGCTGATGCTGAAGAAGACCGGGATCAAGGGATGGCGTGATGCCGCACCACTCGGCGCGCTCGCCGGATTGATCATTCTGACTCCGTGGCTGACACGNAACCTCGTGACGACCGGGAATCCGGTCTTCCCATTTGCGACGGGGCTCTTCGGGCTNGGGCATTTCAGCGNGGAACAGGCCCANCGATTCGCCTCNGCACACGCTGCGGCGGGTGGCCCGNTCGANAGNTTCTCCGAGTTCTTCAACCAGTTCNTCCGATACGGAATCGGTTCGAATCCNTATCAAGCCATCGGTGAACCNTGGCGGGCACAGTGGTCGATCCTNCCGATGCTCGCNTGCCTCGGACTCGCNGTGGGACTGCTGCGTTCTCGAACCCGCNGCGTGGCGATNCTNCTGCTNATGATGATCNCGGCGNTCATCGCATTCTGGCTGACGGCGACGCACTTGAAGAGTCGCTTNCTGGTGCCCGGNATTCCNNTGTTCGNCACGGCGATCTTTCTCCTGCTTCCCGNGAGACTTCCNGTGGNGAGCAGAGGAAGACCGTTGATNGCCAGCGCCCTGGTCCTGTGGTGCTGTCTGCCGGTCCTTCTCTTNCAGAGCGANCGGCTGCTGCGANACANCAGCGANGANCCCGGCATCTCGATCTCAGCGACCATGACNGGNAGAATGGATNTCGCGACCGGTCTTCNCGTNGCACGCCTNGCNGGNCTGGANGAGGATCGNGAGAAANGAATCGAACTGTTGCAGACGGGGAACTCGAGCGCGTTTCTGGGGCTGTTGCCGGCGGATCAGGANGTGCTCTCGATCGGCAACTCGATTCCNTTTCTGTCACCACGCAGGTACGAATACACCACGGTNTGGGACGACCACCCNCTCGCGGGCATNCTCGATGAACATCGNGGCGANCCGGAGGCCGCCGCACTCGCTTTGAAGGAACGTGGCACCGATCTNCTTCTCGTNAANTATCCCATGCTTCTTCGCTGGNANAACAGCGGCTGGCTCGATCCACGCATCGATCTTCCGACGTTGGATGGNATGTTGCGTCTGCTNCCGGTNGANTTCAACTGGCCNAATGGCGAATTCCTGTTCAGACTNANNGATCCCCGGATGCCNGGNCAGACCACACCCGAAGAATCCATCGAGGNCGAGGAATGACGTCTCCAAGCTNTCGAACCACGCGACTCATNGGNATGGCGGCGAGCCTGATGCTTGNCGGCTGCNTCGNNTCGGGTGGCGAACCGGAGATGCTCGAGCCGCGATGGCGNCCNGCCCCGNANGCCTCTCCCANGGATGTGGTGGATGCACCGGTGGCCTACTGGAAGCCGATCGGGACGGACGGNCGGGGNCGNCCGCTGGGACGTTCNCGTCTNGAGGGGATGCTGATGGAGTCGGCCGGGCCGCAAGCGCTGCGGGAGGCCCTGCTCGATGCGACCCTCGAGGAACGTCTCGACGAACTGAATCTGACCATCACGGANGANGACNTGCTCCTCGAGCGCATGACGCTNNTGANGACGCTCGATGNGGACGAGGACCGAGCCACCAGNCTTCTNGAGACNATACGTCGNCGNGAGGGNCTCGGACCGCTTCGTTTTTCNGCGCTTCTTCGCAGNAACGCNGGCCTNCGCAAGCTCGTCGAGGATGATGTCCGACCGAACGAGGANGCCGTNCGCGCNGCATGGGACGTGCGTCATGGNCCNCGCCGTGTCGCACGGGTCTTCGTCGCCCCGACNCTCGANGGATGCTCCGANGTNATCGCGAAGGTCGAGGCAGGCGAGGAGTTCGAGACNCTTGCCGCGATGAAATCNACGGATGCGAGCGCGTCCGTCGGCGGNCTGCTNGAACCGATCTCGAGACTCGATCCNAGCTGGCCGACCTCGTTTCGAGANACNCTCTGGACCACACCNCTNGGAGAGATCTCNTCNCCNGTGCTTGTGGATGCGGACTATGTGCTGATTCTTCCGATGGAGGAGGTTTCGGGAGATGAGGTCACGTTCGAGATGGACCGCGAAGATGCGGCGCGAAGAGTCAGACTCGCTCAGGAGCGACTCCTCATGGACGCACTGGCCCGGGACCTTCTGGATTCGGTGCAGGTCGACATCATCGACGGCGATCTCGATCGGGCATGGCNGACNCCCGNTCCCTGATCGAGACGACGGNCTTCAGGACTTCAAGGCNGCCAGTCNCCAGAAGGAGACCGGTATCAACACCGCCGTCGGAAGAAGGGCCATCANNGCCGGCGAGACNCCGGAGACCGGCAGAAGCATCACCAGAACCGACAGCAACAGGACNGGNACACCGATGGCGGCGCATTTCACACTCTGAAGCAGCAGAGGACCGGGAAGTCTGCAGAGGAAATTCGGAAGAATCAGAAGGAGCACGAGCAGATTCACACCGACGCCACCGATGCGGGTCCACATGATCCTGGCAAGTCGACCGGAGGTCGTCGCGGCGTCCTCCCTCAGCGCACCGATCTGACGGGTCGAGAGCATCTGCGCACGCTCCTGATCTCTTCGCACCAACAGGGAATGCGGTGACAGATCCGTCTCGAATCGTTCGATCACCTGCTGGGACTGCATGCTTCCCTCGTCTCGACCGACGCGATCGATCGCGATTCCGGACTCGAGTTCCCAGAACCCATCGGCATTCCAGACCGCTCGAGGCGCGGAGATGCGTCGTTCCGCGGTGCCGTCGGCGTCACGAGTCAGAACCAGCATGTCATCGATCACGCCACGATTCGCATCGAGCATGCGCCCTGAGAAGAGATTGTCCCGGGCATCACGAGTCATCACCACGGAGAACTCGCTTGACGTTCTGGAGAGAATCTGACCGTGCTCTCGAAGAAGGANCGGAGCCAGACGNGGAATGACGAACTCCTGNTTGACCACCTGCAGCAGGTTCAGAANGCATGCCATCAGGAAGATGNTGACCGCGACNCGNTGGAGNGGGATTCCCGCCGCGAGCATCGCCACCAGCTCTCGNGAACGCTGCATCTGTGACANGGTGAATCCNGCGGCCGCGACCGACACNAGGCCGACCAGNAAGGAGAAGGACTGGAACACACGCGGGCCGTGGAAGTCGAGAATCGCCATNAGTGTGGCGATCGATGTCGATGAGAAACGCTCCTGTTCCACCGCCCGCGAAGCGGCTTCAACGAAGCTGTCGAACTGAAGCACGACGTCCACCGAGACGATGAAGATGAAGATGAGACAGAACANCGTGATGAAGTTCACGAGAAATCGAAAGGCGATGTGTCGATCGAGGAGAATCATGCTCTGAATCAATTTCTGGAGAGACGCCAGCCGACGCCGACGATCACGATGAGGAGAAGAAGATTTCCCGAGAACGCGAGGATGGTGCCGGGCACGGGATCACCGTATTTCACCATCTGCTCACCGCCACTGATCATCAGAAGATCTATGACGGAAGGCAGGAAGGCCAGAAGGTAGACGGTCAACGGCATCGCCGACCGATAGCGGACCGCCAGCACCGCACCAAGCATGAGAAGCAGGAAACCGGTCATCGATTGCGCGGATCGATGGACGATTCGAGCGATCACCTCGAGCCCGATGTTCCTGACNNNCAATTCGAGCATTCTGAGGTCTCTGGAGAACTGCCTGACCAGGGGTTCCGGATAAGAGGCCTCGGCGGCGAGAATGGTCCTGGATTCCCGGATCAGATCTTCGTTGCTCGTGCCGGAACGATCCTGCCGCGCGTTGCATGGATGGGTGAGGGACCTGATTCGAGCCGGCCAGCGGGTCTCCAGTTCACCACTTCCGCGAAGATCGACCGCATCATCGCTCCGAGCCGCGAGCGTGAAGGTCACCGGCGACCCGAGAACCACCGGATCGATCTCGATCGTGGCGGATTCGGCGGAGGCCCGCCTGATCGCCTCCTCATCCTCGAACTGCAGGAGCGTCATCTCGGGCGTTCCAAGAAGCTTGCCGTCTCGAACCTCCAGACCACTGAGCTCGATCCGCTCTCGTTTGTAGGTCGAATCGAACAGGATCTGATTTCGATCCGTGATCTCGGATTCGAGGCAGGTCCAGAGATCGAACATCTGCAGCCTCTTGCGGACGTCCTCTCGGGCACGAGCCACGAGTTCGTACTCGTTGGGATTTCTGCGGATCTCAAGAAGTTCCAGAAGATCCCGTGTCTTGGGCCCGGAGGTGAGATCCTTTCTGAGACTCACGGCCCTGGGGATCGCCTGCGGAACGAAGATCATGGATCCATCCTCGGGCCGATAGATCGTCGCATCGACGAGCGCCAGTTTCAGCAGCACATCCTCACGACGGTGGTAGATGTCGACGGTGGCATATCGTGCTGTGAACTCCGAACGAACGATGCCGTCACCATCACTTTCAAGCGCGGCCACACCCAGAAGCACCAGTCGTTCGTCAGCGCCGGTACCTGGCGCCTCGTCGGGGATGATGATGTCATCGGCGAAAAGCTGCGTTCCGTCGATCGCCAGAGCCTCGCCGTTGTCGATGGTCGAAGTGAAGATTCTCGTGACGTCCCGAGCCACCATCTCCTGGAGAACACCCCAGAAACGAGGAATCACGAAGTTGACCAGCACGAACATGATGATGGTCAGAAGAAGGCCGAGGCAGGCTGCAGGCATGAAGATCCGTCGATAGCGGATGCCCGCCACGCTCATCGCGAGTATCTCGTTGTCATTGGCCATGCGGTGCATGACGATCGTGGCGGAGAAACCGGCGGCGAACGGAAGCGCGAACTGAAGCATCGGGACTGATGCGAAAAAGGCGTACTTACCGACATCCAGCGGATCGATCTGATTCTGGATCACCGGCTTGATGGTCGCGCCGAATGCCACCACCACCACAAGCACCAGGGTCGTGAGCAGCATCACCTTGAGTATTTCGACGCAGGTATAGCGCCAGAGAATGGACATGAGCATATCGTCGCCGCTGGCCACCTGTCCTGCAACCGATGGTCCGAAAACCATCCACGGCCGGGCAGGGAGGTTTCATCTGTAGGAGCTGTGAGATCTGTCCGGAATCGAGATCGTGAACTGGGAAGGAACCCCGGTTGATGGCAGTGTCTGTTTCCGATTCTGTAGATGGAGGACAACCATCGATGGGTACCAGAACGTGCCGGACATCATCTCATCCGAGTCGATCGAATCGCCACCCTCGAGCCCGGGGATTCTCACTGCTCGAGGCCGTGATCGCGATGGTCATCCTCGCCATGACGTTCACCACGATCGCCTCCGCGATAGGAGCGGGATCAGGGGCCGCGCGAGAGACTCGAAACCAGGTCCTGGCGACACTGGCTGCGGAGGAGCTCCTCTCGGAACTTCTTTGCGAGCCCTGGNACGATCTTCCGGACTGGAATGGATACCGTGAAGAGCATGGAGAAAGCCGAGCTCCGGACGGCCGAATCGAACGCGAGCGTTCAGAACTCGTCCGAGTCGTGGAGGTCAGAGATGAGACACGTCACCTCGAACCGATCGGCGTGGGCGTCAACGGCCGACTGATCAGGATCCACGTCGAGGATCGCAACGCCCGGACGATCATCTCACTCGAGAGATTCGTTCCGAATCCGCCGGGGGCCGACGAATAATGAAGATCCCGCAAAGACATCGCGGCATGACCCTCGCGGAGCTTCTCATGGCCATGTCCATCACCGTGCTGGTGGGCGCGGGCATCGTCGCCATGATGGAATCGATCGGCAGGGTCCTCGACGATGGCAGATCGCANAGAGCCGAGACGATCGCATCGGCGACGGCGGCCTCGAGACTGAGTTCGGTGGTCGCGCCTTCATCATGCGCACTGGAACTNTCNTCGGNACTGGTCACNCTGTGGTCNGGGGACATCCGAAGAGACGGTGCGATCCAGGCGAGTGANCTGATCTGGATACGGCACGANACGGAGTCCGGAACNCTNCTGGTCGAGCATGTGCGATTCCCNGATGNATACGGCACCATCGAACGNAACGAGTCNGACCAGACGTTCGNGATCGACCAGGACTTCGAAGCGGTGCGNGTCCAGTACGAACAACNGGGTCATCTTGAAAGCAGGGTGCTCCTTGACGGAATCGCGGACATNCAGCTCGCGATGTCCTCCGNCGACGTCNTGACNCCNACGGAACAAGGNNGGGTCGCGTGGAGAATCGGNTGGANCGGGGACATCGAACTCGNCGGAGGCACNGTGATCGCCTGCGGCATCCATGCNCANCACATCCCGGAGGATTCATGATGAATCGAACCGCACGAAANCGACGNNACTCTCGACGTGGAAGCGCTCTGCTCATGGTCACGATCGCGATGGCTTCCAGCATCGTTCTTGCCGGAGCCTACGTCGCATCACGCTCCGATGGAACCGTGGTGGGCGCCAATCTCGCCTCCTCCAGTGACGCGAGAAACCGGGCGGAATCCGCGCTCGCGATCACCTCGGATCTGCTGACGAGAGACGAGGACTGGCGGACGGGACACGTCGACGGCGTGATCATCGATGANCAGACGGGCGACCATGGAATCAAGGTCACACTGACCGATCTNGCCACNGGNGGTGCGCCGGANCTTTCGACGGTCGATGTCNGAGCCGAGATCATCGCACACTCCAANGGNATCGAACGAATCGCGGAGGCCACGTTCTTCGTCCCATTGCCGGCACAGAGCATGGCGCTCGATCTNGATCTNGGAGAGTTCGCACTGTTCGCNGGCGCCGACATCCAGATCAACTCCGAAGCTGTNGTCGCNCCCTGGGACGCNTCTCCGGCGACACACCGNGGTGATCCGATCAGGATCGCNACGATGCTGGGCCGAAACGGCGGCATTTCCATCGGNAACAATGCGGCNGTCGTGGATGGCGTCGAATNCAGTCCGAACNAAGGCTCGATGGGCGGCAACTCACTTCCGGTTTCGGCGNTACCGGATCNGATCACGGTACCCGCNCCCGCCCCCCCNCAGNCGCAGGCNGGNGAGNATTACGTCGNCGATCTCCCGCAGCGGATCCTGGGNGATGTCCAGACTCAGGACGTGGAACTCGGGAATGGTGANGTGCATGAACTTCTGCCGGGNTCATCGCTTCTGATCGATGGTGATCTNNAGATGTCGTCCGGNGCGACGNTGAGAATCAGTGGCNCCAGCGAGATCGTGGTCACGGGAGACGTGNCCATGGANCAATCNTCGATCGAGGTCCCTGTGGATGCNGCATTGACGNTGCATNTCGGNGGCAATCTNGANGTNCGGGATTCCTCGATCCANGAGCCGGGAGGGACCAGTGACGACTGGGTTTCGAACATCGATCGNATACGCCTCGTGTCCATGGCGGCGCGTGANTCGATCGCCGTCTGGAAATTCAGGGGCNCGACGTTGATGAAGGGCGANTGCTACGCACCATCCAGTCGNATCGTCATGCGGGAGCGCTCGATGATCGTCGGAAGACTGCTTGCTCACANNATNAGACTCGACGGNTGCGCCCNACTGCTCTACGACCCGAGCCTTGACGATCGGAACGGGTACACCGCANCNGANGGCCGNCTCTTCGATGACACGGGCANGGTTCCCGNNGCGATCAGGGAGATCGAAACGCTGGCTCCGGAGGAACTCGTGGAAGCCAGCCTGAAGATGAACGCACTGGTGGTCGGAAACGTTCTGACGACGCACACNCCGACNCCGACGATCGAGGCGNNTCAGGACAGGACGAGGCTCAGTCGNCGCGAAAGACGTCTGCAACGCCATGCGGATCGAATCGACAGAATGCGGGACATGATGCATCAGACGGTGAGACAGCTCGAGGCATTCATGGACGTNGACANGCANGTNGAATTCGAAAGGTTCTCGACTCAGAGCAGCATGCGGGTGCGTTCGATCGGCAGNCCGCATGGCGGCCANNCNCANGGAGGCGGACGATGAGACGNGGNTTCACGCTGACGGAGATCATGGTTGTGATCAGTGTGATCTCGACGATCGCGCTGGTCCTGATCCCGGCCACGGGTGACGGAGAGAGNANCGCACTGCGNGGTGCGGCTGAANTTCTGGCCGCNGACATCGAGGACACTCAGGCAAGAATGCTTGCCGATCCNCTCGANCCGACAGGCCTCTTCGTCAATGAGTCNGGAGATGGCTGGCACCTCGCCCGAACCGCGGATCCGATGAATCCNATCCTCGGACGCGACGGACTCCCCAGAATCCGACGATTCNGCGAGGGCGCNCTGGCNCATGCCNGNACACTCACACTCGTCCCNCCCNNCCTTCCGGGAGGNGGACTCTCCTTCGATGANCAGGGCGCGCCGATCCAGAACGANGGTGAACTGGAATTCNTTCTNATGGNCGNTGANAGTGGCGCCCGACTTGGCGTGNTCATCTCNGCTTCGACCGGCAGNGTNAANATNGTGTTCGAATAGCCNCCNGAGNGGCCAGATCGCTGTTGCCCGCGTTTTTCNGNGTCTGAAAGAACCGCTNGATGATTCCTGTTGTATANCTGTCTGACAACGAGACGCCGGTCGCACGCTTGNATGGTGTGANCGANCCGGACNGGGGCATCAGGAGTCGGNNAGAACATGAAGACACTNGGACANATCGGAGGCGCGGNGACGATGTCGCTTGCGGTGACATCTGCGGTCATCGGNCATGGCACGCTTTCATCACCNCCCAGTCGCATCTACATCGGGTTCAACGAAGGNCCGGAATCACCNGAGTCGCAAGCNGTCGCCGANGCGATCGCACTCGGTGGGACCCAGCCGCTGTACGACTGGAACGAGCTCGTCGCGTTCCATCCCGGAACGGCGGANTACCAGAGAACCATCGANTANTCGAAGACCATCCCGNACGGNCAGCTTGCCAGTGCGGGCAATCCGAAATACTCGGGCTTCGATCAAGTCCGTGACGATTGGACNAGCACTCCNATCGAATCGGGNCCNTTTGAATTCGTCTGGTACGCGACNACCCCACATGANCCNAGCGTCTTCAGNGCGTACATCACCACGCCGGACTGGGACCCGACACANCCGTTGAACTGGTCGCAGATGGAGGAACTCGCTCTCGGACCNGTCTCTCTGATCGAGCAGGAATATCGNTTCAACACGATNCTTCCCGANCGCACNGGAAAACATGCGATCTACGTGATCTGGCAGCGACTCGATCCNGTGGGAGAGGGGTTCTACGCGATCTCNGACGTTGATTTCGGCGANGGNACTCCGGNTCGCGAATGCCNCGGTGATTACGACCGGAACGGAATGGTGGATGGNGCGGACATCTCGAGACTGCTCGGCGCNTGGGGCTCCNTGAACTCCGAATTCGACCTCGANGGNGAAGGNACGATCAANGGTGCNGATCTCNCNATTCTTCTNGGGAAGTGGGGTTCCTGNGGCCCCGACTGTGATGATGACGGCATTCCNGACNCACTNGAGATCGAACAAGGCGCNGCGGACTGCNACGTCGATGGAATCCCNGANGNATGCCAGGCGGAACAGGATTGCGATGGAAACGGCATCGCCGATGTCTGCGAGATCATCGATGGNTCCAAANCGGATTGCAANCTGAATCAGATTCCGGATGAATGCGAACTCGCCGACGACTCGGGNACGGCCGACGAGGATGGAGANGGTGTCCTCGANGATTGCCAGGTCGANGGAGTCAGCTNCCTCTTCGAGGTCGAAAGCGAGTGGGATNCNGGATTCGTCGGCTACATCACGCTGAACAATGNGTCAGGACAATGCATCCTGGGTTGGGATCTTCAGTTCGATGCNGGCTTTCAGATTCAGGATGTCTGGGACGCGGTGCTGGTCTCACAGCAGGACGGACGGGTTCGAGTCGTCAACGAAGCGTGGAATTCCCGNATCTGCANCGGCAAATCCCTGCGNTTCGGNTTCCTCGCCGAAGGCTCTCCCANNGCGCCTCTGAACATGACGATCAATGACAGNCCNGTCGATCCGNACTGACCGGCNAGCGTCCGACGCACGATTCGACCGAACGGCCCGCCGACGAATATCGGCGGGCCGTTCGAACNTTTNGAATCGATCGCCGAATGTCCAAAANCGGCTNCCACTCGCTCNAAGGNNGNTTGAAAANCAATTGATTTCGAGTCTCAATAGCACTTGTNTTTTTTGGGAGGAAGCNGTGATCCGAATCATGGNGNCGGACGAAGTANATGTCATGATCAAGANCNCGGAACTCTCCCGTGCGCATCAGACGAAAGGAANTCGCATGACGAACTCNGAAGCACTTTGCGGCACNTGNTCACACTTCGGCAAGGACCTCGGCNCCGATCTGNTGATCCAGATCAGNATCAACCCGCACGACNANGGCGAGCNCGTCGCCAGCTGCGATCTNCCGGACAATGCGNNGANNCACCTCAAGGTGTCNCCGATCAGCCAGTGCGATTCGTANCAGGCGGCCTGACCCGGACTACCTNAGACCGTATTCCTTGAGCTTTCGGTAGAGNGTTCGTTCACCGATTCCGAGGAGCTTGGCGGTCTGCTCGCGATTTCCATTGGTCATCGCGAGGGTCTGCCTGATGGCCTCCTTCTCGAGGCGATCCAGCCCGACGCCTGCAAGGCCACGCATGGANGCGTGCTCCTCGTCCTGTTCCGATTCACGAATCTCCTCGGGGACGTCACGAACCGTGATCTCGCCCTCCGAGATCACGACNATCGCATGGACGACATTGAACAATTCACGAACGTTNCCCGGCCATCCATANGAGACCAGGCGCATCATCGCGGGCTGGGTGATGACGGGNCGTTCGATGTCCATGTCGGCNGCGAANCGACCGATCGCATGATTCACNAGGAGCGGGATGTCCTCCCGACGTTCTCGCAACGCTGGAACATGGATCTCAGCGCCTCGGATCCTGAAGAAGAGGTCGTCACGAAACTCCCCCGCTTCGACCATCGCCTTCAAGTCTCGNTTGGTGGCACTGACGAATCGCACGTCGGTCCTGCGCGAATCGTTGCTTCCCAGNCGGATCACATCACCNTTCTCCAGAACACGCAGAAGCTTNGGCTGCATNCCGAGNGGCATGTCTCCGATCTCGTCCAGGAAGACCGTCCCTCCGTCCGCGTACTCGAAGACACCCTGCCTGTCCTTGTCCGCTCCGGTGAAGGCGCCGCGAACATGACCGAAGAGCTGATCCTCGAGCAGGGATTCGCTCTGCCCNGCCGCATTGAAGGTGACGTATTTCCTGGCGGACCGCTTCGAGATGTTGTGAACCGCGGCAGCGACCAGTTCCTTGCCNGTTCCGGACTCCCCGCTCACGAGCACGGGAATGGTGCTGGGAGCGACCTTNCTGATCTGTTCGATGACNTTTCGAATCGCGGCNCTCTCACCGATGATCCCCTCGAACCCGTAGGCGGCATCGACTTCNCCNCGGAGTTGCTCGTTCTGNGTGCGAAGAAGNACCGTTTCAGCCGCCCGACCGACGAGATTTCTGAAGACAGGCAGNTCCAGGGGCTTCTCGATGAAGTCGTAGGCACCGCCTTGAAGAGCAGCCTTGGCGGTGGGCACATCNCCGTGGGCGGTGACCATGATGGTTTCGGCGCCGGGTTGATGCTCACCCGCAAGCTTGAGGACCTCGAGCCCCGAGGTGGCGCTCTCCATCATCAGATCGGTCACGATCACATCGAAGCTTCCGTGGAGAAGCTCCTCGGTCGCCTCCTCGAGCCCGTGCACGATCGTGCAGATATGACCCGGCTTGCGAAGAGCGTCGGCCATCACTTCCGCATGATCATGCTCGTCTTCGACGATCAGAACCTGGGCGCTGGGGGAACTGCGGGTGGATGGTGANTCTGATGANNTTCCCACGAGCGGGCATCTCCGAAGGGTGAAGTTCNCGATCATTGTACGCGAGCNGAGAATCTTGCCCTGACANGACGTGATGGACCGATAGAATAATCGCATGCAGTCNCCCAAGGCAGAATCCAGGACCACNCCTCCGAGAAATGGTGACTCGCTCGCCACCCGCGCNATCCATCTCGTGGGTGCNGGTGGTTCCGGAATGAGCGGCCTGGCGATGATGATGCACGCNCTCGGAGCCCGNGTGAGTGGCTCGGATGCCCAGACCGGACCGGANATCGNGGCGCTTCTCGACGCGGATCTTTCGATGNCGATCGGNGAATCGACNGGNCTCCTTCCCGAGGANTGCGATCTGGNGATCCACTCGGCGGCNGTCCCACCCGATCACCCGGAGCTTCTCGAGGCTCAACGACGGGGCATCGAGGTGNTGAGCTACNCCGAGGCGTTGGGCCGTCTNCAATCNGAANGGACTGGNATCTCGATCGCNGGCACGCACGGAAAGAGCACGACCAGCGCGTTGCTGGCACACNCCTTGATNCAGGCCGGACTCGAACCGAACGTGATCGTGGGAGCACGNTGCTCNCAGATAGGTGGCGGATGGCGAGTCGGCGAAGATCGCNTTNCCGGNGANGGCCCTCTGGCNGGACGCGATGGACTGATGATCTGCGAAGCCTGTGAATTCAATCGTTCGTTCCACCACCACCGCCCCGTGCTGGCGCTGATCAACAACATCGAAGAAGACCACCTGGACATCTACGGCGGCCTGGAGGAGATCGTCGAGGCGTTCCATGCCTTCGCAGAACTGATTCCGGATGAGGATCAGGGGGGCTACCTCCTGATCGCACACGAAGGAGCGCATCGGCGTGACGTCACGGCGGGGTTGCATTGCCGGGTCGAGACCTTCGGATTCACCCCCGAGTCTGACTGGCGTGTCTCTCTTGAAGACGGTCGTGTCACGATCCACGATCGTGAAGGAACTCCGGTGGCGAACTGGCATGCACCGATGATCGGGACCCACAATGCGATGAATGCCGCGGCGGCGGCGATCCTCGCACACCGCTGCGGAGCCGGCTGGGACCTCATCGCCGAGGCCATCGCCTCGTTCGAGGGCCTCGAACGCCGGATGCAGTTGCTTGGCAGCCGAACCCTCCCAGATGGCGGCGAGATGGTGGTGATCGACGACTACGGGCACCATCCAACCGAAGTGGAAGCCACCCTCAGGGCGCTTCGGACGAATCATGATCCGAAACGACTGATCTGCGTCTTTCAACCGCATCAGCACAGCAGGACACGTTTTCTTCTCGACCACTTCGCCACCAGTTTCGATCATGCGGACATCGTGATCGTTCCGCAGATCTATTTCGTCAGGGACAGCGAAGCCGAACGCCAGAGAGTCAGTGCAAGTGATCTCGTCGAAAGACTCAGGCATCGCGGCACCAGAGCGATGCATGTCCATCCATTCGAGGCGATCGTCGAGCAGCTCGAGGTCATCGGAAGGGACGGAGACCTCGTGGTGGTCATGGGTGCGGGTCCCGTCTGGCAGATCGGACATCAACTGCTCGGGTTCGAGCAGTCATGAGCGTCCCCCCTGCGAACCACCTTCTCTTCGCGGACCTTGATGTCGAGGCGCTTCCAGACCACCCGATCGGCAAGGACACCTGGTACGCGGTGGGTGGTCGAGCTGACATGCTGCTCAGACCTCGAACCACCGAAGCCCTGAGCAGGATCGTCCGACGTTGCCATGAAAGCGACGTCCCGGTTCGAATCCTTGGGTCGGGCGCGAATCTGCTCGTCGCGGATGAAGGCGTGGGAGGAATCGTGGTTTCATTGGACCATCCTCACTTCAAGGAGGTCAGCTACAACCTCGATGGCGCCCCGGAGCTCATCCGCGCGATGGCGGGTGCGGACATGCAGAAGACCATGCACGAGACGGTGCGAAGAGGTCTCGGCGGCCTCGAACAGATGGCGGGAATCCCCGCATCCATCGGCGGCGCGCTCACGATGAATGCAGGTGGAGCGTTCGGTGAGATCGCCGACTCGCTTCACGCGGTGGCATGTCTTGATCGCCGAGGCGAGATCGTGATCTACCCGAGAGAATCACTTGAGATGGGCTATCGCACGACCAATCTCCCGGACGCTCCGATCCTGTGGGGGACCTTCAAACTCATGGACAGGGACCCACTGCTCCTGCGAGAACGGGTCAAGGAGATCTTCCAGTACAAGCGAAAGTCTCAACCCATGGCGGACAAGAGCGCCGGATGCGCCTTTCGAAATCCGATCGACCCGCAGACAGGCGAACGAATCAGCGCGGGAATGCTCATCGATCGAGCGAATCTCAAGGGGCGATGCGTGGGTGAAGCTGAAGTCAGCCAGTGTCACGGCAATTTTCTGGTCATGAAGACGGGCGCAGGCAAGGCATCGGATCTCGTTCGACTGATCGACGTGGTCAAGCAAGCGGTCCACGCGGACAGCGGAATCGAGCTCGAGACCGAAGTGGTGATCTGGGATCGAGACTGACCGCATCCGACCCCTGCCTGATAGGCTCTTATCTGGACCTCCGAGGGGATCCGAGCCGATGTACATGGGAGGACTGAAAGGATGTCTCTCCCGGACTGGAAGTCGATGATGCCCGACCCGAACACACCCACCCGAGTTGCCGTGCTGATGGGAGGCCCAGATCCCGAGCACGAGGTCAGCCTTGCGTCCGGACGCCAGGTGGCGGCTGCGCTTCGCGAGGATGCATTGTTCGACGTGAGCGAACACGAGATCGACCGACCGGACGAGAACGAACTCACGGGGTTCGATGCAGATGTGATCTTCCCGGTTCTTCACGGCCCGTTCGGCGAAGGAGGCCCGCTGCAGGAACGACTCGAGTCGAGCCGAATCCCATTCGTGGGCTCGGATTCGAAAGCCTCCGCGGCCGGCATGGACAAATGCGAGACCAAGAGAAGGTGCCTCGACTCGGGGATTCCCACGCTGGAATGGAGCGAACTCCACCCCGGGGCGCCGAACACGCTGCCGTTCCCTCTGGTATTGAAGCCCGTCGACGAAGGTTCCAGCATCGGGGTCAGGGTCTGTCACGATCGATCCGAATTCACGCAGGCACGGCACACACTGGAAGGCACGCATCGAAGGCTGATGGCGGAAAGACTCGCCACGGGGCGCGAACTGACGGTGGGAATCATCTCCGACGAGGCGCTCCCACTGATCGAGATCGTTCCAAAGTCGGGCCGATACGACTACGAGGCGAAATACGAACGTGACGACACCGCCTACGTCCTCGATCCGGAACTCCCTTCGGGCATCGCGGAGACCTGCAGGTCGCACGCATTGAAACTCTGGCGTGTGATCGGTGCACGCGACGTGGCCAGAGTCGATTTCATCTTCGACGGCCTGGAATGCTGGGTTCTCGAGATCAACACGATGCCCGGATTCACAGAGCACTCGCTGGTGCCGAAAGCCGCGGCGCACATTGGAAAGAACATGACCACGTTGTGTGGTTCGTTGGTCAGAGCCGCTCTCGAGAGGCATGGCCGGATGGATGAAAGCACGCTGGCTCGCTCCTGAGCCGGACAGGGACCGGAGATCGTTTCACGATGCCCAAGAAGAAATCACAGGAAGACCTCATCGACAGGATCCTGAGCAGGACCCTCGGAGAAGGGACGCTTCGCACCGCCGCGGGCATGACCGCATGGTCGATCCTCGCGTTGACTGTCGGAGGGATCGTCTTCATCGGGATTCCGAATCTCGAATCTAAGAGAAGTCGCGATCAATCCAACCGCGAGATCACCATGGACGTGGCGAACGCTCCCGATTGGTTCACGTCGGCGCCGGAGCTGGTCGAAGAGATGGAAGCCCGCATCACCGAGATCGCGGGATCAGACCCGTTCGATCGAACGGGGCTGATGAAGGCACACCGGATTCTTGCGGAGGGCGGCTGGTTCGATCGACTCGACCGCTTAGAGAGAGATGGTGATGGCAATCTGATCGTGTTCGGCACACTTGCCACCCCGTCCGCGGTGATCAGATGGAAGGACGAAGACCATCTCGTGGACGACAAGGGAAGACTTCTCGATTGGAGATTCGAGATGGGAACCGCCAGTCCGTCGCTTCCACTGATCACGGGAACATCCACCCCACCACCGACGCATGCCGATGGCAGTCTCGACCACGGCGGACTGTGGGCGAATTCGGAAGATCTGGATGCAGGCCTGAGACTGGCCGGACTCGTCAAGACCCGGGCATGGGCGAGCGAGATCATGGGCATCGACGTCGGTGAATACATGACGAATCAGGATCTGTGGCTCCACTGCAACTCCGGTCCGCGGATCCTCTGGGGCCATGCGCCCGGCACTCGAAGCGCGACCGAGATCACCTCGGAGGAGAAACTGCGTCTGATCGATTCGGTTCATGCCAACTACGGACCTTTCAGACAGCTCGACTCGATCGTGATCGATGTCAGACATGACATCGCGACCGCTCGCCGGGTCGCGGTGGGCGAAGAGATGCTTTCGGAGTGACATGCCGGACTCATCCGCCGAAAAGACGTCCTTCCCACTTCCACGTGGCCTCATCATGCTGTCATGCATGTGGATCACAGGCGCGTGGATCCTCTGCATGGGCCCGAGAGGGCCGCTGAATTCGATGTCGGATGATCATGCCGAGGGCCTCAGGATGTTCAGTGTGACGCTGATGCTGGGCATCACGATCGCATGGCCGATGTCACGGCTTCTGCTCCGAAGATTCACCGCGCCGATTCGACAGTCGCTGCTCGACTGCATCGTGCTGATCTGCAGCGTCGAGGTGACGCTCTGGCCGCTCAGACTGCTGAGTGAATGGTCGGTCGATCGGACACTCAGCATCACGAACATCCTTGCCGGGTGGATTCTTCTGATGGGTGCGTTGGTGGCGCTGGGCGCGGGCGCACGGGGGTGGACATGCAGAATCCTGATTGTTCTTGGCGCGCTGCTCCTGACCGTGTGCTCACCACTGCTCACCGATGCCGAGGCTCTGCAATGGTGGAACCCGGTCGACCTCACTCTGGGCGTCTCGACGATCGATCCGGAACGTCTCTTTGGAATGAGTCCGTGGCCGGGAAGAACCGCCGTCGTGCAACTCCTCCTCGCGGCGATCGGTGCGTGGACCGTCGTCCTGGGAGCGAGGATTCTCACCCGGTCTCGTCACGATGATCTGGCGATCTCAGGGTCGTTTGAGTAAGATCGGGTCAATGAAAAGCCGTGCTCACGCCTTGCTCGATCGAGCAAGGCGTCATGCTTGAAAGCACAGTATTCAACCGGCAGGTCGGCTCTTGAGCGGATTCGACCCCATTGAGACATGATTGGCGGGATTCGAGACATGGACTTCATCACCGGCGAAGAGAAGAAGGAACTCGAGAAGCAGCTTCGGGACCACATCGCCTCACGCAAGGAGCTGACCACCAGAATCGCGACCGCTCGCGAGCTCGGCGATCTCAAGGAGAACGCGGAATACCACGCGGCTCGTGAGGATCAGGGCCTCAATGAAGCGAAGATCCGAGAGCTCGAAGATCGACTCCAGAACGCGCAGGTGGCGGACGACGCCGATGTTCCGGACGACATGGTGTTCCTCGGAGCCACGGTGATTCTGAAGGACCTCGAGGATGAGGAGGAGGAGCAGTATCGCCTGGTCGGCAACCCGACCGGTGACTTCACATTGGACTACATCGAGGTGACACCGACCTCGCCGATGGGGATGTCACTGATGAAGGCTCGTGTCGGCGAAACGATCAGAGTCGACCTGCCTCGCGGCACGAGGCGTTACGAGATCATCTCAATTGTGGACTGACCCGCACAACCAGGCCGTGCTCGGACCGAAGAACTCCCGCGACACGTGCAGGACGGAAGCTCGCCGATGCCGGTGATCACTCTTGCCGGCGACCAGGCAGACAGCGTCACCTGGATGGTGGACGCCCTGGTTCATTTCCTTCTGATCGACTTCGCGATCAGGGTGCTTCTGATCACCTTCGTGCTGATCAGAAAGAGCAAGCAGCCGCAGACCGCTCTGACCTGGGTGATCCTCTTGATGGGCCTTCCCATTCTAGGGTTCGTGCTCTACGGTCTCTTCGGCGAGGAACGGTTCGGCTACTTCCGCAAGAAGAGACATGCCGCCGCGGTGAAGAGAGTCGACATGCCGGGAGTGCATGCGAACTCGGTCGCCGAGAACCGGGTGGCGCTTCAGATGACCTCGAGCCAGATCGCGAGTCTGGCGGAACAGGTCTCCGGCTCCGCACCGGTGAGCGGCAACCAGATCACGCTGCTCGGCGATTCGGAACGATTCGTCACCATGCTTTCGGCCGACATCAGGGCGGCCGAAGAGGAAGTCCACCTGCTGTTCTTCATCTATCTCGATGACGCCGCCGGACAGATGGTCGCGGACGCCATGATCGAAGCCGCGAAGAAGGGCGTGGTCTGTCGCCTCCTCGTGGACGCCGTCGGCTCGAAAAGATTCCTGAGAAGCAAGCTCGTTCACACCATGCGTGAGCACGGAATCGAGGTCGTCGGCGCACTTCCAGTCAATCCGATCCGCATGCTCTTTTCGAGACTGGATCTTCGGAACCACAGAAAGATCGCGGTGATCGACGGCCAGATCGGCTACACCGGATCGAACAATCTGGCCGAGGCCGCGTTCGCGATCAAACCCGACTTCGCTCCGTGGGTCGATTGTTCCATCAGGATCGACGGACCTGCGACGAAGGAGCTGCAGATACTCTTCATCGAAGACTGGCATTTCGAGACGGGCAAGCTTCCGGAAGTCCCCTTGAACAGACAGCCGAAGAACCGTGAACAGGGACTGCCCGTCCAGATCATCGCGACCGGCCCGAACTTCTACAACGAAGCCACCACTCAGATCGTCCAGGCGTGCATTCATCAGGCGAGCCATGAACTGGTGCTGACGACGCCTTATTTCGTGCCGGACGAGACCACGATCAAGAATCTCTGCGTCTGCGCGAGACGAGGTGTGCAGACGACTCTGGTGGTTCCGGCCAGAAATGATTCATGGATGGTGGCCGCCGCGAGTCGCTCGAACTACGAGCCGCTGCTGAATGCGGGAGTGGACATCCATGAATTCAATGGTGGCCTGCTTCACGCCAAGACGATCACGATCGATCGGGAGATCGGCGTGGTGATGAGCGCCAACCTGGACAGAAGAAGTTTCAATCTGAACTTCGAATGCGGTGGGATCATCTACGACAGCGACTTCGCAGTCCAGCTTCGAGACCTTCAACAGAGCTACATCGAACGCTCCGGTCGAATCGAGGAGCACGAATGGCTGAAGAGAGGTCTGGCTCGACGCGTGGGGAACACCCTCGCCGGCTTCCTCAGTCCGATCCTGTGACATCGCGCTGCGATTCGGACCCACGCCTCAGCGTGATGACCTGATCCGGGGTGACCTCTAGACTCTCTCGAACGCCATCGGGCCAACGCACCGTCAAAGTACCGCGCTCGAACCCCTCGGGCAGGCCGAAGTGAAGCACCGGCGACCAGTTGGACTGGAAAGGCCCCCCACCGGTGAGCCAGCGGATCGCGGACCAGTCATCCGATTGCAGACGCACGACCGAACCGACGGCGTGACGGTTCCCGACACCATCCCGTTCGTCCTCCAGACGAACCTGCAACCAGCCGGATCGGTCGAGTTCGTTGCGCAGCAGTCGGACGGGACCGTTCAGCTCGCTGACGATGAGATCGACGTCCCCATCCCCGTCGAGGTCATCGAAGACGGCGCTCCGATCCCGATGTGGCTCGCCGATGGCCCCTTCCGGCTGGATTCGACGGAAGCGCTTTCCTTCTCGCTCCATGAGGAGAATGGGTTGTTCGTACTCGGAGTCCATGGTGGCCCGAGTCGCCTGGGGATAGACGTGACCGTTCACGACGAGGAGGTCCTCGTCGCCGTCGTGATCGAAGTCGAAGAAACCGCTGGCCCATCCCAGAAAGGGACGACTCACGAGCGCGAGTCCGAACTGCCTGGTTCTGTCATCGAAGAAACCGGAACCAGTGGAGACGTGCATGGTGTTCGAATCACTCGAGAAGTTGGAGGTGAAGACGTCCGGAGTCTCGTCGCCATCCACGTCAGCGACCGCCATTCCCATGGTGGCCTGGTCGTATCCATTGAGATCGTGCGCGAGTCCGGACATCAACCCGGACTCCCTGAAGGCGAGCCCTTCATCCGCATTGGATCCGTTGAGGTAGAGATCATTGGCCTGAGAGTCGTTTCCGACCAGGACATCGACCAGACCATCGTCGTTCAAGTCGAGAATCGCGACGTTCAATCCGTAACTCGGCTCAAGCCCACCAAGCGCATCACCGGCCCCGTGGAGCTTGAACGTGCCGTCTCCCTGATTCTCGTAGAAAAGATCGGACAGCGAGTCGAGTCCACGAGGTCCATTGACGACCTCGATCCCCTTGAATCTCGCGGGAGGCACCGGACTCGTGACATCGAAATCGACGTAACGGGTCACGAAGAGATCGAGATCGCCATCGAGATCGAGATCTCCGAAGGCCGCGCTCGTGGACCATCCGGAATCGCCGACACCGACCGCCNGNGAGACGTCCTCGAAGGTGCCATCACCACGATTTCGAAGCAGCACGTCGGGTCCGTAGCAGGCGATGAAGATGTCATCGAGACCATCGGCATCGATGTCGCCGACGGCGGTTCCGAATGACCAGCGCGTGTGNGTGATCCCTGAACCCNNNGTCACATCAGTGAATCGAAGCCCNCCATCGTTGCGAAAGAGTCTCGNCCCGGGCCCNGACTCGGGATCGGCCAACGTCGCACCGTTNGGAACGAAGAGNTCNCGGTCACCATCACGATCGAAATCGATCAAGGCCAGACCTCCCCCCTTCACCTCGAGAATCTGGGTGGACGGGGTGTCGCCGGAGATCGTCTTCATGCTGATGCCCGAACTCGAGGTGACGTCGGTGAAGACGAATGGATCGGAGCTCNGCATCAGGCTTTTGGCGCTGGATGNTGGTTCGGGTGGTTCGNCGTCACGNCATCCNCCANTGAGGACGANNACNCCGAGCAAGCAGAGTCCGCCGAGGCGGGAACNTGNGAGCGCTCCTGCGANGGACGAGTGGCTCATGAACCCGCCCCCCCNCCGAGCGCACGCCAGCGAGCGAGGGCTTCTTCAGCCTCATCGACACGCCCCAGACGTGACAGAAGCGAAGCCCTTCGAAACCAGGATTCCGCGAAATCAGGCCNGATCTCGATGGCGTTCACGATGGCTTCGAGCGCTTCCTCCTGACGATCGTCGCGAGCAAGCACGTCGGAGAGTCTGATCCAGGCACGCCGCAGCTCCTTGCTTCGAACGGGTTCGGGTTCACCCTCCGCGAGACGAAGTGCACGTCTGAAGGACGCCTCGGCATCTTGAAGACGGTCGTCGTTGAACGCGAGAAGGCCTGCGAGGAAATTGGTGTCGGCCTGATCTGGAGCCTGCTGCAGACATCGCTCGACTCTTGCACCTGCGAGAGCGGAGTCACCGGCATAGAACGCGCTCCAGGCGACGTAGTAATCGAGAAGCTCACGTTCGGGAAACCGCTGCAACATGGTCTCCGCACGTCGATACTGCGCCAGAGCCTGAGCATGGGACTTCTTCCCGTGAAGAGCCATTCCCTTGAGGAAATGCGCCCGGGCGAGATCGGGGCGCTCACGAACGACGGTCTCGAAGATCACCAGAGATTCATCAAGCCGTCCGGAGACGAGCAACCGCTTGCCGACGGCAAGCCGCCCGTCACCGACGACGTCGCTGAGCANNGGCCCATCNTCAATTCGAGTGGAATCATCCCCTGGCGCGGGGCTTTCCTGGCTCAGACTCGGATCACAACCTCCCAGCATTGANANGGATAGAAGGATNGCNAAACCCANCCATGCAGGGGATNCGNAGGCTGGGNTGTGATGAATCGACATGGTGCGCTCCTGNGCCTTNGGNCGGNCATGANCGATCCTACTCAACCGNGCTCCTCCAAGANGGNCTGCTGATAAATATCCGTTTTTAANTGTCAACACGCGTTTGTTCTTGACCTCNGGGGNCCACCACNTACTCTANNGATGCCCGGNCCNTNNTCGGGGTANCCCATCGAGTTGTGCCNNNCATCTGAAGACGAGGAGTTCAGCCATGNCCCCAAGGTTCGGTCCTACCGGCATCTTGGTNTTTGCCGCCATCTCATGCAGCGCNACCCTCTGGGGCTCTGGTGATGANCTGGCTCTGCAGGAACGAAGTGGTGAACCATTCCGAGAACTTTCAAGCTCGCAACTNGATGCCTGGATCCAGGGCAGGATCGACTACGGCACACCGGTCACGATCGCTCAGGGCCTGGGCCCGCTCTTCAACAAATCGAACTGNCAGTCCTGCCACGGGACCGGCACCATCGTCGGCGGCCCCGGCACGATCGAAGTCACCTTCTTCGGGGGCGACGACAAGGGCTCCTTCGTGGACCTCACCCATCTGGGTGGTCCGGTCCACCAGCTCAGCGCCATCAACAGTGAATGCTCCGAGGAGATTCCCGTGGAAGCCTCCGTCGTGGTGAATCACATCACGAATGGCGCCCTCGCCTATGGCCTCGTCGAGGCGATCGCCGATTCGACCTTGCTTGCCATGGAGGACCCCTTCGACAGCGACGGCGACGGTGTGAGCGGACGAGCGAGCATCACCGAAGCGCTCGAAACGCCGGGGGTGGCGAGAGTCGGACGGTTCGGATGGAAGGCACAACTTCCCACGGTTCTGAGCTTCAGCGCCGATGCGTCACTCGGGGAGATGGGCCTCACAAACAGATTGCTTCCCGATGAGCTCGCGCCCAACGGCGACGAAGCCATTCTGGACACGTGCGACACCGTGGCGGATCCCGAGGATCAACCGGACGAGAACGGNCTTGAATTCATCGANCGNGTCACCACATATCAGCGCTACCTCGCGCCTCCCCCNCAGACCCCCAAGTCGGGCATGACNGGTGAGGTGATCTTCAACAACGTGGGCTGCGCGGCATGCCACTCCCCGACACTGACCACCGCGGACGACCCCTCGCTCGAGTCCTTCCTCAGAAACAGGGAATTCAAGCCCTACGGTGATTTCCTCCTGCACTGCATGGGCACCCTGGGCGATGGCGTCAGGATGGGAGATGCCTTCGAGTGCGAGATGAGAACACCCCCTCTCTGGGGACTTCGCTGGCGACAGGCGATGCTCCATGACGGACGAGCCGGCAGCGGTGACTTCGCGGCTCGCGTCACCACCGCGATCAACGAGCACGGGCTGTTCGGAGAGGCGAGCGACAGCATGGCACTCTTCGCCGCCCTGCCGCAGAACGAAAAGGATCTGCTGATCCAGTTCCTCGACTCCCTCGGCAGAATCGAATTCGACTACGACGGGGACGAGGACGTCGACCTCGCGGACTTCGAGGTCTTCAAGCAATGCTTCGCGGAGGACGACGTGATCACTCCGGATGACTCATGCGCGATCGGCGACATCGATCAGGACGGGGACGTCGACCTCGCNGATGCGGCCTTCATGATGCAGGCCTTCGATGCGGCTCCCGACGACTGCAACGAAAACGGCACNGCGGATCTCCTCGAGATCCTCACGGACCCCTCGGTNGATGCCAATGACGACGGGATTCTCGACGCCTGCGCCTGCATCGGTGATATNACGGGAGACGGCGCCGTCAGCGGCTCCGATCTCGCGGAGATTCTCTCGGCATGGGGCACCACCAATCCCAATGCCGATATCAACGGAGACGGTACCGTCACAGGTGCGGACCTCTCGCTTATCCTTGCAAACTGGGGACCGTGCTCCGGCACGTGACCCTTCAACGACCACCCCACGACGTGCGGACCACCCGNGCAAAGACTGCAACCACTCTGGAGCAGAAAAATGCGACCCGAATTCAGAATCATCACACTTGCGACCATGCTTGTTCCGTGCGCNATGGCTCAGGCTCAGTTCAACACACTCGAACTGGTCAATGAAACCGANGACCGGCTGATTCTCGATCCGACCTTCGAGTATCTCAACCTCGAGAAGGACATCACGTGGGGTGATTTCGACAACGACGGAGACATCGACGTCGCCGTCGCCATCAAGTTCGTCGGCTCGATCGAGGGCGGCTGGCCCAATCTGCTGCTGATGAATGAAAACGGCGTCCTGACGGACCGAACGGCTGAATTCGCGACGAGCTCGGACCTCGCAGGTGACGATGGCTTCGCAGCGCCCACGAACGACCGAAACGTCGAGGCCATGGACGTGAACAACGACGGCTTCCTCGACCTCGTCACAGCCACCACGATGAGTGACGACATGGACTGGACGCTGGGACAGCCCAGAGTCCATATCAATCTCGGCAACGACCAGAACGGGAACTGGCTCGGATTCAGGCATGAACACCTCCGCATCCCCGAGATGTTCGCCGTGAACGGCAGCGTGGCCAATCCCAGGTTCTGCGACATCGCGTGGGGCGATTTCAACGGNGANGGNTANACCGANCTCTTCTACACGGACTACGACACCCCCGAAACGAGTGGAACGTACTGCCTCGACATCAACGGCGACGGCGACACCAACGACCCGGGCGAATGCCAGCAGAGTCCGCCGGAGAACCCCTCGGACGACTACAACGCCAAGCTTCTCTTCAACTGGGGAGACGATCCCGCGGGGCCCGGACCGGGATACTTCTATGACACGCTGAACACGGTCATGACCAGCGGCGAGCTTTCGACCGATTTCGGCAATGCCGCCGAGGCCGCCGACTTCAACAACGACGGCAAGCTCGACATCGCGGCATGCAACACCCTCGGGGCCAACATCGTCGAGATCTTCTACAACGAAGGCAGCACGCCCGGAACGGATTTCAACACCGACCTGGTCTACTCCGGCGCTCCCTACCACTTCAAGGTGGACGACCTTGACGGTGATGCCGACCTGGACATTCTCATCATCGACGACTCCCAGGACAGATATGCCATCAACACGGGCATCGGAGGTGACGGAAGAGCGAACTTCACGACCTACGTGATCGGTGATTCTCTCAGCGAGTTCGGAAACACCCCATCGTGCTTCGACCTCGACAACGACGGCGACCTCGACTGCTTCGTCGCGGACGTCGACGCGGACCTCCCATCCTTCTGCCCCTCCACCGGCAGACGATCCCACCTCTACGAGAACACCGGAAACATCAACGAACTCTTCGTCGAGAACGTGCTTCCGATTCCNAGCTCCGAACTCACGGCCAGCTTCGACATCGCCCCCGTCGACTTCAATGGNGACGGCTACATCGACATCTTCCAGGCGCGATGCTCGGGCTTCACNGTTTGGATGAACAAGCCCCCGCTGAGAGTCGACTTCGNCTANCCGGACGGCCTTCCGACCACGATCGATCCCGGCGTCGAGACCGAACTCNCCATTCGNCTGACCGAGGTNGGTGGCACCATCACNCCGGGAACGGCCCTGCTNAACTATTCGATCGACGGTGGTTCCTACCAGACGTCCGAACTGGTGTCNCTCGGCGGCACGAGCTGGCGCGCCANGCTGCCTTCAATGGACTGTGGAAGCACCGTTCAGTACTTCCTGAGCGCGGAACTCGGCGGACTCTCGTTCGCCGACCCGAGCAACGCACCGACCAGCAACTACCAGACCAGCCCGGCCACCGGTGAGGTTCTGAGCGTCGAATCGTTCGAATCAGGAACCGACGGCTTCACCACCAGCGCCACCGCGGGAACGACTGCCGGATTCTGGCAGATCGCAGATCCGAACGGCTCCTTCAGCTCGGGCCAGCAGATGGCTCCCGACGAGGACGCCTCCGATGATGGCGTCCTGTGCTACGTGACTCAGAACGGACCGGTCGGCGCCAGCGCCGGCAGCAACGACCTGGACAACGGGTCGGTCAGTCTGATCTCGCCAGTCATCGATCTTTCAGANGGCGATGCGGAGATCTCGGTCATGGTCTGGTTCAACTGCGATGACGCCTCGGGCTCGCCTGCGGATGCCGATTCGATGCTGATCGAAGTCACGAACAACGGCACGGACTGGGTCCTTGCCCATGAAGTGGATGCCGACACCAACGACAACGGCCAGCTCGAGGGGATCGACAGCAACTGGTACCCACGAAGCTTCGTGGTTTCGGAACTGGTCGAGCCCACCGCCACGGTCCAGGTCCGATTCGTCGCCANTGACAACCCGAACAACTCGATCACCGAAGCCGGTGTCGACGAGTTCTCGATCAACCGACTGATCTGCGAGGATGCGCCAGCCTGTCCAGGGGACCTGAACGGGGACAATCAGGTCGGTGGCTCCGATCTCGCCGTGATTCTCAGCGCATGGGGCGAAACCGGCGGCTCCGCGGCGGACATCAACGGTGACGAGGTCGTCGACGGTCAGGATCTTGCGATCATCCTGAGCGTCTGGGGCGCGTGCGACGGCTGAGTCTCACGGAGACCCGCAACTTCGAATTCACAAGAGCCTCCGACGATTCGTCGGGGGCTCTTTTCANTCGNTGTCGATGATNAGGGGNTCGCCCCCATCGGTGGTTCTGGTGACCACNGTNCCCGCAGGGAGATGTGACTCGAACGGTCAGGGGTTTCNCCGCTCCCNCGACNGGCAGAAGAAGGATCGGCTGTGACTGGGCCAGATACGACCGGGTNCGNGTGAGTTCNCCGGTCCACAGGCTCCTTCCCTGCGCATCAAGGACATCGANCCTCGCGCCCTCGCCTCCGGCNTTCGCCATGCGTCCGCGGACCTCGANCGAAAGAACCTCNCCNGGGNNGGGATCGAGATCGTTGCGAAGCACGAGAGGNACATCATCGAGNCGNGTCACGACNAGATCATGATCGCCGTCACCATCGAGGTCNGCCGAGGCCGCCGCGCGTCCCACCATCGGNTGGGCGAGATCTCCAAGGCGACCCGGGTCNACGTTTCGAAAGCGCCCGACCTCTTCGAACCCACGAAACACCTGGGCACGCTGAGGATANCGCTGNCCCTTCTGGACGCGAGAAATCTCGGGTTCGATGTGCCCGTTGATCTGGACGAGATCAGGNAGACCATCGAGGTCGAGATCCAGNAGGAGCGTCCCGAANGTCAATGGCGTGCGAGTNGAGAAGCCGATGCCGCTGACGGCCGATTCATCACGAAAGCCNANGCCTTTTCGTTGTCGNTACANNGAAGATGATTCATTCGCGAAATTTCCCACNGCNACCAGAAGCTCNCCGGTCGAGGGATCACGNGCGGCATCCAGTCCCATCGCTCCGGTCGCATTGCCATCGAGNTCGAATGCGACGCCGAGACGTGCGGCATCCTCGACGAAGTGTCCCTGNCCGTCATTCAGAAANAGACGGTTCGGGGTGGTGTCGTTTGCAACCAGAATGTCGNTGTCGCCATCNCGTTCCACATCGATNAGNAGAATGCCCAGCGCCTTCATCACGGAAACGCCTCGATCGGCACGTCGGANCCGCAACCCACGAGATGCGGCCTCGTCGNCGAAGACGCCATCTCCGTCATTGATCAGAAGTCNGAGATCGGTCCCGGAGAATCCGTTNGGAGGNCCGTACGCCCTGCCGATGCCGTCGAGGGTGAAGTCGACCTGACGATCGATNTCAGGGGACCANTCGACGTAGCTCGCGATCAGCAGATCGGCGTCNAGATCACCNTCCGCATCGAAGAATCCGGCNGCGGTCGTCCAACCNTCCGACAGGACCTCCCGTCGGAANGAANGTCATCTCACCNTCGTTTCGCAGGAGATGATCACGCCCGACACGTCCCAGAAGGACATCGAGACGGCCATCTCCATCGATNTCACCCAGTGCGGCGGTGGTGGTGGCCGTGATCTCTTCAAGTCCGCTGCCGACCGTCACATCGGTGAGNAGGATCGGACCATCCGGCGAGGTGTCGTTTCGATAGAGACGTGGNGTTCCGCCGTAGTCGGCGAAGAGAANATCCTGATCCCCGTCGCCATCGAGATCTCCGATGGCCACCCCGCTTCCCATGGTCTCGGGAAGAAGTCGTTCCCCGAGCGCACCACTGGACTGGACATGACGAACGCCNGCACGGCGGGCCACATCGGTGAAGGATGCCGAGAATGGTGGAACCTTCATCGAGACCGGATCNTCATCAGGAGCGGGCGCGAGGGCTTCGCCGATGATCTCCGGGGAGGATGGCTCGGGACGCTGCNTGCGAATGACCAGCAGGATCANAAGCAGGACCAGACCGCCGAACNCTCCGGCGAGAATGACACCCATCACCCGACGTTCTCCGCCCGGACTGCGCCCCGGAACGAGTTCCTCCCGGGGTGGTGTCATCGATCGCCCCCCCCGATGGACAACACGTAGATCGCCTGCGGATTCGCGGCGTGATCGGCGGCGGGGTATCGCTTGCGTGCCTCTCTGATCGCGGCTTCTCCCGCCTGTTCATCGATNCGNTAGCGCGCGTTGAGATCGCGTGACGCGGNCGCCTCNTCGANNCGACCGAGACCCTGGAATGCCTGGGCACGAAGCCAGTACGCACGCGCGGACTCGGGGTCCCGTTCGAGCACGATCTCGGTCATCTCAAGGGCGTCTTCATAACGCTCGGATTCACCGGGTGTCGCGAGACGGAGTTCCAATCCCGCGAGGGAGAGAAGCAGATTGTCGTANCCGTGAAAATCGAATCCGCGAGCGGTCGCCCCGGGGAAACGCTCGGATTGTTCGAAGGCCAGCGCCTCGAGACGCTCTCGGGCGGAATCGAAACGCCCGCGTTTCAGATCGATCTGACCGGAGAGATAGGTGACGCCCCATGGCATCACCGTGGATCCCGGAACGGAGGCTCTCTCGAGAGCGGCGATGGCCTCGTCGAGACGTCCTTCNCGCTCGAGCACTCGAGCCAGNCCGAACGCTCCTTCAAGTCGCCCGAGCGCCTCCACCATTTCGAAGGCCTCCTCNGATTGTCGGAAGCTCCCCTGCTTTCCTGTCCTGAAGAGACCGATCCCGTAGTCATAGAGACGTTCCCANGATTCCGCGGGTGGATCGGCNGCCGCNGCGGAGATCGGGTTCGTGTCGCCNTCGACCGCGAGAACGACGCGATCTCGAGCGATCTCCACGGCGGGAAGCGTCTTGACCAGATTCGTTCCCTCGACCGGGCCGTAGACGAANTCCATCAACTCATGATCGAACTTCCTGTATCTCAACACGACCTCGATGTCGAGGGGGCCTTGCAGCTTCGCTGGAACATCGAGGCGGTAATGAGTCACCGAGGCGGCGCCGGGTGGCACCTGATGATCGTAGACCTTGGTGAAGATGCGCCCCGCCGCNCGATTCTCGACTCGATAGCCTTCTGAATCGATGACGAACGAGTTCAGTCGATAGGCATCCGGATCCACCATGCCGTCATCGTCGATCAGTCCACTGTGGGCGATGACGCCCTGCGAATCACGAACGGTCACCTCCAGCCAGATCTCGTTGCTGTCGGCGGTTCCCTGTGTGAACGCATGACCCGTCGAGAGGTTCCGACTCACGACCTCCAGAAGGTACGACTCACCTCCGACGAGCGTCGGATNCACNGGACGAATCGGTCCGATGAAGGGCCCGTCGATGACGCCGCCCTCACGCAGGCCGATGATGTCGACCCGCATGGANCCGGCCAGAGCGGCCTTGCTNGCCNCCAGTCGNNCCTCCCGGTCGGGCAGCTNGAGCANCTCCATCAATGCGGTGTTTCCGGAGGCGAACTGNTGATCATGNACCTTCAACACCGATGACTCGTCACGGATGCGNGCGGCCATGCCGGAGGAGGGNCGCAGAGGCATGTGACANACGTTGCAGTCGGTGATGGCGTGCTCGGGCCAGCGCCATGAATCGAGACCGTGTCCGGAGACACCGCTCAAGCGCCAGGAATCGTAGTGGTTCTGCCCCGCCAGCCAGCGGTAGTCGTTGAGCCCCTCGGGAATCCACGCCTTGTGACAGCTCCCGCAGAACTCCGCCGAATCGGTGACTCCCGGAACGAGCATCGTCCGGGCGTGCAGCTCGGGACGAGCACGAATCAACTGGCGGCTCACCCATTGAAGTCCGCTCCAGCTCGAATCATGAAAGGGATACCGAGTGGGAGGATGAATCGTCCATGAACCGTTTCCGGATGGACCGGCATCGACGATCGAATGACAGACGAGACAGTTCACACCGGCAGTGGCGCCGGGAATGGAGGTCGGATCCAGGGAAGCGTCGTCGAGGCGGGGATCATCCAGCGTTCCGGACGCGAGCAGGACCGGATCATGACAGCCCGCGCAGAAATTGGACAGATGCACCCCTTCGGTGCGTGCGTCTCGTGCGGTGGCGGCATAGATGGGGTTGTCGAATGAGGAGAAGCGATGCGCGCTGCCGGCCCAGGAACTGTGCACATCGGGATGGCAGGCGATGCAGGACGAATCATCGGTCAGATCCGAAACGGGAATTGAATGCGCTCCGCTGATGCGCGCGTTGGTCAGGTTCATTCCCGAAGTGTCCAGATCCCTGACGACCGGGTCACCGGTGTTGGAATGAAAGACGAAGAGGGCGGCCAGCACACCAGCGCCCACACCGCTCCATCGAAGTCCGACACGCCATTGAAGACGTGGTCCGACCATCCGATGAGCGATGAACAACCAGATCACGACCAACGGCGCGAGCACGTGAGCCCACCAGACCAGGGCGCGGGAGTCGCCGTCGGAGAAGGGCATGAAGAGCCCCTCGATGCGCAGCAGAAGGACACCTGAGATCAGCAGAAGAAGCGCCGTCGCGAAGAGTGCGTATCCGACACGCCGTGCGTTTCGATTCGGGGAACGCCGTGCGCGCAGCATGTGCCCCACTCCGTAGAGCACCACCGGCACCACGAGGATCAACCCGAGGATGACATGCACGAGAAACGCCCAGATCGAAAGCAGCGTGTCGGACGGAGTCGAGGCGACCGTCGCGAAGAAACGCACGCCGAGGAGATAGAGCGAATCGATGGACATGATGCCGAATCCGACGAACACCAGAAGAAGTATTCGACGCAACCGTGGCGTGACGGCGCGAAAGCGTTCGTGTCTTGACGAATCTGTCATCGTGACGTCATTTTAGGGTACGGAAGGGCAAAATCATCAACGACCTGCGGCGAAACGTCGGTTGTATCGCTCCATCAAAGCTCGAGCGGCGCTTCCTGGACCCATGCCGTCTCTGGAAGGCAGTGGTTCGAGCCGTTCACCTTGATGGGTGAAGAGATCCATGTCCTTGCACCAGCCCGCCAGTTCGAGAACCCAGTATCGCCTCATGCCGCTCGCCAAAGGCTCGAGTTCGTCCGGATGGGACTCGAACCGAACCCTGATCTCCTCTCCCGGCCCGATGATCGCACAGGCATCGTCCGTCTGCGAGACGAGTTCGAGACATGGGCCGAAGTCGGTGTAGAAACCAGCTTGATGACGGACGTCACCGAACTGATCACGCCGGTCGTAGTCGTACCCGGGCTGTCGCTGGGGACCGGTGCTTCGCCGCGGAAAGCCGCAGAAACCGAGCATCGCTTCGGTCATAGGAACCTCGAGTCGACGAAGTGAATCCGGCCGACTGACTCCCACACGAATGCGGTCCCAGTAGATCTCCTGAGTGCTTCGAAGGCGGAGGGCCTGGCACCCCTCGGGCAGCGGAGGGAGCGGAAGCGCCATCGCCCGTGGCATGCCTCCCGGGTATCCGAATGATTCGGAGACCACCACCCACTCCCCCGACGTGGTGCGGGCCTCCAGTGTCGCGGGTCGGTACTTCGCGCCGGCCTGCCAGGCCGCGAAGACGGTCTGCGAGTATGGATATTCGACCCAGCCCTCGGCGAGAAGCACGTCACAGTGGGCGATGCTTCGGGAGAATTCCAGCTCGAGACGTGATTCCTCCTCGAGCAGACCGATGAATCTTGAATCGATCGGACCGGGGTCGACCGCGCGAAGATCATGCGCGAGAACCTCGTCCAGAACATCATCGGACTGCTGGGTCCGAGCGGCGCTGGGGCTGAAGGATTCCGAGATGACCAGGGGCCGGGAGGTCGCTTCCGGTGAAGAGGTGGCCAGCCGCTCATCAAGAACGAGCTCACATTCCTCAGGAACATCGAACGCGACCACTCCGATGGCATCGAGGTAACAGGCCTCTTCCATCGGTTCTGCGAGTCGCAGCTCGGCGGGTGCAGCCTTCAAGAGCAGGGATTCCACCAGTCGCGAGGGCGCGGTCACGCCGGGCGACACCATCGCCCCCATGCCACCCACACCGAGAACATCGGTGATGAATTCGAAGGAGTCGTCGTCATGCCCACGAGTGAAGACCAGCGGGCAGGATGAGATCTGCCTCTGGACCTCGCCGATGCGATGCGTTCCGGAAACGAGTTGAAGTTCACTTTGAAAGACGCCGTCGGGCCAGTCGATCTCCAGAAAATCGATTCGGGAGGCGCCCCCCATTCCAATCACCTGCGGTTGCAAACCCTGCCCCGGGCCGGAGCCTGCACGCCAGGTGGACCCGGCCTGCCAGGTCGGGCCGAGTCGAGCGGCCCAGCGGACACCGATTCCGCTGGTGTTGGACCGCATCTGCTGGGCCGGATCATCACGTCCGGTGAAGAAGATCGTGGCGTAGTCGCCGCGTGCAGGCCGACCGTCGACCTCGGTGGCGGGCCGAAGAGTGCGCAGCGCTCCCTCTTCGGAGAGCGTGAGCAGACCCGGACCGTGACGAGGCTCGACCACGATCGAGGCCATGTTGGCGAGTGGTTGATCTGATGCGAAGGATGCAAGCACCTGGTTGTCGGGGGAAAGGACATACAGGGCCGACTGGGTGCGAACGATGAGTTCCTCCCGACCGTCACCAGTGCAATCGATGGGAAGGAGATCCACGGAACGGGGTGCGTCGAGACAGAGTGTCTCACGCTCGCTGGAGACCCATTCGGCGTCGGGTGCGCCGGCGTGCGCCCAGTTCGAAGCGATCCCGCCATCCTCGACCGTTCTCAAAACGGCCCGCCCGGTTTCGGAACCGTATCGAGACGAGACCGCGAGAATCGGCGACGACTCGAATGCCTCGAAGGCCGAGGAGCGAGCGTAGGACCAGAGACGATCGTTGAGATAGACGGCATGGGGCGGAGTGTCGTGGAGCACGATCAGATCCGCGTCACGATCCAGATCGACATCCGCGACCAGAACGCGGCGAGATGGTCGATCACCGCCGGAGACGGCGGCACGGGTGGCGATGTCCCGATAGGTTCCATCGCCGTTGTTGTTCAGGAGGACATCGGGGCCGTCCGCATTCACCGCGAAGACATCGAGATCACCGTCATGATCGAGATCGGCGATCGCACCGTCGACGGTGTCGCTGGACGGGACGGGCAGCCCCGTCACGGGACGCCATGATCCGTCCTCGGTCTGCACCAAGAGTTGATCCCGACCGTTTCGACAGACGTAGGCATCGACCCGTCCATCCGAATCGACATCACCGAACAGCATGCAGTTCACTGCGGTGATGGAGGAGAGCGGATGATCGACATCGACGATCCAGTCTCCGGAGGCATCGGGATCCTCGATCAGAACGGAGCTTCGGCCATCGAGGGCGACCCCTGATGCGATGATTTCAGGCATCCCATCACCATCGAGATCGACGACCTGCAGCGTGCCGGATGTCTCGAAGGGCGCTTCCAGAACGAGCGTCGAGGGTTCGAACGCCGAAGCAGGATCGAATTCGTCGATCGAAGGCGACTCGGAGGGGCCCGCAAGCGCGAGGGACAACGGTCCCATCCTGGTGTATCGATATTCCGCCAGTCTTGAACGGGGATTCAAGGCGAGTGATTCGAATTCAGCCAGGGCGTCTTCGGCAGCGGCCTCGTCGCCGAGCCGCATCTCACATCGCTGGAGCCCGAGCCACGCGCTTCGAAGATACGGGTCGAGTCGGGTCACGCGCCGGAAGAGATCCCGGGCACGCTCGAGGGAACCGGTCTGCTCGAGCGCCTGAGCGAGAAAATAGGTCGCATACGCATCATCCGGCATCTGCTCGAGCACGATCTCGAGATGTCCCATCGCCTCGACGGGTCGGCCCAGATACTGCAGCGCCAGCGCGGAACAGTAATTGACTCGCGGATCGAGGGGATGCTCCTGCAGCAGGACTCTGAAACGCTCGAGAGCGGTGACCTGTGCGTCCGAATCGCTTCGATTGAGGATCGAGATCCCCTCGTCGAGGCGAGCCACCAATGAATCCGGTTTCATCTCCACCGCACGAGCGAATGCATCCCCAGCCGACTCGAATTCGAAACGCCCCATCAGACCGACGCCCTCGTTGAGCGAGTCGATGAAGGCGGCCTCGTCGAACGGGGCGGGTGTGTCTCGCTTGCAGCCGGTCCAGAGGAGACCTGAGCACAGGACCAGAAGGCATGAAAGTCTCATCAGATGTCCTTTCCGAGAACGCCCTTGGACCGCGCGATTCGAGCCGCCAGCTCATCGGGCGCCGGACAACCACCGGCAGGAGCCAGATGGGGTTGGTTCAGATAGGTGTGCACCTCGCTGCGGAGATGCCCGCGCATGTCATGACCATGGCGACGCTCCCGTTCGTTGCGCAGCGTGTTCACATCGAGAGGACCGACCACGATCTGCTCGCCGGGGCCGGGCGAAGCCTGGGTGAGGATTCGTCCATCCCAGTCCACCATCATGCTTCCACCGGGCCAGGAGAACGGACCATATTGAGCGAGAGACGCGCCTTGATTGCAAGCCACGACCAGAGCGGTGTTCTCCACCGCTCGAGCTCGATTGAAGAGGGTCCACCAATCCATGGGCGGCATCGCCCCCCAGGGATCCATGTACGCGCTCACCCGGATCAGGACTTCGGCGCCGTTGAACGCGAGCTGACGGATGGTCTCCGGAAACAGCCAGTCGTAGCAGATGGCGCACCCGATGCGTCCGATCTCGGTCTCGACGACGGGAAAGGGATTCCTGTCGTAGCCGGCGAGGTCGTGAGGACTGGCATGAAGCTCCCACGGGATCCAGGGATTGACCTTGCGATAGACGGACAGCAGTCCCTCCGGACCGACCAGCGCCGTGCTGTTGAAGAGAATCCCGGGATGTGCCGGATCACGCTCGATGAAACTTCCGGTCTGGATCCAGACACCGCGTTGCGCGCAGAACTTCGAGTAGCGATCGATGTGCTCGTTGGGCATCTCGACCGCGAGATCCCGCTCGAGTTCCTCGATGGTCGGATGGATCGGGGCGGCATGAGCGAATTCCGGAAACACGATGAGTCGGACGTCATGAAAAGGGGCGTATCCCTTGATGGCGCCATCGGCCATCTCGAGCATGCGATCGACACGAGATGCGATCTGATCGCGGTGCCCGGGGCAGTCGAATGCCGTCTGACAGCAGGCCGCGTAGACCGTCATTCAGCGCACTCCTCGATCCAGCCCTGCTGGATCGCCTCGAGGATGCGTTCGTTGCAGGCATGACCCTCGCGCTCCTCGAATCCGGGCAGGGCTCGCACCAACGTCATGAGTTCTGGAAACGTGATCGATTCCGGATCACGGTCTGGGTGAGCATCGGTGAGTTCCTCGGCGATCCGAGTGACATCCAGCCAGTGGTATGGTCCGACGTTCTCATTCATGAAACAGGTCCATTCAGTGCGGAACTTCCTTGATGGCATTTCGATTCCAGGAAGGCACGCGGACCTCGATGGGACCGTCGCCTTCGATCGTGCATTGGCACGCGAGTCTCGAATTGATCTGCAGTCCGGGCGCTTCCTCGACTCTGTCCTCCTCGTCCTCCTCGGCTTCGGAGATGCTCTCCTCCCCCTTCTCGAGATAGACATGACAGGTCGAACAGGCGCAGACCGCACCACAGGCATGCTCGATGTTGATGCCCTGCTCGACGGCGAGTTCCAGCAGGGTCTCCCCCACCCCCCCCATCAGATTCCATTCGGTCTGGTCGGTCTCGGTGAGACCCTCAGGATCCTCGAGGATGAATTTGACCGGGACGGTCGGTGGACCGTGGGAATGACCTGGGTTGCGCATATGCATGAACGTGCTCTCTGTGCAGGTTATGAGTGAGTAGTTCGTCCCAATACTCTAGCGCATTGATCGCAGGTGATACCATGTTCCGAACGACCTCTTGACGAATCGGATCACCAAGCGATGCCACTCTCCAACACATGCCGCACCCTGGTTCTGTCCATCCTCGTGACGGTGGTCATCCTCACGACTGCGGGCGCGGCGGCCGGCACCGGCCCGAAACCGGCTCCTCGGCAGGACCAGAGTTCCGCCTCGATCGAAATCAAGGGTTGGGGCGAGGACATCTCCCTGCACGAACAGCCTGACGGAACGCTGGTCTACCGCCTGGAACGACCCGATGGCTCCTTCGAGACGCTCACCCCCCTTCAATTCGCGAAGCGACACTTCCAGCGGGAGCAGGGTCGTCGATTCATCAACAGCCTCTTCAACATCACCAGCCCCATCGGAATCGCCTGGGTGATGATCGGGTTGCTGGGACAGGCGCTGTTCACCGGTAGAATGCTGGTGCAATGGATGGTCAGTGAACGAAAAGGCCGCTCCACGGTCCCGGTGGCCTTCTGGTGGCTGTCACTGATGGGGGCCTCGATGCTGCTGGCGTACTTCATCTGGCGAAAGGACATCGTTGGGATCATCGGACAGAGCCTCGGCTGGTTCATCTATCTGAGGAATCTTTCACTGATCTACGGTCGAAAGAGCGCCCGTGATGCCTCCACCGATCTTCAGGACGAGACGGACTCGTCACCAGCGCCGGAAGGCGACGGGTCATGAGTTCGAAAGCGCCGGTGAGCACCAATCCAGATGAGTCCGGACCGGCCATTCTGGGGATGACCAGCGAAGCCTTCGTGGAGGCCTCGGCGACGCTCGGCATCCCGAAGGTCGACGCACTCTCGGCCTACCGCGCCTTCTACCGACAGGGAAGCATCACGAACGACTGGTTCGCACTCGAGGAGATGCCGATGGGCAGGCGCGAGATCGAAGGCGAGACCATCAAGTTCACTCTCGGACTGGGTGCGGGCCCCGAGCGACGGCATGAGACGGAATCGGTGCTGATACCGATGCAGGGCAGAAGCGGCCGCCGCACCAGAACCCTCTGCGTCTCCAGCCAGATCGGCTGTGCGATGGGGTGCAAGTTCTGCGAGACCGCGCAGATGGGACTGGTACGAAATCTGTCGTCGGCCCAGATCGTCGCGCAGTGGTTCGCGGCGAGACACGTTCTCGGCGAAGAGGTGAACAACATCGTCTTCATGGGCATGGGCGAACCGATGGACAACATCGAGGAGGTGATCGGAGCCATCCGCGTGCTGACGGACCACAACGGCCCTTCGATCGCCAGTTCGAGGATCACGATCTCGACCGTCGGCCGAATCGACGGAATCCGGCGCCTTTCGAAGCTGGTCGCCGAGGACGGGTTTCATCGTCTGAATCTGGCGATCTCCGTCAACGCACCCGATGACGGAATTCGCAACGCACTGATGCCGATCAATAGAGCGATGAACATGGACGCGCTTCGTGAGGCGCTTCAGGCGTTTCCACTTCATGGTGGCTCCGCCCTGCTGATCGAATACGTGTTGATTCCCGGTGTCAACGACTCCCTCGAACATTGCGACCGACTCTGCGAATGGCTCGAACCACTTCGATGTTCGCTGAACGTGATTCCATACAACCCGCGCAGGGACTCTCCATGGCCGGCCCCCGACGAGGTCTCGGTGGACACCTTCATTCGTCGTGCGACCGCGAGGGGGCAGTTCACCAAGCGACGCGGCACCAAGGGCCGGGACGTGATGGCCGCATGCGGACAGCTGGGGAATCCCGAGATCCGAAGAAAACGCAGACCGGGAAGAGACAGAGCCTCATGACCCCCCACACACGCTCCTCCAGAATCAGATTCAAGACGTATCGGGAGGAATCGAAGAGGAAGGCCCGATCGAGACGTGAGAAGAAAGTGGTCTCATGGCATTCCCAGGAACGTAGCACCCGACGAACGAGGTCCTTCGGTGATCTGTTCAAGACCTTCCTCCATCGATTGATCCCCTATCGAATGTCGATGATCATCGCCCTCGGCACGCTCACGGTCGCGACGATTCTGGCGCTGGTGCCACCGGTGGTCACGAAATTCGCGGTCGATCAGGTCTTCAACGGCGAACCGCTTCCGGAAGCCCTGATCAGACTGGTTCCAGGCAGCGAGGGGATTCCCAAGACTCCCGTCGACCAGCTGTTCATTCTGGTCGCGATCGTGGTGGTGGTCTCGGTGGTCTCGACGTTGCTCGGGATCACGGGACGGTGGAAGGCGACGCAGACGGTGAAGCGTCTCCAGTCATCCATGCGCCATGAAGCCTTCGATCATGCCTCGAGACTGCCGCTTCACAAGGTCCAGGAGCTCACATCCGGAGGCGCCACGAGCCTGATCCGGGAGGATGCCGGTGGCGTGGCCGATCTGGTCTTCGCGATGATCTACAACCCGTGGCGTGCGATCATCCAGCTGCTGGGATCCCTGGCCGTTCTGGCGTTCGTCGATTGGCGGCTCCTGGTCGGTGCGGTCGCCCTCTTTCCGTTGATCTGGTACACCCACCGGACGTGGATCGGTCGCATACGGCCCATGTACCGCGACATCCGATTGCAACGCCAGGAGATCGACTCGCATGCCACGGAGTCGTTCGGCGGCATGAGAGTCGTCCGGGGCTTCGCGAGAAGGCGCTCGGAATCGAGTCGCTACGTGACAGGGAATCACGTGATGCTTCGCAAGGAGATCTACGTCTGGTGGTGGGCACGGGGTGTCGAACTCGCCTGGAGTCTTCTGATTCCCATGGCATCCGCGGCCCTGCTCTGGTTCGGCGGCAGACAGGTGATCGAAGGGACGATCACCACCGGCGATCTCGTCATGTTCCTCGCCTATCTGGCGATGCTCTTCGGTCCCATCGAGACCCTGGCCAACAGCGCCACGATGTTCCAGACCAATCTCGCTGGGCTGGACAGGGTCCTCGATCTGGTCGAGGAACCTCGGGAGATGCCCGATGTCGAGGGTGCACGTGAAATCGTCTCGGCGCAGGTCGAAGGTCGGATCAGGCTCGAAAACCTGAGTTTCAACTATCCGGATTCGGACATCCCGGCGCTGGAGAGCGTCAGTTTCGAGGTCGAGCCGGGTTCGGTGGTGGCTCTGGTCGGTCGTTCGGGTGCGGGCAAGACCACCTGCTGCAATCTCGTCGCCCGTTTCTACGATCCGACCGGTGGCCGGATCATGCTCGACGGCGAGGACATCAGAAACAGCACGCTCGATTCGTATCGAAGACTGCTCGGCATCGTGGAACAGGACGTCTTCCTGTTCGACGGCACGGTGCGATCGAACATCGGCTACGGCCGTCGAGGGTCGACCGACGAGGAGATCCTGCACGCGGCGGAACTGGCGGCGGCGGACGACTTCATCCAGGCGCTTCCTGAGGGTCTCGACACCGTGATCGGTGAACGCGGCTTCAAGCTTTCCGGAGGGCAACGCCAGAGACTCGCGATCGCGCGCGCGATTCTCGCGGATCCGAGAATACTGATTCTCGACGAGGCGACCAGCAACCTGGACACCGAAAGCGAGAAGAAGATCCAGCAGGGGCTCAAAGAACTGATGAGGGGTCGCACGTCCTTCGTCATCGCCCACCGACTGAGCACCATCATGCATGCGGATCTCATCGTGGTTCTGGGCGAGGGCAGAGTCCTTGAAACCGGCGGACACGATGAACTGATGGAGCGAAGCGGCGCCTATCGAAAAATGGTGGTCCTGCAGTCTGAGAACAAGGAATGACGCCGAGCACCAGATCCTGCTACGGGCGGCAATCCATGATGTTCTGCTGAATCCGGCCGGATGCTCACCACTGCGACCAAACTTCGATGTTGCGGGACTGTCGTGACGAGGATCGTTCAGATAACCTAACTTCATGAATCAGGACATCAGAAATCAGAAGCGATCAAAGGTCTCCTCCGCCACCCTCCTGATTCTCGCGCCGATCCTGCTGGCTGCCGGCCTCTTCGCACAGCAGATGTCGCTCTCCTCGCTGCGCAACATCCGGATTCTCGAACGCCTTCCTCTCACTCCCGTGGAGGCCGCGATTCCGGGACCGATCAGAACGTCGGGAAAGGCGACTCCCATCGAACGACCGGGTCGTGTCGGAACGATCACCGCGAGGTGGACGAAGACGCCGTCACTCTGGTACCGCGCGGTCGAGGAGAAGGAGACGAGGGATTCGGATGGAAACAGAAGCTGGGTCACGGTCAGCGACCAGACCTCATTCGTGAAGTTTGATCTGAAGGATGGGTCCGAGACCATCCTGGTGGTTCCCGACAACCGGATCGATTCGTACATCGACCGCTCATGGAGACAGACGAAAGGCAAGCGTCGCTACACCGAGTACAGGATCGAACCCGGTGATGAGATCAAGGTCGTCGGGCTGGTCTCCCAGTACCAGGGCACGCCTGCGATCACATTCGACTCGGAGGGTGAATACATTCCGATCCTCTCCGACGGACCGATCAGCGAGGTCCGGTCCGGCGAGGGATTGACCGCATCTCTTCTCGTGAGTCTCAGTCTTCTTGGAATCAGCGGCAGCTGCGTCGCCCTGATGCTGCTTCTCAGAATTCAGAATGTGCTGGCCTTCGTCGTGGTCGTCGGAGTCGTCGAATCCGGGTTTCTGCTGGCCGGGAGCACGATGATGCTGGCCGCGGATCTCAAGGCCGCTCATCGGTCGGTGACCTCTTCGGTGGAGTCTGCGACGGAGATCGTCAAGGCGGGTTTCGACAAGATCGGAGTCGGCTGGGACGGTGACTGGGGGGATGAGAGGGCCTTCTCGAGAGCCGAGACCAGCCAGGCGCCGGGGCCGAGAATCGCCCTGATTCGCGACTCGCTGGCCGGATACTGCGCCAGATCCGAGGAGGTGCGAAATCGGTTCCCTCAATGGCTGATCGCGAAGGGACTTGGACTCGCGCCGACACCCTCGATCGCCTCATCCGAACGCGACCGAGCCCAGCTCGAGACGATCAAACCCGCCAGACCATTCTGGTTCTGGCCGACCCTCGGACTGACGATCGGAGGCGTGCTTGGCCTGATCGGAATCAGATGGGGAATGAAGGGGATCAAGGAGAAGCGACTCATCGAGAATATCCCCCGTACCCCATGCAGCGAGGTGGAGATCGGAATCACCGAGGTGGTCGGCACGGTCGCCTACGCGAAGAGCGATGCCTCGCCGCTCAGGGGGCCGCTCACCGACGAGCCCTGCGTATGGTTCGATTACCACGTCCAGGAATGGAGGGGGTCGGGAAAGAATCGTCGCCTGCATACGATCGAAAGACGCATCAGAAGTCAGGTCTTCCTCTGTGTCGATGATTCAGGAAGCATCCCCGTCGATGCGGAGAAGGCGCAGATCATCAACGGTCGAAAGGCGAAGAGAAAAAAGGGGAACCGGGTCTACACCGAGAGTTCGTTCCGTGAAGGCGACCCCCTCTACGTGCTCGGCTCCGGTGAGATCGACCCCAGTACCGGAGACTCGTTGAGAATCGAGAAGGATCCACAGGACCTACCCTTCATCATCTCGAATCTTCCGGAATCACGCCTGAAGACCATGAAGGTGTCGGTGGCGTTCTGGATGATCGCCATCGGGATCGCGGCCGTCACGACGGCGATTCTCTTTCTCATGTCGTTCAGCGGAACGGCGAGTGCGTTGCATCAGCTGATCGCCGCGGGGACCTCGATCGTCACCATGCTGCTGCTGATCTTTCTTCTGCTCTACAACGACCTGGTCTTCCTTCGACAGAGAACCCGCTGGGCCAGATCCAACATCGATGTGGCGCTCAAGAAGAGATTCGATCTGCTCCCCCAGCTCGAAAACGTCACTCGTGGCTACATGACGCATGAACGGGAGGCTCAGACACTGACGGCCGCCCTGAGAAGCAGCTTCGAGAAGGAGGCCGCCGACGCCTCCGAGACCGAGGACGCCGCGACTCGAAAAGCGATCGGCAAGATGCTCGCGGTGCGTGAGAACTACCCGGATCTGAAGGCTGATGCCGTGTTCCAGAAGCTCATGACGGGAATCATCGGACTGGAGAACGAGATCGGTGCCAGAAGAAGAGGCTACAACGCCGCCGCCGAACGCTACAAGGCCAGACGAAGCAGTGTCCCGGAAGTGATGCTCGCCAGAGCCTTCCGCTTCGATGATGCACCATTGCTGCACTGGAGTTCGGAGATGATCAATTTCTCGGATCTGGATCTCGCGCCACCGGTCGAACCTCGCGGTGATGAGGTGGAATCATCACCCGAGGAACCATCGGACCCACCCACATCAGATGAATCATGACCCCTCCCGGCGATCCTCATGGGGTACCGGCACGTTTGGAGGGCTCAAGCCAGCTTGGGCGACCGAACGACCGAGGGATCCGCGTTCCTCGGTCTCGGGAAAGAACGACTTCGATGACGACCTTTCCCTGTGGAGATCGACCTTTCATCCGGCGCAGGGCTCACGTGAACGCTATAGTCGAATCACTTCCCAACACACTCACAGATAGGACATTGAATGACCACCGGATCACCCGCCGCACCGCTGGAGGCCAAGACAGCGAGCGATCGGAAACCGTTCGTGCTCTGGACTCTTCTCATGGGCATCATCATTCCGCCGCTCGCCTTGATCGCAGGAATGATTCTGGCCTGGAACAGTTTCTTCGGCCCCTTGGATCTGATCCTTCTGGTTGTGATGTACCTGATCTCGGGATTCGGAATCACGATCGGATTCCACCGATACTTCTCGCACAAGTCCTTCGATGCCCCCAGGCCCGTGGTCTTCCTGCTGGGAGTGACCGGTTCGATGGCGATGCAGGGTCCCATCTTCTGGTGGGTGTCCACCCATCGACTGCATCATGCGCACAGCGACCACGAAAAGGATCCGCACTCACCCCACGCACCGGGCGAACACAGCTTCCTCTTTCATTTCTGGCATTCACACATCGGATGGCTCTTCAGACCCGCCACCAGTCCGGTGAACAAGTACGTGCCCGACCTTCGCGCACAACCGATGCTTCGCTTCATCGACTCGACCTTTCTGCTCTGGGCGATCCTCGGGGTCCTCATCCCGGCCGTACTCGGGGGCCTCATCACGATGAGCTGGATGGGGGCGCTCACCGGCTTGATCTGGGGAGGTCTGGTGAGAATTCTCGCGGAACACCACGCCACGTGGAGTGTCAACTCGATCTGCCATCTCTGGGGTGACGCACCCTACAAGTCCAACGACGAGAGCAGGAACAATGCAGTCGTCGGCGTGCTGGCCCTCGGTGAAGGATGGCACAACAACCATCACGCATTCCCGACCTCCGCCCGGCATGGACTTCGATGGTGGCAGTTCGATTCCAGCTGGGTGATCATCACCCTGATGAGGAAACTCGGCCTGATCACGAACGTCAAGGTCCCTTCCGCCGAACGTCAGGAAATGAAACTGAGAAACCAGACCTCGTGAAATCGAGGGGCTTTCCGCGCTCGTCACCGTCTTTTGTTTTCAATTCCGGCGTTCCGATCTAGGATGGATCCCGACCGAGGACCACCTCTGACATCACGAGAACCAGCCGGAGCACATCATGCCAGATTCGATTTCAAGACGACGCTTCATCCAATCGACGAGTGCCGCAGGACTTGGCATGGCGACGATGGACCTCTCCGCGATTCCCAGGATCTCCCCCAACAGCAGGGTGAACGTGCTCTCGATCGGAGTGGTCGGGAGCATCGGCGGGACGGATCGAAGCCAGGTGGCGTCTCACCCCGGGGTGCAGATCACGGGTCTGTGCGACGTGGATCGGTTCTATCTCGAAGACACCAAGTTGAAGCATCCGGACGCGTTCGTCTGCTCGGACTATCGCGAAGCGTTCGATCAGCATGGTGACAAGTTCGATGCCGTCATCGTGTCGACCCCCGACCACACCCACGCTCCGATCATGCTGACCGCCCTGGCGGCAGGCAAGCATGTCTACGGCCAGAAACCGCTCGTCCACCAGCTGGAGGAGCTTGCCATGATCGATGAGGCCATGAAGTCCAGACCGAATCTGGTGACCCAGGTTGGAAACCAGAGAATGGTCTACCCGGGACGCAGAGCCGCGGTGGAGATTCTTCGCTCCGGAACGCTGGGAAGGGCCGTGGCGGGATACGCATGGACGGGATCTCCGAACGCGGGGCATTACTTCAACTTCGACCGTGTCCTTTCCGATCCGATCACACCGCCGGAGAACATCGATTTCGATCTCTGGCTGGGCCCCTGCGAGGAGACCCCCTTTCGGGAACAGTTGATTCCCTTGAAGTGGCGGTCCTGGTGGGACTATGGAACAGGCGGTCTCGGGGACTGGGGCGTTCATGTTCTCGATGTGATTCTGTTCGGATACGACGATCTGCAGTCACCTGTCGCGGTGAAGACCCATGCACCGACACCGTCCGATGTCTTTCACACCTACCCATGTCAATCGACCATCACCTACGACGTCTCTGACAGTGACAAGTTCGCGGCGGATCACTTTCCGATCCACTACGGCGACTGCGGTCAGACACCATCCCGAGCCGCGCTCGGACTTCCTCCTGGAGAGTGGCCGGATTCCAACATGACCGTGGTGGTCTGCGAAGACGGCGTGCTGACACTCACCGCCGGTGGCGGACTCGAGATCTGGCGCGAAGGAAGCATGACACCGGGACTCGACATGCCCGGCCTGCCGGAATTCGAAACGCTGAATCACTGGCACGCCTGGGTGGACAACATCATGGGCAAGGACACCGAGCTCAGAACCCCTTTTCCGGACGGCGTCAGAATCACGGAACCTGCGCTGCTGGCTCAGAAGGCCTCGAGATTCCCCAACACCGAACTGGTCTGGGATCGATCCAGACGAGAGATCACCAATCACGCCGAGGCGAACGACACGATCGTCAGGCGGGAGTATCGCGACGGTTTCGAACCTCCAGCGATATGATGGGGCGACACCGAAAGGATTCGCATGCGCACGGGTGAAGAAGAGGTCGTCCTCAGAAGAGCCGAGTTCGACGCTGACGGAATCATCAAGTACCACTGGATGGGACTGGTCATCGCATCTCTGTTCATCGTGACGATTCCGATCACGCTGATCATCGCGATCGTCTACAAGATCGTCCTGACCCGGGTCATCGCCTCATGGGACTGCGTCCTCATGACACGCTCGCTGAACGTGAAGAAGGGCGTCTTCAACAAGATCGAGAAGACGGTCCCTCTGGAGAAGATCACCGACCTTCAGATGGTCCAGGGACCGATCATGCGGATGTTCTCGCTTCACCGGATCTCCGTCGAGACGGCCGGCCAGAGCGGACCGGGGAGTCTCATCAGCCTCATCGGAATCAAGGACACCGAAGCGTTTCGCAAGGAAGTCCTGGAACAACGTGATCGGATGAGCGGCACGTTCTCGCAGACATCCGACTCGCCGGAGAAGGATGTTCTCACGGAGATCCGTGACTCGGTGGCTCGCATGGAACGACTCGTCGAGCAGATGGTNCGCCNANGCGANGNCTGACCGACCNTCGNCATNNNNTGCTNCNCCTTGCGAGCTGNGNGGNCCGAGANTACCGTCACNNATCACNAATGNANGTGCGGAGAGAATCATGCCACAGGCCGANCCCATCACNTANNCGTCNTANCTCAAGGTTCCGGAGCTTCTGGANCTNCAGAGNCCNNAGTCGTCCCCGGAGGAACATGATGAGATGCTCTTCATNATCATCCANCAGGTGTACGANCTCTGGTTCAAGCAGATGCTGCACGAAGGNGATCTCCTGAAGAGNNANCTGATNGCCGACAAGGATGAACTGGCCTTCGCGACCCTGAAGAGAATGCTCACGATCCTCAAGACGATGGTGTCTCAGATCGACATTCTCGAGACGATGACACCGATNTCATTTCTNTCCTTCAGNGACTTTCTGCAGAGCGCGAGCGGGTTCCAGTCCGCGCAGTTTCGTGAGTTCGAGTTTCAACTCGGATACAAACGAGTCAAGACCCTGCAGCACTACCCCGAAGGCTCGATGGAGCACGACGCACTCGCGNGACGCATCTCGGAACCGTCNATCTGGAACGTCNTCTGTGGCTGGATCAGAAANCGCGGCTTCGAAGTGCCCGAGCATCTGGTCCGNGGTGACNCGGTCGAACCCACCGNCGAATGTCCCGAATTCCAACCCGAGCTGATCCGNCTCTANCGTGANCACCCACACGAAAGAGCNCTCTGCGAGCANCTCGTNGACCTCGACGAGGGCATNCAGGAATGGCGTTACCGTCACGTGATGATGGTNCAGAGAACCATNGGCGTGAGGATGGGAACNGGTGGTTCCGATGGCGTCGGCTATCTGCGCAACACCCTGTTCAATCCACTGTTTCCNGACTTGTGGTCGATCCGCGCCGAGCTGTGAGCCNGGNCCGCGTCATCGNCCNAGNCCNCCNCGAGCGCCCGAGATCTGAATTCGACCGGATCNCATGTCCCAACGCATGCTGCTGGCTCGNACGGGATTGGGGCTCCCACGCGAGACCACGGTGACCATTCGACCNTCACTCGCCTGCAACTCGGCGATGCCGTTGGNGACGTCGTATTCGAACCGCTCGCATTGGACGTCATGATCGGTCGTTCTGGCATAGACCTGACCGCTCGANGTGAGGCGAAGNATCTCNGCCTGNCCGCCGAGATCGAGCCCGGCATCGGAGGTCGCNGTCGCATCNGCNTCGTTCTGCANTGGACGGTCGACGAGNGCCGACAATCTGGTCGAACTCAAGGTNAGGGTGTCTTCGTTCTCGAGCCCCGCATGGAGGACCTCCACATCGCCCGACATCGAAATGAGGTATCGATCGGCCACCGTGCGCTCCATGGACATTCCCCGGGTCCAGCTGAAACGAGTGGTNCCGTCCGATCCGAATGNGATCGNGNCCNGNTTCGCCTNNGAATCGGAGGAGATNCCGTCGGCGCNGGANACACGATTCATCAGAAGGGANCCCGCTCCTCTCACCANCGCTTCACCGGTGGTCGCGTCNTANCGGATGTCCTCGCCCTCNACCCGGAACAGATCNGGATCGCCCTCATGGGANGCCNCCTGCCAGGCACGACTTTCCATCCGGGCGCCCTCTCGAGCGATCAGGGCGACGAGATCCCGTGAATTCGAGAAGGCNTCTCGGACGTTCGCCNNGAGNGGCATTCCCTCNGAATCGACGACGGGCGTNGAGGCACGNCGNGCGAAATCCAGTCGCAGAAATCCAGCGTCAAGATCATTCTCCTCGAGCATGTCNGGACGATTTCGAACGATGACGTCGCCTTCCAGCTCGAGTGCGCTCGCACCGTCGTTCTCGGTGTCCTTGAAGCGCATGCTNCCGCCCCAGGTCGCTTCCAGCGAAGGGGCCGCGTCCTCGAGGNNTGGCGGCGCCATCCGCTGCGAATCCACGACCATCAGCGGACGTTCATAGAACCTGAAACGACCGGGNCCNTCGGATTCAGCCGAGTTCCTGCGATCGTCGAAGCGGATCACCTGAAGGGAATCGGCCAGCACGTTTCCACGAACCAGAGTNACCCCNCCATCGCTCGAGGANAGTTCCACNGTCCGTCGAATGCCGTTTCCGAGAAGTCGATCNCCCCAGGCACGAGCCCCGNTTTCAAGCGCCAACTCGACATCACCGGAGGCNTCGAGATTCTCGACGACGAGNTCGGANTCCTCCCGTCGATCGAAGCGCACATCNAGNTCATCCGCCCAGATCGTCTGCTGACTGTCCGAGGCCTGAATGCCCCCGGAGGCGACGAGATGCTGCGGATGCGGATCACCGGAGGCGTCCTGACGAAGCGTGAGNTCGAGTTCTCGGGCGACCAGAAGACCGGGTTCGTNGANNCGACGCGCTTCGACGGGGAGCGCNTGNTCGCCGAAGGCGAGGATGCGCTCGAGCCTGGGCGNTGAACCGTCCTCCCCTCCNCCNAGCCTCACATCCAATCGNGCGGAACTCATCTTGAAGTCCACGCTNTCGACNCGGACNTCCGTGTCGAAGACGGCTCTTCGAAGCGTCTCGCTCTCCGGTTCGAATTCCANATTNACACCATCGACCCAGGAGAGACGGACCGGCGTGGAGNNCTNACCGGTTCCGTTGAATGCCATGGAACCGGCTCCGTCGAGGCCACCGATCCCCTGCTCGCGAAGCAGCCAGAATGACTTCCCNCGCANTTGAAAATCCGGGCTGTCCACCAGAAGCTGAGCCGCGTCGTCTCCGAGAAGTTCGATGCGATCTATCTCGCTTTCNTAGGTGAGCCGCGAACAGGTGGCGACGGCCTCGGTGGCNGCATCGACNATCTCGACCCTGCGACCCGCACCTTGATCGATGCGAACGGTGAGATCATCGACGGATCCGGGTTCNTCNTCCGGTTNGGCGATCGTCATCAGNAGAGAACCNTCGAACTCGATCTCGATCANTTGCTGCCGGACATCCGATGCCGNNTCCTGACTGTGCCCGAGGATCGAGGCGCCNAGCANNTCGNCCTTCGAGANNGGACTCGAGACCGCCGGAGTNCGGNCNGNCNTGATCGGGCGNCGCGGCCNTTGAAAANCCNTCACCATCGAGACTGAAGACGGTCACCAGNGTCTGNCCACGAACGAGAGCGTCCGGCACTTCGGAGGTCTCATCCACGAAACGCGTGATGCGCACGTTGTCCTGAAGCTCGAGTCGATAGAAGAGTGGNCTGGAACCGNTGTCCTCGCCGNCATCGGCGGAAGCGGCGGGANTCCGGGATCCCCCNGATCGAGGAGGACTCGCNNGAGNCNGGGTCGATTGACGNCGGAAGATNCGNACNGGCTCCGTGGCTCGATCGACTCTCAGGCGCTTGATGGTGCGNCCTGAACTTCCGAGAAGGACCGTGAGACCTTCACCTGCGAAGCTCGCCTCCCTGGAATCGACTCTGATGGCGCCATCGCAGCGGATCTCTCCGAGATTGCTGTCGAAGGAGGCCTCCTCGGTACGGACGATGACTTCAGGATCATCATTGAGGAGGTCGATCTCCTGACCGTTTCGTGGGGAGAAGAGACGAATGACGACATCTCCATCGAGCCGTCCGGATTCGATCGCCTGCTGNGGGGCATCGAGCAGACCNTGCTCTCCACGAAGCACGAGAACACGCCCTCCACCCAGATAGATTCTGGCACGTGGGCGTTGCATCTCGAGCAATCCGTTGGGCAGAGGATCGATGCGATCCGCGGAATACTGCTGGGCCAGTTCGCCATCGTCATCCGCGACCTGCACCCACGCCCCCTGTTCGAGCTGAATCGCGGAACTTTCGATGCTGGCGTTGGTGTCCTCCAGCTCCTCCTGCGAGAGTGAACCGGGGGTCACGAGTTCGGTGACGTCGACATCACGGTGCCGTTCTCTCCGTTCGATCGGCTCGGGCTCGATGAACCACACCAGGATCATGAGACCCGCTGCGACGATCACACCGAACAGGATCGCCCAGAAGACNGTGGTCGAACCTCGTCGANNAGAACTGANGCCGCNGGATGTGCNTTTGNCCATGTNCACGTTCACATCCGATCGGCCNGGCCNTTGAAACGGGCGAGCACANCGTCCCAGCGCCCCGAACTNCTCATGAGATGCTCGATCGCCTCTCGCACNGCACCTCCACCACCGGNACCGGANGTGACGAAGTNCGCACGTTCCCGAACCTCGGAGGCGGCGTTGGCCGGCGCCAGCGCGTACCCGCAGGCTTCGAAAGCGGGNAGATCGGGCAGATCATCACCCATGAANGCGACCTGCTCGGCCGAGAGCNNNTGAGCCGAGATGATCTCGNGAAGTTTCGCATGCTTGTCACCGACGTTCTCGTGCACCTCGTCNACACCCAGTTCNTCCATGCGGACTCGAAGGGCCGGGGAATGCCTTCCGGTCACGACGACGACCCTGCCGCCCTCTCGAATCCAGGCACGGATGGCGAAGCCATCATGGATGTGAAAGAACTTGCGTTCGANTCCATGCCCGTCGTATCCGATGGTGCCGTCGGTGAGGACGCCATCACAATCGAGTGCGAGCAATGAAACACGGGAGGGATCGGGTTGGGACGATGTGGTCATGACGCTCGAAGTGTACCGCGCATCGAGTCGATCAGTCAGGGCCGAAGAGGGTGACGAGGTCATAGAAGGCGTGAACAGCCACCACGATCCCGAATCCCCTGAATANGTAGATCACGCCGAAGAACAGCCCGGCCGAGACNTAGAAGAACGCACGNGCCGTGGTGTAGGTCGCCTCCGGCCCCACAGGAGGGTGGTAGAGGGCGAACAGAATNGCCGAGANGATGATCGCGAGGACCGTTCCGATCACGGAGGAGAACCGGAGAAGATCGACGACGAAGGCATGNACCAGNAAGAAGAGCAGCATTCTGAAAAGCAGCTCCTCGTAGAGCCCCGCGCCGATCGAGATCGCGATCAATCCCATGGGNCCGAGTCCNNGCAGNATCGGCTCGGCCTGNCCGGCCATGGGCACGAGNTCATGGACGAAGCGACTCAGAACCACGAGAGGAAGCGTGAGCAGGGCGGACTCCACCACCATCANGCCGATCGTGGGCCATGAGGGTCTCCANGCATGCCGACTCANNACGTGCCAGAGCAGGAGCACCACGAAGATCACCATGGAGGGAAAGCTCAACCCGATTTCCTCGGGNATCGCGAAATCGAAATAACGAACGAGCCATTCATGCGCCCTGTTGGTGATCGTGCCTTGATCGTTNCGNAGAACGAACACCAGACAGATCTCGTACAGCAGGATGAAAGGAATGAGAAAGACCAGCATCTCAAGCGGTCTTCGGGAGGTCAGCCAGTAGCTGTCCTCGATGGAAATGTCGTCTTCATGATCTGCCATCAGAGACGTTGTAGCCGTTTCGAGGCGGGTCCACAAAGAACGACGCCGTCTTCGGTGTTCCGAAAAGACGGCGTCGGATGATCAAACGNNTGGCTCGAACGACTCAGGCGGCCTTGAGGNTGTTGAGCCGAGCGGCNAGCCGGCTCTTCTTGCGAGCNGCGGTGTTCTTGTGCATGGTGCTGGTCGACGAAACCTTGTCGAGGATCGAGCAGACCTTCTTGTACTCNGCCTCGGCTGCAGCGACATCCTTGACNCGGAGCGCTTCGAGGAAGGTCTTGATCTGCTCTCGGACTCTCTGCTTCCGCCACTTGTTTCTGGCGTGTCGCTTCTTGTCCTGTCGCATGCGTTTCTTGGCTGAGTCGATATTCGGCACGTGGTGTTCCTCGTTGAGAAACGAAATGAGTCCGGGNCGAACGATCGACCTCGNNGAAGATCGACCATTATGCTGGTTCCGGCCGGGCTTTCAAGTCCGGAAGCGNCAGATCCACCCGGAAGGGNCGAAAANCCCNTTCCACNCCTCTGAGAGGCCTTTGTGGCACACACCTTTTCAGCCATTTCAAGCCANCCGGACACCCGAACCGCCGCNTTGGAGGTTTCTGCGANTCTGGAGAAGGCCCTTGATGGNATGACGTCAGGGGCGGTGGTGCTCTGCGCAAGCTTCCACCATGCTCGAAACATCGAGGCCGTCGCGGGCATTCTGAACGACACGCTGACCCCACAGGCCCTGATCGGGGGAACCGCTCGAAGTGTCTTCACCGACCAATCGACCGAATCCGATCGCTGCGGCCTGTGCGCCTTCGTGCTCGCCGGGGACGGGGTTCAAGCCAGAGCCTGTGCACTCGACTGGTCGAGCGGCCCCGCCGAACTCACCACATCAAGCCAGTGGCGCGATCTGCTTCACACCGGAGCCGGGCATGCCGGCGTCTTTCTCCTGGCGGACCCTTTCTCGTCAGCGCCGGAACCGATTCTGAGTGCGATGGACGAGGCTCGACTCGGCGCGCTTGGAGGTGGACTGCTTTCAGGTTCGACGTTGCCGGGGGGCAATCTGATGGTGGCTGGTGAACGCATCATCAACAGCGGAATGGTGGGGATCGGTTTCGGGGGAGAGTTCAGTTGCCATTCGGTGATGAGCAACGGATGTCGTCCGATCGGAAAACCGATGGTGATCACCGAGGTTCGCGGAGATCTCATCGTCACGCTTGGAGGCAGACCCGCGGCGGAAGTGGCTCGTGAATCGATGCTGGCGTTGGATGAGACGCAACGGGCAAGGTTCGCCCATGGCCTTCGGATTGGAATCGTGATCGATGAATACGCCTCGGTGCGTGGGCAGGGGGATTTCCTGATTCGAAGGGTCCTCGGGGTCGATCGCCGCGATGGCGCGTTGCAGCTGGATCAGCGAGTGAACACCGGTCGGACGATCCAGTTTCAGCTGGTCGACCGGGAAACTGGCGCGAACGATCTTCGATTGGCGCTTGATGCCCATGCCTTGGATGAGGACAGCATTCTTGGTGCCCTGATGAGCGCGTCCATTTCGAGGGCCCCCATGCTCTCGGAGATCCCCCTGCTGAGAGAGGACAGACCGGACATGGCGATCTGCGGCATGACCAGTCTCGCGGAATTCGGGAATGCCGACGGAGTCTCCAGGCTTCAAGGAGGGTTCAACAGCGCCCTCATCTTCAAACAGGGGTCGAAACCGCCCGGGTGAACGAGGCGGGACCTATTTGCGACGTTCACTGCGACATCGAAGCGGACCCGGTCCCCTTCGGTGGTATTCTGAACCGGCTTGGAGAACACGACGTGGGCATCGGAACCATTCTCAACCAAAAGGGCCTCATCAATGATGCCCAGCTCAATGAGGCGATCGAGGAGCAGAAACGCACCGGCGAACGACTCGATCGAGTGCTGGTTCGACTGGGTTTCATCGGGGATGCCGAGGTGCTCGAGGCGATCGGGACCCACTTCGAGATGCCCATCGTGGATCTCGAATCGATCGATGTCGATGATGAGACGCTCAGAACGCTGCCCTCCAAACTGGTCTTCAAGCAACGCTGCGTCCCGATCGGACGCGCCAACGGCGTCCTTCGAGTCGCCACCAGCGATCCGTTCGAACTCAGCGCCTTCGATGAACTGAGACTGATCACGGGCATGGGCATCGAACTGGTCCTGGCGGACGAAAGGGATCTGACCAAGTTCATCCGTTCGCACTACGGCGTCGCCGGCGACACGTTGGAAGCGCTCTCGACCAGCGACGTTCACGAAGTCGCGCCGCTGTCGGAAAGTGATGCGGACGAGGTCGAACTCGCCCAGGAAGCCAGCGTGATCAAACTGGTCAACGACCTTCTCCTGGAAGCCATTCGGGAGCGGGCCACCGACGTGCACATCGAACCCTTCGAGGAAGAACTCGAGATCAGATACCGGGTGGACGGTGTGTTGAGCAAGGCCGGAGTGCCGCAGAGCGTGGCACGCTTTCGCAATGCCATCGTGAGCCGCCTGAAAATCATGGCGAATCTGAACATCGCCGAGAAGCGCATGCCCCAGGACGGCAGGATCACCATGCGCAATCGGGGCCGGGAGTACGATCTTCGTGTCTCGATCATTCCCATGCTGCATGGAGAAGGCGTGGTGCTGCGTATTCTGGATCAGGGCTCGGTGATGCTGGGGCTGGATCAACTCGGCATGCCGAAACAGGTACTCGAGCGGTGGGACACGCTCATCTCGAGACCTCATGGAATTCTGCTCGTGACGGGGCCGACCGGTTCGGGCAAATCAACGACGCTGTACGCCAGTCTGAACCGAATCGTGAGCGATGAACTCAAGGCCATCACGGTCGAGGATCCCGTCGAGTATCAGGTCCCTCGGGTGAATCAGATTCCGGTCAACAACGCGATCGGACTCGGGTTCGCTCAAGGGCTGCGGGCCATTCTCAGGCATGATCCGGACATCATCATGATCGGTGAGATTCGAGATCGCGAAACCGCGGATGCCGCGGTGCAGGCCTCATTGACCGGCCATCTGGTCTTCTCGACGCTGCACACGAATGATGCCAGCAGCGCCCCGACCAGACTTCTCGACATGGGTGTCGAACCGTACCTCGTCTCCAGCGCGGTGGAAGGGGTCCTGGCACAGAGACTTCTGAGACGCGTCTGCCCCACCTGCGCCCGCCCCACCAGGGTCTCACCTCAGGAGGTACCGACCAGGCTCGTGATTCCGGAGTCAGGCCATCTCCTGGAAGCCGATGGATGCCGGGAGTGTCGCCGAACGGGATATCAGGGCCGGGTGGGAATCTACGAGCTTCTCCAGTTCAACGACACCACTCGTGAACTGATCATGGAGCAGGCGCCCGCGGGTCGGATCGTCACCGAGGCGGTCGCTTCGAAGACCATCAATCTCCTGCAGACGGAAGCTCTGGCGCTGGTGACGAATCATGTCACGACGATCCAGGAAGCACTCCGGGTCTCCCGAGGGTGAAGGGCCGATTTCGGCGGCAGATGCCGAGGAAATGCCTCACCCCCCCTCTGCAGCCGGGCTCTTCGTGAGCTTTCTCGGGTTTCGTTGGGGTTCTTTCCCCCAGAATTGAGACCCACGGGCCGTATGACACTATGATGTCGGCTTGATAAATCCCTCCTGTCAGTCTGGAGGGGACGGATCGGACCCCCTTTCGATCCATGCAGAAGCACCAAGGAGATTCTCCACCATGGCGATGCGTTCGAGCGGCGGCACCGGAGTACTGATCGCACTGATCATCTTTATCTTCCTCACAGTCGGAAGCGCCACCGCGGCGATTCTGCTCTACGGACAGAAGACCAGTGCGAATGAAGAGCTTTCACGAGAGAAAGCGGTCCGAACTGAACTCATGCGCGATAGCGAGCGAGAATCGGTGGCGACCCTGATGCAGGAAGCCGGGCAGAAGAGGCAGTCACTTGTCGGATACCTCGTCGCTCGTTCCAACGCATACCGGGAATTCGTCGCCGGCAACGCCAACGCGGACGAGGATTCGACCCGCGAGCGCTTCGGCATCAAGGACGACACCGCGGCTCAGGCGTTCATCGAGCTGAGAAACAAGAACACGCTCCTGAACGCACAGGTCGCCGAGTCGGAAGCCCGCATCGCTTCACTCGAATCGGAACTGGCCATGCGCGCTCAGGATCTCAAGGATCTTCAGGCCGCTTCAGACGACCGTGTCGCCTCGGTCCAGGCCTCGATCTCGGAATATGCCGATGCCGCCCAGAGCTACCGCGCAGACATCGACAAGACCCGCAATGAATACCGGAGAAGTCTGGACGAGAACACCACTCGCCATCGCAACGAGGTCGCCGATCTTCAGGACGAAATCGACAACCTCAATGGAAATCAGACCGTCCTCGCAGGACGCCTCAACGAGCTTCGCAAGGTCGTCGAGGCCATCCGCGTTCGTCCCAAGAACCCCGCCGAACTGGTCGATGGCAGAGTCGTCGATGTGCTCGGTTCCTCGGGTCAGGTGTTCATCGATCTCGGCAGAGATGATCGAATCCGACCCGGCATGACCTTCCGAGTCTACGACGATGCCAATCAGATCCAGATCGACCCCACCACCGGGGAATATGCACGTGGCAAGGCCAGCCTCCAGGTGATCAAGGTCGCTGATTCCACCGCGACTGCTCGAGTCACCGACAGCGCCTCCTCGCGCCCGGTCGTCCGCGGAGATGTGATCGCAAACGCCGTGTTCAATCCGGAACATCGCTTCAAGTTCCTCGTCTTCGGCCAGTTCGACGTCGATGGAAACGGCTCATCCTCGATGAATGAAGCCAACTACATCAAGAGCAGAATCATCGAATGGGGAGGTGAAGTCGTCGAGGGCAACCAGCTGACCGGCGATCTCGACTTCCTGGTTCTGGGCGAGGTCCCCGATTTCGTCTCGACCGAGCTGATTCCGGCCGACGCGACTCCGGCGGAGATCGATGCGATCCTGAAGAGACAGGAAGCATACGACCGCTACGATGAACTCTTCCAGCAGGCGATCAACGCCCAAATCCCGGTTCTCAACTGGAATCGCTTCCGTCTTCTGACGGGTGACGGCGACGCCTGAGTCTGGAACTGCCGGCGAGGACCCAGCTCGGATGTTCGTAAGGGCTCCGTGATGGCAACCGTTAGTCATTGGTCACAATATCTCGCACTGCGCTCTCTGAGCGCAGTTGTCCATTGCTTCAATGCGGAAGAGAACATGCGGACCGTCGGTGCGGCCGGTTCGATCTATCACAGCCTCAATCGCAAGCATCGCGAGCGGGCTCAGAACAATCTGAGGCGTTGTTTCCCGACACTCCCCCAGAGCGACATCGAGAGAATCTCCAAGAACTCGATTCGAAACATGTTCCAGCTCTTCGGTGTCGACAGCCTTGCCATGCCGAGACTTCTTCACCGGGAGAACTGGGCGGATCGAGTCTCGATGGGATCGATGAGAAAAGTCGTCTCCCTTCTCGTGAGCGAGGAACCCGCGATCTTCATCACGGGGCATGTGGGAAACTGGGAGGTGCTCGGGTACCTCATGAGTCTTCTGGGCTTTGAGATGACCGCCCTGGCCCGCCCTCTGGACAATCCGCTGATCAACACCTGGCTGCTCGATCTTCGCCAGGCGCACGGCATGCGTGTGATGACCAAGTTCGGCGCCACCCCCGAGATCGACGCCCTGATCGCAAGAGGCGAGCGACTCGGCTTCATCGCGGACCAGAACGCCGGAGAGAAAGGCATGTTCGTCCCCTTCTTCGGAAGAATGGCCTCGAGCTACAAGTCAATCGGCCTGCTGGCGATGCGACACGAAGTCCCGGTGGTCGCGGGGTACGCTCGACGGGTTCCGGATCGCTTCGAGTACGAGCTGATCTCACCCGACATCATCCGGCCGGAGGAATGGGCCGATCAGCCGGATCCTCTGTTCTACATCACGGCACGATTCAATCGCGCTCTCGAGGAGATGGTCAGAATGGCTCCCGAACAGTACCTGTGGGTCCATCGCCGCTGGAAGAGCAGACCGAGATGGGAACGTCTCGGGAAACCAATGCCATCAAGGGTGATTGCCAAGCTGGAGACGCTCCCATGGATGACACCGGAACTGCTGACTCAGATCCAGACGAACACGAAACTCGACACCATGAAACTGCAGAAGGACTGAGATGAGACTCGAACGGATCAGAATCATGGTCGTCGATGACGATCCAGACATCCGGGAACTCATGACCCTTGCCCTCGAGACCGAGGGGGCGGTGGTGAGTCAGGCGGTGGATGGGAATGATGCGATCAACGTCTTCAAGGTCAGTGCACCCGAACTCGTGGTGCTGGACATGATGCTGCCGCACCGAAGCGGCTTTCTGGTCCTGGAGCACATCCAGACGTCGGAGGACCCTCCGCCGGTCGTGATGGTCACCGCCAACGAAGGTCGAAGGCACAAGGCCTACGCCGAGTCTCTGGGGGTCGCTGCATATCTCAACAAACCTGTCGCCATGGCCAGGTTGATCGATACGGTCCTTGAACAGCTCGAAGCCCGCCCCACCTGACGTTTTCCCAGCATGGAATGGGCGCGAAAAGGCCCGCCCCGGTACCATGGCATCCCGCACCGGAATCATGAGACGGACCTTTCAATGGACTCGATGATCTACAAATCGCAGAATGACGAGCCGATGGGATCGGTCGGGGAACTGACCGAACGTCTCTCCCGGATCAACATCGGTCCGGACCACAGTGATGGCACGATGCTCTACGGCCCCGGAGTCACGCTGAGATTCCTCGGCGCGGACAACACGCTGCTCGAGGACCGGGACGCGTCCGTGCTGCAGGTCGACATCCAGTGCACGCACGATCTCGAATCGGGAATCGCCCGTCTCACCCTCGAACGCGTCGAGGAACACTTCACCGAGTGGGCCCGAGCCTTCGAGATCGAAACCGATGGCGACAATGATGAAACTGATTTCTGGGAACTGGACGAGTTCCAGGACGATTGAACGCACTGCACATGCCTCAGCACGACAAGAAAACCCCACAGACCGTCTCGGCACCGAAGGAAGCGATGCAGGGGCTGTCCATGGACCTGTCCCAGATGGACGACTCTATGCGCGCCTTGGAACTGGCACGCGATTATCGAGGCGACACCACCATCCACCTCAAGGACGGCACATCACTCAAGGGCTTCGTCTTCGACGTCCGAACAGATGGAGATGGGACGACCGAACTGAGGATGGATCTGCCGGGAGAGGAACGACGCGAGTCGATCCCGTCGGATCGAATTCATAGAATTGATCTCGATGGCCGTGACATGGCCGCAGGAAAGACCTGGAAGAACTGGGTCAGACGGTACGCGGAAAAGAAGTATGCCGGCAAAGTCGCCAGCATCGAATCAGCCCCACTGGATTGAAACCCAACGGAACCACTATGAAGATTCACGAGTATCAGGCAAGAGACCTTCTCCATCACGCTGGCGCACCGGTTCCTCCGGGGGCCATGGTCGAAACCGTCGATGAGGCCGTCGCGGAAACGGAGCGCATCCTCGGTTCGGGAGCCGACCTCGTGGTCATCAAGGCCCAGGTCCACGCCGGAGGACGAGGCAAGGCGGGTTTCGTCAAGCTGGTCAAGAGCGTCGATGAGGGTCGAGAAGCGGCGGAATTCATGCTCACGAATCGCATGTGCTCGCCTCAGACGCCGCCGGAAGGACTTCCCGTCTCCCGACTGCTGGTGGCAGCCGGCGTCGACATCGACTCCGAGTACTACCTTGCAGTCACGCTTGACCGTGCACACAACACCTACACCCTGATCGCGTCCTCGGAAGGCGGCGTCGAGATCGAGAAGGTCGCCGAAGAGACCCCTGAGAAGATCCTCAAGGAGCCCCTCGATCCGATCCTCGGGCTTCAGCCCTGGCAGGCGAGAAAGATGGCGTTCGCACTCGGGCTCGAGGGCAAGCAGGTCGGTCAGGCCGTGAAGACCATGATGGCCGTCGACAAGCTCCGCCTCGAGAAGGATGCGAGCCTCGTCGAGATCAACCCATTGGTCGTCACTCCAGCCTCGGAGGATGCCCCGGATGGTCGGGTGCTGGCGATCGATGCCAAACTCAACTTCGATGACAACGCACTCTTCCGACAGAAGACGATCGCGGCGCTTGCAGATCCTCTGGAAGAGGACCCCGATGAAATCCGGGCCCAGGAGTTCGGACTTTCATACGTCGCACTCGATGGAAACATCGGCTGCCTCGTGAATGGAGCCGGGCTGGCCATGTCCACCATGGACATCATCAAGCTTCATGGCGGCGACCCCGCGAACTTCCTCGATGTCGGTGGCAGCGCCACGGTCGAAGCGGTCACCGAGGCGTTCAGAATCATCCTGTCCGACAAGAAGGTGGAAGGCGTGCTCGTGAACATCTTCGGTGGGATCATGCAGTGCGACACCATCGCGAACGCCATCGTCGAAGCCGCGCATGCCGTCGGAGGTTTCGACGTGCCGCTGGTGGTGCGATTGGAAGGAACGAACGTGGAAGCCGCTCGTGACATCCTGCGCTCGAAGCAGAACGAACTGCCAACGATGCAGACCGCGGACGACCTGACGAAGGCCGCCAAGATGGTCTGCGCCGCCGTGGCAGTCTGACAGGACAAGCATGCTCATTCTCTTCGACGTCGATGGAACACTGTTGAGATCGAGAGGCATCGGCCTGCGCTCGATGAAGGAGGCCGTCTTCGAGATGCATGGGGTCGAAGTCGACCCCTCGAGGATGGATACGGGCGGCAGGCTCGATCCCCACCTCTTCCACGAGCTTCTGAGCAGCCATGACCTGCCTTCGGAGTCCGAACATCTTCAATCGCTTTCGAAGGCCTACGTCGATCGGATGCACCACCATTTCAGCCGGGAGACGTGGTCCGACCCCCTTCCGGGAGCCCGGGAACTGGTCGAATCCGTGCATGAGCACGACGCGCTGACGGCCTCGGTGCTTACCGGAAACATCGAACAGACCTGCTGGCTGAAGCTGGCCGATGCGGGATTTCCCCAGGGCTGGTTCGAATTCGGAGTCTTCGGAGACGAGGGAGCGACCAGACGCGATCTGCCCGGAATCGGATTGGAGAGATATCAACTCGCCCTGGGACGAACGATCGAGCCGCACGAGGCGGTCATCATCGGAGACACCGCTCATGACATCGATTGCGCCAGGCACAACGGCTGCGGTGTCATCGCGGTCGCGACGGGAAAGACCTCGAAGGCGGATCTCGAAGAGGCGGGACCGGACCTGACCCTCGAATCACTGGAAGACACCGACACCATCATCGAATGGCTGCTCCAACGATGACCACCGACGAGAGGAATGCCGTCAGCTTCACGCCCATCAAGGGCGGCGAGAGAATCGCGGCCCTCGACGCTCTGCGTGGCCTCGCCATCTTCGGAATCCTCTTCGTCAACGCGAGTTACTTCGGGCTTCCGATGATGGAGACCGTGCAACCCGATCTCGATCCCGCACTTGAAGCGGGTGGCTCAGCCCCCAACTGGTTCGCCGCGTGGTTCGTCAAGACGTTCTTCGAAATGAAGTTCATCTCGATGTTTTCGATGATGTTCGGAATCAGTGCGGCGTTGCAGTTCGACAGGGCCAGACGAAGTGGCTCGAATTTCGACGGCTTCTATCTGAGGAGACTGCTGATCCTGCTCGGTTTCGGGGTCCTGCATGCCGTCGCCTTCTTCTACGGAGACGTGCTGACCATCTATGCCCTGCTGGGTCTCTCACTGCTCATCTTCTGCCGACTGAAGACCGCGATCCTCCTCCCGATCATCGTCGGATTGATGACGATCTCGGCCTTCCTGACCACCGGGATGATGCTTCTCGAATCACTGGCACCGGACACGGAGAGCGCCCAGACGACGGGGCAGGCGACCCGGACGGGCTGGGATGCGATCATGAACTCGGGTTTTCAGCCTCAGAGTTCCGTCTACATCGATGCGGAGACGATCGCGCACCAGGAGGGACCATACCTCGATCTGCTGATCTTCAGAACGCTGGCATGGTTCATGGCGCTGTTCACGGGTGTGCTCACCTACGGCTGGCACATCATGGGGATGTTCGCCCTCGGTGTGGTCATCAAGCGCTCGGCGTTCTTCACCGGGAACGGGGCGGGTGCAAGACTGCGTTTCTGGATGATGCTGCTTCTGCCCCTCGGACTGCTGATCGAAGGTCTGGCAGCCTGGGTTCATCTGACGGAGACAGATTCGGTCTGGAATGAGGTTCTTCTCATCCTCGCCAGAGAGTTTTCGACTGTGGTCGTGATGTTGGGATATGCCGCGACGCTCGTCACACTCGTCAACATGAACGTGGCGTCGGTTCTCTTCGGATGGCTGGCGAAGGTCGGGAGAATGGCGTTGACCAACTACCTGCTGGAATCACTGATCATGACGACGATCTTCGAATACTACGGCTTCGGACTGTTTGGAAAGATGTCGAGGGTCGATCTTATCCTTGCCAGTGCAGTGATTTGCGTGATACTGACGGTCTTCAGCGTGCTCTGGCTTCGATGGTTCTCGAGAGGGCCGATGGAGTGGCTCTGGAGAATGCTTGCCTACATGAGAAGACCCGCCCTGAAGCGTGGATAACCTGCGCTCCGAGGGTATGAGGACGACCGCTCGATAGGCTCATGGAGTGCGACAGGATGACCTGCCGCACGAACGAGGTGAGGTCACCGCGTTTGCAATCCCACAGCCCCGAAACGAGTCATCTTCGACATGGTCAATGAACTTGAAACTCTGGTCACCGACTTCTACGTCAACCAGAAACTCGCTCTGAAACTTGATCTGCCGGGCTCCCGGGAGACCGTTCTCGATCTCTTCGGCAGACTCAAGAAGGAATTCCCCCAACTCTCGAATTTCCGTCGTTTCGAGGATGAACTGGCACTTGAATCCGACGACCTGAAGCGCTGCTACAGCTGGCTCTCCCTGAGAGGCACCATGCTTCGCAGCGGCTACGTGACCCCCGCCGATCTGACGGAAGCCTACGACCTGCATCGCAGGATTCTCGAGGTCGCCCCGTACTTCCTCTCGATCAGCCCGATCGATGTTGATCACCAGGAGCTCGTGTTCGGCTTCGATCTGGAAGCACAGGCCAATCGAGACGCCATCGTCTTCAACGCGCTGCTGAGAGACGGCCCTCTGGCCGACCTCGTGGAAGAGGGCGAGGGCGTGGTCGAGGCGCAACCCGTGGTGGGTCTGACGATCGAGTCGAATCCGGACATGCACGCCTTCATCGAAGTGAAGACACGCACCACGCCCAAGGAACGTTCCAGCGGGCTGTTCGGGAGGGAGCCGATCAGTGTCTTTCTCACCGTGCGAAACAGCTCCAGAGTCGACTCGCTCGACGAGCTCGGCCCTCGATTCGCCGCGCTTGCAGGATATGCCGAGAGACTCTCGGAGGAACGGTTGGTGCCCAGCGTGCTGACGCCGATCAAACATGCGATTCTCGCGCAGTCGTGAATCGTGAATCATTCGGTCGTTCGCTCCAAGTGACGAGTGACGACCGGAAAAAGAAAAAGGGATCGACAGGACGTCGATCCCTTTTCTCTTTGATTCGTGTGCGACTCAGGCAGGCTTGGCTTCGAGGAAGCTCATCACGCTCTTGAGGTCGGGAAGGATCTTGGGAGACAGCCGAAGCGTGAACGATTCTCCGGCGTCGACGCGGACCAGATTGGTGCGACGCTTGCGGTGAACCCAGATACGACCTGCACGGCGGCGAGGATCGTTGTCGGTCTTGGCACGACGACGAGCGAGGTCACTGAGACCCTTCTGGATTTCAGGCTGCATCTCCATGAGACGACGAATCGTCTTGACCTGGGCGGAGCGCTCTGGCGCCTTGCTGATCGTGAAGGTGTAGGTACCGGTTGGTTCGAATTCGATGTCGGTCGTCATGTGATTGAGTCCTTCCACCCGCTTTGCGGGCGAGCCGCATAGTGTATCGGGTCCAGCGTGGCATTCAAGCTCCAGAGGGCTCTGAGCGTCATATCAGACCACAGATGGTCAAAAACCCTCATGATTCGCGACCAGAAGGGATGCCAGGACCTGAGTTCCATGACTCCCGAGGCCCTTTTCGGAGGCCTGGGCGTAGAAACGACGAGCGAGAGCGAGCATCGGCAGATCCAATCCCATGGAGTCGGCCTCTTCGAGCGCGATGGAGAGATCCTTCAGAAAATGATCCACGAAGAACCCCGGAGCGTGATCACCGGCAAGGATCCTTGGCCCGAGATTGGTGATCGTCCATGATCCTGCCGCGCCACCCCCGACGGATTCAAGCACCTTCTCGCCGTCCAGTCCGGCGGAACGTGCGTACAGAAGGCCCTCGGAGATCCCCAGCATGGTCGAGGCGACGAGGATCTGATTGACCATCTTCGTGTGTTGCCCGCAGCCCGCATCGCCCTGGTGAACGATGGTCCCACCCATCAACTCGAACAACGGCCAGGCTTCCGTCACATCTGCCTCCCGCCCCCCCACCATGATCGACAAGGTCGCATTGCGAGCCCCCACATCACCCCCGGAAACAGGGGCATCGATCGCGCCGACGGAACGAGCTGCCGCGGAATCGGCGATTCGTCGCGCGAGCGAGGGCGTGCTGGTGGTCATGTCGATGAGCAGACGAGGCGGCGTGCCCGCGGCCAGCGTTCCATCGGCGCCGAGATGCACGGACTCGACATCGGCCGGCATCCCCACGATGGAGATGACGACATCCG
>PAQN01000050.1 GCA_002709755.1 Phycisphaerae bacterium
GATCGCTCATTCGAGCTCCAATCTGGGCTTACGGCCCTGTATGGCACTTGTCCTGTCGAACTGACAGTATAGTCAACAAAGAGCCTTTTACGACTCAAGATTACGCTCTGGGAGCCCATGAAATTGAATCACAACGCATCCGTCATCCTGATCTTCGCTGCGGCCCTTCTCGCGGGGTGCGTCGCCGGGTCTGAGACAATCCCGTCCGAGTCGAGAAAAGTGGCCTTACAGGACTTCACCACTCGGTCGGATGTCGATGGTGCGCTCGTTCTCGAGGTTCCCTCCGAAGTCACCGCCATGCCCGACACCGTCACCGAGTCCAGATCCGTTGAGGTGGGTGACACCGACGTGACCGAGACGACACGGGAAATCATCGCCACGGCTCCCGGTATCGGACCTGAAGTGGCCTCGATGGGTGAGATCGAATTCGATGAGCGGGTCCGAGTCGGGCGTCGGTGGCCGATCGACGGTCTGGTCGGTCAGATCAACGGTCGTCCGGTCTTTGCCGCGGAGTTCTTCGTGCCCATCGAGGATCGTCTGCTGAACATCGGGCGGCAGGGGACTCCCGAGCAGACACGCGCCGCCATTCTCGAGATCGTTCGTCAACGCTTCAATCAGTTCGTCAACAGTGAACTGGTGATCGCCGAGGCCGAATCGGACATGACGCCTCAGATGCAGGAGGGCCTCTTCGGCTGGCTGGCCGATCTGAAGCAGGAGGTGACCGCGCAGCGAGGTGGCACGTCCTTCGGCGCCGAGCAGAGCCTTCTCGATGAGACCGGCCTGAACATGGAGGAGTACATCGAGCAGCAACGCAAGCTCGGGCTCGCCGGCCAGCTGCTTCGACAGAAGGTCGAACCTCGGGCGATCGTCTCCTGGCGAGACGTCGAGCAGGCCTATCAGGCCGAGCTCTCCACCTATCAGCCGCCTCGCAAGGTCCGTATCGGGCGGATACTCCTTCTGAATTCTCGTGACGGCATGCAGATCGAGGCGACCCGGCAGGCATTCGCCAATGGCGACGGCTTCACCGCGGTGGCCCGCGAACTCGGTGTCAAGGATGACGGTCTCTGGCGCACGTTCACCTTGGAGGATGGATCGATCGCCGGCATCACCGATCTGGCTCAGACTGTGCGCGACGCCCTCGAGTCCGTTCGAATCGATGAAGCCACTCGCGCCGTCGAGGGGCGGTCGTCGACGTCCTGGTATTCGATTCTCGCCTACGAGACCCCGCCAACCCAGTCGATCTTCGATTCAGATGTCCAGCTTTTGATACGAAATCAACTTGAATCCTTCGCCTACGACACCGAGGAGTCCAACTATCTGAACTCGCTTCGACGTCGCTGGGTGAATGACGACATTCGCAAGATGGAGATCAAGCTGATGCAACTCGCCCTCCGGCGCTATTGGCAGGGGTGAGCCACCCGGCGGGCCATCATGCCAGGTGTCTGATGGCGATCCTGTCTCGACTGAGATCGACCAGGATCGCTTCCACGCGAACATTCGATGATCCAGCCAGTCCCAGGCGTTGCAGCCCGCGCACCGCGCGCGCGATGCGACGACGCTTCACGGCGTTGAGCGCGGCCCTGGCATGATGCTCGCCGATCCGGCTCGATTTGACCTCGATGACCACCAGCGCCCGGGTCTTGCCATCTCGCATCAGGAGGTCGATCTCCGAGCCGCCGATGTGCAGATTTCGGCCCAGGAGTCGATAACCCAGTGATTTCAGATGGCGCTCGGCCAGTCGTTCGGCTCTGGCACCCTGTCTTCGATTCTCCTCGCCGTCAGCGCTCCTCATGATGATCTCCGCCATGAGCCTAGGTCGCTGGCGCCATTCGCTGAGCCCTGCGGCGAAAGGGCCGGGGTCCTCCCGATACGGATTCGTGCCCGGTCTTGCGTATACTTTCAATCACGATGACCAGCGCAGGCACCGATCCAGATCCTCTCGAGCCCTATCGTGACGCGGAAAAAGTCCATGGCAGCGGATTCGAGACAACGCTTTGGGCGTCTGAAAGAACGCAGCGCCTTCGCTTCGACGTCCTGATCGGGATGATCGGTCCCGAGTCGATTCAAGGCAAGGTTCTCATCGACCTCGGCTGCGGTGATGGCGCTTTGGCGGCGCACCTAGCCGAAGTCGGTCTCCAGCCACGACGCTACATCGGAGTGGACGGTCTGCTTGCTCAGGTCCGAGCCGGTGAGGAGCGTGGCTACGAATGGACGGATTTCGTCTGTTCCGACCTGCTCGCATCCCCCAGCTCTCTCGGTCGGTTCGGCGCCGATGTGGCCCTGCTTTCCGGGACGCTCAACACGATGAGCGTGCCGCAGTCGAGAGCCCTCGTGGCGCAGGCCTTCGACTCCGTTCGGGACGCACTCGCGTTCAACTTCCTCTCCGATCGACCGACGCAGGCCCGAGTCGGGGCGAGCACCGGACCGGCGATCAGACAGGACGTGGTCTCCTGGATCGACTACGCCCTGGGGCTCACCCCTCTGGTCGCCTTCCGTCAGGATCATCTCGAGGGTCATGACGGTGCGATCACGCTCAGGCATGAAACGACCACTTGAGTATTGCTCTCGACGCGTCTAGCTTAGTCGCATGGCTACATTGATCATTCAGAACGGCGAGACCAGTCCTCCCGGACTTGCGCTCGAAACCCTGCGTCGCTTCGGTCATTCCATTCAGATGGTCAAGGTCTGGCAGGGGGAGGCGCTGCCCGATGATCTCACGGACATCGATGCGATTCTCTGCTGCGGTGGCGAACGAAGCGCCCGCACCGACGTCTCCGATCCCGTGATCGACGCCCAATGCGCCCTCCTGGCGCGGGCCCACGACGAGGGGGTGCCCGTGCTCGGGCTCTGCCTCGGTGCACAGATCCTGGCTCGCGCACTCGGAGGTTCCGTCGGGGCTCTCGATGGAGGGCCGGAGTGCGGTTTCACCGAGGTCTCCCTGAATGCCGTGGGTCGCGAGGACCCGCTCTTCAAGGGAATCCCCTGGAAGACTCATCAGTTCAGCTGGCACGAGGATGTCATCACCGCACTTCCCGCGGGTGCTGTGGCGCTCTCATCCAGCCGTCGTACCGAGGTGCAGGCATTTCTGGTGGGTACCACGAGCTACGGGCTTCAATACCACCCCGAGTACGGCACCGGCCCTCTGGAGGAGCACTGTCGTCGCACCGATTCCTTCGCCGAAAGCGGGGGTGGGTCCCAGGCATTGATGGCGGATCTCGCGCTGCACGGTCCCAGTGTGATTCGTCACGCCGAACGGTTCTTCGAGTCGGTGGCTCTGTTTCTCATGCCAGCCGACCGAATTCACCGTGGGGTTCGTCACGAAATCGAACACTGATCGCCATTCACGCCGGGCTTTTGGCGCCGACACCGGCCGAAGACGTCTCCCGGCTCGAGCTGGACTGGCTTCGATCGACCGCGTGACGAACGGCGCGTTGGATCCCGAGCGAGTCGATGCCGATTTCCGCAAGCTGTTCGTCGCGGCTGCCCTGGAGGATCCAGCGTTCCGGCATGCCGAGTCGGGTGATCATGCTCGCATCGAGACCTTGTCTGTTGCAGGCTTCGATCACCTGGCTTCCGAAGCCTCCCGGAAGTCCATGGTCTTCGATGGTGATGATCGGTGTTCCGGCAGAGATCAGTCTTTCAAGCAGTTCCTCGTCCACCGGCTTGGCGAATCGGGCGTCGTAGACCTCGGTTCGGTACTGGTCGGAGAGTTCATCGGCGGCCTGAATCGCCTCGATGGCGCAGGTGCCGTAGGCAAGCACCGCGACACTCGGATTCTCGTGCTGGATCAGCGGGCGCGCCTTGCCAAGCTGGAAGGGGGGCGCCGGGCCGAAGCGATCCTCGGCGAGCATGCTCACGTTGTCTCGCGGGTATCGGACCGCGCTCAATCCTTCGTCATACTCGTTCATGAAGAGCATGCATTCCCGCAGGCTCGATTCGTCGATGGGTGCGAGAAGTGCGGCCTGGGGCAGCACCGAGAGCAGAGCGATGTCGCAGAACCCTTGATGCACCGCGCCATCGCCACCCACGCAGCCCGCCCTGTCGAGGCAGAGCTTCACCGCGTGGCCCTGAAGTGCGACCTCTTGAAACGCCTGATCGAAGGCTCTCTGGAGGAAGGTCGAGTAGACCGCGAAGTACGGCTTGTAACCGGTCTTGGCCAGACCGGCCATCATGTCCATGGCGTGGCTTTCGCAGATTCCCGTGTCCCATGCGCGATCGGGCCACTTCTCGAGGATCTGGGAGATGCCGGTTCCATCGGGCATCGCCGCGGTGCAGGCGACCGCCTTCGGGTCACGTTCCATGATCATCGCCATCGCGTCCGAGTACGCCGCGGTGAACGAGCGGCCTGATTTTCGAAGCTCGACACGGCATCCGGAGCTGACCAGCTCCTGGTCGCTGTCATCGTTCTTCATGACGTTGAAGGCGGGGGGGGAATGGAACTGCGTGGCGTTGCCTTCCGCGAATTCATAGCCCTTGCCCTTGATCGTCTTCACGTGCAGCACCATCGGACGCTCGAAGCGTTTGGCTTCATTGAAGAATTCGACCAGGGTGGGAATGTCATGTCCGTCGATCGGTCCGACGGTGAGCAGCCCGAACTTCTCGAACCAGGCGTCTTCGGCCAGCACGGCCTTGCTCGCCTCTCCGAGTCGGTGGTAGAGGTCCGCGGCGAGCCCTCCGCCGGGGAGGTGCTTGGCAAGTTCCTTCGCGGCCTTGCGGAAACCGGTGTAGGTGTCGCTCAGGCGCACTCGATCGAAGTACTGTGCGACCGCTCCCTGTGGTTTGGCGATCGACATTCCATTGTCGTTCAACACGACGAGGAACTGTCTCTTGAGCGTGCCGGCGTTGTTCAGTCCTTCCATCGCCAGACCATTGACGATCGAGGCATCACCGATGAGGCTCACGACGTGGCGGCCGTCCGGATTCTTCTCGCTGGCATGTTCTCCGGCGAGTTCGTCACCTCGCGCCATGCCCACCGCGGTCGAGATGGCTGTGCCGGCATGACCGACCGAGAAGAGGTCGAAGGGGCTTTCGTTCGGTTCCGGGAATCCCGCCATGCCTCCTCGTTGTCGAAGTCTGCCGAGCATGTCGTGACGGCCGGTCAGAAGCTTGTGGGGATAGCATTGATGTCCGACATCGAAGAGCAGTCTGTCGTGCCCGAAATCGAAGACGTAGTGCATCGCGATCGTGAGTTCGACCACGCCCAAGTTCGGCGCCAGATGTCCTCCGGTCTTCGAGACCTGGTCGCAGATCGCGAATCGGATTTCCGCGGCAAGTTCCTCAAGCTGTTCGAGCGAGAGCTTCTTCAAGTCGGAGGGGCCTGAGATGCTTGGCAGGAGGCGGAATTCCATGGACTGTCTTTCGAAAGCGTGGCGGAAGTTCGAGAACTTCCTTCATTGTAGCCACGTCGGGGTCAATTGGTTCGTTTCGAGAGCAAACTGGTCATCATTCTCAAGGGCTGAGCCGAGGCTCCGAAGCCGCTCAAGGCTTCATCAGCGTCGTTTTTCAATCGCTCGACGAATCGGCGGGCGCCTTCGATTCCATGAACGGCGGGGTAGGTCATCTTGCCCTGGGCGCGGTCCTTGCCTGCGGTCTTGCCCAGTTCCTCCGTGGTCTGAGTCTCGTCGAGAATGTCATCCACCACCTGGAACATCAGGCCCACCGACGACCCCCATCGGTCGATCAGGGCGAGATCCTGGTCAGTGGCGCCCGCTGCGATCGCACCCGCTCGGGCCGCTCGCTTGATCAACGCCGCCGTCTTGTTTCGATGAATCAGTTCGAGGCGCGCCTCGGGGGCGAGGTCCTCGGCAAAGACGCCGATGGTGTCCCAGGTCTGTCCCTCGATCATCTCCCAGGTCGCCTGTGCGACTTCGGCGGTGATTCGTTCAGGGTGGCGGGGGGTCTCCGCTGCGATGACGAAGGCCATCGACTGCAGAAGGTCACCGGTCAGAATGGCGACACATTCCCCGAATGCCTTGTGGGTGGTGGGTTGGCCTCGGCGCATGTCGTCGTCATCGAGTGCGGGAAGATCGTCATGGACCAGGCTGAAGGCGTGAATCAGCTCGAAGGCGCATGCCGCCGGAAGCGCCTGTTCGATGGTGCCACCGAGCATCAGCGCGGTTCGAAGAGCGATGATGGGGCGGATTCTCTTGCCTCCCCCCAGTGTCGAGTGGGAGGCAGCCTCGCACAGCCGTTCATGGCGGATCCGCCCGACGATGTCACGCAGTCTCTCGTCGACGGCCTTCCGAAGGGCATCGTCGTCGTGGTCATGTCCTGGCCGGCCTTGATCCTGAGTCTCGTTCATCGCGGGTCATGGTACCTGTTCGAGGTGAAAGAATCATCAGGGCTCGGGATTCCATCATGACGAGCGTCGAATCCCTATAATTGAAGCATGTCGGAATTGTTCGAAAGACTCGCAGAGCTCGTCGATCGCGGCGGCGTCGTGGTATGGCCACTTCTTCTGATGAGCGTCATCTCGATCGCACTGTCCTTCGAACGCGGTGTCTTCTGGTGGCGGGTGAACGCCTCGATCAAGGGCCGTTTCCAGCGCTTGATGAATGCGCTGCGCAGTGGGGATGCCGCAGAGGTCAGATCCATCTCTCGCGATGACGTCTCTCCGTTCGGAGAACTGGCCGAGAGACTGGCCGATGGCGGCGATTCAGAGGGTGTCAGCATCGAAGTGGTCGAGCAGGCCAGGCCCCGCATCGAACGGTACATGCTGGTCTTCTCGATGATCATCACCGCCGCGCCCATGCTTGGCATTCTCGGAACCGTCCTTGGCATCATCAGGAGTTTCGAGCTGCTTGGTGCGCAGGAGACGATCACCGACCCACGAGACATCTCAGGTGGAATCGCGGAGGCACTCATCACGACGGCGCTCGGTCTGGTGGTCGCACTGCTCGCCCTCGTTCCCTACACGGCCTGTCGAGGGCAGGTTGAGCGTGCCCTCGGGCGATTCGAAGCGATGGCCGCGGCGGCACGCGGTCGGTTCACAGGCGAAGACGAGTCCGAGGCATGAGAACGTCTCTTCGTGTCCGGACCAGCCGACATCAGGCCACGGGCACCGACCCGTCCAACAAGGGGCTGGACGACCATGAATGAATTCGAGACCGATGGTGATCAAGGCGATTCATCGCAGCCTCTACTGGAAGTGATCATCACTGGCGATGGCATGCAGGAATCCTTTGCGCTCGATCAGGATGAGTATCTGATCGGACGTGCGGTCGATGCTCAGATCCAACTGAGTTCTCCATCGGTGTCGCGACGTCATGCCCGGATCTTTCGCCATGACAACGACTGGTTCATCGAGGATCTCGGGTCGCGTCATGGAACCGAGATCTGTGGGGTCAGAATCGAACCGAACCGTCCGGTGGGTCTTCATGAGGGTGAACGTGTGGTCGTTCGTCCCTATTTGATCAAGATCAAGAGCGGCACACAGGAACATTCGACGATCTTCTCGACCGATGACAGTGGGAGCATCCAGCCGGATTCTCTCGCAACGGTCCCCGCGGCCGAACTCGAGAGCCTGGCATCACAGCGTCTCGGTCTGCTCATGGATTCCGCTGCTTCGATCCAGCAGACCGACGACGTCTCGGCGATGGCCGAGGCGGTGATCGGCGCAGTGCTCGCAGGTACTGAATTCGGGCGGGGGTTTCTTCTGGAACCCGTCTCTGGAGGCTTCGAAGAGATCTCGATCATCTGCGGTCAGACCCGGCTCGGAAGCACCGATGGCTCCGAGGGTGATCCCATCAGTCGAACTCTTCTCAACGCCGCGTCTCAGGGGCAGGTGGTTCGTCTGATGGACGAACCCGACATCCAAGCCGCGGTCTCGATCGTGGGGGCGGGCGTCAAGGAGGCGTTGTGCGTTCCCATCAAGGTCGGTGATCTGATCCAGGCCTATCTCTACCTCGATGCAAGCGCCGTCAGCGGTTCCGACAGTTCCGATGCCGCCGCGTTCTGCTCGGCAATCGGACGATTGTGCGGGATGGCCTATGCGAATCTGCAACGCCTCGAACTTCAGGCCACTCAGGCGCGATTGGTCCAGGAGCTCGAGGCCGCTCAGATGGTCCAGAAACGAATGGCGCCTGCTGAAACCGGTTCCATGGCCGGAATCAAATGGCGCCTCGACGTGGTTCCGGGAACGATCGTAGCGGGGGATCTGGTCTGCGCCTGTCAGGACTCCCTCGGCCGACCGATGGTGTTTCTGGGAGACGTCGCCGGAAAAGGCGCGGCGGCGGGACTCCTGATGGCCGCGCTCGAAGCGCGCCTCGTGTCGGAATCGGAACGGGATGCCGACCTCTCCGAGATGGTTCGTCGGTCGAACAACGCCATCATGCGTGTGACCGATGCCTCCGAATTCATCACGCTCTGGACGGTGATCTTCGATCTCGAGAACAACCGCGCCTTCTGTGTGGACTCGGGGCACGGCTACTGCGTCATCATCCGGCGAGACGGCACCATCGAGCAGGTCCAGATCGAGGAAGGGGGGCCGCCCATCGGCGTGGTTTCCGACTATCCCTATGTCGGGGAATCCGTCGCGTTTCATCCGGGTGATCGAATGGTCATCTTCAGCGACGGACTCGCCGAACAGCAGGGGCCCGACGGCAACATGTTCGAGTTCGAACGGGTCTTCAAGGCGCTCGAGGGATCACCCGATGAACAGGAGGACGTCAGTCGTCTCTATGCCGCGCTCGAGGCGTTCGCCGGTGGTCGTTCATGGGAGGATGACGTGACGATCATGAGCGTCACGCACGACTCCTGATCAGTTCGAGCCGAACTCGCCGTTGTTCGCGACGGGGTCGCACTCATGCGAGAAGTCACGCGGTGAGCCGACCGCTTCCATCGCCACGGAGGTCCAGCGATCCATGCTGAGCATGTCCGAAAGTCCGATCTGTGACGTCGCGCCGTCGCAGGTCAGTGACGGAATCGTCACTCCGTGGCGTCTCAGGGGGACGGCTTGCTCGACGAAGACCTCCATGCCCTCGCCCGCGGACTGGGCGATGCTGGTGGTGAGATCGACTCTGGTTCCACCGTATTCCTCCCAGATGGTCGTCTCACAGAGTCTGGAGGGCACCACCCAGGGCGCTCCGTTTGGAATGTTCTCTTCGCGGATGTAGACGCCGGGCTTTCGGAGCGTCGAACACGAAAAGGCGATCTGGCGTTCGGGTTGTCTGATGCTGCCGGCGGAGAGCGCGACCAGTCGACCCTTGACCGTGCGGACGTCATTGCCCACTTGGATGTCGGCGGGCGTGTCTCCAAACAGCAGGTGTGCGACGCCGTTGTTCATCTTCCACCAGCCGCCGAGATAGTAGGCGTTGTAGCCGAACTCGGGCACCTCGCTGATCTCCCTGAGCGCGTCCTGGTGAGACGGGTCGTTCTCGTTCGCGTACGAGTTCTCGAGCGCTCTGGAGTCCTCCAGATACCCGAACATCGGTTCGAGCTGATTGTCGAGGAACGGCAGCAGGCGCCAGGGGTAGGTCGCTGCCACCGATGGGTCGAGTCTCGAACCAGTCGGACTGTTGTACCGGACGCGCCAGTAGTCCTGGACGCCATCCGAGATGTAGCCCGGCAGCAGTCTGTCGTTGTAGGTGTTGGAGTAGCTGGTCCAGCCGATGAACACCTGACGCAGATTGCTCATCGATCTGGTGTTGTTCGCGGCCCGGCTGGCGCTCTGAAGTCCGACCAGGAGAACCGCCAGCAACAGGGAGATCGCGCCGATCACGGCGAGCAGTTCGACGATCGTGAACCCGGGTCTGGATCCGTCACTCTGGTGTTGGTGGGACATCTTCGCGCTCTCCTGTGATCTGATGGTGAAAGAGTCTGACATCCTATACGGATCTTCTCGTGATTCTGATGCCAGACGGCGATGGATTCGTCAAAAGGCGGTCTCGTCACCCCGAGGCATCGCTTCAGCTTTCACCGATGGTGATCTGCTCGACGTCTCCGGAGGCGATCTTTTCGGCGCCCGATCCGAGCTCGCCGATTGGGGCGGGGGGGACGATTTCGACGTTCTTCTGTCCGAGCTGGGCCTCGCCACGATTGATCTTGTCCTCGAACCGCTTGCATTCCGCAAGCAGGCTCTCGAGGATGTCCTCCTCCTTGACGTTGGCCACACGTTCGCCCTGGACGTAGATGATGCCTCGATGGTTGCCCGCGAACACGGCGACGTCGGCGCCTTCGGCCTCGCCGGGGCCGTTGACGACGCAGCCCATGACCGCCACCTTCATCGGTACCGTGATCTCGCGGTCGAGCGTCTTCTTGACCTCCTCGACCAGTGTGAAGAGGTCCACCTGGATTCGTCCGCAGGTGGGGCAGGCGATGAGTTCGATGCCGGTTCGCTCGCGCTTGTCGAGCGCGCACAACAGCTCGACGCCGTCCTCGACTTCGTAGACCGGGTCGCTGGCGTAGGAGATTCTGAGGGTGTCGCCGATGCCGTTGGCGATCAAAGTGCCGAGAGCCGCGATCGATCGGATCGATCCGGTCTCTCTCGTGCCGGCATGGGTCACGCCCAGGTGCAGCGGGTATTCGAATCGTCTGGCGATCTCCGTGTAGGCATCGATCACGAGCGTGGCGTCCATCGATTTCGCGCTGATGATGATGTCGTGGAAATCGCGGGCATGAAAGATGTCGAGGTATTCCTCGAGTTTGGCGATCATGATCGCCAGCAGGTGTCCGGAGCGATGGCCTTCGAAGTACGCCCCGAGCTCCTCCATGCGCTTCTGCTTGTCCCTGCGTTCGATGATCGAACCCTCGTTCACCCCGATCCGAATCGGGATGCCGGCACCCTTGCAGGCGTCGATCACGTCATTGACCTGATCACGATCGCTTATGTTCCCCGGGTTCAGTCTGATCTTGTGAATGCCGGCTTCGACGGACTCGAGCGCCCGCTTGTAATGGAAGTGCACGTCCGCGACGAGGGGAATCCGCGTCTGGTTGATGATCTCCGCGAGTGCCGCGGTGTCCTTCTTTTCGGGAACGGCGATTCTGACGACGTCGGCGCCCGCATCTGAGAGCTTGTTGATCTCGGCCACGCACGCGTCGATGTCGTGGGTGTAGACGGAGCACATGGACTGCACCGTGATGGGCGCGTCTCCGCCGATGGCGATGCGTCCGACCCGATCATCTCCGATGGCGACCTTTCGGCATTGTCGTCGTTTCTGCATGTCTTCATTGTACGAGTATCTGGGACCTCAAGGCGTAAAATCATGCATGGAGCGCCATCTGTTCGATAGCATGCGTGAATCCAAGGCCCCGGCACCGTGACCGAGGCGCATCTTGAACGTTCCCGGAGCCTCGCAGATGACGAACGCAGCCACCACCGCTCAACTTTCGCAGGACGGTGGACCCAAGATCCGTCTTGGAATCATGATGTTTCTTCAGTACGCCGTCTGGGGGGTCTGGCTGCCGGTTCTGGCGATCTACCTCAGGGCGTCCGTGGATGAAGGCGGCCTCGGATTCAGTGGTGCCGATGTCGGTTGGATTCTCGGCGTGGCGGCGGCCTCGGGCGCCATCACCGCTCCCTTCATCGCGGGTCAGATCGCCGACCGCTTCATGAATGCCGAGATCGCACTCGGGATCCTTCTCCTGATCGGCGGCCTTCTGAACATCGGACTGGCCTACGTCACCGACTTCGTCCCGTTCATGCTGCTTTCGGTCGGGTATTCGGTCTGTTACATGCCGACGATCGCGCTGACCAATTCGATCTGTTTCGCGAATCTGTCCGATCCTGAAAACGCGTTTCCCAGAGTCCGTGTCTGGGGCACGATCGGCTGGATCGTGGCCAGCACGCTCTTCGGTCTCCTCTATCTGCAGAGCAACATCTCCCTGACGTGGATGCCCTGGTTCTTCGAAGGGACACCCAAGCCTGATGCGACGACCTTGATCGCCAATTCTCTGATCGTCTCGGGAGTGATCTCGATGGCGTACGGTGTGTACGCGATGCTGTGTCTTCCGCGAACGAGACCGACGCGCAGCAGCAAGCATCCTCTGGCGTTTCTGGAGGCGTTCGGTCTGCTGAAGTACCGCGGAGTCCTCGTTCTGACGCTGGCCGCGCTGCTCATCTCGATGATTCACAACGTCTATTTCGTTCGCACCGGACCCTGGCTCGAATCCATCGGATTCGCCAAGAGTGAGGTCGGCGCGGTCATGAGCGTGGGGCAGATCGTCGAGATCTTCGTCCTCGCCGTGCTGGGTTGGTTCCTGAAGGGGCTTGGCTTCCGACTGGTGATCACGATCGGCGCCATCGCGTACTTCCTCCGATTCGCCGACTTCGCCTGGGCCACCAGCGGTCCGAAGGAGCTTGCCTTCATCGGAATCGCCTTGCATGGTTTCTGCTTCGCCTTCTTCTTCGCGGCGGCGTTCATCTTCATCGATCGTGCCGCACCGAAGGAAGCCAGGCATTCCGCTCAGACGGCCTTCGGCATCGCCATTCTCGGCCTGGGGCCGATCCTCTCCGGTTTCTTCAACGGTTGGTTGGATCAGGTGGGCGCGGCCACGAGCCTGGACGCGAGATCCGAAGCGCTCAAGGAGCTCGGTGGACTGGCCGTCAGCTGGCGCTCCGCGCTCGAAGGCATGGGCGTCCCCCTCTCGGAGGACGGCATCAGCTACCCCGCGATCTGGTGGACGCTTGCCATCGTCGGGGCGCTGACGGCCCTGATCGTGGTGGTGGCCTTCACCGATGATTCCGACAAGTCATCGGCCGCAGACTAGGAGTCCGGCCGTCCGCAATTCGATGCGATCTCTGACAAACATGACGGCGCCGCATTCAACTGGATGCGGCGCCGTTTTCATCTTTCTCACATGAGTCCGTGGGTGCTCAGCCTGCCGCCGAGGTGACGTCCTCTTCCTTGCCGGCATCGGGATGCAATGCGAGCACCGCGACACCGCCCGGGACCAGAAGGTCGTTGATCGGGGTGCCGGCCTCGATCGGTGTGTCGTCCATTCTGGTGATCACCGGCATCGGGTTCTTCTTCAGGTGGTTCTTGAGAGCGAGCTCGAGCTTCTTTCGTTCGTCCTCCTCCAGCTTGGCCCATCCCATTCGGCCCCGACACTTCGGAAATCCGCTGCATCCGAGCCAGGGACCTCGAGCGCCCTCTCGAAGGTACATCGGTCGTTCCTCGCACTTGGGGCAGGTCAGCTCGGTCTCGTACGGGGGAGGGGAGGGCAGCTTGAGTCCGCCCTTCTTGTCGATGTTCAGGACGAACTGCGTCTCCGGATAGTTCGGGCTCGCGATGAACGGTCCGAACCGGCCGGTTCGCTTGATCATCTGAGCCTGGTCCTCGGGGCACTTGATGTCGACCTGTTCCGGAAGCAGCGGTCGGCCTTCCCGATCGACGGGCGCCGCGTAGTCGCATTCCGGATAGGTGCTGCAAGAGAGGAATCGACCGTTCTTGCCGAATCGATAACTGGTCGTCGCGCCGCATTCGGGACACGCGTACGGCGCCGGTCGGGTCACGGCTCGAGCGTGCATCAGGTTTTCGTGGGCATGCTCGAGCGAAGTCGAGAATCGACCGTAGAAGTCACCCAGCATCGCACGCCAGTCACGGTGATCGGTCTCGATCAGGTCCAGTCGTTCTTCGAGATCCTTGGTGTAGGACACCTGCATCAGCACCGGGAACGCTTCGACGAGCATGTCGGTGACGACTTCGCCCATCGCCGTGGCATGAAAGCGTCGGTCGACCTGTTCCACGTATCCGCGGTCCTGAATCACACGGATGATCGAGGCGTAGGTCGACGGGCGGCCGATGCCTTCCTCCTCGAGCTTCTTGACCAGCGAGCCTTCGTTGTAGCGTGGGGGCGGACTGGTGAACTTCTGCCTGGGCGTGATCGAGAACGGTGCGGTCTCCTGGCCATTCGAGAAGGAGGGCAGGGTCTGTTCGTCGCTTGCCGTGGGGACACCCGCGACTCTCATGAAACCGTCGAAGACCAGCACGCGACCGTTGGTCTTCAGGATCGCACCGGTCGGTCTGTCGCTTCGTTCGAAGAGGACGGTGGTGGCATCGAACTTCGCCGGAGTCATCTGGCAGGAGACGTATCGTTCCCAGATCAACTTGTAGAGCTTGTACTGATCCTCCTTGAGGGCGCTCCTGACCGAGTCCGGGGTTCGACGGGCCTCGGTGGGACGGATCGCTTCGTGCGCTTCCTGGGCCGCCTTGTTCGAAGAGCCGAAGAAGTTCGGCTTGTCTGGAAGGTAGTCGGCCCCGAAGGTCTTCTCGATGTAGTTTCGTGCGTTGTTGATCGCCTCGCCCGACAACGTCGTGGAGTCGGTACGCATGTAGGTGATGAGGCCGACCTGACCCTCGCCCTTGATCTCGATGCCTTCGTACAGACTTTGTGCGAGCCGCATGGTTCGATCGGTGGCGAAGCCGAGTCTGTTGGCCGCATTCTGTTGCAGCGTGGAGGTGATGAACGGGGCGTACGCTCTCGAGGTCGTTCGCTTGGTTTCCGTGGATTTCACGGCATATCGGGTCTTTGGGTCGAGCTCGCCCTGCACCATGCGCTGGTACCGGGCGGGCCCCTTGCCACGTTCCTGTTCGGTGGTCTCCACCGTGATGCTCTTCATGCCGACCGCTTCGGCGACTTCGGTGATCTCCGCGCTGAGATCCACCGGCGACTCCGCCGAACAACCCAGGTTGAAACGAGTGCCGCCGAGTTCCACCAGTTCTGTCTTCAGTCCACCGTGCTCCGCGAGCCATGCGTTCTGCACCTTGATGGTCGGTCCCTTGCCCTTCGCGTCCTTCGTTTCGATGAATTCTTTCCAGGCGCCGTTCAGTCCGTCCGCCTTCTTCGGGTCCAGTGCGAGGAGGGTCTCGACCGACCAGTTCTCATCCGGAACGAAGATGTCGATCTCGCGTTCACGCTCCACGACGATTCTGACCGCGACCGACTGGACACGACCGGCGGAGAGCCCGCGAGCGACCTTCTTCCAGAGAAGGGGTGATGCCTGGTAGCCGACGATTCGGTCGAGAATTCGACGCGCCTGCTGGGCGTTGACCTTGTATTCATCGATCACATGCGGTGTTTCGAAGGCGCGTTGGATCTCCTTGCGGGTGATCGCATTGAAGATGACGCGTTTCGCGTTTGCCGGTTCGACTCCGACGATGTGCGCGAGGTGCCACGCGATGGCTTCCCCTTCGCGGTCGAGGTCGGTCGCGAACCAGATCGTGTCGGCCTGCTTGGCGAGTTTCTTCAGCTCGGTGACGGTCTTCTTCTTGTCGTTGAGAATCTCGTAGGTGGGTTCGAAGTTGTTCTCGAGATCCACGCCCGGGACCGGCATCTTGACACCCTTCGGGGCACGGGGCGGGAGGTCTCGGACATGGCCCACGGACGCTCTCACCACATATTCCGGGCCCAGGTACTTGTTGATGGTCTTGGCCTTTGCCGGGCTTTCGACGATCACAAGCTGTTTTCCAGTCGCATTTTCGCTGCGGCTGCGGGCGCTCGAAGCCCTCTTCCGGGTCGACTTCTTCTTCGTGGTCGTCGATTTCTTCTTGGAAGCCGCCGACTTCTTGGTTGTGGTTTTTTTCTTCTTCGCCATGTCCCTACCGGATGGTCTGGTTCATCGATCTCTACCGGAGCTCGTCTGCATGCCCTTTTCGGTCATTCATGGCGGGGACTATGAGAACCTTCTGGGGGNGNCGTCAAGTCCATTCTGTANNTCTNCGNTCATCGAGGGNGNGNANGTCAATATGCAANTNNCTGCAANTNNTNNANTTATGAAANTATCAAAAGANCNCCNTCAATTCTGCAANTGATCCATCACGATCCNNGCGGCCTGATCCGGCATGTCTGGGATCNNGTAATCGAGCCTGATGACCCCCTGAATCGCATGAAATCGTCGAATCCAGGTCCTCTGNTGCTTTCCGTANCGCCTGGTTCGGATCTTCATTCTTTCGAGGGCCTCGGTCTCCGAGAGGCGTCCTTCAAGGACCTCCTGNAACTCACGGTACCCCACGGCTTCGCGCGCCTGTCTTCCGAGCGGGGCTCGTTCGAGCAGCGTCCGGACCTCATCCTTGAGTCCCTGTTCCGCCATGATCCTCACTCGAGCATTGATTCGACGATTCAGCGCATCCGTGGGCCAATCCAGACAGATCAGCCTCGCTGGTCGTCNGGGGGTGATGACCGCACTCGACCACTGTGTCTGGTGATCCGAGAGCCGGCGNCCCGTGACCTGATGGACCTCGAGCGCTCGAATNGNNCGTCTGCGGTCGTTTCGGTGAATNCTGTCCGCGGAGANCNGATCGATGGCCTCNAGGCGTTCCCGCAGGNTGTCGGTGGAGAGGGCTTCGAGTTCGTTNCGAATGGNCTCGGGCGCGGCGGGTTCCNGGAAGACACCCTCCAGCAAGGCACGNACATANAGGTTGGTNCCACCCACGATGATCGGGGTCGCNCCGCGGGCCTGCGTGGCGGNGATCGCCTCCTCGGCATGCTCCAGCCANTCATGGACGGTGAACCCCTCCTCGGNCGGGTCCGCGATGTCGAACAGGTGGTGGGGGACGCGTGCCCGNTCCTCGGNCGTCGGNCTGGCGGTTCCGATGTCCATCCCTNTGTAGANCTGCATCGAATCGGCGCCGATGCANTCGCCGCCTCCNGGCAGCGCTTCGGCGAGTTCGATCGCGAGTCGGGTCTTCCCNGATGCGGTCGGTCCGATGAGGACGAGAATTGGAGGGGACTGGTCCACGATGTTCTCCNGTGTCNAGAGTCTTCTCTTCNNNCNGCAGGGTATCATCAAGCNCATCATCGAAACCGGTGAATTCNCTGNCTTTGTCGGGCAGCCATCCGTCAGCAGCAAGGACAACGATGACGTTCAAGACCATTGAAGATGTGGACGTGCGTGGCAAGCGCGTACTGATGCGTGTCGACTTCAACGTGCCCATGAGTTCCGAGGGGCGCATCGAGGATGATTTCAGAATCCGACANGCTCTTCCCTCGATNCGTTCGGTGCTCTCNCGGGGCGGGCGTCTCGTCCTGCTCTCTCATCTCGGNCGACCNNCGGGCGCCGGNTTCGAAGCGTCGCATTCCCTCGCACCCGTGGCATCCCATCTCGGCGAGCTGCTGGGCTCGGATGCCCCCGGCGGTGTCGGGTTNCCCTCCAACGACTGCCTTGATGCGGACGCNNCNCAGGCNGTGTCCGAACTGGTCGATGGNGAAGTCGTNCTCCTNGAGAATCTCAGATTCAACGAGGGNGAGACCGCCGATTCGANCGAATTCGCNCNNGCNCTGGCCTCTNTCGGTGACGTCTANTGCAACGACGCCTTCGGATGCTGTCATCGGGCNCATGCNTCGGTCCANGCGCTNCCNTCCGCGATGTCCGATCGTCCTCGTGTCACCGGTCTTCTGGTGGGNGATGAGACCAGNTACCTCGGGCAAGCGCTCGAGACTCCGGAACGNCCCTTCGTCGCGATCCTCGGAGGTGCGAAGGTCTCGGACAAGATCGGGGCATTGAAGAANCTCATCGGCAACGTCGACACGCTTCTGGTGGGTGGCGCCATGGCCTACACCTTCNTGAAGGTGATGGNNCACGCCGTCGGTTCCAGTCTGGTCGAGGAGGACAAGCTCGAGCTTGCGAGGNAGATCATTCNACTCGTCGATGCGAGTGCGACCGACCTGGTNCTCCCGGTCGACCANNTCTGTGGCCGGGAGCTGTCGCATNANAGCCCCGTCTGTGTTTCGGATCAGGACATNCCGGATGGGTGGATGGGGCTCGANATCGGGCCTGCNACCACCGCGCGTTTCACCAGCGTCATCCGAGNGGCTCGGACGGTCGTCTGGAACGGACCGATGGGGGCCTTCGAAACCANGCCGTTCGACGTCGGNACCCGACAAGTGGCGGTCTCNATGGCCTCGTGTGCCGAAAATGGNGGATTGAGCATCGTNGGTGGGGGTGACACCGCAGCCGCGGTCCTGCTNGCCGGTGTGAGTGAGCGNATGAGTCATGTCTCGACTGGAGGAGGCGCNAGCCTCAGGCTCCTNGAAGGGGACANNCTGGTGGGACTTTCTTGCCTTGAAGAGATGTGATCGCNACATTTCGAATGCTATGATCANGTGATCANCCGGGTTCATNCCGNGNCGACTGACTGAAGGGANCTTCTTTATGACANCTGTCTCNCGACCNACGCTGCTTCTTCTCGCTCTCGCCTTNCTCTGCACGATCGGCTCNCCAGCCNTCGCTCAGTCCAAGAAGGACGCCAAGCTGGAGGTCGGCAGCATGCCTCCCTCGATCTCAAGCTGGGGAACCATCGTTTCCGGCAAGAATCCTGGTTCGAAATTCGGCAACGGCAAGACCTTCGTCGTGGAATTCTGGGCCACNTGGTGCNNNCCATGCCGTCAGTCGATNCCTCATCTCAANCAGCTCTATCAGACGNTGAAGACNCGCAANGTCGAGATGATCGGCATCAGCGACGAGTCGACCCAGATCGTTCAGGACTATCTCCGCAAGAAGGGCCCGGGCATGAGTTACACCGTCGTGTCGGATCCCTCCGGCACGATGCAGGATCTCTGGATGAAGCCCGCCGGCGCCAAAGGCATCCCGACGGCATTCATCGTCAGCCCCAGTGGNCGCATCGCCTACATCGGCCATCCCATGGACCCCGCNTTCGAGCGTGTCCTNTANCTGTGCTCGGAAGGNCGCTANGACCCGACCTTGATGAGCAAGGCNCAGCCNCTTCTCGATGCCGCCGAGCNTTCGATCAAGGCTCGTGACTGGCGNCAGGCCCACCGCCAGCTNGATGAGGTCATCAAGCTCGACAGCTGGGTCTTCTCGGATCAGGTNGAACGAAAATATCGTCTNATGATCGANTCNCAGGGCATGAANGAAGAGGCNTTCGCCTANCTCGACGGNCAGATCGACGTNTACGCGTCGAAGCCCGACGTCCTGGACGACTTCATTCGCATGATGGTGCTCGATCCCGATCTNCCGAAGGTGCCTCAGGCGCTNCNNGAGAAGACNATCGCAGCCTANGCGCAGCGCGAGGGNGAGGANTCNCCNCGATATCTCGAGACCATGGCNCTGGTNGCTCATCGCAACGGNGACATCGATCTCGCGGTCGANCTTCAATTCAAGGCATGGATGAACTCCNCCCCNGATTACCGTCCGGCGAAGAANNCNGTGCTCGACACCTACAAGNCNGAACAGNCCAAGGCCAGGGGNGGCCGTCGCGGCAAGGGNGGTCGNCGCTGATNCNGNGANGCCGATCGTCATNCGACGAACACGNTATTCTCACGAGGGAGGCACACCAGTGCCTCCCTCGTTTTCTTGGCTTCCGTCCGTTCAGGAGNGACTCCAATGACGTCACAGACACCCGGCTCCGCACTCTTTCGCAGGCNACCGNCACNCACGCTCGTCGCCCCTTCGATCCTCTCGGCTGATTTCGGGCGGCTTGCNGANGACTGCATNTCCGTGGTCGAGAGTGGGGCGGATCTTCTGCACGTNGACGTGATGGATGGTCATTTCGTTCCNAATCTCTCGCTGGGCCCGGCCGTCTGTGCCGCGATTCGTCATCATCTCCCGGACGTCGTGCTCGACGTCCATCTCATGGTCTCNCGTCCATCGAAGTTTCTCGAGCCNTTCGCCANGGCCGGNGCCGATCATCTGACNGTNCANTGCGAGGTCGAGGAGTCGGCCGCGTCTCTGGCCGAGTCGATTCGCGCCNTGGGCTGCTCGCCGGGNCTGGCCATGAATCCCGANACGCCNGTCGAGACCGTTCTTCCCGACATCGAAGCCTTCGATCTCGCACTGATCATGAGCGTCCATCCGGGATTCTCCGGTCAGGCGTTCATCCCGGAGGTCCTCTCCAAGGCGGTCGACCTGCGCGCACGATTCGATGATCGTCTGCGCATCGAAATCGATGGAGGGGTCTCGCCCGTCACCGCGCAGGCATGTCGCGAAGCCGGCTGCGACATTCTCGTCTCGGGTTCCAGCGTCTTCGGAGCGGCCGATCGCGCGGCCGACATCAGGGCGATTCGAGGCTCCTGAAGTCCTGTTTTTCGCCACGCCATTGGCAAAGTCCGCGTGGAAACGGGTATGCTCCTGTCTACCAACCGTATGAGTTCGCATGGGCGCCGTGCACAGGAGGTGCTGCTTGGCCGATCAGACAATGCCACGAACATGGGATGACGTTCAGTCGGAGGCTCAGAACAAGCGTGGGGTTCCCGAGGGACTCTGGATGAAGTGTCCCGCCTGCGGGGAGACCCTGTTCCGCAAGGCGGTCGAGACGAATCTCTGGGTCTGCCCGAAGTGCGAGCACCACCTTCGCGTGAGCGGGCCTGCTCGTGTGGAGCAACTGCTCGATCCGGGCACCTTCGAGCCGATGAACGCCGAGATGGCGCCCAGAGACCCTCTGAACTTCAACGATCTGAAGCCCTACACCAAGCGCATCGAGGCCGCCCAGTCCCGAAGCCGCCAGAACGACGGGTTGCAGACCGGCTCGGGGTTCATCAAGGGACGAAAGGTCGTGATCGCCGCCATGGACTTCAACTTCCTCGGCGGATCGATGGGCTCCGTGGTCGGGGAGAAGCTGGCCCTTGCGATCGAAGATGCGACCGACCGCGATCTCCCTCTCGTGGTCGTGAGCTGTTCCGGCGGCGCCCGCATGCAGGAATCCGGATATTCGCTGATGCAGATGGCGAAGACGTCCGCCGCGCTCGCTCGTTTCGACGACGAGGGTGGGCTCTTCATCTCATTGCTGACCGATCCGACCTATGGTGGCGTGACGGCCAGCTACGCCATGCTCGGAGACATCATCCTCGCCGAGCCTCAGGCGTTGATCGGTTTCGCCGGTCCACGCGTCATCAAGCAGACGATCCGGCAGGACCTGCCCGACGGGTTCCAGACGTCCGAGTTCCTTCTCGAGGCTGGGTTCATCGATCGCATCGTGCACCGTCACGAACTGCGCAACGAGATCGGTCGAATCATCGACTATGCCGGCAAGTGATCCTTCTGGGGAAGTCTTCATGGACTCTGTACGCCGATGAACCGTTCCGATGACATGCGTCGGGGGTCGTCGCGTCGGACGGTCTGGGCTCTGGCGCTGATCTTTCTCGTCAGTTACGCGCTGTCGTTTCCGCCCTTCGGTCTGTGGTGGATGATCTTCGTGGCTCCGGCCGCGTTCGCGCTGATGGTCATTCTTCCGATTCGTGCGCGAAGCATGCTGCTGCCGGTCTTCGTCTCATCCTGCCTCCTCTGGGGATGGTTTCATTGGTGGATCTCAGGTGTCACCTCCGCGGGGTATGTTCCCATGGTGGTGTATCTCGCGGCCGTGACCACGTTGTCCGCGGCCTGTCTTCGTGTCCTCGTCGGCGGCAGGGCCTCGCTTCCCCTGTGGCTGGCTCTGCCACTGACCCTGACCGGAATCGACTATCTGCGAGGGCTCGTGATCTTCGATGGGTATCCCTGGTTTCTCCATGCGCAGCCCTTGATCGACTTTCCCCAGCTCGCGGCACTGGCTCGTGTCGGAGGCGTCTGGCTTCCGGGACTCGTCGCCCTCACGTTCTCCGGCTGCCTGGCATCCTGGTGCCTCTGCCGCATGCGTCCCGCGCCGAAGTCCGCCCGGCAGGTCCCGGGAGTCGTGACGATCTGCCTCGTCATTCTCGTGTGCTGGCATGCCCTTGCCGATGATCGCGCCGAATTCCGTCTGGCTTCCGAGCGCCCGCGGGCGGCGATCCTGCTGGTGCAGACCGATCTTGATTCCGACAACAAGGTCGGATGGTCCTATGAACGGCAACTCGAGGACGTGCCCGCGTTCATCCGTCTGACGTTCGCCGGTGTCGACCAGGCCAGAGCGGCCGGTGAGCCGCTGGACCTGATCACCTGGCCGGAGACGATGCTTCCATCGGTGGGATTCGAACGTGGTGATCAGTTCTCACTCGCCATCGAGGATGTCGTTCGCAGGCTCGATGTTCCGATGCTCGTCGGGTCACCGAGCTATCTCGGCATTCGACAGGAGAGTGATGGTGCATGGGGATGGGAGTCGCACTACAACAGCGCGTATCTCGTCGGTCCGGATGGTCCGCCCTATGCACGGGTCGACAAGGTCTTTCTCACGCCGTTCGGCGAGACCATGCCCTACATCTCGAACTGGGAATGGCTTGAACAGCGGATGCTCGCGTTGGGCGCCGAAGGCATGCGTTTCGATCTCGATGCCGCCACCCAGATCGAGCGAGTGGTCTTCCCGCTTCGTTCCGATCCGGAGGTCCGGGTTCGAGCCGCGGTGCCCATCTGCTTCGAGGACACCGTCGCGCCCGTGGTGCGTGAGATGGTGTGGCAGGATGGTCGGCGTGTCGCCGATCTTCTGATCAACCTCAGCAATGACGGCTGGTTCGGTTCGGATGATTCCATTCGCGAGATGCACGAACTCTGTGCCCGCTGGCGGTCCGTGGAAAACGAGACCTGGCTGGTCCGCACGGTCAACACCGGGCGCAGTTCAGCGATCGCACCC
>PAQN01000051.1 GCA_002709755.1 Phycisphaerae bacterium
GACTCGAAGGGGTTCCTCCCACTCATCCTGAACTGCTGGATCATCTGGCCTCCAGATTCATCGAGTACGACTGGTCGATCAAGACACTCATCCGGGAGATCGTGACCAGCCATGCCTATCGTCTCTCCTCCAGAGAAAGCACTCGAGCGATGGCGCTCGATCCTGAAAACCATCTGATCTGGCGGATGTCTCCCAAGCGACTCGAAGCCGAGGCCATTCGCGACGCCATTCTCCATGCCTCAGGAGACCTCAGCGTGACTCCGCCAACCGGTTCCATTGTCGGCTGGATCGCAGACGGCAGGCTGTTCCGTCCCGGTGATGCCGACACATACCTCGGCAATTCCCTGGTTCGTTCCGTCTATCTTCCTCAGATCCGAAGTGTGCGACCTGCATTTCTCGAGGTGTTCGATGGTGCCGAAACGACCTTCGTCGTGGGTGATCGAGCTGAGACGAATGTACCTGCCCAGGCCCTGTTCCTGTTGAACAACGAGTGGGTCATCGCTCGTTCCGACGACATGGCGAACGACCTTCTCCAACGTCGCATCAGTGATGAACAGCGGATCAGGCTCGTCTTCGAGCGGACTCTCGGACGCCGACCCACGAGTTCCGAGCTTTCGGCGACGAGGGAGTTCTTCCGCGATTTCGGTGTGATGTACGACGACGGCACCGTGCTCAACGAGTCAGCGATGTACGGCGATCGCTTCGCATCTCTTTCCCCTCAACGCCGTGCAGCGTTCCTGCGTCGTCAGAAGGCCCGTGGTCAGGAACCCCCCTCCATCATGAGCGCCCGTCAGGCCGCCTTGAGTGCACTCTGCCAGTCGCTCTTTGCCAGCGCTGAATTTCGTTACGTTCGTTAGAGGAGTTGTGAATGTCAGCCAGCCATCAGGATCTTTGTTCGAATCGAACCTTCGCGTGTTCACGTCGGCAGATGCTCAAGAGCGTCTCATCCGGATTCGGCATGATTGCCTTCGCTGGAATCGCGCAGGCGATGTCCTCCCGCTACGCCCTTCAGGACAATCCTCTCGCACCTCGTGACCCGCATTTCACGCCTCGCGCGAAACGCGTGATCTTTCTCTGCATGTCCGGTGGCCCGAGTCATCTCGACATGTACGACTACAAACCTAAGTTGGTCGCGGACACCGGCAAGTCACTGAACAACGGGCGGCGTCGAGGTGCGAAGCTGATGGGCTCCCCATTCAAGTTCTCTCCGCGTGGCGAGTCCGGCATTCACTACAGTGAATTGGTCGAGAACATCGGCTCTCACGCGGACAAGATCGCACTGTTGAAGGGCATGCACACCGACGTTCCTGCTCATGCGCAGGCGACGATCCAGATGCATACCGGATCCTCGCAGTTCGTCAGACCTTCCATGGGGGCGTGGGCGCTCTACGGACTCGGAACCGAGAATCAGAATCTTCCCGGCTTCGTCACGATCTCTCCACAACGCGGCAACGGTGGTTCTCAGAACTACGGGAGTTCCTTTCTTCCTGCGGTGAATCAGGGAACGGCCATCGGCGGACGAACGAATTCCGGTGCGATGTCGAACATCAGCAGCAAGCGCTTGACGCGATCCGGTCAGAGACGACAACTCGACCTGATTCAGAAGCTCAATCACGAGGCCCTGCGAAAGGGTGGAGATTCCGACGGAATCAACGGCATGATCCAGAGTTTCGAACTGGCTTTTCGCATGCAGGATGAACTTCCCGAGGTGCTCGACATCTCGAGCGTGAATCAGGCGACCAGAAATCTCTACGGACTTGACGACGATCCCACCGCCGAATTCGGAAGACAGTGCCTCATGGCGAGACAGCTCGCCGAATCCGGGGTTCGATTCATCCAGGTCTCCTCGGGTGGATGGGATCATCATCGAAATCTCCGTGAATCCCTGGTCGAGAGCTGTACGAAGATCGACCGACCGATCGCCGGTCTGCTCACGGATCTCGATCAGCGAGGCATGCTCGAGGACACCCTCGTGCTATGCGGTGGTGAATTCGGGCGAACCCCCGATGCTCAGAACAACGATGGACGTGATCACAACGCAAAGGGCTTTTCGATGTGGATGGCCGGTGGTGGTGTGAAAGGCGGCATGGAGCATGGTGCGACCGATGACTATGGAGCCGAGGCCGTCGAGGGTCGTGTGCACATCCATGACTGGCATGCCACGATTCTCCACCTGATGGGACTTGATCACGAGCGTCTGACCTACAATCACTCAGGTCGGGACTTCAGACTGACTGATGTCCATGGTGATCTCGTCACAGAGATCATCTCGTGATCACCCAATCGTCAGAGATTCAAAATGCCATCCACATGCGTGTCCCTGGTCTGTCTCCTGTGTTTCTGTGCCTGCGCGTCCATGACCGGCAAGTCTGCGACATGCTCGGATCCCGAGGCGCTCTTCATCGAGGGGACCGTCGAGGCCAAGGAGGGTGAGTCGAGTCGTACGTACGACTACCGACTCCTCAAGCCGATCGAGCGAGCCGATGACGGTCCCCGACCGCTTCTGGTCTTTCTTCACGGGGTGGGGGAGCGTGGCTCCGACAACCTGAGCCAACTCCGATATCTTCCGACCTGGATGTGTTCACCCGAATGGCGGACGCGCTTTCGGGCGTTCGTGCTGGCGGTTCAGTGCCCTGATGACGAGATCTGGGTCGCCTCCTGGGATGATGCAGGGACGTGCCGTGCGATTTTCGCCGTTGAAAACGCGATCGAGCATCTGATTCAGACCGAAGACATCGATCCTTCGCGTGTCTATCTGACCGGGTTGTCGATGGGGGGCTACGGATCGTGGGCTCTTGCCGCTCATCGTCCCGACCTCTTTGCCGGAGTCGTTCCCATCTGTGGAGGAGGGGATCCGGGCACCGTCGAGAGACTTCGAGGTCTTCCGATCTGGGTCTTTCATGGAACCGACGATGATGTCGTTCCCGAATCCGATTCGGTGGAAATGGTCTCGGCCCTTCGTACCGCCGGAATCCCCGTCGGCTACACCAGGCTGGAAGGCGTGAAACACGACAGCTGGACCGACGCCTATCGCAATGAGGGCGCCATCAACTGGTTGTTCGCACAAAAGAAACGTCCTTGATCGAATCGATCACTTGGCCCTGACGCTGCCGGCGATCTTGAGGATGATCTCCTCTTCCCCCGGAACGTTTGTGGTCACCTGGACATTGCCCTTGATCACGCCCGTGATGTCACCGGTGTTGCCCACGAGCGTGAGCTCGTACACCCCACCAGCGGAATTCTGAAGTGGTTTGATGATCACGTTCATGTTGGCAAGATTCCCTCCGACGACCTTCGCGGAAAGAATCTCAAGAGGCTGACCATCGGCTCGCGAAAGCCTGATGTTCTTCTGGAAATCCCTGCCCTGGGGGAGTGACAGCAGACGGAACATCGAATCGCTGGCCTGCACCTTGCCTTGTACGTTCGCATTCATGCCGACCGTCTTCGTGACCGGACGCGGAGATGCGTCAGCCGGATCCTGAACCGTTCCATTGACTCGCACGCTGCCCGTGTACCAGCCCCAGTCGATGCTGGGGTCGATCGCCACATCCACCCTCCAGAGCTTGGGAACCACGCCTTCGGCGGAGAGCCTTTTCAACGTGAGGCTGCTCTTGGCTCTGAGATCTCCGAAGATCTTCACATCTCCAAGCTCGAAACTCTCGTTGGGAGCCTTGATCGTCAGACTTCGTGTCGCACCCTGGTTCAGGGCGATTCTTCCAAACGAGAGTGCGGGTGGTGTGACCGTGACCGACGAGATCACGTTGGCCTTGATCTTGATCTCCTGACTCGGATTCGCCACGTCATTGGTCAAGACCCGGACCACCTTGGTCTGTTTTCCTGAGCCCTTCGGCTTGAACGTCAGTTCGATCACGTCGCCCTCGCCCGGAGCGAAGAGCGTCTTCTCCAGCGCCGTCGTGGTGCAGCCGCAAGTCGGTTGAACCCGGAACACCTCGAGCGTCTGGTCGCCGTTGTTGGTGAAACTGACAGAGGCCTTGCGTGTCTCGTAATCCTGTATGTCGCCGAAATCCACGATTGGATCAGGCATCAGCATCATGGAGCCACCCGCTCGGGTTCTGGTTGGATTCGTCTGGGGCGTCGTGGCTTGATTCCCCGTTCCCGCTTGAGCGGTCGTCTTCTTGCTCGACCCGGAATCACCACACCCGTGTGTGACTGCCAGGATCAGGGAAGCGGCCGAGAGCGTCAGAATTCGTGAGTGGAATGTCGCCATGTCATGTTCCAGGTCGTATCTAGTGGAGAGTGAATCGGATCTCTACAAGATATCGACTTCGAGGATCCCGGTCCCTCATTTTTTGATTCCCCTGACGGGATTGATTCAACGGCGACCCGGATCTCTCCGGGTCGCCGCCTTCCCGCCTTGCGTCACCTGTTATCACCCATTCACATCAAGGTGACCCAAAGGGGTCTCTTCACCCTGTCATCAGATCAGGGTCCCGCAGAGAGTGTGGTTCCCTTGCTTCCCGAGATCTCGAGATCGAGGCAGGTGGAGGTCGTGCCAACGAGCGTGTTTATCGACCTGCACTCGAGTCGTCGAGTGACCCTGTAATCGCCCGAGGCGTCGAGCGAGCTGGTCGATGCCACGCATTTGACGGTGTACACGCCGTTTCCAAGTTACACGAGCGTGTCGGAAGAGCCTTTGGAGCCGTTGAGGTCGTTGACTGAAACGTGTTGTTCATGATCGTAGTCATGGTTGTTTCCTTTCGGTACGCTTGGCTTTCGTCGCGTGTGCGCGGCGCCTTGCGGGTGTTCACTACGAGTCTTCCGGTGGCCTGGTTTCCGATTCACCGGAGATGTCGCAAAGAGACGATCTAGTTGGCGCGAAACGATCATCAGACGCCCCTTACGCGCTAGCATTGGGGCATGANCATTCAACTTCTGATCGTCTGCCTCCTCTCNTTCAACCCANTCCCCCTCGAAGAGGAGCCTCCCCAGGTCGTCATCCGCCCCNAACCGGTGGTCACGGAACATGTGATNCANCTCGACGGGCGTGACATCGANTACACCGCCACGGCTGGNACACTNCCGCTGTACGACGAAGACGNNGGNANGGTCGAGGCACAGGTGTTCCACGTCGCCTACATGAAGAAGGGCGCNGATCCGTCGAAGAGGCCCATCTTCTTNCTCTTCAANGGAGGNCCNGGTTCCTCAAGCGTCTGGCTNCANCTCGGNGCGTTCGGACCCAAGCGNGTGCTCACCGGAGACACNGGTGATCTNGCGAAGCCCCCGTGGCGATTGGCTGAAAACGATGCGAGTCTTCTCGATGTGGCTGACCTNGTNTTCATCGANCCCGTCTCCACCGGTTTCAGTCGNGCCGAGCAGGACGTNTCTCATGACCGATTCCACGGNGTCGATCAGGATGCCGCATCGGTCGCACGCTTCATNCGTCTTTTCATCACGAGGCACGATCGCTGGAACAGNCCCAAGTNCATCGGCGGTGANTCGTATGGAACCGTNCGCTCNGCCGCACTGGCTCGTGAACTTCAGGATNGACAGGGNATCTACCTCAATGGNATTCTTCTCGTNTCCAGCATTCTGGATTTCGGAACCGTGCGAACATCCGGNGGCAACGATCTNCCTCATGCACTGTTTCTNCCCACCATGGCAGCCGCTGCGTGGTATCACGGAATGGTCGATCGAGAGCGTTTCCCCGATCTCGAGTCGATCNTCTCGGACGCCGAAGTGTTCGCGATCGAACGTTTTCTNCCNGCGCTCGCGAAAGGCAGTTCGCTNGGTNCGGATGAGACCGATGTCATGGTCAGAGAACTTCACGAGNTGACNGGGNTTTCCGAGGANGTCCTGCGNCGTTGCGATCTCNGGGTGGGNCCGACTCGTTTCAGGAAGGAACTGCTNCGTGACAAGGGNATCATCATCGGACGNTTCGANTCCAGATTCAACGGNCCNGCCGTGGATGAAAGCTCCAATTCACCGGCATACGATCCGAGNTACACNGCGATCGTCGGTCCCTACACNTCCACTCTCAACGAGTATGTGCGCAACGANCTGGGNTATCGAAGCGACATTCCCTATGAGATTCTCACCGGNAACGTCCAGCCGTGGGACTATTCNCGTTTCCAGAATCGCTTCGTCTCGGTCGCCGGACGTCTGCGTGATGCGGTGGTGAAGAATCCGAATCTGCGAGTGTTCCAGGCGAGTGGCTACTTCGATCTCGCGACACCTCACTTCGCCGCCGATTACGTCGTCGATCACATGCTTCTTCCCGAGCCCTTCAGGAAGCACGTCGAGACGAAGTATTACCCTGCCGGTCATATGATGTACCTGAACGACACGCTCAGAGTCGAACTCTCCAAGGACGTCCGCGCATGGATCGAAGCATCGAAGAACACCGAGTGANNNCGGATTCCGTCNTCGGTTTCTGTTTCGAGTGTCATCANGAACTNGTCATGTCNGGAACGNANGNCTGNCCCGAATGCGGNCGNTGGTTCGATCANNNNGANCCNTCGACGANNTANCGNNGANANCCCGGGTTNNTCTGTCGNNTNTGGCTCGAATCGCCGGGACTCGCCTGGTTTGTCCTGACGGTTCTGATGTGCGCCCTCTACCTGGCGTCGGAATCTGCTCCCGGTGGCTATTTCGCATTGGAAATACTCGTCTCTTTGTGCTTCACGCTCGTCACNCTCAGCTTCATCGGGGAGTTGCTGCTCCATTTCATCGCCCTCTGGTACTGCGGACGTCCCCTCNTGTTCGAGAGAGTCGGTCCACTCAGGCGCAGACCGACCTTCCGGCGGCGTGAACTGATGTGGTTCATGCCCCCGTTGCTGGTGCTTTCAAGTTTTTTCCTGGCCCGGCATGACATTCCGTTNCGTGTGGCATTCCGGATGTCTGAGAGTTCCCTGAAAAAATACGTTCTGTCTCCACCGGCCAATCGACCGGCTCTGCCGGGNTGGATCGGTCTTTTCCCCGTCGACTCGATCGACGGCAACGTCATCAATCTGACGAGCGGGGGACTGCTTCAAAGTGCGGGACTCATCTACGTGGATGATGTTTCACAAGCCTCATTTCTAGCCGATTACTACAAGGATACCGGTGGTTCGACATGGCAGATCAACGACGAATGGATCGTTTTCACCCAGACCTTTTGACCTCGCTCAAGGTCGTGCTCGTCATTCCGGTTCTGCTTCTCTTCGCGACGAAGCCNGAAATCCCCTCCGACACCCGGTATGGAGCGGAACTGGCTGAAGGAGCCGATGCGGAGCGACTGCGTGAGTGGCACGACATGCTGGGCAGCGAACCTCACGTCGCCGGAACGCCCGGCGATCATCGGGCGATCGCTCGGATGAAGAGCGCGTTCGAGTCCATGGGGCTTCAGACCGACGTCAACTGGTTTCATGCCCTGCTTCCAAGCCCGAGGAAGGCCCAGCTGGAGATCATCGGATCACGACCTCTTTCCCGAGATGTGGAAGCCCTAGATGGACCGCGTCNNGCCGTCGTGCCACTNCCCTTGAAGGAGAAGAATCTGCTGGAGGATCCGGCATCGGCGCATCCCGGTCTCACCTACGGATGGAACGCCTTCAGTGGGTCGGGTGATGTCACCGCGGAAGTGGTCTACGCCAACTACGGGACACTCGATGACTTCAGGCGGCTCGAGGAACTTGGTGTCGATGTNAAGGGCAAGATTGTGATCGCCCGTTACGGCAGGAATTACCGNGGTTACAAGGTGAAGTACGCTCAGGAGGCCGGAGCGGTGGGCTTGCTGATGTTTCTCGATCCAGCTGATTACGGATACGAGCGCGGTGAGACCTGGCCGTCCGGGGGCTGGGCGAACGAATCATGCATTCAACGCGGATCGGTTCTCGTTCTCCCTTACAAGGGTGATCCCCTGACCCCATTCGTCGAGGCGACCGAGAATGCCGAGCGTCTCGCTGTCGATGACGTCAATCTGCCCCGGATACCTGTTCAACCGATCGGCTATGCAGCGGCCAATCGAATCATCGCCCGCATGGATGGTCGCCCTCTCGAGGATGAATCCTGGCAGGGGGGACTTCCCGTCGACTATCGCCTCGAGGGGGGGGCTGAATTGAAGGTTCGCCTCGCAGTCGAACAGGATCGAAGAATCCGCCGCAGTGCGAACGTGCTCGCCAGCATCCAAGGTGAATCGCTTCCCGATGAGTTCATCGTGGTTGGTTGCCATCATGATGCGTGGGGATTCGGAGCCGCGGATCCGCTTGCAGGCACGATCGTCCTNATGGAGACGGCGCGACTCGTGGCCGAGGCGGCAAGCAGAGGGGAACGTCCGGCACGAACGATCATCTTCGCCGCCTGGGGCGCGGAGGAGTTCGGCATCATCGGATCCACCGAATGGGTCGAAGGGAATCGAGAACGTCTTCTTCATGATTGTGTCGCGTATCTCAACCTCGACATGGCCGCGATGGGAGACAATTTCAGCGCATCCGCTTCACCTGTTCTGCGCAAAGCCGTCGCGAAGGCCCTGCTTCCCGTTGCGCAGTCCGGTGTCGAGGATGCGACACTTGCTCAGACCTGGGCGGCGGGTGAGAACGGCCCGACGTTCGGTGATCTCGGTGGCGGATCGGATCATGTGGGATTCGTCTGTCACGTGGGGGTTCCCGCNATCCGACTGGGTGCNGGNGGGGCTCCCGGAGTCGCCTACCATTCGAACTACGACACTCTGGATTGGTATCGAAGCATCGTCGGTGACGATTATGATTCAGCGCTCATGGTGACGCGTGCCGCCAGTCGGGTCGTTGGCATGCTCGCCGATTCGGTCTATCCACCCTACGACTGGAATGCGGTGGCGAAGCAACTCAGNGAACTCGCGGAGCAGCGNCTGNAGGAAGCTCATGAGGTGGGTTTGAAGGTCGACCTCGCCGGATTCACCCAGGCNATNGGCCGGCTGGATTCAGCCGCCGNGGATCTCGCGCAACGTCTNGCNGATCATCCATCTCCGCAACCCGCNCTNNGGCGTCAGGCCGGATCACTGCTGCTGGCCGCTGAACGCAGTTGGTTGCTCGANTCNGGNTTGCCCGATCGACCCTGGTATCGAAACACGTACGTCAGCGACGACCCCACCTCGGGGTATTCCGCATCATTGCTGCCCCTGCTCCAGTCAGCGGTGCGCGCNCANGCGGAATCCGAGTTTTCANTGGCNGTTTCGATCATGGCGCTGCGTACGGATGATCTGGCGGATCAGCTGGAAGNGCTNGTCCGGATCATCGATCGCAANAAATCGGCTTCCNNGCCNCTGTAGGCCGTTTGNGCNGNGTAAATCGNCCCTCCAGATGACTTTTTTTGTTCGCCAAANNAGNAAACAAGACGTATTCTTGTTCNGGACGCGTTTCNNCCCCCCANCTCCTCATTCGCGNTGAAGAGCNCGATTCCCGTCCNACCGNCAGGCCAGATCAGCCTGNGTCGTCCNAGCGACGATCAGACGTCATGACACCTCTCTAGATANGAACCCCCATCATCAGGAANCTCCACCATGTCANTGAAGAATCTCCTCTGCGGACTCGGGCTNGTCCTNGCAGCCGCCAGTCAGGTGAATGCGCAGTCCATCGACACCACTCGAATCGCCAATGGCATGACTCGCCCCGTCGAGATCGCTCATGCTCCCGGTGATGCCTCCAGACTCTTCGTGGTGGAGAAGCANGGTCGGATCCGAATNATCGATCTTGAGACGAACACNCTNCTGTCTTCTCCGTTTCTCGACATCAATCCGATCGTCGGGGGCGGCACCTCGACCGGTGACGANCGTGGTCTCCTCGGGCTGGCCTTTCACCCTGATTACGCCACCAACGGATACTTCTTCGTCTACTACACCAACAACAGCAGCGACACNCAGATCTCGAGATACTCGGTTTCNTTGAANCCGAACGTCGCGGACTCTTCGAGTGCGAAGTCGATCATGACCATCGATCAGCCNTACTCGAATCACAACGGTGGCTGCATCAAGTTCGATTGTGACGGCTACCTGCTCATCGGNACCGGAGACGGTGGCGCGGCNAATGACCCCGGAAATCGTTCGCAGGACATCACGAANCAGCTTCTCGGCAAGATTCTNCGCATCGACATCNACNCTCCGANNGNCGTGCCGTANCNGATTCCNAGTGACAACCCGTTCGTGGGAANCACGGGNGATGATGAAATTCTCCATTACGGTCTTCGAAACCCATGGAAGATCTACGTCGATCCCGAGACCTGCGATCTCTACATCGGTGACGTCGGTCAGAACGCTCGCGAAGAGATCGACATCGTCTCGGGCGATCTTCGTGGAGCGAACTTCGGATGGCGTTGCATGGAAGCCAACGGCTGCACCGGTCTTTCGGGGTGCACCTGCAACTCGTCCTCGTTGACCGATCCCGTGTACAGCTACAACCAGGGATCGAACGGGTATTCGGTCACCGGTGGCGTGGTTTATCGTGGATGTGCGATTCCCGATCTTCAAGGCACGTACTTCTTCGCCGATTACGGTTCCACGAACATCTGGAGTCTTCGTTACGCCAACGGCGGATACACCGGTTTCCTCAACCGCAACGAACTTGAAACAGCCTCGGGTGGATACGGGGTCGACAACATCTCCAGCTTCGGAACCGATGCCAACGGTGAGGTCTACATCGCCGATCAGTCCGGTGGCGAGATCTTCAAGATCATTCCCGCCTCAGGAGATGTGAGCTGTGAGACCTACCCCGACGGAGATCTCAACGAGGACTGCCTCGTCGACGGAACCGACCTCGCGATCGTTCTCGGTTTCTGGGGTCAAAACAGCGGCGGAGACGTCGATGGAGACGGTGTCACCGGCGGCGGCGATCTCGCGATCGTTCTCGGCTTCTGGGGTGCGACCTGCGACTGATGTCTCTCGCTCGTTGCAAGGCGACCTCTATTGATTGATTCACGACGGTTCGGCTTCGCCGAGCCGTCGTTTCTTTTCGTCTATGGGTATCCTCGAAGAGATCATCACGGACAAGACGCCTTCACCAGCCAGAACTGTGGCGGTCGGAATCGTGTTCAGAGTCCGATGGCCCGTTCGCCGTGCCCTCGTTCTGGGATAGAATGACGCCATGCGATCACAGCTCGAAACACGATTGTTCCAGGCCCCCGATGTCCTGATCAGAATCCTCATTCTGACGCTTGCTTGGGCATCTCTCCCCGGCGTGGCTCTCATCGCTCAGGCTCCCGATGGTGGCGGCACAGGAACGACTTCCAACGGGGGTCTCTTGGGGGTCCCCGCGAAATATGCCCTTGGAGACATCGCTCCACAAAGCCGACATGCACGAACATTCGTCATCACGAATCGCTCGAGTGGACCCATCCGCATTTCCCGGGTCGTCACGTCGTGCAAATGCACCGAGACCACGGACCTTTCCGGGCGGGTGCTCCGGTCGGGGGAATCCGTCGAGCTGACCGCGACTCTGAACGCGCCCGCCACGCCCGGCATCAAGAATGCGAAGGTCCAGGTCGTCTTCGATGTCGGCAATCCTCTCACCTTCGAGCTCGAGGGAGATGTCGCCATGGCGGTGCGGGCGACGCCGGCCTTCATCGGTGGACCGCGTGGACAGGAGATGGTCGGAAACGTCCTGCTCGAATCAGCTGACGGGCGTCCGTTCAGAATTCTGGCCGTCTGCAATCAACCGCCCGAGTTCTCTGGTGCCGTGCCGGACACCACGATCCCACGATCGAAACACACCCTGAGATGGGACCTCGCACGCATCCCGGATCTTGGCAAAAGACTCTGGTGGGTGGTCTTCACGGATCATCCTGACTGCCCGGTCCTGCCTCTGCGCATTCGCAATGCGGCCACCGGCGCTCGCGCCGACTCCGCGAGATTCGAGCGCCATTGGCTCCAGGACGAATCCTTCGTGAACGGACAGGTCCTCACCGCCGGTGTGCCCGCCGAATTCAGCGTCGTCATCAAGCACTACAACCCCAGAGCCCGCAATGCGGTTCAGAAGCCCGCGTGGCGAGAGGTTCTGGCTGTTTCAAGCAGCGATCCGAGGATGTCCTTCGAGTATCTGGATTCAACGCCGGTTTCGGACGAGGAGGTCCGGGTTCGGTTTCGAGTGACGCCAAGTGCCGTCATGCGTGGTCCCACTGAGACCTTCTTCACGGTCACCACCGCCACGGGATCCGGACCGTTCACCCTGGGTGCGGTCGTCGAGGCGCCTGGTCGATGACTGGTCCCGATGGGGTCCTGCTCGCGATCGAGACCTCGCAGCGAGAGGGGAGTGTCGCCTTGCGACTCTCCGACGGCTCCATCCTCGAGCACGTCTTCCCCTGTGGGAGCCGTGGAGAGGACCATCTGCTTCCATCGATCGACGCGATCTTCGCTCAGGCCGATCTCACACCCGCGGATCTGGCCACGGTTGCCGTCGGTATCGGGCCAGGTGGATTCACGGGCTTGAGGATCGCAACCAGCACCGCGAAGGGACTGGCCGAAGGCACGGGTTGTCGGTTGGTGTCGGTGCCCAGCGCGATGGTGGCTGCCGAATCCACTGTGTCGCCGGACGAACAGGCTCTGCCTGTGGTGGTGCTTGCCGCGGCGAAGTCCGTCACCTGTTGGTTATCGCGCCTTGATCATGATGGCGAGCGCTGGATCGAATCGGACCGAAGCGATCTGCACGTCATCGATCCGCCGGATGAGACCGTTCTCGAATTGTGCCGAGGAGCCATCGTTCTGGCTGATCGCTTCATTCCCGAAGGGTTTGCCCGGCGACTTTCGGGTGTTCATGGGATTCGCGAGCCCAAATTATCGGCGACCGCCTGTGCTCGAATCGCTCACGGATTTCTCATGGACGGTCGAGTCACCGACCCGCTGGAAATGACGCCCCTCTATCCACGGGAACCCGAAGCGGTGTCCCTCTGGAAGGCTCGCAAGGGCTGACACTTAGAAAAAATCAATCACTTCCTCATTCGACCTAATGTCGCTCTTGATTCTGTCGATAGGTCACCTGTCTGTGATCCGCAGGATCGTCCTGCACTCACATGATTCTCGAACCAGGGAGATCGATTGTGACCAGCAAGGCAGGAGATGCATCGACTCTCCAAACCAAGCAGGTCTTCACCACGGGTGAGGCGGCCTCGCTCTGCGGAGTGTCCCAGCAGACGATCATCCGTTGTTTCGACAAAGGAAAGATCGACGGTTTCCGTGTCCCCGGCTCAAGGTTCAGAAGGATCCCCAGAGCGGGTCTTCTGCGATTCATGAAGATCAACGACATCCCCTGCGCGCCGCTTGGTAGAAGCAAGATTCGAACGCTCGTGGTGGATGATGACGAACAGATTCTCGCGCTTCTCACCGAAGTGCTCGAAAGCGACGGTCGATTCGAGGTCGAGACGGCTGATAACGGGTACGACGCGGGAATCCTCACGGAACGAATCATGCCGGACCTGGTTCTGCTCGACTACATGCTTCCAGACGTCAACGGGAACATCGTCTGCAAGCGAATACGATCGAACCCGATGACTGAGTCGACTCGGATCATCATCATCTCGGGCGCGACAGATCAGGAAGAAATCAATCAGATGGGGCGTGACGGAGCGGATGATTTCATTCCCAAGCCGTTTCGTCCGGACGTTCTCGTCTCCAGAGTTGGAGCCTTGTTCACCTCTCAATGACGGATCATTCACGACGGAGCCATCATGGACGAACCCAGCATCTCTGACGACACCGATCCCATTGCCGACCTTCTCGGTCGGTTGGATGCATTGCCATCACCCACAGCGCTTGCGATGCGGCTCATGCACGTGCTTGATGACGATCAGAGCACCGCTCGCGAGATCATCGACCTGATTGCCACCGACCCCGCGCTTTCGGCTCGTGTGGTCGGTCTTTGCGCCAGAAGCGAACGCGGAAGATCTCTTGGTGTCACCAGCCTTGATCGTGCGGTCGTTCTCCTCGGATTCGATGCCGTCAAGACAGCCGCCTTTTCTGTCCGTTTCTTCCAGGCGGTCAATGAAATCGAGACATCGAAGTCATCGGGTTTCGATCTCTCCCTTTTCTGGCGTCATTCTCTCGCGGTGGCGGTGCTTTCTGAGAAGATCGCATCGGACCGGCCCGGTGTCTCCGAATCCTCGGCATTCATCGGCGGTCTTGTTCATGACATAGGGCATCTCGCTCTCCATTCATTGGTGCCGAAGATCTTCGGATCGGCGTGTGAAATCGCGGACATGCGAACCCAGACGGTCGATGTCATCGTCCAGAACAACCTCGGCATCGACGGCAGGACCGCCGGTCGCCGCGTCGCCCGTCAATGGGGTCTACCCGAGGAGTTGATCGACGTCGTCTGGTTGCTCGATCAGCCCATGTCCGTCATCGGTGGTTGCGTCCAGCCTGAACTCGTTGCAATCGTCTCGCTTGCCGACGCCATCGTCGCCGGCGATCATCTCTGCATCAAGGGTCACGGAACACGCGCCTCCGCCTTGCGGGATATCTGCAACACCTTCGATCTCGATCTCAATCGGATACTCGACATGAGAGCCGATGTTCTCGTCGAGGTCGAACGCAAGGCTGAAGAACTCGGTCTCGATTCCGCTCCCACCACCGAACTGCTTCTGGAATCGATCGCACGAGCCAATCGCTCCGTGGGACGTTTCGCACGTGCCTATCGAGACCGCCTGGTCGAGTCCCGCGCCTCCGAATCAAGCCTTGATTCGCTGAGGCGTTTTTTGAACCGACTGCCCTGTGAGTCCGTCGAGGACGCCGTGCAGTTGATCTCCGATTCCGCACGAGATCACATTCCGAACTCATCGGCGTGTGTGATCCTGCCCCCTGATGACGCTTCCGAGGATCCACGAATCTGGTTGTTCGAGGGTGGTTCCGTGAACAAGATCACCTTTGAAGCCGGCATGCCCGCCGATGTGGCCAGAGACGTGCTCTCCAGAAACAGGCTCGAGCGATGTGGGCATCCGATTCGTCTGTCACTTCGGGGTGAGCGAATCGCCATCGTGGCGCTCGGAGTCGAAGTGGGCACATTGAGCTCCGATTTCAACCCTGACAGTGCGTTGAAGTCCGCCTGGAAAGCGGCCATAGATCATGTTCTCATGCGTGAGCACGCCGAGTACATCTCTGAAAAACTCGCTCATTCGAATCGAGTTCTGGTCGATCATCGAGAGACTCTCTCGAAGGCGCGAGCGGCTTCGGCGGTCGCTGCGATCGCCGCGGGTGCTGCCCACGAGATCAACACGCCACTTGCACTGATCGCCGGTCGATCGCACTTGCTCAGCAAGTGGCTGGCCAACACCGAATTCTCCGGGGCAGCCTCGGAGATCGAGGATGCATCGATGCGTGCGACCGAGATCATCGACGCGCTTTCGGAGTCCGTCCGACCCATCGAGATCATGGTCCGACCGACTTCGATCGGGCGTCTGCTGGCGGATGCCTGCAACGACGTGTCCGATCACCGCGGGGAGCGGGTGTCGATTCGAAGCAACGGTCCGTTGCCCACGGCCCTGGTCGACCCCGATCATCTCCGATGTGTCCTCGTTGAGATCATCGAAAACGGACTGCGTGCCAGCAATGACGGTCCCATCGTGCTTGAAGCGGAAAGCATCGAAGGTGATCTTCATCTCGTGATCCGTGATCACGGGTCCGGATTCACCGAAAAGGCGATGCACAACGCCTTCGAGCCTTTCTTCTCGGACCAACCGGCCGGACGTCGACGCGGATTGGGATTGTCCATGGCACGACGTCTCATCGAGGCCCATGGCGGATCGATCTCCTTGTCGAATCATTCGAGCGGCAAGAGTGGCGCACGTGTCTCCATCCACCTTCCTGAAGCCGTGGTATCGAATCCTGCGGCGGGGAAAACTTTCATCACAACTTCCTGATGTGGGCTCAAATCACCACCTGATTCGTCCGATGTGACTCCTGAGGCATGAGAAGGAGGCTTCCCCACATGGAATCGAAATTCAACAACGAGTTCTCGCAAGATCAATCCAGGAACGACGACATGCTCGTGGTCACTGATCAGGGCATCGATCGTGAAAGACTTGAGCAGGTGTTCCGTCAGTCTGAAATCCGCGTGTATTTCTGTACCACCGGGGAAATCGACACCACGGTCGACGAGATCTGTCCGGATCTGGTCCTTCTCTGCATCGAGAAGATGTCCATGGATGTGGTGGGGGACTGTCTGAAGGCACTTGGTCGCACACCGACGATCGTCGGTGGTCGCGAGATCGAGGTCGATTCACTCGTGGATCTCTTCAGATCCGGAGTCGATGATTACATCGATCTCTGCAGCACGGACGATGTTATTCTCGATCGTGTTCAGAGCGCCTTCGACGACATCTTCCTGGGTGATCGTGATTCGGTGATCGGCATGGTTGGTGATTCCATCGCGGGCGATGGAGTTCACCACGGCGACATGGCAGATCGACTCGACATCGTCTCGTCAGTCTCGGCCTATCGTGCTCTGGTGTCCCAGGATCTGGACATCGAGGGCGTCCTTCAGACGTCGCTCGAGTTTCTTCTTTCGAAGACCGGCCCGACGAATGCCGCGGTCCTTCTCGCGGAGTCCGAGGTCGACTACGCACTCGGCGCTTATGTGAATTTCGAGTGTCCTCGCGAACTCGCGGACCCCGTCCTCGATCGTCTTGCCAACGGAGTCTGCCATCATGTGGCCGAGCAGGGCGAACTGGTGAAGTTCCATGATGTGAAGGAGTTCATCGAAGCGGTGGGGACCGAAGCCGAGATCCTGCAGAATTCGGACGTGATCGCCATGCCGTGCATTCACGAAGGTGAATGTCTCGCCGTCGTCTTCCTGTTCCGTGACGTCTCGACTCCTTTTTCGGAGGAGATGGCTCCGCTGCTCGATTCACTGCGACAGGTCTTCGGAGAACAGCTCGCGAAAGTCATTCGCATCCATAACCGACTCGATGCACAGTGGCCTGACTCCGTGGTCGACGAGACAGAGGACTTCACGGATTGGGGATTCGGCACCGGTGACAGCAAGGCTGCCTGAGTGGCATGGCCTTCGTTCTTCTTGTCGCCGAGTTCGATCGTCCCTCAGGCTTCGTCATGAAGTGTCACGAGCGTGTTGATCGCTCCACGCACACGATCGCCCTTGGCGACGTGGACGATGGTGCGTTCGGGTCCTCGATCCGGGACGATCAGTTCCGTCGTGGAACCGAATTTGATCATGCCGAATCGGGCGGCTCTCGTCAGACGATCGCCCGGCTTCAACGGACAGACGATGCGACGAGCGATCGCTCCTGAGACCTGTCTGATGCCGATGGGCGTGCCGTCATCCCGCGTCATCATGATGAGATTGGACTCGTTGACTCTTGCCGACTCCTCCGAGCGTGCATCAAGGTGTTGTCCCGGCCTGTATCTGAGCTCCCGGACCGTCCCACTGCAGGGCGCTCGATTGATGTGGACGTCCAGCACGCTGAGAAAGATCCTGACAACGACAGCGGGGCCGCCGATGGCTTCGTGGTCCTCCAGGCGCTCCACCGCGGAGATGTGGCCGTCCGCCGGGCAGACGAGGTCCTCTTCGAGCATGCTTTCGGGTTTTCGTCCCAAGGGGTCTCTGAAGAAGAGCAGCAGTGCGATCCAGATCAGCAGTATGAGGGGGACGAGCCACGACATGCCCATCGCGAACGCGATTATCGACAATCCGGCGCATACGACGGTCGCGCCGAGCCATTCTCGAAGTCCGTAGAGTGAAAGCGTCATCGTTCCTGAAGGATGCTCAGTCGGTTGCCCGGCCGACCACGAATCCCACGGCGAGGAGCACCACCAGCACGATCAGTGGAATGCCAAGGCCCATCGTGCTGTTGAACCACGATGCGATTCCCGTGCCACCGGTCGCCATGATCGCGACCACGATGAATGCGAGTGCGGCGGTGATCATTCCACCAAGCGCCATTCCGCTGCTTGCACCGTCGTATTCCTCGACGACGACGGGCACCGACATCGGGCTGTTTCCGAGCGCGGCGGCCACGCTCTGGGCGCCGCCGTCATCATCCATTCGATTGAAGATGCCACTGGCGCTCGAGGGAAGATCGAGCATCTCCTCGTCTTCGAACGACTGAGTCATCAGCTCGGCGCCCACCATCGAGTCGTCCGACTCGCGCGTGAGGTCGAGCATCTGGCTGCCGGATTCGAGATTGTCGTCTAGGCTGAACTCATCGTCACCCATCGCCGCGGCGGCGGGGGGTTCCTGAGCCAGTGCGGTGTCGAACGCGCTGATGCCCGTCGCTTCGTTCGAATCGGCGAGACCGATTGCGCTGCCGCTTGAGCTTGCATCGTCGAGTTCGATGATGTCGGAGAATGAATCCTCCAGAGACATCGCGTCGCTCATCGAGTCATCGAGATTCACTTCGCCCTCGTCCGCGAGAAGCGCGAGTTGATCGGACTTGATCATGATCTCGTCGTTCTGCTTGAACTCCTGGAGCTTGCCTTCCTCGATCATCTTCTTGACATCATCAACGGACTTGCCGATCTCTTCGGCGGCTTCTTCCATTGTGAGAAACATCTTCGACATGGGGGCTGCTCCTGAATGGATGCCAACTGCGGGAAGGCAGGGGGG
>PAQN01000052.1 GCA_002709755.1 Phycisphaerae bacterium
CCTCGAAACGTGAAAACGATCCAAGCCTGGCGAATGACGTGGAACGAATCGAGCGTTCATTGCTTGATGAAACAATTGTTTGACACGCAGTCTCCAGAGTGTTGACCCAAACACACCACAGAATTACCAGGAAACAACCTCGGGGGGGCGTTCATTGCGACACTCGGCGTGCCCGTGTCTCCCCACTGACAAAACGGGGTGATTGTGGACAATCTGTTTCCGAATAGGACACCAAGCAAGTGAAAGCCATGCGGATCAGAGGCGGAACGAACGAGATCGCTTGGACGAAGCTGACGGATCAGTGAACCAGGGACAGATACAAGTGTGTAAAAGGCACACAACCGTCAAATTAAACACCACCCAACGGCGTTCATTACCTGTTTTTATGAATGGCCTTACGATAATTGGGGTGGTTTTTCCCAGAAACTGTCTGCCTCTCTTACGGTGATGAAGAAGAAGAATTTATTCTCCCTCACATAAGAAGAAGAGAAGGCCGACCACATCAGCGATCATCTCATGCCCGACACTCATGTGGACAATCTCTGGATAATCCACCCCGGTGCCATATTGCAGCTGTAAACCATCTTCTGGCAGTCATTTCTGACATTCCCTGCACCAGCACGTCGTTCGTCCATTCAGGGTCGTACTCTGAATCTTCGTTCCACAATGATGACACGGTTGTCCAGATCGCCCGTAGACGGCGTGTGCGCTCTGGTAACGACCTTCCCCACCCTTCGGGTCCTTGAAGCTCTGGATCGTCGATCCACCGGCTTCTATGGCTTCCAGCAGAATGTCCTGGGTCGCCGTGAAGATCGCTTCGAGTTCCCGTCTGCGCAGTCTTGCCGACATTCGTCTGGGCCTGACTCCAGCTCTGTGCAGAGCTTCATCCGCGTAGATGTTTCCAATTCCCGCGATCAGCCCCTGATCCAGCAGGGCCGTCTTGATCGATCGGCGCGTCTTCCTGATTCGATCACGAAAGGATTCGTATTTCATGTTCAACGCATCACACCCGATCTGGGACCACTTTCTCGCGAACATCGTCTCGAAGTCGGGCCAGGCCCAGACTCCACCGAATCGTCTCGGATCCCGCCATATCAATCGATGGGAGTCACCTGACGAAGGGGACTCGAGCGTCCAGATGAGATGAGCATGAGTCCAGTTGGATTCCCGCTCTTCGGTTTCGATGATCATCTGACCGCTCATCCCCAGACTGAACTCGAGAACCCGACCATCATCGACCTCGAGAGCGAGCCGTTTTCCGTGACGATGAAACCCCGTCGCCGTTCCACCGACCAGCAGACTCGAAACTCTCTTCCGCGCGTCTCGACGTGGGGATTTGATCACGTCGAGACGATGTATCTTCACATCCCGAAACACGAGCCCCTCGAGACTCGAATTCAGATCACGTCGCACATTTTCTACTTCTGGAAGTTCCGGCATCAGTAGGATCGATCGCCTTCGATTGGTCCGAAAGAACGAGAATCACCGCGGTTTCGAGGAGTATACTCAGTCAGTCATGAACGGACGTCGTTCGATTTCGAATGCAATCCACGTCTTCTCAGATTGGAACAATGAACAACGAACGGACATCCGATCAGAACGATCTCGCGCAGACGGATTCGACGGTCAAGGACATCTTCGCCAGGACCCGTCGTGAGGTCTCGAAGGTCATCGTCGGGAACACTTCGGCTCGTCGATGGTGGTGTTCTCACGGGAAGAACACGAGAATCGACCGATGGTTTCACCTGGAGAAACTGGTGGTCCGGAACGATCACCATGACCGTCGAGGAGATCGTCTCATTCACCAGACCGTCGACGACCATGCTGATCGAATCATCCGAAGTGGATGATGTCGTATCGCTTTAGAACGGTGACCGAATCGTCGGATTCATCGATTCGATCGATCATCAAACCATCACCATCGAGAAGGAAGACGGAACCGTTCTCACCGTCCCACTCGGAAACACCGACCAGGTTCTCCTTGCGAACAAGGTCACTCCTGAATCGGGTTACATGATTTGGTCGAACGTCGGGGATCGTTTCATGTTCGATTCTATTCTCTACGACGTGGAGAGCGGTTTTCAGGTCGATGGTCGATCGATGTCGGCGTCACTCATCTCCGGTTTGGCTTTCGAGAACACTGGTATCACACCTCTTTGCGCATTTCCCGTCACAGTTGAAGAGAAGAGTGACACACCGAGATTCCATCTCCCGAAACCGATAATTCTCAGCGAATCCACACGAATGGATGTGTCGACCATCCAACTGAATGGCCCGGTCCGTGCGTCGTGGGAGTTCGATCAGACAGACCTCGGTCTGATCTGCACGCTCGTGGTGCCACCCGCATCGAGGCGTCGCGCCGACATGATCGTCAGGGTTCTTGGTGGGGGTGAGTTGTTGACTTCATTCGCGATGAACGAATCAAATCCGACGGCCGATGTGGCCGTCAGGATTCTCGCAACGACGCTGGCCATCGAGATCATCGATTCAGGTAGTGGTCCCATCATGGATGACATCAATATCCAGGGCGCTGTTCTGTTCGAAAATCAAAGACGATCTGATGATTGAGTCTTCACCTCGACCTGTCCAGAATCATGAAAATCAATCTGTATGGCGCCATGTGATGCCGTACTGTAGATCTTCATGTCAGGGTGTCGACGAATTATTTTCGACAACCCATCACGTCTCATCCTCATCGCTCCAGTTGATTGGATGACGATGGACGGATGAATCTTATCGATGAATTCGGGTGAATATCCTCGTACGCTTCCATGGTGTGGGGCTTCGAGAAGTATTGGATTTCCTATCAATTCAAGATCGTCCATGATCGACCGCATCGAGTGATCTTCAATATCACCCGTGAACAATGAGTAGTGTTCGATTTTATCGCCGTTGATCCTTTTGAGTGAAACAACCAGTGAATTGTCGTTTTCCTTCTGATTGATATCACCCGGTATGGGGTTGTGTATTTCGAAGATGGTTCTTCCGTATGTGAAGCGCATTCCCTTGTGAACCACTTTCCATGGGATTCTCCATTCCTCGATCATCTTCATCATGATTCCCGAGGGCCCTCTTGGGTGACATGTCGATCTGTTGATGAAAGATTCTCCGATGAAGAATGTCCCTATCGGAACCCTTTCCATGACCTCAGGCAACCCTGAAAAATGATCGATGTTCGCGTGGCTGATGAAGACGCCATCTATCTCTTCGATCCCATAGTGATCCAACACCGGAAGAATGATCTTTCGACCACAAGATCGTCTTTCAAGAGACCCACCATCGAAAAGGAAATTCGATTCTCCGGTCATGATCAAGTGGCATGTTCCATTTCCCACATCCATCGTCACGATCCGAACACCACCATCGAGCTGTACTCTGGAGTCTGCCTGGAAGAAATGGAACACAAAAGCTGTTGTGAACAAAATGATGATCAACAATCGTTCGATCATGTTCTTGTGAAGGAATAAACGCCATATCAACAACTCGATCGTCATGGTCATGAGGAACGACCACTCAGGAACCAGATAGAACGACCCCGGAATCGAATCGAAGAAATGAACCATGTTTTCAATAACTTTCATCGACCATCCGGATATGAAACCCGGGATGAATGAAATCGACGGTGTGATGAGGTGGGTGACGATCGCCACAACCGATGCCGTGATCATGATCGACATGAACGGCATGAGAAATATCGATGCCAGAATCCCTATCGGGCACACGATACCGAAGTGATGGATGATCAATGGGGTGGAAGTCAACCATGCAATGACACCACATGAGAATGATTTTCTCATGAAGGACGAATTGATCATCTTCTTCATCCCTCCACCTCCTTCTGTGCGTGGGATGAACGACAACATGCGTGGTGTGAGAACCATCAACGAAGACACAACGAGAAACGTGAGTTGAAAACCAGGGTTGAGGACGTCTTCTGGATTCACCGCCAACATGATGATTGATGTCAATGAAAGAAGGCCCATTCTCGACCACTCGCGTCCCACCGTGAATCCGAAAGTCGCCATCACGATCACCGCTCCGGAACGTATCGCCGGGGACCTGAGATCAATGGCAAGCAGGCCCAGCGAAAGAAAGGCGAGCGTGGTGATTCCTTTCAGAAATCTCGATCGACCGCGCATGAGCATCGCTGGAAGCGATGAAAAGACACCTATCGCAAACCCACTCACAGCCAGGTAATGGGCTGTACCCGTTCTCTTGTATGGTTGAGAAAGTGCCATGAAATCACCATTTCGATCGCCAAGCACGATTGCCTTGATCAGATTCCTCTCATCGGGATCCGTGAAACCAATCGTGGATGACATGAGCGATTCCGATACGACATTCCTCCATGCATCGCACAATTCAGAAACCACGTTCCTTCGAACACCTACGTTCGATCTCTCGACATGCAGCAATGACGGATGCTCGGCCACGAGAATGGGTTGATTACGAAAACCATCTTCACATCCCGGGTTCGTGTTTCGTCTTGAAGGGAGCACCCTTGCTCGAGCGTGGCACGTGTCACCGACAACCAATCCAAGCGGATCGCCTTCTAATGTCGAAACCTTGAGATCTATTCGTGAGCAATCAATCTCCTCTTCTGTTGCGGGGTGGGTCAGGGTCACGCACTCAAGCGGGATGGTATTCATCACGCCCTGCATCGGATTCGTTCCAATCAGTTCATGGGTATCCGATGACACCGTTGGTTCCTTTGAAACACGCCCTTTCACGTAGACCATTCCTGAATCTATGAATGAAGCCACATCCATCTGTTCCTCGGTCATGGTGTGACATGAATTGTGTGCGTGATATCGTCCTGTCAGGAATGTCCCAGCGAGGATCACAGTTCTGGTGGTATTCACCCATGATCTCGAAGACATGATGCATGAACATGCGATCATGACGACGATCAGAAACCAGATCATGATTTCAACGGAAAAGGGGGGTGAATCGAAGACAACACCGGTCGTGATTCCAGTTGCCCACGAAACCGCTATTCCAACCATCGGTCCTGAAGAGGAATGACCACCGTCCTCTGGATCACATCTCTCTTTCAGGAGTGATCTTCGTACTGAGTCATCCACGAATATCTTCCGGAAATACTCAGTACTAGTCCCTTCAGTTCGTTTGCCGGGATTTCATGAGGAAGTGCATGACATTTCCATGTTCAAAAAAGAGACAGACCCCCCGACGGCGAAAGTCGAGAGGTCTGTCAAAATTCAGATGGCTTCAGAAGCGTCAGTTGCGCTTCGCGAAGCACCAGATGATCACAAACAGGGCAATGATGCCGGCAAGGCTGTTGCTGCCGATTTCATTGATGAATGCGATCAGGTTCTGGGTGATTGTCGAGAAGTACCAACCCTGCTCAGGGCCGAAGATGATGTACACCACCACACCAAATGCGATCAAGACCAACGCGAGATCCACAATGTCTTTCGCCCAGTCCTTGACAGTTTGAATCGGATTCATGTTTTCTTCTCCGGACAGGTGATCAACGCCAACCCGCCAAATGGCGTCGGTGTTCTGTGCAGCATCCGTGCGGCAAGATCAACACCGAGTACGAGTACTTGTCTTCGAGCTATCGGACGGACGGGACTCTTTTGATGAGAACGGTCGTTCAAGATCCCCCTGTTTTAACCTTGAAAAACGCCTTTTTTCAGATCTAAACCTCGAAAACAGAGTGTCTTAGCTGTTTTCTCGTGAAACCTAATTTTCAACGAGGAAAACACCTTGTTTCTCAGTGTTTTCAGATCATTCCGGGATGTTGGAAAGTTCGATCAATCTCTCCAGGGTTCTGCCTGCATCACCGAAATCGATCGATTGCGCTGCGATGGGGAGTCCAGATTCGATCGAGTCGGACAAACCCGAAGCATGTATCGCCGCAGCCGCGTTCAAAAGCACGATGTCCCTTGCCGGGCCTCGTTCCTCACCGGAAAGCGTGTTCCGAACCAGTTCAACCGCGTGATCGAGATCCCTGGCCTGCAACGCCTCGTACGGGCAGGACTGCAATCCCAGTTCCACGGGGTCTATCCTGTATTCGGTGATGTTTCCCTCGTCGACCTGGGCCACCACGCTCGGAGCGCCCAGTGAAAACTCGTCGAGTCCGTCCTCCGAATGCATCACGACCGCCCTGATCGATCCAAGTCGAGCGAGGGTCTCCGCCACGACGGGTATGAACGCAGCATCATAGACTCCCATCACCTGTCGACCTGCGGAAGCTGGGTTGGTCAGCGGACCGAGAAGGTTGAAGAGCGTCGGAAAACCCAATGCCTTCCGAACGGGCATGGCGTGTTTCGCCGCAGGGTGGTGGTGAATCGCGAAACAGAAGCACACATTGATCTCCTGGAGACATCTTTTCTGAACCGCTCTCGGTGCACCCACGTTCACTCCAAGTGCTTCGAGAACCTCCGCCGAACCACGTCCGGTGCGCGACCTGTTTCCATGTTTCGCGACTCTGGCTCCACTCGACGCCGCAACGATCGCCGCTGCCGTGGACACGTTGAACGTCTTGGGTGCGCCACCCGTTCCGGCGGTGTCCAGAAGTTCGTTCGATTCGAATCCGGTCTCGAGAGAATCCACCTTGTCTCTCATGACACGCGCCGCACCGGTCAGTTCATCCGTGGTTGGAAGTCTGGTCGCCAGCAATGCCAGAAGGGCGCCCATCTCAGCGTGGTGGGCCTCACCGGTCATGATGGCCTCGAACGCGGAGGAGGCGCTTTCCTCGCTCAATGATTCACCAGCCAGAAGCGACGTGAGAAAAGGAGTCAGATTGGCGGCATCTCTGCCGGCGAATTCTGGGGGGTGTCGGTGGTTCATCGATTCAATCTCTCAGGTGTTTACAGAATGGGGTAAACAACTCATCCCAACGTTTCATATCGGCTCTTTTGGCTCATTTACGTCCTTTTTTATCATTGGAAGCCACTCGGGAGATTCTCATGCGTATCACTTGTCGGTGATCCCTCCGAAACGACCGGGTCACCGCGCGATTGTCCGGGTACGACGCATCACCATGTATCGATACGGACAATTGAATCGAGGAAAACATGCCCAATCAAGACTTGATGACACAAACGAACGACCTGTCCGATGGTCCCCGGNTCTCTCGAATTCGCTCATTCGGGGTTCTCCTTGGTTGTGCGATTCTTCTTCACGGCATTGTGTTCACGACACTCGAGACCTTCGTTCCGATTGATCAGGACGCCTCATCCAGGTCCGCCCTCGTGATCGAGANTGGTGTGGAACCGATGGACATGTTGGTCGACGCTCGCTGAACAATTCNGCGATCCGATCNCGTNCATCCCAAGCGANTTGAAGCCTCGACNNNGTCGAGGCTTCTTTTCATCGGACCATGTNCNGTCCANCCGANCCTCATGNCGTGATNCGACACCGTGTTAGANTGTNCGCGTGATCACGCTCGCTGAAAGTTACATCCACTCGCTCGANCCCGANGCCTTNCGGNTCACGGATTCGTTCACGATCAAGTGGTACGGGCTCTCCTATCTCGCCGGTTTCCTCGTTGCATGGTTGTTGATTCGCTGGATGGCNGGAACTGGTCGCATCCTCATGTCGCGAACCGATGCGACCGATTTCATCACCTACTGCGTCGGAGGCGTGATCGTCGGTGGNCGTGTCGGCTATTGCGNGTTCTACGACCCCNCCCTGCTTGTNGATTTCTCGAACCAATTCCCCTTCTGGGGCGTCCTNGCNATTCATCAGGGTGGAATGGCGAGTCATGGNGGGATGATCGGCNTCATCATCGCCATGTATCTCTTCTCGAGATCTCGAAAACTTCCANTCCTTCATCTGCTCGACGTNACCGCNTTCATCGCGCCACCCGGTCTCTTCTTNGGNCGNCTCGCNAATTTCATCAACGGTGAACTCTGGGGGGTTCCCCTTNCANCNTCGATGCAGGCNGATCCTCCATGGTGGAGCGTCAAGTATCCACAGGAGATTNACTCCGCTCCCGTCGANGTGATCACCTCTCTGAGCACNCTCNTGCCCTCTTCNACGCNGTCNGANGGNNCCGGNNCGGTNCGNCTCATCATCGANGAGGCCTATCGGGGCAACAGCGAGCTNATCTCTCAGATGAGTCCNTATCTGGTCGCTCGCTGGCCTTCCCAGATCTTCCAGNCGNTNAGCGACGGGCCCGNTCTNTTCATCGCGCTCGTTCTGGTCTGGTTGGCGCCCAGGAAGCCCGGTGTCATCGCGGGGTGTTTCCTGTCCTTCTACGGCGTGNTTCGNATCCTCACCGANNTGTTTCGTGAACCGGANGAGGGTGTGGCCCTNTTTCTNTCACTGAGCAGGGGACAGCTTCTCAGTGTNGCACTGGTNNTTTCAGGGATTCTTCTCGTGATNCTCGCCANCACCNGATCAACNGATCGTCTNGGTGGTCTGGGATCCGCTCGAAANTGAANCATCCAANNNGTCAGGAGGACTTCGCCTCATCGGACNTCTNCGATGCGATCTTGGCCGGNGGACCTCCCGGTNTTCCGNCTCNGGGACGNTTCGAACCGGAGTCCTCTGNNTTCTTCTTCTGAAGCTTCTCGANGATCTCGATCGAATCGGGTTTTCTGAGAAGGATCTTNTCATCNAGTTCGAGGCCNTCCGTGATCTCCACGGCAAGTTCNCTCGCTCGNCCGATGNTCACNCTTCGTTCCGACCATCCACCCTTGTCCGGGACGTANACGAANGAATCGGCNCCNTCTCGGAACACGGACTGGATGGGAACCGAGATGACGTCGTTGACCAGACCGAGTTCGATNTCNGCACGACATCTCATGGANGGCTTGAGTCCCATNTCCGGGGTCGTTTCAAGCAGAATCAACACGGTGTAGTCACGTCTGTTGGGATCCCGCCATCCACCGTCCTTGGCCATGACGCTGACGCTTCCGACCNTCCCCTGAATNGGCATGTTGGGGAAGGCATCGGAGAANACCGTCGCAGGCATTCCANNCTTGATTCGACCNCTCAGCGCTTCACTCACCTTGACGCTCGCCACCATCTGTGACGTGTTGGGAAGAAGGATCACCAGTTGATTCGGTGACAGGCTCGTNCCGATCATGGGTGGNCCCTGATCGTCNCGACCNCGNCCTTCCCGCATGCTTGATCTGTAGACCACCAGACCATCCGTNGGGGCGAGCACGAGACANTTCTGGAGTTGCTCCTCCANCTCCATCTTCCGTTCNTCGCTGCCNGCGAGNTTNGACTTGTCGGATTCCACGGTCGCTCTCTGGGTGACCATNTCGGCNTCATGTCTCTGCTGGACNCGGCTNTTCTCCGCGAAGGCCTGTTCCAGGTCCGAGACCCTCTTCTTTTCNTCCTGCTTGCTNGTGAAACGTCGGTAGACATCCAGTGATATCTCCGCCTCCTTCACCGCCGCGGTCGATTCGATCATCGCGATCCGGTCCCGTTCNTACTCGTCCCGGCTGATGAACCCGTTTTCCACGAGCTCCTTCGCCTCCTCGAAACGCTTGACCAGTCTCTCGTCATTGATCTTGGTCGTTTCNAGCTTCAGTNTGAACTTCTGTTCATTCTGNATGTGCTCNCCCTCTCTCCACGCCTGNAGTGCGAGNTCCGCGATCTCGATGTTGAGNTCGGCCTTNTCGATGTCNCTCTCCATGGCGCTCATNGCNATGGCGAGCGATTGTTCCGATGTGATCACCCTGTTGGTCTGNTCGAGNATCTTCTCGTCNAGATCCTTGATCTTCTGTCTGATCTGATCGTCGTTCAACTGGAANAGCACGTCGTNCTTCTTCACGTACGTGCCTTCCTCCGTGATCTTGTTGATCACTCCCGANGTCTCNAGGGGGTTTCTCACCTCGATCAACTGACTNGTCGTGAGTTCTCCGCTGGCCGGNATCTTGATCTTGAAGTCCCCACGTTTCACGGTGTGAACNTCCANGACCTTGTTCGTGGTCTCGTACTCGTCACCACCTCGCATCGTCGCGAAGATCACACCCNCGANCACGGTGNAGANAACCGCCAGGACCACCNNCGTGGTCGAGAGACCGAACCGACTTCTGACTGACATTTCATTCCTCATTGACATGGCTCCATGCATGGTCATGTTGCTCGTTCCGATGAAACGGAATCTTTTCCGTTGGCTTCTTCCGTCTCATCCGTCTCGTCATCGAGGGGGCGTCCCTCGGTGTTTTTCATACCCGGAAGCGGAATCAGCGTTCCATCTCTTCGCACACGAAGACGTCCGCTCGCACCCAGATATTCGATGATCGCCACCTGGAGGTCCCTCGCGGCGCTGTCTCTCTGGTCCTCGGCACGTCTGAGTGCGTTGACCGCCTCGGTACGGTCTCTGGTGGAGGCCCTGTCCGGGGCCGCCTCGATCGATCTGAGTCTGTTTTCCGCGATCCCGACGTTGCGCTCCTGAAGCAGGAACGAGAACTGGGCGCGCTCGATCGCTCTCACTCGACCGCGCACCTCGATCGCGACCTTGTCTCTCTCGTTGTAGTAGTTCCTGACGCTCTGTTCGAGTCTGATCTGGGCCTGGCGAAGCTGGTACTTCTCGATCACCCTGTCGAGCGCCGCTGAAAACGTCAGCCCGACTCCGAACGAAACCTCGTCCGGACTGAGATCGAATCCGATGTTGTTCGTGGGATCCGCGAACGGAACCAGTATCGAACCGTTCAGATCGAGATCCGAGAGAAGCCCGTTCTTGGCCAGGTCGACCTTGCGACGCAGATCGTCGATTCGATCCCGCTCCGTCTGAACCTCGAGTCGAAGTCTCAGTGCGATCAGAACGGCTTCATCNGGTGTGATCTCCGGTGCATCAAGATCNAGCATCTCCTTCTTGATGATGACGGGAGACTCCGTGGACATGCCGATCANCAGCTTGAATTGATCNACCGCGAGAAGGTATCTCTCCTCGAGTCCNCCNAGTCTGTCGATCTCGAAGAGCGTGTCCTGNTTCGCGAGATCCGCCTGGAANGGTTCGAGCCTNCCGGATTNNACGAGCGCGCTCGACCGGTTCTCGACCTGNTGGAACAGCGCGACNCTTCTTCGGGCGTTTTCNATCGACTGNTGTTGNACCACCAGGTTNAGATAGTTGGTGACCAGACGCAGGTAGTATNCTCTTCGAAACGTTTCAAACGAACGTGCCGCGTAGACGAGATTNCTCTTNGCCTGNATCAGGGGTTCTCGAACCGTGTTNCCCGCGCCACGCANNAGTGGTATGTCNGCCGAAAGCACNAGGTCGACGTTGTCCGCGTATTCACCGTCNCTGAAGAAGAAGTTGTCCAGCAGGTTGGTNGTGCTCGCGATCAGGCTCGCGGACACTTCTCCACCCATGGGAAGCTTCTGTGCCACNCCGAAATCATTGACCACGGTCAATGCGCTNTCGAATCTACCTTNGAGTCCCGCGAAGTCCCCGATCTCNGAGTCGAGNGTGAAGTTGTTGAAGAANCTNGGTTCCCATTTGTGTTCTTCGATCAACAGGGCGAGCGCGGCGATGAGGTAGTCCTCTTCGGCGTTGACGTATTCCAATGAATTGGTCGTGGCGAATTGAATNGCNTCCACCANNCCGAGCTCCATCGCATCCGCNGGTGGCTNGGACATGTNGTTGATCCGCTGAGCGACCCTGTCCGCATCCCGGTCTATGGCATCCTGGGGCATGAANCTCAGATCCTCGGCNGGAGGATTGTCGGTGGGGGGGCTGTTGTCGATCAGTCGATCGTCGGGAAACGCCGTTCCNGCGCCGCTCATCCATCCCTCGTCNCNCGGGACCGGAGCTTCGGTGCCCATGTCTCGTGNGCTTTCGAGCAGGACCCTGTCNAGATTGTGATCAACCCATTGCGTGTCNGAANCNCACCCNCAGGACAGNAGGATTCCACCACCNAGGATNANAACATTCGNTCCTCGTGNGATGGNGNCCGNTNTGATCGAGTTTCCNCGTCGGGTGATGTCGTGNTTCGATGGCATGTTCNAGACCTATTTTGCCTGACTTCNTGGGTTCAAGATCGACAAGTTTAGCCACCTGCATACCATTNNGTTGGNGAGTACTGCAGAAGGAGCNCCTTGACTCTCATTTCCTANGANGCGCGAGCGNTGACCGTCAAAAATAAACCGGTTCCTCTTCTCGTTTCAAGGGTCGAGTANCTGCTTCTCGAGCCCGTGGACTGGGTTTCAAGACTCAGATCACTCAAATCCCTCGGCTTCACCGCCATCCAGACGAGTGTTCCGTGGTCNTNTCANGAGTCATTANCCGGTCAGTTCGACTTCCAGGGCCCNCGAGACCTGACAGCCTTCCTNCGNGCCGCTCAAGAAGTCGGATTATGGGTCCTTCTTCGNATGGGACCGAATGTCGGGGAACCNTTTTCCGGAGGCGGACTTCCNGANTGGCTGNTTCATGNNGANTCGGCGAAATCAGNTCCTCCTTCGGNCCGGTCGAAGGATCCCGCCTTCATGTCCCNTCTCAACAANTGGTGGTCGGAGNTCAGNCGTCATGTGCGTGATTTCCAGCAGGATCNATCCTCGGATGGCACACCACGAACAGGCCCTCTTNTCTCCATCCAGATCGANCACGAGTGGAACTGNGGAAACGTCGAGGAGGGNGATGCGTATCTNGGNGAACTGCTTCGNATGGNNCGTGAGTTCGGACTCGACGTNCCGATCATGACCGCGAACGGNTTCTGGCACGACCTCGANGGAACGATCGAGACCTGGAGAAGTGAGACCGACGCNNCGGACCTTCTGGCCAATGTTCGCCAGCTTCATTCAGTNCAACCGGACGCTCCCAGGATCGTCACNCTGCTTTCGACNTCNGACGANCCGNGNNGNCTCGCCGAGACCATTTTGAAGGTGATCTCCGCCGGTGGCACACCGATCATCGANGATGCNGTCTCCGGNCGACACAGANATTCCACGGCATCGATCGAATCGAAACGTCGCCATGGTGATCATCGNGTGCCCGGTTCGGTGCTTGATTCCGANGGCATGGTCATCGACNNNATGAGAGANGCGATTCCCGTGCTCAGATTCGCCTCGTCATTCGGAAGAATGCTGTGCGANCTCGATCCCAGACTCGACGNNCCCGTGATCCAGAANGCCTCCACCGGACATCTCANGGTTCCNAGACNGGGNTCNTCGGGCGACGTGATCTTCAACGTCGGCGGTCCCTCAAANCCGGANTCGGGCGAGGTCATTCTNACCGANGGANGATCATTCACGTCGTACAACATGTCTCCCGGNAGCTGGCCCGTTCTCGGGGTCGACCTCTTCGGNAAGGGACGTCTCGATCACACCAACGTGTCCGTGATCGATTTCGTCCGTGATNGCATGCTCGTCGCCATGGGCGTTCCCGGNTCGATCGCTCGATTNGGAATCAATGGCAGCGACATCGAGNTNGTCGTNCCGGATGAAAAGGCGACCGAGCCNCACNTCGCCNTNCATGGCGANATATCGATCGTTCTNTGCACNCCTNANATNGCGNGAACCATCGAGATCGACACCGACGGAATCATCATCGGNTCGCANCACATCGATTCGACCGGAAAACACGTGCCNACGAAGGGNCGNAAGAACGTCCTGCACGTCTCTCCGGATGGCGAGATCAGNCAGCTCGANTGNCGCAGNTCGAGATCCCGNANTTCNAAGNNGAGNGAGCTCTCCTGGTCNCGTTCNNCGATGGATCAGGAAGCNTCCGGANCAAGCCCNCGNTANGCANCATTGAGCCANGAGGATTCCATGAACCGTTGCGACTCNCTGAGTCNTTTCGGTTGGTATCGNTTCGGTGATCTCAAGAACACNTCGAAGANCNTGGACATCCANNTTCCCGAAGGCCCGCACAACATCGACNTCTTTCGTGACGGGAAANCACTGGAATNNATCCGCTACGACGGTGATTCCGATTCGATNCACAGCATCAANNTCGGAACATCCTGTGANCANCTGACNNTTCTCGTTCAATCCCTCGGTGGATCATCGATCGGAAACAATCAGATCGAACCCAACGGAATCCATGAACCGATCGACGTGCTCGAGAGATTCGACGACCACGTNCACNCNCACGAATCCGACNTGGCTCCNGTGAACCCCTTCGACGNCAGACCGTTCATTCTCGAATGCACCGAGGGAGTCTCTTCTCCCANCGCACATTCATGGACGTTCACGCATCGTCGAAAGAAGCCGCTGCGCATCGCNCCCGGATCANCCATCTCGGGNACATGGTTGCTCAACGGNCANATTCTGACCCGGAGNGAATCNGGATCATGCCGGACCTTCGTGATCTCTCCGACCGAGANCGANTCGTTCAAGTCCGGAAAGAACNTTCTGGTCTTCCGTCCNGATTCCGGAAAGGAACATCTCNGNGCNGGGCTNAAGAAGTCCCTCAAGATGTGGGAGATCGTCGACACCNTCGGAACGAAGTCGAAGTCNCTGGCGTTCGCAACCAATCGAATTCCNGACGATGTNCTTCATTCCTACGAACCANTCAAGGGNTCNNGGCGACAGAAGACNCCNACCTGGTATCGGTCCANCATCGAGACCGCNCTCGNNGGANGNCTGGTCGTNGACCTCTCTTCCATGTCGCGCGGAGTCGTTCACCTCAANGGTGACATGCTCGGGATCTACGATTCNAGTGATGAAGCGGTGGTGTGTCTNCCCGGAGGCAGGACGANTCCNGGNGACGTGCTCGACATCTTCGATGTCGAGGGTNCGGATCCCGGAAGNATCTCGATCGTGAATCNGTCGTTCTGACCGGGATCAGCTTCCAACCGGGTGCCAGATGGTCTTCGTCTCAACGAAAGGCATCAACACCTTCGGCGATGTCCAGTNCCGTTCNTCCTCGAANTCGACGAGATCCATCGTNGGNTGAACTCTCACNAGCGCGTCGACCGCACCTTCCTGGAGNGCNCGTCTTCGCGAGGCNGCCAGTCCCGCCGCGACGATCGCACCGAANGCCCTGTGCGTCGCGATGTGGGGGAGAAGTTCCTTCACATGTCCACTGAGAATGTTGACGACCCCGGCGGGCACGTCNGAGGTCGCGCAGATCTCACCAAGAAGCAATCCGGGAATCGGGTTNCTNTCCGAGGCGAGCGCCACNACNACGTTTCCCGTCGCNAGAGCCGGCGCCATCATGCTCGTCANTCCGAGAAGGGATGGAGCGGCCGGNGCGATCATTCCCACGATTCCAAGNGGTTCCGGNATGCTCATGTTGTGATACGGACCCGCNACCGGGTTNCGGCACCCGAGGACCTGCTCGACCTTGTCGCACCAACCCGCCATCGCGACCATGCGATCGATCGTCGTCTCCGTCTCCAGCCTGGCATCCTTCATGGAGACCGTTCCGGTCGCGCGAACGGCATCCACGAACTCCGATTTTCGTGCTTCCATCATCTCGGCGATGCGGTGGAGTATCTGACCGCGGTTGTAGCCGCTGCGCTTCGCCCATCCGGATGAGGCTCCGTCTGCGAATTCGACCGCGTTTCGAAGATCCTTGCGGGACCCCCGGCAGATGTGCGCCACCAGATGACCATCCTCGGCGAGGAGTTCGATCGAACGTCCCGATTCCGTTCTGGGAAACGCACCGCCCATGAACAGCTTCCAGGTCTTCGCGACTCCGATTCTCTTCGCATCTCGTGTGTTCATGTCTCTCCTCATGCCAGGTACGCCGACAGTCCGTGTCGACCGCCCTCGCGTCCCCACCCTGATTCCTTGAAGCCGCCGAACGGACTTGCGGCATCGAACTTGTTGAAGGTGTTGCACCACACGACACCGGCCTTCATTCGCGAGGCNACCTCGAAGACCTTCGACCCCTTGTCGGTCCATATGCCCGCGCTGAGGCCGTACGGCGAGTCATTCGCTCGTTCGATCGCCTCTTCCGGNGTTCGGAAGGTCATCACCGAGAGAACCGGTCCGAAGATCTCCTCGCGGGCGATCGTCGCGCTCGGGTGGACGTCAGTGAAGAAGGTCGGTCTGCACCAGAATCCCTTCTTCGGAATGNTCGATGATTCGTTCCGGGTCATCGTCGCNCCTTCATCGATCCCGCACTTGAGATAGGCGTTGATCCTNTNCANCTGCTCTCTGGAATTGATCGCTCCGACATCGGTGTTCTTGTCCAGCGGATCACCGACCCGGAGTTTGTTCATCCNGTGCTGGAGGCGTCGAATGAATTCATCGTGAATCGATTCCTCGACGAACAGACGTGATCCAGCGCAGCAGACATGTCCCTGGTTGAACCAGATCGCCGAGACGACTCCCTCGACCGCCTGATCCATCGCGGCATCGGCGAACACGATGTTCGGGCTCTTTCCACCGAGCTCGAGCGTGACTCTCTTTCTGGTTCCCGCGCACGCCTGTGCGATTCTCTTGCCCACATCGGTCGATCCCGTGAATGCGACCTTGTCGACTCCGGGGTGTTCCACCAGATATCGACCGGTCTCACCCGCACCCGTCACGATGTTGACGACACCGTCCGGAAGTCCGCACTCCTGGAAGATCTCGGCCAGTCGAAGGGCGGTCAGTGACGTGGTCTCCGCCGGCTTGAGCACCACGGTGTTGCCGCATGCGATCGCCGGTGCGATCTTCCATGCGGCCATCATCAACGGGAAATTCCATGGAATCACCTGGGCGCAGACGCCCAGCGGTCTCGGGTCGATGTTTCCGGGCACCGCATAGGCGAGCTTGTCGCACCATCCCGCATGATGAAAGAAATGCTGGGCCACGAGCGGAATGTCGACGTCGCGACTCTCCTTGATCGGCTTGCCGCCGTCCATGGTCTCGAGGATCGCGAGTTCCCGCGCTCTTTCCTGGATTCTTCTGGCGATCCGGTAGAGGAACTTGCCTCGTTCGATCGGTCTGGTCCTCGACCACTTTCTGAACGCCTTGCGAGCTTCGGTCACGGCTCGGTCGACGTCGGCCTTGCCGGATTCCGCGATCGAGGAAAGGACCTTCTCGTTCGAGGGATCGATGGTGTCGAAACGTTTCCGACTCTTCGAAGCGACGAATCCGCCTCCGATGAAGAGGTTCTGCTTCGGCTCGATCTCCACCACCGTCGTTTCAGGGGCGGGGTCGTATTCCCAGGTCGTCGAATGATCGTCCGTCTGTCTGACTCGAGTCACTGCCTGCTCCGTCCTGCCGTCATCGGCGTTCCAGATGTTAGCACGACCTCGGTTGATTATGATTCTTTCTGTCCAGCTCGAGGTCTCCCGGGTCGGGAGAGCTGCCAACAAGGAAAACAGCCATGAGTGAAGTCCTTTCAATCGACATCGGTGGATCGCACGTGAAGGTCCGCGTTCCCAGTGATCCCGAGAAGCGAAGGTTCACCAGTGGCCCGGACCTCACTCCTCGACAGATGGTCGATGGTGTGAAGAAATGCATCGAAGACTGGGACATCGACCGGGTGTCCATCGGAATTCCGGCGCCGATTCGCGGAAACACCGCCTTGATCGATCCCGTGAATCTCGGTTCCGGTTGGGCCGGTTTCGATTTCTCGGATGCATTCGGGGTGCCGACCAGGGTCACCAACGACGCCGCGATGCAGGCGATCGGAAGTTACCAGGGTGGATCGATGCTCTTCATGGGTCTTGGAACCGGACTGGGAACGTGCCTCATCAATCAGTACGTGGTTCAACCCACCGAAATCGCGCACATGCCATATCGCGATGGACGGAGCTACGAGGATGTCGTCGGGGAGGCCGGACTGGAGAAGCTCGGCAAGAAGGCGTGGCGACAGGAAGTCTGCGCCGTCGCCGAGATCCTCTACAACGCGCTTCTTCCCGACTACATCGTTCTCGGCGGCGGCAACAGCAAGAAGTTCAAGGACGACAGTCAGATGCCCGACTTCTGCCGACGGGGTGACAACGCAAACGCGTTCGAGGGTGGTTTTCGCATGTGGCTTCCCGAATGGGAGAAGGCGACTTCCTGAGCGTCACGCCTTCGGGACATCCCATGGTGCGAGATAGCTCCCGCCATGCTGCTTGGCGTACTGTCGCACGATGTCGTCGAGCAGGCTCGATGCGCCGAATCGGAACAGGTCCGGAGTCAACCAGCTCTCATCAAGGGTCTCGTTGACCATGACCAGATAGTGGAGCGCCTGTTTCGCGGTCTTGATCCCGCCCGCCGGTTTCATCCCGATCCTGATTCCGGAGGAGAGCCAGGCTTCTCTGATGGCTTCGAGCATCACCAGAACGACCGGCATCGTCGCCGCCGGGGAGACCTTTCCGGTCGATGTCTTGATGAAGACTTCGCCGTCCTCGAGCGTGCCGCATCCCGGGACGCTCGAAGCGGCTTCGATCGCGAGATCACTCGCGCGCCGGACGTTGTCGAGAGTCTCCAGTTCGCCCGTCTCGAGAATGATCTTGAGGTGCGCCGAACCACAGGCCTGCTTGATCTCCCGGATCTCATCCGCGACCTGACCATATCGCCCTGCGAGAAACGCGCCTCGCGAGATCACCATGTCGATCTCGTCGGCGCCGGCCTCGACCGCTCTCACGACGTCGTCCAGTCTCACGGAGAGCGGATACTGACCGCTTGGGAACGCGGTCGCGACGCTCGCCACCTTGACTCCACTGTCCCCGAGCGATTCTCGGGCGACTTCGACCAGTTCCGGGTAGACGCAGACCGCCGCCACGGGAGGAAGTGGTTTCGCATTCGGTGGCAGTGGGGACCCACCACCGGGTGTGATCGCCTTGCAACAGAGACTTCGGACCTTTCCCGCCGTGTCCTTGCCTTCCAGCGTGGTGAGATCGGTCATCGAGACCGCCATGTGGTGGCCGGCGAGCTTGGTTTCGTTCTTGATCGATCGACTCGTGAAGGATGCGGTCCTGGATTCGACCATCCTGCGATCCACGGTCACGTGATTCGATCGTTGATTTCTTGTGTCACTCATGTCTTTTTCTGATCCGGACGAGTCAGGGCTTCAACGCGCCACGAGCCTTGGCGAACAGTCCCGGAAGAGAGGTCCCGCTCTTCAGAACGACCCGCTTGTCGTTCGCCTGCGGAATCTCGAAGATGAAGAGCATTTCGTCGTGGTTGTCGATGACGTAGCAGAATTCGTAGGGACGGGTGTCCTTCCCGAACCCGCTCGAAGCCGTGAGCAGGGTGTACCCGTCCATCCCGGTCACCGCATCGCCGGCGTATGCGCGACTGGTCTGAAGCCTGCCCGCCTGAATGATCGTCAGAGCCGCGATCAGGAAGGCGCAGGCAAGCAGGACCGCCGATGAGATCGACGTGTTCTGTCGTGTTCGGTCGTTCATTGTCGCGACCTCTCGATCGTTCTCGCATCATCATTCAGGTTGCGATAGCCGATGCCCACGAGCTGATTTCGTTGTTCCTCGTACTGAAAGGCCACCAGTTCCTGACTCGCCTGATTGACCACCCAGATGACGGGGGTCTTGGTGCCGGCGATCGTTCCTGAAATCGCGACGTACTCGCCACGCGTCGATGATCGACCGTCCGCGACCGCGGCGCTGTTCGGTGAGAGACTGACCAGGGCGAGCGCACCAAGCAGAACGATGTTCAGAAGCACGAGGCCTCCGAGCTTTGATCGATTCATCGAAAGGTCCTTCCCGGGATCGGGGTCAGGTGTCTTCGGTGTAACGCTTGGAGGGAATCATGCTGACCACCACGAGGATCACTCCGAGACCCATCGCGATGAGGATTCCCAGGAGAGGGTTCGTACCCGATGCCGTCGGCGTCCTCGGTCCTTCGTTCTGAGCCATGGCGATCTCCGCGGAGAACGTCATCACGAGAAGAAAGAGGGTCGTCAGAATCGCGTTGTATCTGTCTTTGGTCATCATGGTCGGACGAGGATACCGCCCTCGGGTACCTCAAGGCAAGCATGAAAAGGTATCGGACCGGTTCAGATCGAATCCACGCATTCCAGGGCGTGGCCCCGTCTTCCCTCCCCCGGTGTGACGCAGCGCACGACCGGTGCCTCGGGATCATGACCCAGGACCAGAAGTCGACCTTCATCCCGACATCGGTCCAGAATGGACTTCTTCGTGTTCATGTTCGTCCAGGGTTCCACGTCGTATGCGGTGCTGGCCGAAGGATGCACGTGGGCGCGCGTCGGGCAGGCGTCTCCGGGGAAGAGGTAGTCGTGTGTGCCGTCTGACCATTCGATGGATTGCTGTCCCCAGGTGTGTCCCGGGACGGGACGCACGGTGACACCGGGCAGGACTTCGGACGTTCCATCGACGGTCATGATTCGATCCGCGATCGGTTCGAGATGCGATCGAAGGTACGTCCTGGTCATGGTGGAACGATTCGCCAGGGCATCCTCCCATTCGCGAGCCTGAACGACGATACGCGCGTTCGGGAACGTCGGTTCGAAACCACCTTCGTCCCCGCGCTCGGGATCGGCCCATCTGGTGACGCCACCCGCGTGATCGAAATGAAGGTGCGTGAGGATCACGTCGGTGATCTCATCCGGTTCGAGTCCATGTTCGGCGAGCGCGTCCACCGCGGTTCGATCCTCCATGCCGAAGATGGCACGGTCCTTCTCGTTCCACTTCTCCCCGTATCCCGTCTCGATCAGGATTCGACGATCGTCATCCTGAAGGAGGATGGCGTTGCACTGGAGACCGACCCTGTTGGATTCGTCCCGTTCGACCCATTTCGACCAGAGGGCCTGGGGGATGATTCCGAACATGCCGCCACCATCCAGTCGGAAGCGACCCGTCCGAAGGACATCGGTCTTGAAGACGTTCGTGTGTGCGCGTTCACTCATGCCTTGACGCATCGTGCCTTGATCAGATTTCGGGGAACCCTGTCCATCGCGTTTCTGGTGTCCACGATCAGTCGGGCATGGGAACCGATCAGCTCGTAGTCGACGTCGTCATGATCCGTGATGATGAGAATGCAGTCGTAGCCTGAGATCGATTCCGGATTCACCGGTTGCGACTCCAGATCGAACTTGTATCTCCGCATTTCGGGGAATCTCGGGACGTGAGGGTCGTGATAGGAGACGTTCGAACCGGCTTCGGCGAGTCTCTTCAGGATCTCCGCCGCGGGCGTCTCGCGAGGGTCGTCGACGTTCTTCTTGTAGGCCATTCCGAGCACGAGGATGTTTGCGCCGTTCATCGCGAGTCGATCATGGTTCAACGCCTCCGCGACTCTGGAGATCACGTACTTCGGCATCGCGGTATTGACCTCACCCGCCAGTTCGACGAATCGGGTCTGATGTCCGACCTCCTTTGCCTTCCATGTCAGATAGAAGGGGTCGATCGGAATGCAGTGTCCACCGAGTCCCGGTCCCGGGTAGAAGGCCTGGAACCCGAACGGCTTGGTCTTCGCGGCCTCGACGACCTCCCAGACATCGACGTCCATGTCGTTCAGAACCACCTTCATCTCGTTGATGAGCGCGATGTTCACGGCTCGGTAGATGTTCTCGAGGAGCTTCGCGCTCTCGGCGACCTCCGCGCTGCTGACGCGATGCGCCTTGGCGACCACTCTCGAGTAGAGGGCCATGGCGAGTTCCGTCGCGACGTCGTCCACGCCACCGACGAGCTTCGGAATCTCCCCCGCGCTTCGACCGGCGCTGCCAGGATCCTCGCGCTCCGGACTGTAGGCGAGAAAGTAGTCCTCTCCGCACACGAGCCCCGACTCATCGAGGATCGGTTGCATCTCGTGACGGGTGGTTCCGGGATAGGTCGTCGATTCGAGAACCACGATCTGACCCGGACGAAGAACCTCGGCGGCCATCCGCGTCGAATCGAGAACGTAGCTCAGATCCGGGTCGTCGTGCTTGCCCAGCGGGGTCGGAACGCAGAGAAGAATCGCATCCGCGTCCCTGAGATCCTGCTTGTCCGCCGTGGCGTGGAAGCTGTCACTCTTCTGGATCATCTCGAAGAACCCGTCTCCGAGGTGCTTGATGTACGAACGACCCTCGGAGATCGCATCGATCTTTCTCTGATCGACGTCGAAACCGATGACCGAGTATCCGTTTTCAAGCAGGGCCTTCGACAGAGGCAGTCCGACGTATCCGAGTCCGACGATTCCGATCCTTGCCGTCTTCGATTCGAACTTCTCCAGCAACTCAACGGCGGCTTTCGAGGCGCCCTTGAAAATCGCATCCTTGTCGACTTCCATCACAAAACCCTTTCGGTTTGGTCTTCATCCCAGTGAGGAATTTCGATGGTAGCTTCCACCTCGATGGAGTGGGTGTCTATTTGCACCCCTCTTCGAGATCGACGAACCGCCCCGGATCAGTCGCGACTTATGGGGTCCACTTCCACTGTTATCCGGCCCATGCCGTGATCAGTCGATCAGTTCCGACGGATCTTCGAGCAGGCGGACCACGGTGTTCAGGAATCGCGCCCCCTCGGCGCCGTCCACCACTCGATGGTCGCAGGAGAGGCTCAGCGGCATGACGTTTCCGACGAACATGCGTCCGTTCTCGGCCAGCACCTTCTCCTTGGCTCGTCCGACCGCCAGAATCGCGACTTCCGGATAGTTGATGATCGGTGTCGCGAACATGCCTCCGTAGGAACCGACGTTCGAGACCGTGAAGGTGCCTCCCGCGAGACGTTCACGTTCGATGCTGCGGTCCTTGCACCCTCGCGCCAGTTCACCCACCGCGTGTCCGAGCTGACCGATGGAGAGCGATTGGGCTCCATGGATGACCGGAACCATGAGCCCGTGTTCGGTGTCGACCGCGCACCCGAGATTGACGGCATCCTTTCGCAGGATCTGCGAGTTGGCGTCGTCGACGATCGCGTTGAGCGAGGAATGGCTTCGCAATGCCTTGCAGATCGCGCTCATCACGAACGGAAGCATCGACATCTTCGCACCGAGGACCTTCGCGTATTCCCGGCGCTTGGCGTCGAGATCGGTCACGTTGGCTTCGTCGACGACGGTGAAGTGCACCGCGGTCTTGACCGAACGGTCGAGCGCTTCCGCGATCTTTCGTCGCACACCCCGGAACGGGATCGTTTCGACCACGTTTCCGGCGTCGACCGGTGGAAGGTCCGCGGGGATCGCGACCGCCTGTGGCGCGAACCCGCCGGCGGGGGTCGACTGGGCGGGTGCGCTCGGCGCGCCGCCATGACTGAATTCATGAACGTCCGAGGCCGTCACGCGACCACCGCGACCGCTGCCCGCGATCAGGTTGATGTCCACCCCCAGCTCCCGTGCGATGCGTCGTACCGCGGGCGTGGCGAGCGCCTTGCCCCGAGTCTGGTCCTGTCCCGAATCCTGTTCGGTCTTTCTCGCGAAGCGATCGCTGACCGTCAATTCACCCGAGACCGAACCGACGACCGTGCCGGCATCCTCGTCCCCGGATTCCTCCGCGGCGGGTTCGGTGGTCGTCGCGGAGTCCTCTGCATCGGCGGTCGTCGAAGCGTCGACGTCGCCGACGTCGCCGTACCGAACCAGGACCGCCCCGACCTTGATCATGTCGCCCGCGGAGCCGCAAAGCTCGCTGACGGTGCCGGTCCAGGGACTCGGAACCTCGACCAGAGCCTTGTCGGTCTCCATCTCGGCCAGAGTCTCGTGTTCCTTGATCTCGTCGCCGACGGAGCCCCGCCATTTGATGAGTTCGGCTTCATCCAGTCCTTCACCAAGGTCGGGGAGAATGAAGTGTGATCTGTCCTTTGGTTGGGTGACGCCTGCCATGGTCGTTCGCCTCGTCGTGCCGGATCGTGATCCGTCGGGTTCGTGTGGTTCGGTGAGGAATCAGTACGCGCGGATCTCGTTGATCGCCTTTTCGATGCGATCCGCGTCCGGGAGGTATTCGGTCTCGAGCTTGTAGTACGGCATGATCGTGTCGAATCCGGCCACGCGCTGGACCGGCGCCTCGAGATGGAGGAAGCAACGTTCCATGATCTGCGTCGCGATCTCCGCACCGAAACCACTGGTGCGGGGCGCTTCATGGACGATCACGCAGCGTCCGGTCTTCTTGACCGAGGCTTCGATCGCATCCATGTCGATGGGGTAGATCGTCCGGAGGTCGATCAGTTCGATCGAGTCGTTGGATCGTTCGATCGCCTGCATGCACTGCACGACGCTCGCGCCCCAGGAGACGATCGTCAGTTCCTCGCCCTCGCAGACCGTGCGGGCCTTCCCGATGGGGACGGTGTACTCGTCTTCTGGGACCTCCTCTCGGAAGGCGCGGTAGATGCGCTTCGGTTCGAAGAAGATCACGGGGTCCGGATCACGGATCGCCGAGATCAGAAGACCTTTCGCGTCGTAGGGTGATGCCGGCATCACGACCTTCAATCCGGGTTGGTGGGCGTAGATCGCTTCGGGCGAATCACTGTGCAGTTCCGGAGCGTGGATGCCCCCGCCGACCGGCACGCGAATCGTCATCGGCACGGTGAAGGCGGAGCGGGTTCTGGTTCGCATGCGGGCCGCGTGCGAGCAGATCTGGTCGTAGGCCGGTCCCAGGAAGCCTTCGAACTGGATCTCCGGAACCGGACGCTGGCCCGACATCGCCAGACCGATCGAGGTCCCGATGATGCCGCTTTCAGCAAGGGGGGTGTCGATGACCCGGTCGCCGCCGAAGCGGTTGAAGAGACCTTCGGTGACACGGAAGACGCCGCCGTTGAGGCCGACATCCTCACCGAGGATCATCACGCGTTCATCCTTCTCCATTTCCTGGACAAGGGCGAGGTTGATGGCTTGTACGAGTGTGAGATTCGCCATGGTTCGTGTTCCTTTTCCGGCCTCAGGCCTGGGTGGTGGCCTGTTCGGAGGCGATCTGTGAGGGGTCCTGTCCGATCGAGGTCGTTCGCATCGTGTCACGTTGCGTGGCGATCTGTTCGGGGATGTCAGCGAAGGTCCAGTTGAAGATGTCGTCGCGGCTCGGGGTCTCGATGCTTTCCGCCCGCTCGACCGCCGCGGTCACGGTGGCTTCGGCGTGTTCGTCGAGTTCGGCCTGTTGGGCATCGTTCCAGAGGCCCTTTGATTCGAGGAAGGTGCGCATCCTCTTGAGCGGGTCCCGAGACTGCCAGAGTGCGACCTCCTCTTCGTCTCGATAGCGACGCGCGTCGTCCGCGGTGGTGTGGTCGCCGAGTCGATAGGTCACCGCTTCGATGAAGACCGGTCGATTGTGGTCTCGCGCCGATTCGATCGCCTTCTTCATGCACCAGGCGACGGCGAAGATGTCGTTGCCGTCGCACTGGAGGCATTCGACCCCGTAGGCCATGCCGCGCTGGGCGACGGTGGGGGCCGAGCACTGGATCGAGGTGGGGACCGAGATCGCCCACTGGTTGTTCTGACAGAAGAAGATCACGGGGATGTCGAGGTTCGCCGCGAAGTTCATCGCTTCGTGGAAATCCCCTTCGCTGGTCGCGCCATCACCGAAGAAGGTGCAGGCGATCTGGCTCTCACCCCGGTACTTGGCGCCCCAGGCGAGACCGGTCGCGTGGAGCATCTGAGTGCCGATCGGCACCGCGATCGGGGTGCAATAGTGCTTTCGGTCGATCTGGTTGCCGCGTTCGTCACCCATCCAGTGCTGGAGAATCTTCTCCATGGGAAGGCCGCGCCAGAAGAGGCCGCAGTTCTCGCGGTAGCAGGTGACCATCCAGTCGGTGTCGTCCAGCATGTAGGCGGCGCCGAGGGAGGTGGCTTCCTGGCCCATGTTCTGGGGGAAGGTGCCCATTCGGCCTGATCGCTGGAGCTTGAAGGCGATCTCGTCGAGTTTTCGGCAGACCACCATGTGCTGGTAGAGCTTGAGAAGATCCTCATCGGGGATGAGGTCCTTTCCGAGTGCCTCGTCGAACGAACCGTGTTCGTCGAGAATCGAAATGTGGTCGATGTGGGTTTCGAGAGCCTTGGTGATCGGCATGGGATCTGTCCTGTCAGAGTGCCCGAAGAACTCGGGCTGGTGATCATGTCGAAGACGGTGATGGGGTGTGCCATTGAATGTGTGGTCCACTCAAGAGCAGATTGACGAGTCTACCCGATGTGACGTTCTTCGGCTGAACCAGCGTCAAATTCATGTCGCAATAGGTATTTCAAATACACTAATTGCGACAATATCAACCTTGAGGACATCTCAAGGCGTTTGAATCAAGGCGAATTTCTTGACCTACACCTGCTCTGAAAGGGCTTGATTGCCTTTTCGAACCGCGTCGTAGGCGGTCGCGCCCGAGAATGCGAGGAGACCCGAGAGCACCCAGCCAAGTGAAAGGGCCAGCTCGCCGAAAGGCTTCTGAGCGTCCGGTGCTTCCTGGGTCCCGACGTCCGAGGGTGGTGGTGTGGCGTCCGAAGGCTCGGCTTCAGGGGCGACCGCGACCACCGCCTGATCCGCACCCTGGGGGGGGCTCGGGGTCACCGGGCCACCGATCATGTCGAACCATGAGAGGACGCCGAGGCCTCCCAGAAGCAGGGCGCCCAGGGCGTTCCCTCTCAGAATGCCTTTCGGGTACCGCATCCTGAGGGCCCCCATGCCCACCCAGATGAAGAAGGTGCACAATCCACCCACCAGAAGCAGGGTGACCAGAGCGGCGAAGATCACCGCCCTCCACCCGAATTCCTCGCTGGTGCCGATGGTCTCGACCGCCAGTCCGATCAACGCGATGACCATGAAGATCAGCCCGATGACTCCGTTGAGGATCCAGAACCAGGCTGAGAGTCTGACGGAAATCGGCGGTTTGAGCATCATGAGGTGGTCTCCTTGTGCCTTGATGGTACCTCCGGCATGAGAGTTCGGTGATGGAGCTCTGAAATCGGCGCGAGTGTGTCACGATCACTTGAACTCAGCGCCATGATCTTGAACGAGACATCTTCCTTGCAGACAC
>PAQN01000053.1 GCA_002709755.1 Phycisphaerae bacterium
CAGCCGCGACAGCGCGGCCAGCAGCTCCGGCGATGCCGGGGTCGGCTCGACGCGCTCGCGGACCTGATTGAACATGGCGTTGACCGAGTCCAGGGCCTGCAGCACTACGTCCATCAGCTCGGAATCTACGCGGCGCTCGCCCTTGCGTAGCGTATCGAAGACGTTCTCGGCAACGTGGCAGCACTCGACCAGCTCGTGCAGCTGCAGAAAGCCTGCGCCGCCCTTGACGGTGTGGAACCCGCGAAAAATCGCATTGAGCAGGGCCATGTCATCGGGGCTGCTTTCCAGCTCCACCAGCTGCTCAGACAATAATTCGAGAATCTCGCCGGCCTCTACCAGGAAGTCCTGGAGAATTTCTTCATCGGCGTCGAAGCTCATATTCCTGTTCCCCTAAAAACCCAGGCTCGAAAGCAGATCATCCACGTCGTCCTGTCCCGACACGACGTCCTCACGCTTATCGGCATGCATCTGCGGACCTTCACCGTTGGACGGTGATTTTTCTTGTTTTTTCTTCTCTTGCTCGGCGCGCATGGCATCGCGGTCATGCTGGATGCCTGCAACACGGTCCACCTGACCCGCCATCAAGACGAGATTGAGCAGGTTGCTTTCGAGCTCGGTGATCAGTCGGGTAACGCGCTTGATGACCTGTCCGGTCAGATCCTGGAAGTCCTGGGCAAGCATGATTTCGCTCAGGTTCTGCGACAACAGGCTGCCGTCGTTCATGCTGCGCTTGAGGTACTGGTCGATGCGCTTGACCAGGCTGCGGAACTGGTCGGCGTCCATTTCGCGGCGCATGAAGCGCTGCCAGTCCGCCGTCAGGCTCTGGGCCTCGTAGCTCACGTAGTTGACCAGCGGCGCGGACTCCTCCACCAGGTCCATGGTGCGATTGGCGGCCTTCTCGGTCATTTCCACGACATAGGAGAGCCGGTCGGTGGCATCGGTGATCGGTGACGGATCGCCGCCAGTGGCACAGGTATCCATCTCGAGCTTGACGATGGCGTTGTGCAGCTCGCGGGTGAGCTTGCCGACTTCCTGATAAAGGCTGTGGTTGCGCGCCTGGCTGAGCTCATTGAACATCTGCGTCGCTTCGTCGAAACGACCCTGCTGCAGGCTTTCAATCAACTTGGGGGCGTTGGCCTTCAGAGTCGCTTCGAACTCTGCCAGGCTTTGATCTGCTTGCGTCATAGTGCCCTCGCGGCGTTGCTGCTTCAGCCGTTGACGCGCTCGAAGATCTTCTCGATCTTTTCCTTGAGCACCTGGGCGGTGAAGGGCTTGACCACATAGCCGTTGACCCCGGCCTGGGCCGCTTCGATGATCTGATCGCGCTTGGCTTCAGCGGTGACCATCAGTACCGGCAGATGCTTGAGGCGCTCATCGGCACGCACCTGGCGCAGTAGGTCGATGCCGCTCATGCCGGGCATGTTCCAGTCAGTCACCAGGAAATCGAAACTGCCGCTCTTGAGCATCGGCAAGGCCGTGGTGCCGTCGTCGGCCTCGGCCGTATTGGTGAACCCCAAATCACGCAAGAGGTTCTTGATGATGCGTCTCATCGTCGAGAAGTCATCGACGATGAGGATTTTCATGTTCTTGTCCAAGTCGACCTCCGTAATTCCAAAATCTCGGCAACCGAGCACGTCTCGCAGCAATACAGTCGATCAGGTGGCACGCCACTCGCCAAGGCGCGCCCGCAGACGCGCGGCACACTGGCTATGCAGCTGGCTTACGCGCGATTCGCTGACGCCCAGCACTTCACCGATTTCTTTCAAATTCAGCTCTTCGTCGTAATACAGCGACAGCACCAGCTTTTCCCGCTCGGGCAGATTGGCGATGGCATCGGCCAGGGCCTGCTGAAAACGCTCGTCTTCGAGGTCGCGGAAGGGTTCCGGGTGCGCGCTGCCGGCATCCTCGTTCAGTTCGCCGTGCTCGCCTTCCTGCAGCAGATCGTCGAAGCTGAAAAGCCGGCTGCCAAGCGTATCGCCCAGAATCCCGTAGTACTCGTCGAGGCTCAACTTAAGTTCGGCCGCAACCTCGTGATCTTTAGCGTCACGCCCGGTTCTGGCTTCGATGCCGCGGATCGCCTCGCTGACCATGCGCGAGTTGCGGTGCACCGAACGGGGCGCCCAGTCGCCCTTGCGCACCTCGTCGAGCATGGTGCCGCGGATGCGGATGCCGGCGTAGGTTTCAAAGCTGGCGCCCTTGCCCGAGTCGTATTTCTTTGCCGCTTCCAGCAGCCCGATCATCCCTGCCTGGATGAGGTCGTCGACCTGCACGCTCGCCGGAAGGCGGGCCAACAGGTGGTAGGCGATGCGCTTGACCAGCGGGGCGTACTGATCGATCAGGCGATATTGCGCATCCTTTTCGTGTGCCTTGCTGTAATACATAGCGGATCCGGCAGTTTTCATTCGTGGTTCCCGGCAGTGCCTGGATTGATCAGTCGCTCGACGAAGAACTCCAGGTGCCCACGCGGGGTGGCAGGCAATGGCCAGGTATCGACCTTCTGCGCAATGGCCTTGAACGCCAGCGAGGACTTCGCCCGAGGATAGGCATCGTAGACGGCGCGCTGCTTCTGCACGGCCTTGCGCACCGACTCATCGTAGGGAATCGCGCCGACATATTGCAGCGCGACATCGAGAAATCGCTCGGTGACCTTGGTAAGCTTGGCGAACAGGTTGCGGCCTTCCTGCGGCGCGTGGGCCATGTTGGCCAGCACACGGAAGCGGCTGATGCCGTAGTCGCGATTGAGCAGCTTGATCAGCGCATAGGCGTCGGTGATGGACGTCGGCTCATCGGTGACCACCAACAAGACTTCCTGGGCGGCACGCACGAAGCTCACCACGGCATCGCCGATACCGGCGGCGGTGTCGATGATCAGCACATCGAGCTCATCGCCCAGCTCGCTGAAGGCCTGGATCAGACCGGCATGCTGCAGGGTCGAGAGCTGGACCATGCTCTGGGTACCGGAGGCGGCCGGCACGATGCGGATGCCGCCTGGCCCCTGGATGAGCACGTCACGCAGGTCGCACTCACCGGCGATCACATCGGCCAGCGTGCGTTTGCTGGTCAAACCCAGCAGCACATCGACGTTGGCCAGGCCGAGGTCGGCGTCGAGCAATACGACGCGGCGACCGAGATCGGCCAGGGCCAGTGCCAGATTGACCGACACATTGGTCTTGCCGACGCCACCTTTGCCGCCGGTCACCGCAATCACCTGTACGGGATGCATACCCATCTTCAAACGCCCATATGTAGCAGGCCCAAGGGGCCGACGATGCGCCTTGCGGACGCATCAGGTTTATTCGATTGCCAGCGCGCGCTCAACCCGCCCGCCGCGACGATTCGTTGTACAAGCCGGCGAACATGTCCGCCATGGTTTCCTCGCTCGGCTCTTCGTCCGACTGCAAACTGACAGCGCGACTGACCAGTTGGTGGCTGCGCGGCAGATGCAGGTCGTCCGGAATACGCGGCCCGTCGGCCAGGTAGGCTATCGGCAAGTGCTGGCTGATCGTGAGCCCCAGCACATCACCGAGCGAACCAGCCTCGTCCAGCTTGGTCAGGATGCAGCCACTCAGGCCGCAGCGGCGATAGTTGTGCCACGCCGCCTTGAGCACCTGGCTCTGGCTGGTCGCGGCCAGTACCAGATAATTGCGCGACTTCACGCCTCGGTCCGACAGCGCGGCCAGCTGCTGACGCAGGGTCGGATCGCTGGCCGGAAGGCCGGCGGTATCGATAAGGATGACCCGCTTGCGTGCCAGCGACGCCAGCGAGCTGGCCAACGGCTTGGCGGGATCGATCTGCACCACCGGCACGTCGAGGATTCGCCCCAGCGTCTTGAGCTGCTCCTGCGCACCGATGCGATAGTTGTCCATGCTCGCCAGGGCAATGCTCTGCGCGCCATGCTTGAGCACGTAGCGCGCGGCCAGCTTGGCCAGGGTGGTGGTTTTGCCGACGCCTGCCGGGCCGACCAGGGCAATCACGCCACCCTCTTCCAGCGGCTCGTTCTTGCCCACCTTGATCGACTGCGCCAGGTGCGCCAGCAGCATGCGCCAGGCCTGCCGCGGATCACTGACGGTGGAGACTTTTTCCAGCAGGCTGCGCGACAGCTCGGCCGGCAGGCCGACGCGCTGCAGGCGGCGCCAGAGGCTGGCCTGCTGCGGACGACGGCTCTGCTCCTGGCCCCAGGCGATGGAGCCGAGCTGTACTTCGATCAGCTCACGCAACCCCTGCAGCTCGCTGTACATGCTCTCGATGGCCCGGCTGTCGAGCGCCGGCGCCGCGCCGTTCGACACCGGCTCGGGTGCCGGCGCCGGCTTGGGCTCGTCAAGCAGTTGACGATTCTGCGCCGGCTGCGGCCGGGTGCCGGAGAGTTCTGCATGCGCGCTGGCGATGCGCGTCTGCGTCTTGCGCAGCTCGGCTTCGAGCGCGGGATTGGGCTTCTTCGCTTCGGGCGCGGCCTGCACCGGATAATCGAGCACAGCCGTCAGCTCCACGCCGCCGGCCACGCGCCGGTTGCCGATGATCACGGCATCGGCGCCCAGCTCGTCGCGAACCATCTTCATGGCGATGCGCATATCGGCGGCGAAGAAACGTTTGACCTGCATGGCCTGCACCCTCGATTAATTCTGTCCCACCGTCGAAACGATGGTGACCTGCTTGTTGTCCGGAATTTCCTGGTAGGCCAGCACATGCATGTTCGGCACCGCGAGCCGCGCGAAGCGCGAGAGCATCGCACGAACCGGACCCGCCACCAGGAGAATCGCCGGCTTGCCGAGCATTTCTTGACGCTGCGCGGCCTCCACGAGGGAGCGTTGCAACTTTTCGGCCATTCCCGGCTCCAGCAGGATGCCATCTTCGGCACCCTGTCCGGCCTTCTGCAGACTGTTGAGCAATATCTGTTCCAACCGGGGCTCGAGCGTGATAACAGGCAGCTCCGGCTCTAGTCCCACCACGTTCTGCACGATTGCACGCGACAGCGCGACACGCACTGCCGCGACCATCGCGGCGGGATCTTGACTCTTGCCGGCGACATTGGCGATGGCCTCGGCAATGGTGCGAATGTCACGAACTGGCACCTGCTCCTGCAGCAGCGTCTGCAGCACCTTGAGCAGCGTAGACAACGACACCATGCCCGGCACCAGCTCCTCGGCGAGCTTGGGCGAACTCTTGGCCAGCAGCTGCAGCAACTGCTGGACCTCCTCATGCCCCAGCAGTTCGTGAGCATGCTTGTAGAGCACCTGGTTCAGGTGCGTAGCAATCACCGTGCTGGCATCGACCACCGTGTAGCCAAGCGATTGAGCCTGGTCGCGCTGACTGCCCTCGATCCAGACCGCCTCCAGGCCGAAGGCCGGGTCCTTGGCGGCGATGCCGTTGAGCGGACCGAACACCTGCCCGGGGTTGATTGCCAGCTCCCGGTCCGGATAGACCTCGGCTTCGGCCAGGCTGACCCCCATCAGGGTCAGCCGGTAGGCGTTAGGCATCAGGTCGAGGTTGTCACGGATGTGCACCGACGGCATGAGAAAGCCCAGATCCTGCGACAGCTTCTTGCGCACGCCCTTGATTCGTCCGAGCAACTGCCCACCCTGGTTGCGATCGACCAGCGGAATCAGGCGGTAGCCCACCTCCAGCCCGACCATGTCGACGGGCGTGACGTCATCCCAGCCAAGCTCCTTGGCTTCGGTGGCGCGCTGGGCCGGCAACATCTCCTGCTGCTTCTGCACCTCCTGCTCGGCTTGCTTCTCCGTGCGCTTCTGGCGATACCAGATCCAGTACGCACCGGCCGCAGCCAGGGCACCGAGCCCGACGAAGGAAAAATGCGGCATGCCCGGCACCAGACCCATGGCGATCAGAATTGCCGCCGACACCGCCAGCGCCTTGGGCGAAGAGAACATCTGCCGATTGACCTGCTGGCCCATGTCCTCGGAGCTGGTGACCCGCGTCACCATGATCGCCGCTGCGGTGGACAGCAGCAGCGACGGGATCTGCGCCACCAGGCCGTCACCGATTGTCAGCAGCGCGTAGACCTGGCCGGCCTCGGCAAAGCTCATGCCGTGCTGGGCCATACCGATGCCCATGCCGCCGAGCAGGTTGATGAAGAGAATCAGCAGGCCGGCGATGGCATCACCGCGGACGAACTTGCTGGCACCGTCCATCGATCCGTAGAAGTCCGCCTCCGAAGAGACCTCGGCGCGCCGCTTCTTGGCTTCGGCCTGGTCGATCAACCCGGCGTTGAGGTCGGCGTCGATCGCCATCTGCTTGCCCGGCATGGCATCGAGCGTGAATCGAGCGGCGACCTCGGACATTCGAGTGGCGCCCTTGGTGATGACCACGAACTGAACCACGATCAGAATGATGAAGATGATGCCACCGACGACCGCGTCGTTGCCGGCGACGAAGTTCGCGAAGGCGTCGATCACGTTCCCCGCGACCCCCTTCAGTTCCTCGGGGGAGGCCCCGTCCGCGGAGAGAATGAGTCGGGTGGAGGCGACGTTCAGCACGAGCCGGAACAGCGTGGTGGCGAGCAGCAGCGCAGGAAAGACGGAGAATTCCAGAGGGCGTTTCATCTGGATGGTCGTGAGGAGCACGATCGCGGCCAGCGAGAGATTCGCGCAGATCAGGAGATCCAGAATCAAAGCCGGCAGAGGGACGACCAGCACCCCGATGAGAGCGAGGAAGCCCAGGGGAACGAGCAGCTCTCGTCGCCGGGCGATGGCATGCAGGATGCCGGGCAGGTTGGAACCTTCGGCTGCTTGAGCCATTCAGTGGTTCTCCGTGAATCTGTTCAGGTCATCATTCATCCGACCGCACGTCCTTCCAGACGATACACATAGGCGAGGACTTCCGAGACCGCCTGATAGAGATCATGTGGAATCTCGTCACCGACGTTCACCTGTGCATACAACGCGCGAGCAAGTGGTTTCCGTTCGAGAATGGGCACGGAATGCTGCATCGCGATCTGGCGGATCCTGAGCGCGAGATGATCGGCGCCCATCGCGACCACCACGGGCGCGTCCATGGTCGCCTGATCCCACTGCAACGCCACCGAGATGTGCGTCGGATTGGTCACGATGACGTCGGCCTTGGGAACGGCGCTCGAGATCCTCTGCTGGGCAAGCTGACGTGCGAACTGCATTCGTCGCTGCTTGAGCTGAGGATCACCGTCCATCTGCTTGAACTCGTCGCGGACCTGCTGCTTGGTCATCTTGAGCCCCTCCTTGTGACGGTGCTTCTGCCACAGATAGTCGAGGAGGCCGAGAATCAGCAGGATCAGTGCGATCCGGAGCGCGAGCTGCATCATGAGTTCACCGACGGCGAGCAATGCGGCCGGCAGGGTGAGCATGGGAAGCAGCATGACCTTGCCATGCATCCCGTTGACGGTGAGAATGACGATGCACAACACCAATCCGACCTTGAGCGAGTCGAGCCCCGCCTTGACGAAGGCCGAGGTTCCGAAGACGCGCTTCGCACCTTCGAGGGGGTTGAGCTTGGAGAATTTCGGGGCGATCGACTTGGGAGCCAGCAGAAAACCGACCTGCAGCACGTTCGCGAGCAGACAGACACCCCAGATCACGAGCATGATCGGCAGCAGCCCCACCATCGCCGCCAGAGCCCCCACCTCGACGGAATCCGCCCAGGTCCCGGGGGATGTGTTGCGAAGCCCCGGTTCGGCCAGGACACGCTCGAGGGCGAGTCCGAGTCTGTTGAACATGGGGCCGAAACCGAACCAGACGGCAAGCGAGCCACCGGCCAGCACGATCGCCGACGTCAGGTCGGCGCTGCGCGCGACCTTGCCCTCCTCACGTGAATCGCGGAGTTTCTTGGGCGTGGGTTCTTCGGTCTTTTCACCGAGATCTTCAGCCATCGGCCACCCCCGCATCCTGATACCAGGACATCATCAGACCAAGGATGTCGTCGATGAATTCGATCAGCACTTCGTTCATGATCGCGATGCCGGCGATGATCGTGCCAATCCCCACCATGATTCGAATGGGAAATCCGAGGCTGAGAATGTTCAACTGGGGCACGGTCTTGGCGATGAAACCGATGGCGACGGTCTCGAGAAAGACCAGAGCGAGCAAGGGGGCGGCGACTCGCATGCCCATCTCGATGGCGGCCATGACCAATCCGCTCAGCAGCATTGGAATGCCGTCACTCAGGTGCAGCGAGCCGATCCCGACGTAGTGGTAGCTGTTCAGGACAGCGAGCACCGCCCAGTCGATCCCTCCCATGGCGATGAAGGTGACCAGTGCGAAGAGAAACAGCATGTTCTCGAGCACATCGGCTTCGCCTCCCATCGCGGGGTTGTAGAAACGAGCGAAGCCGAGGCCCATCTGCTGCGCCATCACCAGACCGCCGGTCTGCATGGCGAACAGCGGAATGAGCGCGATGAAACCGATCAAGGCGCCGACGACGATCTCGATCGCGAGCGAGGCGAGCAGCACCCAGAGTCCCATGTTCTCCGACCCGGCAAGGGACCCCGAAGCGCTCAGAACGGGCATCGCGGCCGCCGCCATGCCGATGAAGAACAGGATCTTCACCCGGCCGACGATGACCGGTGAACCGAAGACGGGAGCGAAGAGAGCGAGCCCTCCCAGCCGCGCGGCGACCAGCAGAAGAGGCACCACCGTGGCACCCAGTCCGGTCATCGCAGTCGTCATTGAAGCGGTGTCCTGCACGCTCGAGTCAGCCTCCGAACATTCGCTCGGCGAAGACCGAGATCTGGCCGCCGATCCAACCAAGCAGAAGCACCGCGACGAGGACCATCGCCACGATCTTCGGGACGAAGGCGAGTGTCTGTTCCTGAACCTGCGTCACGGCCTGAAGAAGACTGATGACGAGACCGACCAGAAGACCGGCTCCCAGGATCGGCGCCGAGACCAGCAGCGTGATCATCAAGGCCTCTCTGACAAGTGCGAGATTTTCGGTGTCCATGCGACAACCCCTGAAAAAAACGGCTACCCACCGAGGGCCGGCGCGACACCGGACATCAGCTGGAAGGTGACCAGATCCCATCCGTCGACGAGGACGAACAGGAGCAGTTTGAATGGAAGGGAGATGAGCACCGGCGGAAGCATCATCATGCCCATCGAGATCAGAAGACTGGCGATCACCATGTCGATCACCAGAAACGGAAGGTAGATCTTGAAGCCGAGCAGGAAAGCGGTCTTCAGTTCACTGAGTATGTAGGAGGGGACGAGCGTGAGAAGATCGATGTCGTCGGTCGTCATCGACATGGGATCGATCGGCTCCGACTGGGCATCACGTCGGAAACCCTCGATCATCCAGACCGTCTCCCAGTTTCCGGTGTGGTCGATCTGGTCGAACATGAAATCCCGGAGAGGCATCTTCGCTCGATCCCAGGCGGCGATCTGGTTGTCGGGCATCGACTGACTCTGAGAAGACTCCTCCAGATAGGGTTTGATCCCAGCTTCGTACATTCTGGAAAAGGTCGGCGCCATGACGACGAGCGTCAGGAAGAGACTCAAGCCGACGATGATCTGGCTGGGTGGCAGGCCCTGGGTGCCCAGTGCCTGTCGAAGCAGGCTCAAAACGATCACGATCCGGGTGAAACAGGTGCAGAGGATGAAGACGGAAGGCACGATCGCCAGGACCGTGAGCAGCACCACGATGTTCAGGCTGGTGGACAGCCCGCCCTCGAGACCGAGTTCCCCCGCAGCCTGCTCGACCGCGCCGATGGGGTTCTCCACGAGGATGGGACCCCCGACCGGAGGTGTCGCGAAGGCATGACCTGCCGTGAAAGGGAGGACAGTCAGGATCGCCAGAAGCAGCATGATGTTCGAACGGGGCGTCCCCTGGATCACGCCGCACCTCCGGTGAGACTTGAGTGCTTCCTCCGGGTGAGATCGACGGTTTCGGCGACGAAGCCGGGCATGCCCTCGACCGGCTCGAGGGGTGGTGTCTGAGCGTCGACGTCAAGCGAAGCCTCGAGGGCAGGTGCGAAGGCGTCTTCAGCCTTTTCACGCTCCTGCCCGCTGATGCGCGCTCGCATGTCCGCCACTTCATCCCGGTCGGTCAGCTCCGAAAGAGTCGTCATCGAGCCGGAGGCCTGATGCACCACCAGAATGCGTCGCCCCACCTCGAGGAGGACCACGTGTTCACCACGGGCCACCGGATATCTTGCCATGATCGAAGCCACGCCCTCCGGCGCACGAACTCGGGCGAGAAGCCCTCGCGTCGCCGATGACCCAGCGGACTTGCGAATGAGCGTGCGAAGCACCCAGATCAGAAGAAGGACGCCGGCAAGGCCGCCGCCCACCTGAAGAACATCTCCAGCCCCTTCGCCATCAACCTGCGCAGCCTGAGGTGGCGCGTCGGTCCCACGCTCCCCCCCGGGCAATGGCCGTGCCGCCCATCTGGACCCTGCCACCCCGAAGACGGCGGACTCACTCGCGTCCGCGGATGCCGATGATTCCGTTTTCGAACCCTCGCCGGAGACCGTTTCCGCATCCGAAAGACCGGTTGTCACGTCCTGCCCTGCAGTCACGTTCGCGGACTCCGTCACACCACCCGACGTGACATCGGGGGCGTCCGCAAGATCCGCGAGTCGAAGGGGTTTCACGGCGGGCGCATCCTGACCGACGACGGTTCGTCCGCAGACGGCGAACACAACGCAGGCAAGAGTGCAGGTCATGCGAGTGAAAAATGATGAATTCATGATTTGGACCTTGTGGGTGCTCGACCGAGTGGGCCGACGAGATCTCATGTCTGACAAGAGGCTTGAGTGCCTGGGCGGCGAAGAAAGTGCGTCAGGTCGTCCGCGCGGACGGCTCGACGATTTCACTGACTCGAATGCAGAAATTCTCGTTCAGAACGAGCACCTCCCCGCGAGCGATTCTTCGCCCGTTGACGTAGATGTCGACGGGATCACCGGCAGCCTTGTCGAGTTCGACCACGGCATCCGAAGACAATCGGAGGACATCCTCGACGAGCATCTTGGTGCGGCCCAGCTCGATTCGAACCTCGAGTTGCACATCATCAAGCAACCCGATGGACTCATCCACGGTGCTGATGCCGGCATGAGCCGCAAGGTTGGGGAGATCGGGTGCACCCGGCGTCTCCGACCCGTTGGACCGCTCGGCAGCCTCGGTGACTCGACGGACGGCTTCAGCGGTTCCCTCGACTGCCCGTTCGGCATCGTGCGGTGGGACCGAATGACTCGAGACCACGGGCGGTGCGTCGCCTGGGGTCTGGGCCGAGGTCTGGGCTGGTGTGGCAGGCCCCGTCTCTGTCGGGGGCGTGGGAGTGGGGTTGCCTGTGGAATCAGGACCACCACCGGGAAAATTCGGTTCGTTCATCGTTGGCTCCGCCATGAACCCGCGGCATCCTGCCGTGGGGCGCAATCTTTGCGCATCAGTTGCATCGGAAGAAAGGGTCTACGCGCTGCAGAGAATCCCTGAGCAGGTTGACCATTTCATCCAGTTTGATCTTCCAACGAATCTTCAGCCGCGAACTCGGAAGCCAGTGCCACTGACGATGACCACCTTCACGATCCTGGAGAGCTCAGGCTGAGGCTCACCCTCAAATCGTGTTCTCAGAAGGGTTTCGATTCGATCCGTCATGACCTTCATCCGGGGATCCTGAAGGACGGCGGGGTCGGCCTGACGCCAGAGGGCGGCCATTTCGGCACGAATTTCGTGCTGGAACTGACTGACCAGATCCGTGAGCCAGAGGGCATGATCCTCGGGAACGTGGACATAGACTTCGACGGGATAGACGTACACCGCCCCCAACCGGTCGTTGGTCAGCTTCTCATCGACGAGTTCGATTTCCGAGATTCGATCGACCAGAGGGGCTTCCTCGGCCAGAACCTCCACCATGTCGGCGGTTCCGGAACCGGGCGCCAGATACATGAAACCGCCCACGAACAGAGCCGCTTCGGCGATCAACAGCCCCGCAGCCAGGGCGATGGTCTTGAAATGACGACCGGCACCCTGAGAGGTCTTCGAGTCGTTCGATGTCGTGTCCTGCGTGTCAGCCATGTGATCAGCTCCCTGTGGATGGTTCTTCCTCATGAGTTCGATCGGCCGCTGGTTCGTGAAGATTGAGTCAATCCAGGATCTCAGCGATGATTGACATGATTAAGTGGCTTCTCGGACCCTCCGGACCAGGACCGGCAGCTTTCGAGCAAGGACTCGTGCGTGAACCGACTTGAAGGGGTGGCCGGGACGAAACGCATCACCATCGAGCTGGATTCGTGCGGCAGGCTCACAACACAGGGTGACCCTGGCTCCGCGCCCATGAAAGATCCTTCGATGCGTCACATGGGAGCCCCGACGACACCTGAAGGCCCAAAGCAGCAGATGAAGACCGCTCCTGGCGGGGAGAAAGACGACATCCAGCACCCCGTCTCTCGTGGAGGCCTCAGGAGCGGGATCGAGACGAAGGGCGTACTGAGAGGAATTCGCGATGACAAGCACCCCGTACCCAAGCTGGATGGAGGGCCCGTCGTCGATGATGACCGACACACGGCTTCGAAGCCGACGCCATCGGAGGAGTGTTCTCAAAATGGGCGCGAGATAGGACAGGTGCGTGATCGGCCCGGTTCGGTGGCGTGCCAGATCATGGACGACGTCCGCGTCGAAACCGCTCGACGCGCAGAGCAACATCAGGGTGCCTTCGACCTCGGCGACATCGGTCTCGACCACGGTGCCGTTCTCGATCGTGTCCAGAAGTCGCTCCGGATCGGCTGCCATCCCATGATCACGCGAAAAGAGATTTTCGGTCCCCTGGGGGTAGTGATAGATCGGGACCTGAGCGTCGAGTGCCGCCGGAGCGAGCATTCGAACCGCCCCGTCCCCACCGAGGATGACGAGAAGATCCGCCCCTTCGAGATGGGGCGTGAGCCATGACTTCAAAGGGTCCAGTCGGGTCTCGAGAACATGCGCTTCGATGGCTCGCCCATCCCGCAGCCGATGGGCCTCGAGACGGGTGCGCAGCGAAGCCGCGACCCGGGCGCCGAGACCTTTTCCTGCCACTGGATTGAATGTGATCAAGACCTTCATCACGTCTCACTGTACCATTCAGGCAATGAACGACTTCGACGCGATCAACCTGAGAATCCTCGCGCTCAGCCTGCTGGCGGTGATCGGCTTGTCCTTCCAACAGGCTCGGGCTCAGAGTCAGGAGTTCGAACTGGGCCCTGATGATCGATGGAAGGACACCTCGGACGAGCAGATGACGCTGCGAAAGAATCAGCTGCTCTCAGCTCGGCGGGCGATTCTCGAAGGCAACCCGCAACGAGGGCGGGATCTGGCGAGCGCATTCATCGATCGCTATCCCAACTCGCCCATGCGAGCGGACGCCTACCTGATTCGAGGCGACGCGCTCATGGCGATGGGTGACGAATACGAAGCGTTGTTCGAATTCGAGGAGATCGCGCGCAACTATCCCAACAGCCCTGCATTCGTCACGGCTCTGGAACGTGAATTCGAGATCGCACAGCAGTATGCGAACGGTCGCTACCGCAAGCTGTTGTCGCTGTTCCGCATCGTGCCGGCCACGGATGAAGCGCAGGAGCTCCTGATCAGAATCCAGGAACGACTCCCCGGCAGCCGTCTGGCCGAACAAGCCGGGATGGCGCTCGCGGACTATTACTTCAGAGTCCGTGACTTGCGCATGGCGGCGGAGGCCTACGACCTCTTTCTCGAAAACTACCCTCGTTCGAGGGACGTCAACAAGGCTCGCCTGCGTCTGATCTATTCCTATCTGGCCGACTATCGCGGCCCTCGATATGACTCGACCGGGCTGCAGGAAGCACGCCTTCGTCTCGAGGATCTCAGAGCGAACGAACCAGGCCTGGCGCAACGAATCGGGGCTGAATCGCTGTTGGTCAGAATCTACGAATCGGATGCCGGCAAACTCCTGTCGACGGCCCGGTACTACCTCTCGATCGACGACCCCATTTCTGCGGAATACACCCTGAGAGCGCTGGTGAAGAGATATCCGAACTCGATCGCATCACTCGAAGCGCTGCGGGAGATTCCGGGAATCCTCGCCCGGATGCCCGAAACAGTCGTCCGGATGGGGCCCGACTACCGAGCCCTTCGTGAGGAAAAACTTGGGATTCCATGGGATGAGGACACGGATCTGACCGGCGTGATCGATGCCCCGGTCCCCTCCCTGCCGACGATTCCCGCCACCACGGGGGAAACACGACTCCCGGAGAGCGACACCCAAATAGAGAGTTCAGAGAACACCCCATGATTCCACACGTATCCATTCGTGTCGCTGTGACCTCTCTCAGCACATTCCTGGGACTCGTCTTCCTGCTGACCGGATGCGGGCAGACGAGCTCGGGAATTCGTAGCACATCCCAGTTTCAGACGGAATATCGCTCGATCAACGTTCTGGCGTTCGCAAATGCGACTTCCGACCTCAAGATCGCCGCAAATCTCAACGAGGCGCTCGTCAAGGAGATTGAAACAATCACGCCCTGGAAAGTGACCGGCCATGGGCGGGCGGATACCATGCTCAGGGGATCCATCACTCGCTTTCGACTGGTGCTTCTCTCGAAAGATCCCACGACCGGACTTGCCAACGAAATGCTCGTCGAGGCAACGGTCGACTTCGAATGGATCAATCTGCGTACCGGTGAGCCCATCGTGGCACGAAACGGCTTTGCCGCCTCAGCGATGTTCACCCCCTCAAGGCCGCTTCAGCAGCCGATAGACCTCGGGCGATTCGAAATAGCCCAGACCCTCGCCAGAGATATTGTGGATACCCTTCAAGTGGACTGGTGAAGCCACCCCAAACGACCGATTTCAAACACATGCCTACATTTCAACCAATCACGACAGTCTTCAACCAGAAGCCGGACAGCCCGCCCCCATCAGGCGGTGACGGGCAGAAGCCGACACCTCCCGGGGCGCCGATGCCTCCCCAGAAGACACGACAGCGGACCAGCTGGATCATTCTGATCCTCATCATGCTTTCCTTGTGGGTCGTGATCGGTTTCGGAAGCGAACGCGGCACGCAGATCGACTCATGGAGTCAGTTTTCAGCGATGGTCCGCGAAGGCAAGATCCAGGACGACTCGATCCTGCTCACACCCGGAGCGGTCTACGGCACGGTCAAGAAAGGCACCATCGCCTTCTCGGACAACGAACGCATCAGCGTCGCCACCACGGACGACTCCGAGTACTACCAGAACGCACTGGACAAACTCGGGGTGAGCTACAAGGTCAATGGCTACGTCAAGAGCGTCTGGACCCAGCTGCTCATCGGGCTTGCACCAGTGCTCGTGGTCGTCGCGATCATCTGGTTCATCGTCAGCCGATCGATGAGATCCGCGGGTGGCGGCCCGGGTGGGATGATCGGAAGCTTTGGAAAGAGCAGACACAAGATGTCCAGTGGAGATTCCGTCACGGTGACGTTNGATGATGTCGCNGGCATCGACGAAGCCAAGGATGANGTCACTGAAATCGTCGANTTNCTNAAGAACCCGTCGCGTTTCACCAAACTCGGNGGTCGAATCCCCCGNGGGGTCCTNCTCGAAGGCCCTCCNGGATGTGGCAAGACGCTTCTGGCNAAGGCGATCGCAGGAGAGGCNGACGTNCCCTTCTTCTCNATCTCGGGNTCCGACTTCGTCGAGATGTTCGTGGGCGTNGGNGCNAGTCGAGTGCGCGATCTGTTCAAACAAGCCAAGGAGAACTCTCCCTGCATCGTCTTCCTGGATGAGATCGACGCCGTCGGTCGCAAGCGNGGAAGCGGATTCTCCAGCGGTGGCAATGACGAGCGNGAACAGACGCTCAANGCCATCCTCGTCGANATGGACGGTTTCGAGGCGAACGANCAGGTGATCGTNGTNGCGGCGACCAACCGAGCCGATGTTCTGGACCCNGCGCTCACCAGACCCGGNCGATTCGATCGAGGTGTCCAGGTCGGTCTTCCCGATGTCTTNGGCCGCATGAANATCCTCGANGTNCANGCCAAGAAGGTGAAGCTCGCTCCCGATGTCGACATGGANCGAGTCGCACGAGGCACACCGATGTTCTCGGGCGCCGATCTTTCAGCGATCATCAACGAAGCGGCGATCATCGCGACCATGGCCGAAAAGGATGCGATCGATCTGCACGACCTCGAGGAGGCACGAGACAAGATCCGATTCGGGCGCGCCCAGAAGAGCCGAAAGGTCGAGGAGCAGGAACGGGTCGCCACCGCGTATCACGAAGCGGGACACACCGTGGTCCAGGCGCTTCTCGAACACGCCGATCCCCTGCACAAGGTGACCATCATTCCTCGCGGTCAGGCCATGGGTGCGACCTTCAGCCTTCCGGANAAGGACCGGTACGGATACGGGCGCAAGTACATCGAGGCGACNATGCGGGTNCTCTGNGCNGGACGCATCGCNGANAAGAAGAAGACNGACGACGTCTCCAGTGGCGCTGCGATGGACATCAGGATGCTGACGAATTACGCNCGGCGCATGATNCTCGACTGGGGNATGTCCTCNCGCCTCGGNTTCGTGAACTACTCNGGTGATGAGAATCGGGAGACTCTGATGTCCGACAAGGACTATTCCGAGGAGACCGCGAAAATCATCGACGAAGAGGTCAAGAGGCTCGGNGACGAAGCCTATGCCGAGGCGGAACGGATTCTCGAAGCCAACTGGGACAAGGTCGTTGCGATCTCNGAGGCGTTGCTTCGCTACGAGACCCTCCAGAAGGATGACATCGATCGCATCATGCGCGGCGAAGCGCTTGAAAAGGCGACNGTGGCCGATCTGCTCAATCAGGAAGCGAAGAAATCCGACGAGNCGCCTCCACCGGCGNANCCTNNCTCCGACGAGAANCCGGATGAGGATCTCGGCGGGATCATGCCCCATCCGGCGTGANGGNNGCAGNNACNAGCNGGGAGAGAAGGNCCTACCCGTCGATCATTCGCTTTCGTCTCAGAATGTGGTGATAGTGCTGAGCGAANCGATGCGCNTCATCGCGGATCGACTGACAGAGCTTCAGACCGAGNTTGCCTCGACCGAGCTTGATNGGGGCTTCACGNCGCTGCACGTAGATCAANTCCTCCTTCTTGGCCAGNGAGATCACCATNGGNGGTTTGACGTCGAGCGTCTCGAAGGCNTCGATCGCAGCGTGCAGCTGNCCNANNCCGCCNTCGATCAGGACCACGTCGGGGTACAGNTCCTTCCCCGCACCNGCATCCCGNTAGCGGCGTGAGACCACCTCGCGAATCGACTGGTAATCGTCGTTGGACGCGGTCTTGATCTGGTAGCGNCGATACCCGTCCTTGAATGGCTTGCCATCGATGAANCAGACCTTGGAACCGACCGTTTCCGAACCGGCGAGATGGGCGATGTCGATGCCCTCGATGCAGCGAATGGGCGTCTCGAGTCCGATGGTCTTCTGNAGCGAGCGCAGGCCTCCGCTCGGATCACCNGAAAACAGNGTCACCTCGGTCTGCCAGTNCTTGGAGNCGCCACTCCCCTTCTCNCGNTCGTCGAGNCGTTCGATCGCCTTGATCTGNTCACGGATCACGGCAGCCTTCTCNTAGCGACGCTCGANACTNGCATGCTTCATCTCACCCTCGAGCTCACGAATCACGGTGGTCCGTTTGGACGTGAGGAATCTNAGGAACCGTTCGATGTCGGCNCGATAGGTCTCACGGTCGACACGATTCGCACANGGGGCAGTGCANTGNCCGATCGAATGNAGAAGGCAGGGNCGGAAGNANCGGTTCCNGGGATCNTCCTCCTCGATGTCGAGGTCACAGGTTCTGAACTTGAAGACCTTCTGCAGGACCTGGACGGCGCTTCGAAGATCACCNATCGAGGTGAAGGGGCCGAGGATGCGAGCGCCTTTGAAACGGTCGTCCGATGGATTTCGAGTGATGTAGACCCCGGGAAAATCATCGCGCGTGGTGACGGCGAGATAGGGAAATGACTTGTCATCGAGCAGACGGATGTTGAATCTGGGTCGGACATCCTTGATCAGNCGACTCTCCATCAGCANNGCCTCCCACTCCCCTTCGCAATCGATGGAGTCGAAGGAATCGATCTGAGCGAGCAATTGNCGNGTCTTGGTGTCGGTGGGNCCACTCTGCTGNAAATAGCTGCTNACACGCTGNCGGAGGGANGTGGCTTTNCCGATGTAGAGNATTCGCCCCTCACGATCCTTCATCAGGTAGACCCCNGCCGTCTTTTTCANGTCNTGAGCGGCTGAAAGCAGTCTNGGACGNCGGACGTCCCANGCTTCCGGATGCTGTTGATTTGACCATTCAGACGTCATAAATCACCGTTTGGNGNCAGTCGAGGANGGNNNAATNATCCTCCATTTGAGANTAGCTTGAATNCAGTNCAAAAAGAGACTGTTTCAGATTGATTTCACAAGCTACTATGNTTCAACCGAAAGATCCTATTCCAGNCCACNCCGCGGGGCTGGATTCCTGNAGACACACATTATTAATTGGAGCCCCAACATGATCCGAACTCTCACGACACTCGCTGCAGTCGCAGTCCTCTCCGCATTCGCGGGTTGCAACAACAACAAGACCACNACCCCTGGCGCCGTCTCAGACAACGCCAGCTGCTGCTCGACTTCGGGCGATTGCTGCTCCACCACCGCACCAGGCGCCGTGAGCTCCGACAGCGGATGCGCAAGCAGCTGCTCGGACAAGATGACCACCGCTCCCGGNGCCGTCAGCTCAGACAGCGGTTGCGCAAGCAGCTGCTCTGACAAGATGACCACCGCTCCCGGTGCCGTCAGCTCNGACAGCGGATGCTCAAGCAGCTGCTCTGACAAGATGGACAAGATGACCACCNCTCCCGCNTCATCGGGCGGNTGTCCCTTCTCCGGCTGAGTCAGNCGANTNNCGAGTCACNGACTCGCAATCAATGNTTTTCCGACCGCCTGCATCATCNNTGNTGCAGGCGGTCGTCNTNTNGATCAAAGATCCCTACAATGNNGNCCGNACAANGAGCCCCCCTGCCGGAGTCNTCGCCATGAAAACANCCATCACCTTTCTTCTGNTTCTGATCNCCTGCCTTTCCGCGGGCTGCGCACAGAATCTCTGGTGGGAGGCGGAACGNTCGGGATGGGTTCTCTACGGAACCGATGTCNAGGTTCCTCGCAAGGCTGAAGCCCTGCCACTGGACGTGCTGCCGGAGGCTTCGACGTGGAATCAGAACGTCTACGTGGAAGCGTGGATCGAATCCGTGGACGAGGAATCTGGAAGCTGGATGACCATCTCCGACGGGACCACCCCACCCGTGCTTGTGTTCTTCGACCGGGGATTCACGATTCCGCGAAATGCACGGGGGCGAAGAACCATGACCTGGGGCCGACCGATGATCGCATCGGGAAGCGTCACAGGTGAGCGTGCCGACGTGAGAACGAACCTCACGATCGAGTTCTCCGCCAAGGCGGTGCTGATCCAGGGTTTCTACGGCCTGGAACAGGCACCGCCTCGAAGCATGATGATGGATGAGCGCCCCATGTCGCTTCCCGAGCCGATGGATGCGATCCCCGCTGGGGACGAATCCCAAGATGATCTGATGCTGGATCTCATGAATGATGGTGATTCGGAGTGAGCGAACGCGTACCCGGGACAATCTTGATTCGAGGAGGCCGCGTGCTCGACCCCGCCAGGGGATTCGACTGCGTCAGTGATCTACTGATCGAAGAGGGCATCGTCACCGCGATCGATGCCGGAATCGATCCGATCGAGGGGGCCATCGAGATCGATGCAAGCGGTTGCCTGGTCACGCCGGGACTGGTCGACCCTCACGTACACCTGCGCGAACCGGGAGGCGAGCACAAGGAGACCATCGCGACGGGAACCGCTTCGGCGGTGGCCGGTGGTTTCACGACGGTCTGCTGCATGCCCAACACCACGCCGACGATCGACTCATGTCATACGCTGGAATTCATCAGGATGAGGGCTTTGGAGACGGCCCGCTGCAGGGTGTTCGTGGTGGCAGCCGCGACACTCGGACGCCTCGGAGAGGAGATCGCACCGATTGCCTCCCTGGTCGAGGCCGGCGCGGTCGGCATCTCTGATGATGGAGACGTGGTGGCGGACTCGCAGATGATGCTCAATGTCCTGAGGACCTGCGCACAGGTCGATCGAGTCTTCATGCAGCACGCACAGGATCCGGCCCTCACACGCGGAGCCTCGATGAACAGCGGTCCGACCGCCTCCAAGCTGGGGCTGATCGGCTGGCCAAAGCTTGCGGAAGAGCTCATCGTCGAACGCGACATCAGAATGCTCGCGCAGACGGGGGGCCGCTACCACGTCCAGCACGTCTCCTCTGCCGGCACCGTCGAGATCCTCAGACGTGCCCAGGACCGAGGTCTCGCCGCGACGGGTGAAGCATCACCCCATCATCTGCTGCTGACCGACGAGGCCTGTGACGGGTACGACACCTCCGCCAAGATGAATCCTCCACTTCGCACCGCGGATGACGTCGAAGCGCTTCGAAAGGGCGTCGCCGACGGAACACTCTCGATCCTCGCCACGGATCATGCTCCGCACACCCAGGGCGAGAAGGCGGAGGATTTCGAGACGGCTCCCTTTGGAATCGTCGGGCTCGATTCGGCGCTGGGACTCTACGCCAAGGCCCTTGTCGAAAGCGGTCACATCGACTGGTCCAGACTCATCGCTCTGCTGACGATCGAACCGGCGAGGCTGGTCGATCTGGATGAACGGGGCGTGGGCCGCCTTGAGGTCGGACTGCCTGCGGACGTCACGGTGATAGATCCCGACATGACCTGGCAGGTCGACCCGGACGAGTTCGCATCAAAGGGACGCAACACGCCGTTCACCGATGTGGAGGTGACGGGAAGGCCCGTCGTCACGATCGTGGGTGGCACGATCGCCTACAGGCTCGATGGCGCGTTCAACGCCTGAACTGCAGGTTGTTCTAGAAGCAACCATCGCCCCATGAACTGGTGAGAATCGCCAGATCCAGACCGTTGACGGTTCCATCGCCGTTCAGATCCGCCTCGCAACCGGGACAGAAGCCCCAGTTCGAAAGGATGATCAACAGATCGGCTCCATTCACGGTGCCGTCGTCATTGAAGTCCTGGGGACAGGGATCGGGTTCGAGCCAGTACGAGGTCGCCTTCTCCCACGCAGCGGGCCCGACGATCTGTCCGACCTCGCGACCAGGGATGTCGTCGACCCTCGGGTGAATTCCGCCCCAGATCCGGGAGAGGGAGCACTGGTCGGACGCATCGTAGTAGCTCACCCACTGCAGGGTGATGTCGACGCTGGGCCCCTCTTCGAAGACCAGATAGTCGTTCGCCGTCAGAACGAATTCACCGAGACCGCCGGGGAAGTAGGGTGATCCGGTCAGGTTGTGCAGAAGCACGGCGGCCGCACGCGAGAAGCAGGAATGTCCCGAGACGTAGCCGGCGAAATTCGGGGTCACGAAGGTCGGACGCTGATAGGGCATCCAATCACTCGCGAGGATCCAGCCGACACCGGCGGTGTCGGTGGCGGGATCGGAGATGAACTCGGGTCCTCGCCATGCGAGCACCGCGATTTCGTCGATGTTCCCCGCAAGATGGGCGTGACGTTCACCGGGGGCAGAGGATGCCGCGGTGATCAGTTCGATCTTGCCGGGTTCCAGATCGATGCCGGAATCGCTGTAGTTCGGGAGGAGAGGATCCGTGCACTGTCCGTTTTCGGCGAGCCAGCGAATGATCGAAACGGGCCGGGGAAAGTCGTAGTAACCCTTGATGCTCCACGCGGCGATCGCGGCGTCGTGCATGCATCCGCCCAATGCGAAATAACTCTTGATGTCCCATTCGAGTCGATCGACGGGCTCCCCTTTCCCCCCGATTCGAAGCTCCTGATCTGTCAGGGCATCGTTCACCGAATGCAGAATCTCAAACCAGTGACCGGGCGGAAGCTCTGAATCCGGTCCATCAGCCCAGAATTCGGCGAGCACTCTGGCGTAATCACCCCGGGGGACGACCTGTTGAGGATAGGGCTGGCCGGTGACGGGATTTTGGGCGTACCCGGTGCCCCAGTCTCCACCGTCGGCGACGTTGTAGAAGCTCTCCCATTCACTGGGTGACGTGGGAAGGGTCGCATTGCCGATGGAATTCGGTGAGATATCGATCATGACACCGTCGGAGGGATCGAGGTGAGATGACCAGATGGAGACATGTTCGAATCCCCGCTTGTACTCCGCATCAGTCGACGTGCCGAGCTCGGAAGGTGGTCCGGGATCATGAACCACGGGCCAGAATTCACCGTCTCGTTCCCTGATCGTGATGTCGGGCTCAGCGATGGCGAAGCCTTTCACGAGCCCCCACTCCGCGGCCAGAAAGGCGGGCGTCGCACCGGGCACGATGTTGCCGGCCTGATCGATGAAGAAATCGAGGGTCAGCGGCTGCCATCGGGCGGGGTTGGTGAGGGTCGGATTCCCGGGAAGAGCCACCACGAGCGGTTCGTTGACGGGCTGGTAGAAAGTGTTCTCGAAATCGTTGCCCTCGTTCGAGCCATCTGTGAACCCGTAGAAAAGATAACTCGCCGCGATGCGGTTGCCCCATGTGGCGGGTGTGTTGCCGACCGTACCCGTGTAGCTCTTGTCGTAGCCGAGATCGTCCATCAACGCGTCATATGCCGGCATCAGGACCGAGGCTCCGGGAGCATTGCCGAATCGAGCCTGAAGCAGACGATACGCGGCGAAGGAGATGGCCTCCTCCTGGGCGGCGCGCTGGTCGGCCCAGGTGTAGTCGCCATCCACGAGAAAGCCCACGGCGAGAGGCTCGTACAGGGCCCAGGCATCGTGCATGGCCGCCGAGATGTGATGAAGGTTCCGCGCATGGACCGGAGGCCGAGCGAAATCGTTTCGAATCGATTCGATGGTCATGTCACACCATTTCCTGGCGACGGATTCCTGAGCGCACAGTTGAGCACCGATCAGAAGCGGCCAGAGAAGAAGAAGCATGAGGTTCTGAGGCATGAGCATGGTTGAAGATCATCGCATCACGATGATCGGACCCCGTTTTCAAAGGCAGGCATGTGGGGAGCGCCACTTGAAACAGACATGGAGGAACGCATGTACAAGACTAGCCCGACATCACTGAGATGGAACAAAAAAAGAAACTAGAACCGTGCAAAATCGCGTGATGGCTGCTGCTGCTGTCCTGTGGATGGGAAGTGGTATCTTCTGAGCATGTCAATGACAGAGAGAAGGGCGAATAACCGGCTTCGTGATCGTCTTTTGATGGTTCTCGCCGGTCTCATCGATTCCCGATCAAGACTGATCCTCGCCGCAGCCTGCGTGCTTTCCGGAGTGGGAGCCGTCGTCAGCCTGCTGGAACTCCGTCTCGATGCCGACACCAACTCGTTGATAGGTGACCACCGGCCCTTCATGAAGACCTACCGGGAGTATCTGGATCGATACGGGGATCTCGAGGCGATCTACGTGGTGGTCGATGCAGGAGAACGACTTGACACTCAAGCCGCACGAAAGGCTGTGGATGAACTCACTGAAGCCCTTGGGGGGATCCCCGAACTCAGATCGGTGCGAGGGCGAATCACCCCGGAGGAACAGTGGAGGCTCGCACTGCATGCCATGCCGGCGTCACGTCTGGATGACTTGCTCCAAGCCGGGCCCGCGCTTGCCACGCTCCTCAAGAACGACGATGTCCATGCTCTGATCACGAATGCGAAGCAGGAACTCGCCCGATCCATGGCTCCGCATGATCAAGACATCGAGCGACGGATCACGTCATTCGCCAATGGAGTGCTGCTTCTGGAGACACTGACCGACACGGAGAACGAGGATGGTCTGACCTCGGAACGCTCGACGAGATACCTCACCTCGGTCACGGGCCGCATGCATTTCATCGAGATCATGCCGGACAAGAACTTCGACTCCCTGTCCGTCATCGATGGCGCCTTGGACGGAATCAGAGAGTCGATCGAGATGATCTCGAACACGAATCCAGAGGTCAGGATCGGACTGACTGGCAAACCTGTCCTGCAAGCAGACGAACTCGAGACGAGTGCGCGGGACATGACGCGTGCGACGATTCTGGCACTGGGGGTCGTGTCGATCCTGTTCGTTCTGTACTTCAGAGAACTGAAACGACCGCTCTGCGCGGTGCTGGCCTTTGTCGTGGCATTCGGATGGACCTACGGTGCTGCGACGCTGATCGTGGGTCGACTGAATCTTCTCTCGATGGTCTTCATGCTCGTGCTGGTCGGCGCAGGCATCGACTACGGGGTCCATGTCCTGGCGCGTTGGCGGGAATCCAGGGCGCTCAGGACTCGATCCGATTCCCTGCGAGACATCATGAGGAGCGCCGTCACCTGCAACATCACCGGCGCGGCCACCAGTGCGGGCGTCTTCTTCCTGGCCTTGCTGACCGATTTCCAGGGGCTCAGAGAATTGGGCATCATCGCAGGCCTTGGACTGATCTTCTGTGCGATCTCAATGACGCTCGTCCTGCCATCACTGCTGATACTCACCGAGCGCGAGAACTCTGCCATGCCCTGCGGAGACGATCGGATCGGACGGAATCCGACGGGATCGCACGCGAAGTTTCGTGATGGTGCGATCGTGGCCCTTTCACTCGCGAGTCTGATTCCGGCAGGCCTGTTCGCCTTTCGTTCTCTCGAATTCGAGAGCAATCTGCTTTCATTGCAATCTCCCGATCTCGATTCGGTGTTCTGGGAAAACGCGCTATTCGAGGATGATTCGTCGGGCAGCTGGTTCGGAGCGGTCATCGTCGACGATCTCGCCGGAATTCCTGATGTGATCGACCGAGCCCGAAGGCATCAGGAGATCGGACCGATACGCAGTGCGTTGGACTTCGTCGACGTGCCGGATGACCAGCGCACGAGTGCACTCGAAGCGTTCTTGGGTCTTCGCTCCTCCGAACGAGCGATTCGATCCATGCAGTCGGACGATGTCAACCACTCGGTGACCGAGGAACTGAGACAATGTGCGGACTCTCTCGGGACGATCCTTGAATTCGACGCCAGACGCATCGACCCGAAGACCCGACTGGCGATTGAAACGCTTCAGCGACGGTTGGAGGACATGGCTCTCGGGGACGAGACGCTGACGGCGGAACGTCTTGAACACGCCCGAAAGAATGCGAGACAGCACCTGTCATGGATGATCGAAGGCGCCGATCAATCGATTCGTTCGGTTCTGCCCGAGGCCGTCAGAAGCCGGTTCAGCGCCGAGGATGGGAGCTATGCGGTTCTGATGCAACCGAAGGAGAACGTCTGGGCTCCTGAAGAGATGGGCGACTTCGTGGCGGCGCTTCGCGAGGTGTCGCCTGATGTCACCGGAGTGCCGATCACACAACATGAATCGATTCGTGAGATGCATCAGGCGTTTCTCATGATGGCATGGGGCGCGATCTTCGTGGTCGCCTTCGCCCTCTGGCTCGATTTCCGCTCGGGACGGCAGACGCTGGCCTGCATGGCGACTCTCGGCCTTGCCATGGTCTGGACCCTCGGTGCCATGGCGATCATGGATCTCTCGATCAATCTCGCGAACTTCTTCGCGATACCGATTCTCATCGGGCTCGGTGCCGACAGCGCCATTCATGTGGTCCATCGGTGGCGACTGATCACCCGTGGTGAGGAAGTCGGTTTCGGCGGGACCCTGAAGGCAGTCGCCTTGACGACCGGGATCACTGGAATCGGATTTGGAACCTTGATTCTGGCGCATCATCAGGGGTTGCGGAGTCTGGGATGGGTCATGGTGCTGGGATCGACCAGCACCCTTCTCGCCGGCACGGTGGTCCTTCCATGCGGCCTGAGACTCACCAGGGGCCTAAAATCGGAAAAAAAGCTTGCAGTGGAATCCTGAAAAGCTAAATTCAGGCCAGATCCATCCCTCATGGGTCACCAATCCGCCCTCCCTCGGGCAGCCAATTGAAGAGAGACTCCCATGTCCGTGAAATTTACCTGTGCCACCGGTCTCGTTGCGGTTGTCGCGTCCACGTCATTCGCTGATGTCTATTCGGATTTCAGCGGCGATCAGGGTCCAGAGAACTCGAACCTCGACATCACTTCGGTGGAAGTCACCAACGATGACTCGAACGTGTTCTTCTCGATCACGACCAGCAGCTTCGCCGACTGGACCAAGTACATGGTCTTCGTCGATTCGATCGACGACTTCGGTGCCGATGGCAACAACAACGGCTGGGTCAGAAACGTCGACATGGGCTCGGCCGGCATCGATTACTTCATGGGTGCCTGGGTCGACGGTGGCGGCGGTACGGCGCTCTACAGCTGGGATGATGCATGGTATTCCACATCCGGCGGATCGATGGTCAACATCGATGGTGCTGCCAGCACCGTCACGATGTCGATCTCACTCGCCGCACTCGGTCTCGAGCTGGGTGACTCGCTCAGATTCGAGATCGGCACCACCGGTGGCAATCAGGGTGACCCGGCGACCGACCTGATGAACGGAACCTCCGCAAGCTGGGGTGGTTCCTCCAGCTTCGGCGACCTTCTTGAATACACCACGGTTCCGGCCCCTGGAGCACTCTCCCTGCTTGCCATGGCCGGACTGATCGCGCGACGCCGTCGCGCCTGACGATTCCTTCCCCTCCCCCAATCGAAGAAACGATCCATCTCTCCGGTGGATCGTTTCTTGTTTTTATGGATGTCATCGCATCGAATGCGTCAAGCGATCCAATCGTCGGGTGGTTCGACATATCCAGACGCTTCATCCTCGAAACGTTGGGCGTGTGAACCATGTTCAAGCCTGACGCCCGCAGGCAGCGCCTCGAGAAAACGCCTTCCGTATCCCTTGCTGACGATGCGAGGATCCAGAATGACCACACGGCCCGAATCTCGGTGAGATCGAATCAGCCGTCCGACTCCCTGCTTGAAGCGGATGACCGCCCGGGGGAGTTGATCCTCCGAGAAGGGCCTCCCTCCCCGGGCCTCGATCTGTTCATGACGTGCCTGGACCAGCGGACGATCCGGCACATCGAAGGGAAGTCTGGTCACGATGACGTTTCTCAACGCTCTCCCGCGGACATCGACCCCCTGCCAGAAACTCGACGTGCCGAAGAGAATGCTTCGATCATCCTCACGAAACCGGCGTACGAGCAGTCCGCGGGGACCCGACCGGCCATGCACGTGCAGTGGATAGTCCAGGTCGGCGAGACGTGGTCCGATTCGTTCGACGACCGAATCGAGGTGGGCGAAACTTGTGAACAGCACGAACGCGCCGCCGTCGGTCTCGAGGACATGATCGAGAATGCGATCTGCGAGTTCAGGCAGGTAGTTCTGTGCCCGGGGTTCAGGCATCGAGCTCTCGACGATGACTCTCATCTGCTCGGCGTGATCGAACGGACTGCCGAGTTGAAGGGCCTCGGCATCCTCGCACCCGAGTCGCGTCTTCACGTGGGAGAAATCATCCGCTGAAGTGGCCAGAGTGGCGGAGGTCATCACCACCGAGATCTCACGTGAGAAGAGATGTTCTCGGAGAATCGGAGCGACATCGATCGCGGCACAGCAGAGTGAGACGTTGCCACGACCGCGACTGCCTCGACGCGCTCGTGCCACGTCGATCCAGTAGACGCATCCGGCCATGTTCTGAGAGAGCAGCAACTCCAGATCGTCCGCGACGCTCTCGGCGCGTTGCGCGTAGGAGATGAGCTCGAATTCATCGGCCTCCCTGCTCGCGGCTTCCTTGAGCAGACGCAGCAATCGGGCAAGCTCGCGAAGCTCGGCGGAAAGACGGTCCTCGACGATCTCAGGGGCGCGCACCCTCCCGCTGGATCCGCCATTCGACCTGTTCCAGCGGTAGAGCGCATCGAAGAGGTCATCGCAGCGACTGCCGCACCTCAATGCACATTCGATCGTCTGGTCCACACGGGACACGGCATCCTCGCGAACCTCCAGCGTCGCCAGATACCCGCGGCCGCTGGTTCGATGATAGAGACGCTTGAGCAGATGCTTCACCCCACTTTCACCGGCCCTGACACCGAAGTGTTCGGCGGCGATGGTCTCGACATTGTGCGCTTCGTCGAGAATCACATGATCGTACGCCGGGAGGATGCCCCCGCCGCGAATTCGAAGCGCGAGATCGCTGAAGAAGAACGCATGGTTGCAGACGAGGATGTGCCCATGATCCATTCTTCTGCGAGCGGCCTGAAAGAAGCATTTGTCATAGGTCTCGCATTTCCGACCCATGCAGTTTCCGGAATCGGATTGCGCGAGATCCCAGACCGCCTGCCGCGGAAGCTGCGGAAGCGTCGCCAGCGATCCATCACGAGTGGTGTAGGCCCACTCCTCGATCATCTCGAGGGAATGACGTTCACCGTCATCGGCAAGCAGACGACCTTGACGTTCGCTCGCCAGTTTCAACCGGCGCAGGGAGACGTAGTTGCCCCGCCCTTTCACCAGAACCGCGGAGAACTCCTCGGGAATCACCGCGTTGAGAAGGGGGATGTCCTTCTCGACGATCTGTTCCTGAAGACTGATGGTGTTGGTGCAGACGACCACCCGTTCCCCATGATCGACGATCCGACTGATGGCTGGAAGGAGATAGCCGAAGCTCTTGCCGACGCCGGTTCCGGCCTCGAGGAGGAGTCGCCCCCGTCTCTCCAGAGCCCGAGACACCGCCGCCGCCATGTCGACCTGCTGGGGTCTGGCTTCGTATCCCTCGAGACGACGAGCGATCGCACCTTCCGGAGACAGTATGTTGACGGCATCGATCGGCATCAGGCACATCCTAGGCCGATGAGGTTCACAGCGGGTTTCGCGAAGGATCTCCGACCGGGCGAGGATAGGCCCGAGCCGTCTTCCTCAGTTTCTCGATGAGGACGATCGTCCCGGTCGACGTGCGATGCTGCTCGACGACCTGGCTGTGAAGTGCGTGAAGAGCCCTCTTCGACTCCTCGACCTCGACGCCTGCCTGTTCCCCCTTGATCGCCAGCACGATCCCACCCTCACGAGCGAAGGGGACGGTGTATTCGAGCAGGAGCGGCAACCGACCCACGGCCCGGGCGGACACCACATCCCAGGCCTCACGATGAGGTGACTCGAGCGCGCCGGCGGCCTCGGCTCGATCATTGATCACCATCACGTTCTCAAGCCCGAGTGTCCGCGCCGTCTCGTCGAGATAGTTCGCCTTCTTTCCAGTCGCCTCGAGCAGGCCGACCTTCAGATCCGGAAGAATGATCGCCAGAGGAAGTCCGGGCGCGCCCCCACCGCTGCCGATGTCGAGCAGATTCCCGGCTTCCGCCGTCATGATGTAGGGGACCAGCGTGAGACTGTCCAGCACATGTCGATGCCAGGCGCTTTCATGGTCGGTGATGCGCGTGAGATTCATCCGCTTGTTCGCAGCCTCGAGCAAGGCGAGCCACTCCCCGAGACGCTCGACGTCTCCATCGTCGAAACGAATTCCCAGTGCATCGGCTGCTTCAAGGAAGGACTGTGGGGCTTGTTCGATCCTGCTCATGTGCTCTCATCGAAGGTGAAGGATTCTCGTTGAAAACGTCGTGGACGTCGCAAGGCCACGTTCAGCATCAGACCGGCCATGATCCATGTCGCGACGAGACTGGTGCCTCCGTACGACACGAAGGGTAGCGTCATTCCGGTGATCGGGAGCATTCCGATGGTCATTCCGGTGTTCACGAACATCTGGAAGAAGACCATGGATGTGATTCCGACGACCAGAAGACGGCCGAACCCCTCGCGACTGGTCGCGGCGACGCTCATGCCGGCCGCGGCGAAGAGAATGAACAGACACCCCATCACGACGCCTCCGAGCAGGCCGAAACGACAGACCAGAACGGCGAAGATCATGTCGTTTCTCTCCTCGGGCAATCGATTGAACTGAACGATCGCTCGAGCATGGTCACGCCCGACACCGGTGAGCCCTCCGGAACCGACCACGATCCTCGCACGCGCGGCCTGAAATCCCTCGTCCCGATCCAGACTGGAATCACCTCGGAACTGTGCGACGATCGCGTCGATGCGGGCGATCTGGTGGGGTTTGAGGACTCCGGGCGTGAAATAGGCGAGAGGTCCGAGTGACACGCCGCACAGAAGGACCAGAAAGACATGACGAAGCCTCGCTCCGGCGACGACGAGCATGACCAGAAGGGTCGGTATGAACAACAGCGCCGTGCCAAGATCGGGCTCGATCAGAATCAGGCTGAATGGGACCAATGTCACCACGAAGGTGAGCATGAATCCTGTGAACCGACGATAGGTGTCACGACGCGCGAGCCATTCGGCCATCAAGGCGATCCACGCGATCTTGGCGAGCTCCGACGGCTGGACGTCGGTGACGACCAGATTGATCCAGCGACGGGCGCCGTTTCGAGGCCGCACCAGCCACTCCGGCACGAACGGAATCAGGACGAAGACCAGGAGAATGATCGAGATGATCGCGATCGGCCAGGTGAAACGTCGCAGGCGCCGGTAGTCGGGAACGGCCACGGCCACGCCGAAGACGATGCCGATCAGAAGATGAACCATCTGGCGACTGGCGTAGCTGGGCTGTGTCGTCTGGATCGTCACGATACCGAGGATGCTCAACGCGAGCGCCGCGATGAGGACCAGCCATCCCACGTTCAACCAGGAGATCCTTCGAGCGTGGATGCTTCGGCCCGACGCACGCCAGTCCGCAATCGAACCACGAAACGGTCTGCGGGCGCCACGGGCGACGGACTTCACGAGGCACCACCCGTCGACATGTCATCGAAAGAATCACCCTGGAGATATCCATGCCGCACGAGGGCTCGAATCACTTCCGCAGCGAGCGGGCCCGAGACGCGTCCGCCGGAGCCACCATATTCCAGCAGAACGGCCACGGCGTATCTCGGCCGATCATCGACGCGATCTCCGGCCAGCCCGACGAACCAGGCATGATCCAGACCCATCTTCCGTTCGTCGGGCGGGGCGTCGGAAAGAATGCCGTCACCGTTGACATCCACACGGCGTGCGGGGGCGGTGGCGGTGCCCGTCTTGCCCCAGACCCGGACCCCGGAAATATCGAAGATCGGGTCACGACCGTCCGGATAGCGAAGGTTGTTGCCGGTTCCCTGAGAATCCTCGATCGTGAGACGCAGTCCCTCGAGCGCTCGCCGACATGCCTCGGGATCGAGATTCAGCGAGCCGCTGCGACGACCGTCATCGAACCAGTCTTCGGCGATGAGGTATGCATCGGAGATGCCGCCACCGCGGGCCAGCATGGCATAGGCATTGGCCGCCTGGAGAGGGGTCCAGGTCAGACGACCCTGGCCGATGCCCAGCATGATCGATTCCCCGCCGCGCCCGCCAGCGGGAACCGTGGAAGGATCAGGCACCATCCCCCCCGATTCTCCGAAGGAACGCGTCTCCCATCCGGTGACGCCATCACGCGTGACTTCGATCTCCCGTTCGTAGGCAAGTCCCGTTCGGAGCGGATCATCGAGCCCCCATCGCCGGTACCACCCGGCCAGTCTCTCGAGGCCCATCCGCTGCCCGATCTCGTAGAAGAAGATGTTGCAGGAGTTCTGAATCGCCGCGGTCGCATCAAGCGGTTCATCGGGAGAGCCGTGGGTGGCCCCGTAGGATTTGTAGATCCAGCAACGGAGTCGATCGGTCTTGTTCGGGAGAAAATGACCGGTGCATTCGATGCGCTCATCGACGGCGATGACCCCATCGGTTGCGGCAGCCACATAGACGAGCGGTTTCACGATGGATCCCGGTGGGCAGGTTGCTTCCACCGCTCTGTGCAGGAATGGCGCGTGCGTCGTCCTGTCTCCTCGATCCATCGCAAGCCCCTCGGTGAAGGTCGGACTGGAGACCATCGCCAGAATCTCTCCGGTCTCGACATCGAGCACCACCACGGAGCCGTCCAGAGGCGTGCCGAGAGGAAGACGTGTGGGATTCGGAGCTCCATCGGTCCAGCCGACGTGGTATTGCTGGACACGGGCGAGTCCGGTTCGAGGATCGAGAAGCGCCTGAATCTCAGCCTGAAGTTTCCAGTCGATCGTCAATCGAATGTCCTCACCCGGAACATGCGCCTGACGGGTGACTTCATTCGTCTCCAGATTGCGGGACTCGATGCCTCGGGTTCCACGAAGACGATCCTCCATCGAGGCCTCCACGCCTCGGACCCCGATGGAATCAAGTCCCGGACGGTACCCACCCAGATCGAGCACCGAGCCGGTGCTGGCATCTCGAAATGGACGACGTTTCACATCCTCGGCACGCACGTCGGTCCGAGTGGTGCCGAGGATGTGGTCACCGATGCCGGTGACGAGCAGCTCCAGAGGCTCATCCGACCTCAGTGCCCGGGGGAAAGACGATCGATCGATCGTGACCAGACTCCCCCCGAATGGGCGGCTTCGACGACCGCTGTCGAAGAATTCCACCAGCTCGAGATCGCCCGAACCACCTCCGTCCAGACGGCTGTCGGCTTCCTCTTGCAGAGCCTGGGTGAATCGTCGCAGCCTGAAGACCACCTCATCATCGAGACCGCTCACCAGGACGTGCGACTCGAGCTCCTCGGCGATGGGTCTGGGACGAAAGACATCCAACGTGGTGCTGTCCTGAATCGCCTCGAACGCACTGCGTTGACGGTCGTGCACATGCGCGATCATTCTGGAGATGGACTGACGAATGCCATCGATCCTGCGATCGAGTTCCTGTCTCTCAAGCCCGGTATGGGCGCAGATGCCCTCGTACAGTTGTTCGACAAGGGCATTCCAGGATGGCACTCGCTCCAGGATCAGCTCACCCTGGACTTCGGGTGAGAGCATCCCCCAGGCGTCCCTGCCCATGGAATCCATGGCCTGCTCGGTGGCACGCTCATTGGCCCAGCGACCGGAAAGCACCGTGAATGGAAGACCGAGATCCCAGCTCGCTCGATCCTCCGCGAGGACCAGACCATTGCGATCGGTGATCGAACCGCGCCAGGTGGGAAGAAACTGATCCCTGCGAATGGAACGCTCGGCGGCCTGCCGCAGAGCCTCCCCCTCGACGACGGTCAGCTGGACCAGTCGAAGGCCGAGAAGCAGGGCGGCAAAGACACCGATGCCCACGACGAGGACCAGTCGGCGGTAGAAGAACAGGGGAAATCTGGATCGGACGATGTGCATTCCTGCGGATCATTATCACCCGAGAAAAGCGTCCTGTCTCGCATGATCGGCGACCAAATCACAAACGACGAGGGATCAAGATCGGATAGAATCGGACTTTTAGGAGAACCCCCATGGAATGCGGCATCGTCGGTCTTCCCAACGTCGGCAAGAGCACCCTCTTCAACGCCCTCACGGCGGCTGGCATCGAAGCGCAGAACTACCCCTTCTGCACCATCGAGCCGAACATCGGCGTGGTCAGCGTGCCCGACCCCAGATTGGCCAGAATCAACGCACACATGCCGACCGAGAAGATCATCCCGGCGGTGATCCGGCTGGTGGACATCGCCGGCCTGGTCGAGGGCGCGAGCAAGGGCGAAGGGCTTGGAAACAAGTTTCTCGCGAACATCCGCGAGGTGGATGCACTCCTCCAGGTGACTCGCTGCTTCGTGGATGACGACATTCTTCACGTCTCGGGATCCGTCGATCCGGTTCGGGACATCGAGATCATCGGTCTCGAACTCCTCCTAGCGGATGCGGAACAGGTGGAAAGCACCCTTGACAAGGCGCAGCGTCAGGCTCGTTCCGGCGACAAGGATGCGAAGTTTCGGGCCGGAATCCTCGAACGCTGCAAGGCATGCGTGGATGCCGAGCAGCCGATACGCTCGCTGGAATTCACTCCGGAGGAGCAGAAGGTGGTTCGATCGTTCGGCTTCATCACCGCCAAACCGATTCTCTACGTGTGCAACGTCGACGAGGAGCATGCCGACGGCTCCGGGGAGATGGTGCAGGCGGTGCGTGACTACGCGGCGAAGACCGGAGGCGAAGTCGTGGTGGTCTGCGCGAAGATCGAATCGGAACTGGCGGAACTCGATGACGAGGACAAGATGGAGATGCTGGAATCCCTCGGGATGTCGGAACCCGCACTCGCCGTTGTCGCACGAGGCTCCTACGATCTCCTCGGACTGCAGAGCTATTTCACCGCTGGCCCCAAGGAGATCAGAGCGTGGACGATACGCAAGGGAGACACGGCGCCGAAGGCGGCAGGCGTGATCCATGGTGATTTCGAACGAGGATTCATCCGTGCGGAATGCTATTCCATCGAGGAGCTCGAGGAATACAAGAACGAAAAGTCCATTCGTGAAGCTGGCAAACTTCGTAGCGAAGGCAAGGAGTACGTCGTCCGGGACGGAGACGTCGTGCACTTCCTCTTCAATGTCTGAATGCTCGGTTGCAGGCACGGGAGGACCGAACACCCGACCTGTGAAACCTGCGTTTTAAGAACATGCACACCAGCTAGGACAGCTACCATTTCACTTCAGGCTGCGAACAGGGTGCCAGTGTCACCTGAGAAAAACCGCAGCCCACCCCCCCACTCAAGAAAAGGACATCGACATGGCACGCCTCGACGCAGTCGACCCATCGACCGACACCGGACCCGGAGCAGATCTACTGAACGGCCCCTTGAAGGAGATGCAGATCAACATCTTCAAGGGACTGGCATCGCACCCTGACGTCCTTCAGGCATTCCTGGGCTGGTCGGATGGCATGAAGGGCGGAGCGCTGACTCCTCTCGAGCATGAAATTCTCGCACTGCACATCAGTGAATCAAACGGATGCGAATACTGCACCGCGGCCCATACCATGATCGGCGAAGGCGTCGGATTGGATTCCGAGATGTCGCTTGAGGCCCGACGAGGACGAGCGGTCGATGCCAGGCATCAGGCCCTGATCGACTTCGCCTCGGCGGTCATGGCGACCAGGGGCTTCGTCACGAACGAGCATTTGGATGCGTTCAGAGAAGCGGGCTACGACGACAAGGCCGTCATCGAGGTCATCGCGGCAATCTCGGCGCACACGTTCACCAATCTCTACAACCACGTTCACGACACGGACGTGGATTTTCCGATCCCACCCAAGGCTTGAGCGGCCCTGAGGATTGGAATCTCAAGACCCATTCACGAGAAGCCCTGGTGATTCAGGGCTTTTTTCATTCCACATTGCAAGGATGCGCAATCGGAACAAGAACCAGGAATCCACCGCTGCCAGAAGGCACGTACTGCGTGTCGTGCATGTTGAGGTGATGTTGAACGTCAAAAACGAATGCCACAGATCGAGAAATGTCATTGAAGGAGAAAAAGAGCCTTGCTTGCAATTCAATGACGCTGAGAACATCGAATGGACGGTGCGATGTGAAAGAGACGAATGATTCACGTCCATCGAGAGCGCATAAGCGACTGTCCCGAAGGACGATATGGGCGCACGCGAAAAGCCGGCAATACGGGATGCCGACGGCCGATTTCAAACATCACGAAAATGGCTGAAAAGTGTGAGTATTGACAAATCGATAAGGGTTTCAAGACAGGCTGAAAACGTGTGTGAAAAATTCATTTTGCTCTTTGAAGGGAGTTCGCGAATCTCTATCGTTCCTCCACCGACTTAAGTAGTGTCGAATGAAAAACGAATGTGTTCACCCACGTGCGTTCGCGTTCATTGATTCCTCCCTCGGAATCGGATTCCCAGCCCGAGCCAGAATGAGATGACTGGCAGAAAAGAGAGATAGAAACATGTTTAGATTCCCAATGACCACTGTGATTGCAGCTTCGGCTCTTGGCACCGTCGCTCACGCCGACTTCGTCCAGTTCGACGGCGAATACTCCGTCAACTCCCAGGGCAACAACGTCGTGAAGATGTATGCCGAGTTCGACGACGCGCAAAACGTTCTTCTGAACCTGTTCGACGTCGTGGTCGAAGGCAACTTCATTCACAGTGACGTCCAGATCGGAGCCGGCGGAACATGGAACCCCACGGCATCCCTTGACATCCCCGGATTCTCGGATTCCGAGAACGACAGCTACGTCACTGCCGGATATGGTGTCGGCTCGGAAGCCGCGCTCAACGGAACGGCCCTTGACCCCAACTTCCTGAATGGCAACGGCGGACTTGGATCATCCATTCCCACGAACGCCGGCTGGTACAACGGCAATCCCGGATTCAACGTGAGCGGAAGTCGAATCCTCATCGGCCAGTTCGTGTACGCGGACGGCCTGGACTTCGAGTTCACCGGCAGGATCGGCTACAAGGAAAGCGAGGCATCATCGGAAGTCGGCTTCGGCGAAGGCACGTGGGCCGTCCCCAGCCCCGGCGCTCTTGCCCTGCTCGGAATCAGCGCTCTGGTCGCCAGACGTCGCAGAGGATGATCCCACCGAAGCCATTGAGCCGATCTTGAAGAAATCGTCTCGGCAATCACGCAATGCAAACTTCCGGAACCCCTTCATGTGCCGGCATGAAGGGGTTCCGCTTTTGTAGGATGGGCTCGTAGGCCGGCCGTCATGACACGACATTCGGCATGAACCACCCAATCGAACGCATGTCGACGATGCATGCGACGAGAGACACCGGACACCGGAACGACAAGTGCCCATAAGGATCGTGACAATCATGTGCCTGGCCTTGGTGGGATGCTCGACTTCCAGTCGCCGTCCGCAGGCGCAGGAATCCGAGTCACATGCGACGGAGCTCGCACGAACGGACGATGTCTCCTTCACCGAGACGCTGGAGATATTCGAGCTTCTCGAGACCGAACCGGTCGATCTTTCCCGATTCACCGCGGCGGTCGACGCGGGAACGGATCTCAATGCCCGTCATCCGAACGGAATGACCCCGCTCATGTACGCATCGGCCCGAGTCAGTGAGCCGATGATCATCGAACGGTTGATCCGCCTGGGCGCGGAACTCGAATCCCGATCCGATCTGGGAAGCACCGCCTTGATGATCGCCGCCTCCTTGAACGCGAACGCCGAGGTGCATCGAGCGCTTCTGGACGCGGGCGCTGACGTGAATGCGAAGGACGATGCCGGATTGAACGCACTCGCCATCGCGTCGGGGGACAACACCAATCCGGAGGTCATCCGCCTGCTCATGGATGCCGGCTCCGACATCGAATCAAAGGACAGGATCGGCATGACTCCCATCTTCTACGCGGTGGCGAACAACCCCGATCCCGTCATCACCTCGATGCTGATCGAAGCGGACGCACTGATCGACATCTCTCTGCCGAACGGGCTGACGCCATTGATGATGGCCGCGGCGCGTGCCAGACGACCCTCGATCATCAAGATTCTTCTTGATGCAGGCGCGGACATTCGAAGGACCGATGAGATGGGAAGAAGTGGCATGACCTATCTGCTTCAGAACCAGTCGCTCTCGGAATCGCAGATGGTGGACATCATAGAAAGCGCTCTGCCATGAGCTGATGGATGTCGAAGTTCCGAGAACCACCTCGAAGACGCAAGAAAGACGGATGGTCGGGCGTCTCCTCCCTGACCCGCATTAGGCTGGTGTGATGCGTCCCCGACACGATTCCGAATCAACTTCCGACCTGAGATTCCAGGCATTCGCGATCGCGTGGGCCCTCTGGACCATCGCGCGATATGCGGCCGTTGCCGGGCAATATTTCAAGCAGGGTCACCCAAGCTGGTTCCTGTTCATCCCCGCGGTGATGCTTGGTGGAATGGTCCTGTCACGACCGGATTCCGTGGTTCGACTGGCGCTGCTGATGTTGTTCACGTTGACGGTCTGCCTGTTCGAGCTCCCATTCAAGGCGAATCAACAGGCCCTTGGAATGCTCGTCTGCCTCGTGGGCCTGATCGGCATCCTGCACTCGTTCCTTCGAGTCGACGACCCCGAGAGCAGACGGCGACATGCGTTCGAGGTCTTTGCTCCATCGCTCCGGATTCTGGTGGTCATCGTCTACTTCTGGGCGTTCATGCACAAGTTGAACTGGGATTACTTCTCAGACGATGGATGTGCCTTCTACTTCTACGACCTGATACTCGAAAAGTACGGACTCAAGACCCTCGTGGGCATGGTCGGGCTGAGCCTTCCTCCTGAATCGGCCATCTTCCTTGTGGTATCGATCGTGATTCTTCTCTGGGAGGGCGCATTGCCGGTTCTCCTTCTCTTCACACGAACACGCAGACTCGGACTGTTGTTGATGCTGGTCCTTCATGCGCTCTTCATGGCGGTGCCGGACAACTTCGTGGGAGCGTTCTCCGCGACGATGTGGGCGATGGCGGCATGCTTCGTCCCGAACTCGACATGGCTGCGCCTCCGGAAGGCCCTCGATGAGTCGCGATTCGGGATCCGGCCTCCGTCGATCCCGACATGGTTCGTGATTTCATTGATCCTCTGCGGCGGGGCGCTGCTGGTCACCCGGGCCTTTCCCGCAATCATCCGACACCTGCCGAACATCAGTTCCGCATTCATCATCGCACTCTGGATACCGGTCGCCGCCACGATGTTCGCTGCCATCGCGAAGACGCCGTCGACGGCCTGGAAACGCCGGGATGGGAGGGCGGATTGGATTCCGTACTCGCTCAAGTGGACGCTCGTGTTTCCCTTGCTTGGATTCATGCTGGGGGCGATGCTCTACAGCGACATCAGAAATGAAACGGGATTCGCAATGTTCTCGAACATGAGATCGGATCCCGACAGAAGCAATCATTTCGTCATTCCGCGGTTCTCGGTGATGAACGACGGCGAGGATGGAGGAGTCAGGATCATCGAGACCGAGGACGAGACGCTGACCTTGTTCGTCGGAGAGGGAATGAGGAGATACCCCAGTCGCCTCACCTGGTTCGAACTCAGACGGCTCGTCGCAAGATTGCCGGGCGACGTCTCCCTGACCTACCAGCGTGATGGCGGTGAGATGATCTCGGTGAGACGCGAGATCGACCCCGAAGATCCGGTCTTCCAGCCGCCGGGCTTCCTCGAGTCGAGATTGAGAATATTCAACGCGATTCCGGACGACGATCGGATGTGTCCATGCAGACACTGAGACACGACGTCCACAACGGTCGGAGACTGAATGAACAGCTGACGTGTGCTAGTGTCTGTGCTCGACGGGGGGTCGATACGTTGACGGCCCCCGCGACGCACCAATCCCTCAGAAGGAGGATCGACGGATGGTCATGATCGACGTCACGTACCTTGGCGAACTGCGAACCGAAGCCGTGCATGCCCCATCCGGGTCGAAACTGATCACGGACGCACCGATCGACAATCATGGAAAAGGCGAAGCGTTCTCCCCGACGGATCTCGTGGCGACGGCCCTTGGAAGCTGCATGCTGACGATCATGGGGATCGTGGCCGCCAGGCATGACTGGGACATCACCGGAGCCACCGCATCGATCGAGAAGACCATGGCGGCCGCCCCCTCTCGGAGAATCGAAAGACTCACGGTGCGATTGACCATCCCGGGCGCGGGACTCGATGACGCCGCGAGACATGCACTGGAAAAAGCGGCTCATGCCTGCCCGGTGCACGCCACATTGGGTGAAAACGTGGACATGCCGGTGGACATCGCCTGGACCTGAGCCGTCCTCTTCAGCGAGCGCCGGAGACCACGTTCTCGAGAAGTTCCGTCCATGCCACACATCGCTGATGCATGGTATGACTGGCCTCGAGCGCGGCTCTGGCTCGTGCGCCGACCTGTCGACAGGATTCAGGATCATCGGCATATCCGGTGATGGTGCGGGCCAGCCTCGCTGAATCGCCGGGCAGCACCGACGCGCCGCAATCGTTTTCCACGATCACCCGAGAAATTTCGCTTTCGGCGGGACCCACGTAGAGGGCGGGCCTCGACACCGCGAGAATTCCGAACAGCTTGCAGGGGACCATCACCCCCTCGCGACCGGACAGCAGGGTGACCAGGTGGGCGTCCGCGGCGGAGAGCAGTTCATCAAGCCGCTCGCGCGGCTGATACGGTGCGAGAATGCAGGTTTCCTCGAGATCATGCTCATGAACGAAGGTTTCGACCGTTGATTTTCGTTTCCCGCCGCCGACGAAGGCGAATCGGATCCGATCGTCGTCGCGAAGCGACAATGCCGCATTCAGAAACGTGTCGACGTCATGACCGATTCCGAAATTCCCGGAATACATGATGAGCGTGCGGTCTCCGACCCCCCACTGCGCTCGATATTCATTTCTGTCGCGTGGAACCTCCTGGACTTCCGTGTTGTCCGACCAGACTCCGATCAAGGAGATCTTCTCCGAGGGGACGCCCTTCGACTCGATCAGCTCCTGCATGCAGCGCCCGAGAACGACGTTTCGATCGACCGAGTTGAGACAGAGGCGACTCAGCCATTCGAAGAATCGTGAGGGAAGCGAATCCGGCTTCATGAGCCCGCAGACGATCGGAACATCCGGGTAGAGGTCCATCACCCAGCAGACGACCCGAGAGCCCTTGAACACCCGGAGCAGAAGACCGGTGAGCGTGATGAACGGTGGCGTGGTGAAACAGATCACCACGTCGTGCTTCGACAAGGTCAGCGCCCGCCATGTGGCGGCCAGGTAGAAGAGGACGAAATCGAGCGCGCGAGCGATGATGGATGTCTTGCCGAAGAGACTTCGCCCCACGCGATGGATTTCGATGCCATCAACGATTTCCTTCGAGGCGAGCTTGGCGCCCTTCTCACCGTAGAGCGACCGTGACGAGATCGCCGTGACCTCGTGTCCGTGTTCCACGAGATGACGAGCCAGATCATGCCCATGCTGCGCCGTGGCGGCCACATCGGGATAGAAGACCTGATTGATCATGAGGATGCGCATGCTGATATCATCGACCGGACCGCGGGGGGATGATCGTACAAAAATCAAGAATCCCGCAGTCCCGACGACCAGATCAGACGAGAACTCCTCAAGTTTCGAAATGGAGCCATCTCGTCCCGGCAGGCCATGGAGTGAAGCTCCATCGCCTTTCGCGCCAACCTCGAGAGACAAGACGACCCAAGCATGACCGAGCCACACGACAACAGCGATGCCGAGAGACTGAAGGCGGCGATCGAATCCGAGAGATGGTTCGATGCCATCGAACTCGGCGAGTCGGTGTTGCGCGAGCCCCCGGTCGATCCGAGGACATTCAGATTCATGGCCAGAGCGAACATCGAGGTCGGCAATCAGGCGACCGCGCTTCAGTTTCTACGGTCCATGCATGAAGCTCAGCCTGACAACACGGCGATTCTGATCGCGATGACCAGGGCTCAGGTCGTGCTTGGTGACGCCCGAAGTGCGATGGACAATTTCTCGACCATCATCTCCAGATCCGGTTCGGTCCCGCCCAGGGAATACCACCGCATCCGACTCGAGATCGGCGATCTCATGCTCCGATTGAACAAGCTCGATCAACTCGAGGACATGCTCGCGGAATGGCAGGCTGAGAAGAGACACGGACCCAGGATCGCCAGCCTCCACTCGAAGCTCATGCAGGCCAGAGGCCAATACGAAGAGGCCGCCGAGGGATTCTCGACCTTGACGAAAGCCCCGAAGATCGACATCGGCCTCAGGCTGCAGGCTTTTTTCGACCTCTCGAAGGTGCTTGATCGGCTCGGCCGGTACGACGAGGCGTTCGAGGCCGCCAGGCAGGCCAACGAACACACGGCCACCTCGAAACTTCATTTCGATCGTGATGGATACAGGCACGAGACCGATCGGATGATTCGATACTTCACCCCCGAGCGCATCGAACGCCTGCGGACCAGTGGACGAGGCGACCAAAGTCCGGTGTTCATCGTCGGCATGCCGCGCAGCGGCACCACCCTGACGGAACAGGTGATCTCCGCGCATCCCAGTGGGGCGGGGATAGGCGAGCAACGCGAACCCATCATCGCCTGCGAGACACTTGCCCATCTCACGGGAACGGACTTTCCCGAATGCCTCGATGAGGCTCCGGTCGAGATGCTTGGCGCACTGGGCGAACGATATCTCAGGATGAGTCTCGGGCTGTCCGGTGACGCGACTCGAGTGACCAACAAGGCGCTGGGACTCGAACGGGCGATCGGGGGCATTCAGGTCATGTTGCCGGGTTCCAGAATCATATTCGTGCGAAGAGATCCTCTCGACTCGCTTCTTTCGATCTACCTGCATCCACTCGAGGCCGCTTTGTATCCATGGAGCCGTTCGATCGAGGACATCGCCTTCGTCCGCCGGGAATTCGACCGTCTCGTCGCACACTGGATGTCCACCGCCTCGCTTCCGATGCTCGAACTCGACTACGAGACATTCACGAAGACGCAGTTCGAGACCACCAATCGCATTCTCGAATTCCTCGACCTTCCACCTTCGGAGGCATGTCTCAATTTCCACGAGTCGAAGCGATACGTCAGAACACCCTCCTACGACCAGGTCAACAAGCCTCTCAATCAGAACGCGATCGGACGATGGCGAAACTACGAGAAGCATCTCGGCCCGGCCATAGAAGCATTCGGCGGGTGATCCGCTCCCTGACATTCATTCACCGGGAAACTCGGCGGTTCGTGACAGAGCGATCTGGAGTCGGCGATCGTACTCCTCGGAATCGATCTCGATGCCGCCGAGCCGGGCGATGTGATCATTGACGAGCTGGGTGTCGAGCAGGAGAAAACCCGAGGTTCGAAGACGGTCCACAAGATGGACGAGGCAGACCTTGCTGGAGTCGGTGCCTCCGAGAGCTGGTCGGCTGAACATGCTCTCTCCGAAGAACGCCGATCCGATGTGCACTCCGTAGAGCCCCCCCACGAGCGCTCCATCCCGCCATGCTTCGATCGAATGCGCGAAGCCTCGTTCGAAGAGCTCGACGTAGGCCTGAAGAAGAGGCTCGACCATCCACGATCCGTTTTCAGCCGACCGAGGCACGGCACATTCCCGCATCACCTTCTCGAAACATCGATCGACCGTGATCTTGAATCGACCCGAACGCACCCGGCGAGCGAGCGACGTCGAGACATGGACGCCCTCCAGGGGAAGGACGCCACGAAGAGACGGCTTGAACCATTCGACCACGCCGAACTCGGGATCCGCCATGGGAAAGATGCCGTTGACATACGCCTTCAGGAGAAGATCGCCATCGAGAACGGGTTGGGACTCTTCGACCGTCATGAAGGAAGAGTCTAGACTGTGGTTCACACGATCGCGCCCATCCTGGAGAAACCGCAGTGCAGAATGATCAAAGACAGCTCCCCTTTCTCGGGAGCCTCAACCTCGAAGTGCTGCAGGCCAGCCAGACCTCGCTGCATGGAGATCTCTACTTCGATCTCATGGTCAGGGAGTCCGGACACCAGGCGTCCGAACCGTTCATGATCCGGGTGGCGAAGGGTGCGTGCGTGGTCTCACCCACCCCGGGAACGATGGTCAAGGTGGAGTTTCTCAGTGGGCAGGTCGAGCGCCTGACGCCCGCCTGAGGTCAGCCCTTCGGGACGGAAACCGTCCGGACCTGACAGAACTGTCGGTGCCCCATGGGCCCGGAGTGGAATCCGTATCCGGACCCCTTGGCACCGACCCAGGGCGAGCCGGAGGCGCCACCGCAGCCCGAGTTCACCCCGACCATGCCGGCCTGAATGTGGCGTGCCACGTCTGCGGCATGCTGGGTCTCACCCCACACGCAGGCACCGAGACCATAGGGCGTGTCGTTGGCGAGTTCGATCGCCTCTTCGTCGCTTGAGATGCGTTGAATGCAGGCGACCGGTCCGAACGTCTCATCACGCATGATGCGCATGTCGTGCGTCAGTCCGCTGAGCACGGTCAATGGAACGAAGTTCCCTTCACCCTCACCACCGCCATGAAGCACGGTGGCTCCGTCGGACACGGCCTCCGCGACCTGGGCGGTGACGAGCGCCTTCTGTTGCGACGTGATCATGGGGCCGATGGTGACACCTTCCTCCATCCCGTTGCCCTGGACGAGCTCGCGGGTCTTCTCGACGAAACGTGCCTCGAAATCCTCGGCGATCTTCTCATCAACGTAGATTCGCTCGGTCGAGACGCACACCTGACCGGCATTGCGGAAGGCGTTGCGCACACCGAAGGCGACCGCCGCATCGAGGTCGGCGCCTTCGAGGACGACCATGGGGTCCTTCCCACCGAGTTCGAGAATGACTCGCTTCAGACCGTTGCTGGCGGAACCGAGAATATGTTCGCCGGCCGACTTGCTGCCGGTGAAGACGATCAGATCGATGTCCGCGGAAACGAGCGCCTTCCCCTGGACCTCGTCACCGTGAATGACCTGAAGCACTCCTTCGGGAAGAAACTCGTTGATGACGTCGCAATACGCCTGGGCGCAGAGGGGCGTCTCCTCCGATGGTTTGAGAATGACCGTGTTTCCGGAGAGCAGGCCGGGAAGAACCGCCTGATGCGGCATCAGAACGGGGAAGTTCCAGGGAGTGATCGCCGCGCAGACACCGAGAGGATCGAAGAAAAGCGTGGTCGAACGGTTGTCGTCCTCGAGACTCTGAGGTGCGACCGCGGCGATGATCTCATCGATCTCCTCGGTCCAGCTGCTCGCGGCGTACCCGACCTCACCGACACCCTCGGCAAGAGGCTTGCCCATCTCACGAGTGAGAATCTCGCCGATGCGCTCGGCCTCCTCGGCAAGACGAGCCCCGATCGGCCGCATGATCTCGGCGCGTTCCTCGATGCTCAGCTTGGCCCAGGCTTTCTGAGCCATGCGAGCGCGAGCGACGATCGCCGGCATGTCCCCCGCAGGCGTGACAGGAACGGAATCGACCGCCTCACCGGTGGCTGGGTTGTAGGAGACGAGTGCGACCGATTCTGCTGTGTGTGTGCTCATCCCGCCATGTTAGATCAAAGCGTCGAATTTCGTCGACTGCAGTGCTTCAAAAACTCCTGATTGGATCGTTTCATCACGTGATGCCGTACGCTGGAACATCGTGAAGGTCCTCTGAAAAAGAGACGACGAAGCTCGCCCCGTCATGCAGGAGAGTGAAAGGAGGTCTAGACTGCACCTGAACAGTCAGAAATCAGCCCGTCTGAAGGGAATCGGACCGTGGACCCCATCTTCGACATGCTTTCCAGATACTGGGGCTACGACTCGCTTCGCCCGCTCCAGGAGGAGGCGATCCGCTGCAATCTGGCGGGTCGGGATTCACTTCTGGTGATGCCGACGGGCGGCGGAAAGAGTCTCACCTACCAGCTCCCCCCGCTCGTCGCTGGGAGCCTCGACATCGTGGTCAGCCCGCTGGTCGCCTTGATGAAGGATCAGGTCGACGGTCTGCGTGAAGCGGGCATCTCCGCCATCGCCTTCGACGGCGGACTCAGCCACGCGGAACGCATGAAGATCCGAGGAGAACTCGAGGACGGCGCCCATCGGCTTCTCTTCGTCTCCCCGGAGATGCTTCTGGGAGGCTCGCTCCTGGGATTCATCAGATCGCTTTCGATTCGAGCGGTCGCGATCGACGAAGCACACTGCATCAGCCAGTGGGGTCATGACTTTCGCACGGAATACAGACANCTCGCGGCTCTGCGCGATTTNCTTCCGGGCGTGTCGATNCACGCGTGCACCGCGACNGCCACGCCNAGGGTCCGTGAGGACATCGTGCGCCAGCTGCAGCTCCGAGANCCNGAAGTCATGGTNGGCTCGTTCGATCGACCCAATCTGACCTANCGGATCAGGCCNAGGGAGAATCGNAAGNGACAACTNCTGGAGGANGTCCGACGCCATGCGGGCGAAGCGGTGATCATCTACGCCCTCAGTCGACGTGACACCGAACAGATCTCGGAGGGCCTGCGCGCNGAGGGGNTCTCGGTGGCGCACTACCACGCCGGATTGACCCGTCAGGAGAGGGANCGGNTCCACGAAGCGTTCGCCCGGGAACGACTCGATGTCGTGGTGGCGACGGTGGCCTTCGGCATGGGGATCGATCGAAGCAACGTCAGAGCGGTCATTCACGCCTCGATGCCGAGATCGATCGAGCACTTCCAGCAGGAGACCGGACGNGCGGGANGGGACGGNGATCCCGCGGAGTGCGTTCTTCTGCATTCCTTCGCGGACGTCGAACGCTGGAGAGGNCTGGCCGAACGCTCNTTCAACGAGGCCATGGCCGNGACCGACGANCCGGANCAACTGCGTGCGGCGCATCAGGCACAGGANGCATTGCTTCAGGACATGAACAGTCTGGCCACCAATGCAGTCTGTCGNCATCGGTCATTGGTCGAATATTTCGGAGAGACCTACGACTGNGACAACTGNGGAAGCTGCGACGTCTGTCTCGGNGAGGTCGATCTGATCGANGACTCGACCACGGTCGCCAGNAAGATCCTCTCGTGCGTCGCGCGTGTCGAGGAACGCTTCGGAGTGCAGCACGTGGCTGACGTCCTGACCGGGGNCAGGACNGACATGATCCGNCGCTGNGGGCACGACCAGCTCTCGACCTACGACCTGCTCTCTGAGTACAGCAAGTCCGCGGTCTCGAATCTGATCCATCAGTTGATCGAACAGGGGTGGCTGTCCCGAAGTNCNGGAGATCGNCCCGTCGTCCNACTGAATGCGAAGTCGTCGCCGCTTCTGCGCGGAGAGATCGAGGTCTCACTCCTCAGGCCCAAGACCAAGGTGGATCGAAAGACCTCGAAAGCCGAAGCCGCCTCCTGGGAGGATGTGGATCGAACCCTGTTCGAACACCTGAGAACCCTGCGCAAGACCATCGCGGACGAGATCGGCAAGCCGCCGTACGTGGTCTTCCCGGACACCACTCTGAGAGCGCTCGCCAAACATCGCCCCGCCTCGGATGAGACCCTGACCTTCATNCGTGGCATCGGCGAGACCAAGCGTCGACGCTACGGCGCACGTTTTCTCGCGGCCCTCGACGGCTGGTCCGAACAACACGGCGGTGGACGTGACATCGGTTTGACGGCATCATGATGTCGAAGGANCAGGAGGCCAGACCATGCAGGAGATTTCGAAGACGACTTCGCCANGAACGTCGGAATTGAGCTGGGGACGTGCGGCGCTCATCTCGGTGGGCATCATGGTCCTGATGGCCGTCATCCTTCGTCTGATGGGCCGACCATGGATCTGCGAATGCGGNACGATCAAACTGTGGCACGGNNAAGTGATCAGCTCGGAGAATTCCCAGCACATCGCCGACTGGTACACCTTCAGTCACATCACCCACGGATTCCTCTTCTACTGGCTCGCCTGGTGTCTCTNCCGNGTGATCCGACCGCTGCGCCCGGTAAGGATCAGAATGATGCTCGCCGTNGCGGTCGANGCNGGCTGGGAGATNCTGGAGAACACGAANTTCATCATCGANCGCTACCGGGAGGCGACCATCTCNCTGGACTACTACGGTGATTCGATNCTCAATTCCAGTTTCGACGTGNTCTTCATGACGATCGGNTTCCTGATCGCGGCGCGGATCCCCTGGCTGGCCACGCTTCTGATCGCGCTNGCNTTCGAGACNTTCACCGCNATCATGATCAGGGACAANCTCACCCTGAACATCATCATGCTGGTGTGGCCGGTGGAGGCGATCAAGNCCTGGCAGGGTGGATGAACACGACGCNTGNNTCAGNTGGCGTCGGCGTCNGAAACGACATCGGAACCATCGGGCGTCTCGGCGAGTTCCTCNCGGTCCTCCTCCGGACGGAATTCGAGAATGATGTCGTCCTTGTCCTTGTTCTGAAACACTCGGACNCGTTGGTTCCGAGCCAGTTCGAGAACNGCNAGAAAGAGACCGATCATCTCGACNCGACGTTTNCCGGNCATGGTCTCCGCGAGNGACAGNCGCTTGTCCTCGCGNCGCATCATCCGATCGACGAGATCCTGNTCATGNAGGGCGATCGGCGTGTCGTCGTATTCGATCTCATGCTCGCCCATCTTGCCGAAGTCCACGGCCTCGACGATTCGTTGATAGGCATCGATGAGATCACCCAGATGAGCATCCTCGATCTCGAGNGCATCNATCTCATCGGAATCATCGGNCTCGANCTTCGATGGNCGCACCACNGCGNCGNACTGCTTCGAATGTTCCAGACGATGNTCGTCGAGTCGCTCGGATGCGGCCCGATATCGNTGATAGGCCATGAGCTGCTGAACCAACTCGAATCTGGGNTCGGTCGANGCGCCATCATCGCCGATGTCCTNCGGCGAATCCTCGNTGGANCGTTCGACCGGCTTGAGNGAGCGACTCTTGATCTCGATCAAGGTGGCCGCCATCACGAGAAATTCACCNGCGACCTCGATGTCGATCNCATCGATCTCACGAAGCAGCTCGAAATACTGNTCGGTGATCGAGACGATGGGGATGTCGTTGATATCGACCTCCGCTCGTCNGATGAGGAAGAGCAGNAGATCCAACGGACCCTCGAAATTNGATAATTTGACCTGATAGTCGTCCTGAAGCGCCATGGACAGAGTGTACCCGGAACATGGTCATCGACGCACCTCCCCTCTGCAGTACACTGTCGACATGCCAGAGAAGACCAGAACCGACGACCGGACCCACGAGCTTGATTTCATCTCGGAGGTGCTTCGAACCGAGGCTCANGGGATCGACCGACTTGCNCNGGCGGTCTCCAGCGCNCCCGAAGCATGGTGTGCCGCACTCGATGTGCTCGAAGCGTGCACCGGCCATGTGGTGGTCTCNGGCATGGGCAAATCGGGNTTGGTNGGAGGCAAGATCTCAGCGACATTCTCGAGNCTCGGACAGCCGAGCAACTTCGTCCANCCCTCTGAAGCNGTNCACGGCGATCTGGGACGACTCCGACGGGGAGATGNGGTCTTCCTGCTCTCCTTCAGTGGTGAGACGGAGGAGCTGGTCAGTCTGGCGCACATTCTCAAGGCGGACGAAGTGCCGATGATCGCGG
>PAQN01000054.1 GCA_002709755.1 Phycisphaerae bacterium
AGGATGAGAAATCCGGAGCAACGTCGCAGCGTCATGACGACCCCCCTTCATTCGAATGCGCCAGCGCGCGCAGGAGATGCTTCCGCAGCGAGTCGACACCATCAAGCACGCCGGTGCCCGGAATCAGGAGCTTCGAACCATCCGCACCAAGGAACCTCGTGCGATCGGCAAGCGCGTCCAGACGACCGGCGAGTTGATCGGCCGACGCCCGGGCTGACTCGAGGTCACGACCCACCACCACGACGGTGTCGGGTGCGAGGACCAGAAGATCCTCCAACGACAGTTCCGGATAGCCCGATCGCCGCACGGCATTTTCGATTCCGAGTGAGACGAGGACGTCATCGACGTAGGTGTCGGTGCCGAACGCCGAGGGGGGATCGACACCGTAGAGCACCACGACTCGTCCCAGGGCGCTGAACGCGGGCACCGGAGTCAGAAGCTCGAGACTTCGCTGACGCCAGGCGCCGACGGCCGACTCGATCGGGTGCGCCGAGACCCCCAGGTCGATCAGAAGTTCGGGAAGCTCGTCGACGATCCGCCTGATGTCGCTGAGTCGATCGATTCGCCAGGTCGCGATGCGCCATCCTCGACTCTCGGCAAGGGACGCCAGATCGGGATCAATCCCCGAGGACGATGGCTGTACCAGAAGCAGCGTGGGCGACACCACCAGCAGACGTTCGAGGTTCGGAGAAAGGAGGTCGCCCACGACGGGAACATCCTCGACGCCCGGCGGCGCGTAGGGCGTGCAGCCGACCAGGTGCCGGGCACAGTCGAAGTCGATCAGCGCCTGGGTGAGCGCTGGCGACAGAGACGCGATACGAAGTTCCTGGGGGTCGGCCTCCGACACCGTCGGCCCGGGACGATCACACCCCGACAACGGCCACGGAAGGCAGGCCACGAGGAGCAGAACGAGCAGGAATGGACAGGATCGGGGCGTCATGAGATCCGATCCTATGCGCCCACTCCGCTTGCTGCATGTACACTGTCCCTGCAGGCAAGGAGGCCGCCATGCTCAAGACCTTTCGCAGGATGTTCTCATCGAAGACGCCCCTTGAATTCGAGATCAAGGAGGCCCGAACCACGCCCCCCCCGACCGGGGAAGCGTCACCCCGCACCGAGGTCATGGCGCTGGAGACCCTTGAACAGGTCTCCGTGGTGGCGACCAATCAGGCCGCGGCCCAGTCACGAATCGAAGGTCGCCTCGAGGAACTCGCCCCCCTCGCACGCCAGGCCGTGCAACGACTGGACGCCATCGGCTCCGGCGAGCGTGACATCGCGGGTCTGCTTGAGACCCTGAAGTCGGAGCTCTCCGATCGGGAACGGGCGCTCGGGCACTCGATCGAGACGCTGACCGCCAGTGGCGAGCGCCAGACGCAGACTCTTGACATGCTTCGGGATCAGCTCCTCGCGTCACAGGAGACCACGGAGTCCCTGGTCGGGCGCTTGCATGACTTCCAGACCTGTCTCGAACTGATCTCCGAACAGCAGAAGACCACCAACGAGCGCTCCCGCGAACTGCTCGATTCGATGCACGCCCAGAACACCAGGCTCGCCGGGCAGCAGAAACGGTTGACCACCGCGACCATCGTCACCTGCGTGCTGGCGGGCGCCACCCTGATCACGGCGGTGGTTCTGGTGCTGAATGCCGGCTGATTCGAATCAATGACTCAGGAGATCGGCACCGGACGAGCGAGTCGCTCGTACAACGGGCAGCGTGCGAGCAGTTCGTCATGGGTGCCGTCATCGATGACACGCCCCTCATCCATCACGACGATTCGATCCGCGGCGAGGATGGTGGCCATGCGATGCGCGATGACCAGAACGGTCCGGTCGCGGCCGAACTGCAGCACGGCGTCGTTGATTCGATCTTCGCTCTCCGCGTCGATCGCGCTGGTGGCCTCGTCGAGGATGAGCAGACTGGGATCACGCAGGATCGCCCGCGCGATCGCGAGACGCTGTCTCTGACCACCGGACAATGTCGACCCGAACTCACCCACTTCGGTCTGATAGCCCGCGGGAAGTTCGTTGATGAACTCGTCCGCGAGCGCGAGCCTCGCAGACTCCTTCGCGGCGGCTTCATCCTGAGATCGCATCCCGAGAAGGATGTTCCCGAGAATGGTGTCGCGAACGATCAACGGCTCCTGGGTGACGACGCCGATCTGACGGCGCAGGCTTCGAAGGTCGACATCCGCGACATCGACGCCATCGATCAGGACTCGGCCTTCGCGGGGTCGAAGCAGTCCGGCCACGGTCGAGAGCAGCGTCGTCTTGCCGCATCCGTTCGGACCGACGAAGGCGACCGTCTCCCCCTGCCTGACGGTGAGACTGACACCATCGACCGCATTGGTCTTGGCGCCGTCGTAGCGGATCACCACGTTCTCGAAGGACAACGACTCGACATGCCGCGGCAGTCGAACCGGATTCGGGATCTGATGCCGTTCACGATCGCAGGCGAGAATCTCGGAGAGACGATCCGCAGGCGCGGAAGCCGCCTGGATGTCGTTGACGAGATTGGCCAGCGGACGAAGCGAGCCACCCGCGACGCCCAGCGCGGCGAGTGCGAGGATGAACTGTTCGAACTGAAGATTCCCGTCGAGGATCTGCTTCGAGGCGACTCCGACCAGAACCAGTGCGGTGCAGACGGCGAGGGCCTCGACCAATGGCGAGGAGATCGCTCGTGCGGTCCTGATGCGAAGGTCCTGCTTGAGCACCACGCGATTCTCTCGGGCGAAACGGCTGAACGATTCACGCTCGGCGGTGCCCGCCTTGATGGCGCGGAGTCCCTGAATGGCCTCGCTCGAGATTCGCAGGAGACTCGCCTGCGCATCGAGACTGCCGCGCGCACCTCGTTTGATTCGTTTGCCGAACTTGCGCAGCACCACGCCGATCAGAGGTCCGAGGATCACCGCGACCAGCGTCAGACGCCAGTCGATGTAGACCGCGACGGCGAACGCCGCGAGCCCCTTGGTCAACTGGGCGACGGTCTTTCCCAGAAGCGTGTTGAAGCCCTGCTGCAACGCCTGGGCATCCTTGTTGATCCGGCTCACGACTTCCGACGGGCCGAACCGGAAGACATCGGACAGCGGCATCTCGAGGGCATGCCGGAAGGCGTCCAGTCGAATGCGTGCGACGGTCGAGATCGAGACCGTCTGCGAGCAGAATTGATGTCCGAAGTTGGCGCTCGCCCCGAGAATGGTGAGCCCACCGATTCCGACCAGCAGAAGGACGACACCCTGCATCGGATCGGTCGGCAGCGCCTCGATCAACCAGATCGGCAGGGTTGGAAATGAACCGGCCAGATTGTGCGCCTCGGCCACGGAGCGGAGCGAACCGCCATCCTCGCCCAGAATCACCTGAAGCATCGGGGCGAGACTGAGCAGCCCGGCCCCGAGACCACCCGCGGAGAGCACGGCGAAGACCATGGCCATGACCAGCATCAGCCGGGCCTTCAGCATCTTCTTCGCGAATGTCCAGAAAGCGTTCATGTGACCACCAGTATCGACGATTCCACGCCCGGATGTGCATCTTCAGTCGAGAAGTGCCGCTCGATCGTCCCAGAAGCCGGGGTAGCTCTTGTTCACGCAGGTCGGATTCTCGATGACGACACCCGGACGCACCAGACCGAGAATGCCGAAGGCCATCGCCATGCGGTGATCATTCCAGGTGAAGACGGAGATCGGCCTCTCTTCAGTGGTCGAGGGATCGATCTCGATCGCACCGGGATGCTCCATGACCGTGCACCCGGTCTTGCCCAGTTCGCAGGCCAGCGCGTGGATTCGATCGGTCTCCTTCACGCGCAGAGTGTGCAGACCGTCGAGACGCGTCACGCCCTTCGCCCGGGCGGCCACCACCGCGAGCATGACCGCGGCATCGGGACAGCTCTCGGCGTCCAGCGTGGCGCCGCGAAGTTCGGCGGGACCGGTGACGGTGATGCCCTCGGACGTCCGCACCACGTGCGCACCCATCGCCTCGAGCAGATCGACGGCACGCAGGTCGGGCTGAAGGCTTTCGCGGGGAATCGCCACATGGACACTCGCGCCGGGCACCATCGCCGCGGCGGCCCACCAGTAGATGGCCGAACTGGCATCGGGCTCGATCGCCAGCTCGAACCCTTCGACCGGACCCGGCGGCACGTGCATCGAATGCGCCTCGGACGTCCCGACGTCGACTCCGAGTCGACGCAGCAGATCGAGCGTGAGTGCGAGATAGCTCCGACTGGTCGGGGATTCGGTGAAGCGGATCGTGATGCCGTCACGAGTCCAGGGTGCGATGAGCAGAAGCGCCGAGATGAACTGACTCGACGCGGTCTGACCGACCTCGAGTGCGCCGCCTGCACACCCACCACTGCCCGAGATCGTGACGGGAAGATGCTCAGGCCGACCGGTGCCCTCAAGCGCCACGCCGAGTTCTCGAAGCAATGAAACGCCTTCATCGACGGGGCGTTCCCTCATGCGGGCGCTGCCGTCCACGACCACGTCGCCCGCGGCCAGCGCCGCGGCGGCGAGCATGAAACGACTCGGTGTTCCGCCGTCGCCCAGATCGACGCGTCCGCCCTTGGGAAGCACACCGTCACACCCTTGGATTGTCCAGGCGTCCGGCCCGCCATCGGAATCGTGCGTCACGCGACAGGTGGCGCCGAGCGACGCCAGCGCATCACGCAACCCACAGGTGTCCTGTGAGACCAGAGGCGCGCGCAGCAAGGATTCGCCGCGAGCGAAGGCCGCGAGAATAAGGGCTCGGTTGGTCAGACTCTTCGAACCGGGAGGCGACATCACCCGGTCGAAGGCGCGCTCGACCACGTCCATCGTGCGAGGCGGGTCGAGTTCGACGTCTCGCCGAGACATCGGATCAGTCATCCTTGCGAAAGACGGCGACGACGTCCTCGACGGGAATCACGAAGAGGCGATTGTCACCTTCGAAATCGACCGGAACGCCATTCTTGGGGTTGAAGAGAATTCGATCGTATTGCTTGATCGGGTAGTCCTCGTCTCGATCGATCTGCATGCTGATCGCGACGATGCGACCCGTGAGGGTGGGAATCTCGATCTTGTCGGGCAGATGGATGCCCACCTTGGTGACCTTCTTGTCCTCGTCCTTGCGGATGAGAACCCGAGTTCCGATCGGCTCGACGATCTCGATGCCCTGCTTGTTTGTGGAGGAGGATGCCATATGAACCATTCTAGAGGGTCCGGCGCCACATGAAAACCACAAATGCCCCCGCGCTGCTACAACATGGACATGCACGAATCACTCACCGCACTCATTCGGGACATTCCGGACTTCCCCAAACCCGGCATCCGGTTCAAGGACATCACCCCCCTGCTGGCCGATCCCTCGGGTCTGTCACTCGCGGTCGAACTGATGGCGAATCCGTGGCGTGACGATCGCCCTGATCTCGTGGTCGGCGCCGAGAGCCGTGGATTCATCTTCGGGACGGCTCTGGCACAATCGCTGAGCTGCGGCTTCGTGCCGGTTCGCAAGCCGGGAAAGCTTCCGTCCAAGACCGTCTCGATCGAGTACGAGCTCGAGTACGGCTCCGACACGCTGGAGATGCACGAGGATGCGATCAAACCCGGCCAGAAGGTCCTGCTGGTCGACGACCTCATCGCGACCGGCGGTACCGCCAAGGCGGCCTGTGATCTGATCAAGAACCTCGGAGGCGACGTGCTGGGCCTGGTCGTCCTCATCGAACTCGCCGAACTCAAGGGCCGTGACCTGATGGGCGACGTCGAGGTCCACTCGCTGCTTCGCTACTGACTCGGCGTCGAAACCTCGGCGGAGGACGACGCAGCATTGCCGAGAGGCAGGACGCCATGCCGTCCGAGGACCCACCCCCAGTTCAGAAGAATCAGCACACCGAGTGCGATGCCGAGCCAGGTCCACTGACGCTGGCTCATCGACGTTTCGAGCGTGCGACCGCACACCAGACGAATGAGAAGCGCCGCCAGCATGACCAATGCCCCGAAGGCCAGAAGCGGATTGTGCGCGAACGCGCTCACGAGATCGAACTGGATCAGCGCGCGGGCGGATCGGGTTCCACCGCATCCCGGGCAGGGAATGCCGGTGCCGGCCCGCACCGGACACAGGGTCTCAGGAGGCGTGGCGAAGAGCAGGTCCGCGAAGAGTTCGAATCCGATCACGACCGTCACGATGGAGGCGACCACCGCCGCGATGACGGGAGAGACGGCTGGAACTCTCGGGGCTCTTTTCAGTCGAAACGCACCCATGACGAGACGGCCTCACGGGGAGGTGGCGGCATCGTTCGGGCCGTCGACGCCGGTCCCGGTCATCAGTGAGCCGTCGCCCCAGAGGAGTGCGTAGAGCAGAACGACCGCGAACAAGAAGAGTCCGATGCTTGCGATGGTCCGGCCAAGCCTGGTCATGCCGGCACCTGCCGGATCGACCGAGCCCCCGGCCATGCCGGCGAGATCGTTGCTGGCGAGAATCAAGGCGACGATTCCGAAGACCGGGCACCCGATCCCAAGTATTCCACACATGCAGATCAATACCCCGCGATGAGGTGCGATGTTTCCGGACGAATGGTCTTGGTTGGACACGACATATCTCCGATTTGGTGGCTTTCGAGGGAAAGGGGGGGACGTTCTCATGGATTTCTTCCATGGGATCCCACCCTCTGCGCATCATTCGTTGGAATGATGCGGATCTCAAGGTACACTAAAGGATGATGTCATGCGCCTCCCAGGCATCTCAGGAAGGACTCCAATGAGCTCAATCGCCACCTCGAATGATCCCACCCAGGCCGCCAACAACGCCGATCCCCTGCGTCTGATCGACGTCGATCACGTCCGATTCTGCGTGGGCAACGCCAAGCAGGCGGCGTTCTTCTACGCGATGACCTTCGGCTTTCAGGTGACTCAGTACAGCGACCTCACAACCGGGGATCGCCAGATGGCTCGATACTTCCTCCATCAGGGCAACATCCGTTTCATACTCGAGACCCCGCTGCAACCCGATCATCCGGCCAACACCGAACTGCAGAAGTACGGAGACGGCATCAAGGACATCGCCTACACCGTGCACGACGCCGAGAAGGCCTACGAGCGAGCGCTCAAGAACGGCGCCGTCTCCGCCCACGAGCCGGAGACGTTCTCCGACGAGAACGGCACGGTCACCACCGCCTCGATCCGCACCTACGGACGCGCGGTCCACACCTTCGTGAGCCGGACCGGAGACTATTCGCTGCGCGAACTCAAGCATGGCGGCCTCTTCCTCCCTGGGTGGAAGAGAATGGACTTCGTCCTGAACCAGTACAACAAGGACAACCCCTGCGGCCTCAGGTACGTCGACCACTGCGTGGGCAACGTCGAAGAGGGCAAGATGAACCACTGGGTCGACTGGTACGAGAACGTCCTCGAGTTCAAGATGTTCAAGCACTTCGACGACGCCGACATCTCGACCGAACACTCGGCGCTGATGTCGAAGGTGATGGCCTCCGGCAACAACCTCATCAAGATGCCGATCAACGAACCCGCCGAAGGCAAGAAGAAGAGCCAGATCCTCGAGTACCTCGAGTGGCATTCGAACACCCCCGGCATCCAGCACCTCGCGCTGCGCACCGACGACGAACTCGCCTCGGTCGCGGAACTGCGTCGTCGCGGCGTCGACTTCCTCCAGCTTCCGGACACCTACTACGAGAAGGTCTGGGACCGCGTGAACACCATGCTCACCGACCACGGCCACAACCCGGTGAAGGAGGATCACGAAGCGATCAAGAAGCTCGGCATCCTCGTCGACGCCGACGACGAAGGCTACCTCCTGCAGCTCTTCACCAAGCCGTTGCAGGACCGCCCCACCCTGTTCTTCGAGATCATCTCCCGCCAGGGAAGTCAGAGCTTCGGCAAGGGCAACTTCAAGGCCCTCTTCGAAGCCCTCGAACTCGAACAGGAACGTCGCGGCAACCTGTAAGCGGTTGGACTCGTTTGAGTTTCATGTTGTGGACACGGACAGCCTAGGGCTGGCTGCTGATGTGGCATGGCCCTCTCGAGGGTGACACGGACCGGTCGGCTGAGGGCGCGTTCAGGTGTTCACGGCTGACCTGGGTTCGTGCTGGAATCGCTCCGAAGTGCTGACAGTTTTGCTGACAGCTGGGGCCCCAGTTCAGGAGCCCGCTGTACGGGGAGCCGGTTCAACGTGGCAGCTGAGAAGAAACTGCGCCATCAGCTCAATCTGCGCTTGCTTCAGGTTGTACAACCCGGCACCCTCGAACTCTTTCTTGTTTTCCGAAAGCGTTTGACGAATGAGGCCCGCAAAGCCTCGCCCCTTTTTGTGGTGGGAGACCAATTCTTGGAGGCGGTCGGTGAGGGCATCGGCTTTGAGGAGTTCAGGAGGACGTTTCCCTTGGTGCTTGATGATGCCGCGATCACTGATCGCAACAACAATTTCAATGGGGAAATTACCGAATCCCTGCTGGAGCAGCCCAAAGGTCTTGGCAAGAAGGGTTGACTTGTTGGTATCGATCAGCTTTCGAAGCAACGCAGCTTGACGCTTCGCTTGCTGAATCGGTGAAGGCATGCCAGAGCGCTTGCCCTGATAGGAGCGTGTGAACTCACCCTGCCGATTGACAAACAGTTCACTGGAAACCGACTTACTCTCGATGATGACCATCCCGGAGCGGTGCAGAAGCAGGTGATCAATCTGAGCGACTTCACCATCATGCATCACTCGAAGGTCATTCAATATCAAAACATCCCTGGTATCGCCAAACGAACGAGCAAGGTAGTGCGCAACCTGCCGCTCTGCTTTGTCACCCGCTGCACCAAAGCGATCCGTCGGAGTCGGCTGAGTACGTTCTTTAAGAATCATAATTGCATTCCCTTTAGTGCAGTGAACACCTTTTAAAGCATACCTATTTTCACTGAGACCCCAGAGCGAAGTCACGAATGACATGAAACAGGTAGCACCAACATGACATGGAATCCACTGATCCAGCCCTGGTCAGACTATGGTTGTGCTTCATGATGATCAGTGGGCACTGAACACCTCGCCAAGAGAATCCTCAGCGTTTCCTGGGCGGTGGTGTGGCATGGACCCGATGAGCCTGCCACGGATTGGTTGCCTGAGGGCGTGGCCGGCGGTCAGGTGACGAGATCGATGGTGATCCAGGCCATGATCGCCAGAACGAGGAAATACGAGAGGAATCGGGCCACCTTCATCGAGGTGACGGTGACCGACGTGCTGAGGCGATCGTCGGCCACGTGAAAACAGTACCAGCCGATGAAGAACCCCAGACCCGGTATGAGGAGAAGTGCGAGCCAGCCCAGGATGAGGAGAGGCACGTGCGAGGTGGGACGAGTGCTGGTGATCATGTCGTTTTCCATGCGAAGGATACTACCCGGTACGACATGCCGGATGGTCGCAGGAGGCGCCAAACTACTCGAGCAGCCGGCCTTCGATCTCTGGCTCGACGAAACTCTCGAAACGTTCGGCGAGATAATCGGGCACGGCCTCCACGGGCTGACGGCTGATCTGCTGACCACCCTGGCTGTCGAGCTCGATCACGTAGTTCACGCGCTGATCCGGATCGATCGATTCGAAATCCAATCGCTGATGGGAGCCGCGACTTTCACGACGTTCCCGAGCGCCGCGAAGCGTCGCCTCGGCGCTGTCGATCGCACCCATCAGATCGAGGGCGAGGGTCAGATCGCCGAAGCCCTCGGCGCTCGGCCGGACGTCGACGTCCTTGGCCGACTCACGCAGCTCGGCGATCTTGACGAGTCCCTCGTCGATCGACGGACCGTTGCGGACCACACCGCAGTGCTGCCACATGATGTTTCGCACGGCACGCTGCATCGGACGCGCCAGCTCCTCGCCATTGCTGGTGAGCTCGTCAAGCTCATCGTTGGCCTCGTTGATGACCGCCCGACTTCGCCGCTGAAGGTCGAGCTCGCTGGAATGAATCGCGGCACTGTCGCCGGCGCGTCGGCCGAAGACGAGAATCTCCGCCAGGGAATTGCCGCCGAGGCGGTTGGCGCCGTGAACGCCGGACGTGCACTCGCCGGCGGCGAAGAGGCCATGCACCCGGGTCGCGTGGGTGTCTGGTTCGACCACCACGCCGCCCATGCTGTAATGCGCCGTGGGGGCGACCTCCATCGGATGCTTCGAGATGTCGAGCATCTGGGATTCCATGAACTGGCGATACATGCGAGGCAGCTTCTCGAGGATGTATTCCTTGTCACGATGACTGATGTCGAGGTAGACACCGTTGTTCTCGGTGCCTCGTCCCTCGAGAATTTCGGTGTAGTTCGCGAGGGCGACCCGGTCACGAGTCGAGAGTTCCATGCGCTGGGCGTCGTAACGCGCCATGTAACGCTCACCCTTGGTGTTCAGAAGGTGTCCCCCCTCTCCCCGGACGGCTTCGGTCACGAGGGTGCCCGCGAGCTCCTCCGGGAAGACCATTCCGGTGGGGTGGAATTGAACGAGCTCCATGTCCGAGAGCTGGCAACCGGCTTGAAGTGCGAGTCGCATCGAGTCTCCGGTGTTCTCGTCGCGTCTGGACGAGCTGATGCGCCAGATCCTGGTGTGGCCGCCAGCGGCGAGCACCACCGAGTCCGCGAGGAAGGCGGTTCGCTGTCCGGAGACGACGTCGAAGGCCATCGCACCGAAGCATTCACGCCGTCCTCCGGTGTTGTCGACCAGCAGACGCGAAACGTACTGCATGTCGAGAATCGGAATGTCGAGCTGTTCGACGCGCTCGGTCAGCGTGTTCAGGATCGCTCGTCCGGTGTAGTCACCGGCGTAACAGGTTCGGCGATAGGTGTGCGCACCGAAGAACCTCTGATCGAGCCGGCCGTCCTTGGTTCGGGCGAAAGGCGTCCCCCACTCCTCGAGTTCATGGATACGCGCGGGCGCCTCCTGCACCAGGAGTTCGACGGTTCGTGGATCGGCGAGGTGATAGCCTTCCTCGTAGGTGTCGACGAAGTGCTGTTCCCAGGTGTCCTCCGGATCGACGGTGCCAAGCGCGGCGTTGATTCCGCCTGCGGCAAGGGCGGTATGCGCGTCCTTGCGGATGCGCTTCCCCAGGATCACGACTTCGGCACCCGCTTCGTGCGCGGCGATGGCCGCGCTGAGGCCGGCACCGCCTGATCCGATGATGAGTACGTTTGATACGTTCGTTCGGTGTCTGTGCATGGCTTCCTAACGCTAATCAACCAGTGAATCAATTGAATGGTTCTAGGCATGTCGACACCGTGAAATCAAATCGAACAGGAAACATCGAATAAATCCATGTGCAACCGCATCACTTTTCATCTCAATCAAACGTTCAACACGTGCACGGATCCCCGAGAGAGGCCGGCATCACTCGTGATCAGGATCCGATGGCGCCTGCGAGATGAGAGTGCGACTAGGATGTCGAGCACCATCGGAGTTCACACGAATGCTCATCACCATCCTGGCCACCTGCTGCCTGATGGCTCCCGCCGTGGTCGACCGGCAGGACCTTTTCGTCAAGGTCGATCCGATCGCCCATCGGATCACGGGTTCCTCGCACATGCATGTCATCGAAGGTGGAGACCTTCGCTACAGCCTGCACCCCGGGGCGGTGATCGAGGAAGTGATGGTCGATGGAATCACCCTGCCACCCTCACGCCCGGGCCTGCTTGAGGATCTGCCTGACAACGCCTCGGTCGTGATGCGCTGGCGAGGCCGGCACGTCGAAGACGTCGAAGCCGGTGAGGTCGAAGGGGCGATCCACAATCTCTCGGTTCGCGCCCATGCGGCGCAAGACGGCGTGTTTCTCTCATCGGGAAGTTCGTGGCACCCGCAACCGCTGGATGAACGGGGCGTTCCCCAACTCAGAATGATGTCCCTTGAAATCGAGCCGATCGAAGGCTGGTCACTGATCGCCTCGGGCGACCCGTCGATCGAACAGGACCCTCTCGAAGCGGTCTGGAACTGGCGGACCCCACGACCGGTTTCGGGCATGAGTCTCGCGGGCAACCGCCACGGAAGAACCACGCGAAACGTCGACACAGCGCATGGTCAGGTCATGGTGGTTCTCCAGGTGTCGGATTCGAATCTCGACAAGAGCGGTCACTATCTGGATGCCGCCGAACGGTATCTCACGACCTATTGCCGGCTGCTCGGACCCTATCCTTTCGAACGTTTCACGATCGTCGAGAACTTCTTCTCTTCGGGTTTCGCCTTTCCGGGATTCACACTCCTCGGCCCACGGGTCATCGCCATGGCGCCACGATCCCTGAAACCCGGCTACCTCGATCACGAACTCGTGCACGCCTGGTGGGGCAACGGGGTCTATGTCGATCCGACCGACGGCAACTGGTGCGAGGCGCTGACCAGCTTCTGCACGAACTACGGTCGCAGGTGGCTGGAGGAAGGCCCCGACGCCGCACGCTCGTATCGACGAGGCATCATCAACCAGGTCTCGCTCGATCCCGATCTGGATGACGGCCCGCTGGGTGATTTCGGCCGCGGAGGTCTTCGGGTGAATCGTTTCGTCGGATATCAGAAGGGGTCGTTCGTCATCATGATGTTGCAGGACGTGCTGGACGACGACGTCTCCCCCGCTCGATTCGAGGACAGCAGGATCTGGGACATGATGCGTTCGCTGGCGAAGACGCACATGGGCGAGCGAATCGACTGGAGGGTGATCCAGGATGCCGCCGAGGCGACCCGGCCGGATCGCCCGGAAGGATGGCTCGATCCTTTCTTCGATCGCTGGGTCCGCAAGCACACACGACCTCGGACCACGCCGACGATGACGGCTTGTTCACCACAGCGCCTCGAGCGGATTCGAAGCGATGACGGCAGCATGGTTCTGGTGGATCCGGAATGTCGACACTACCGACTCATCGACACGGCATTCACGAGTCCGACCATCGCGGGAACACTCGCGGACGGCACGACCGTGGTGGGCGACGGCGACGGCATGGCATCCCCCGAAGAAATCGGATGGACGACACGACTCGAACCCGGAGCGAACATGCTCCTCATCGGACGCGAAGCCATCGACAGTCATGCGGAAGTGATCGCACGGACCGCGAACCCGATCGTCGTCGATGACGATGGATTCTCGATCGGCAGGTCCATCTGGAACGGCGACTCGCAATCCGTGCTGCACACCATGCATCATCCGGACCTGCCCGGCCGGTACATCACGGTCTTTCACAGCAACGGCGAGATCGGGTGGCGTCGCCTTCGGCTGGCCTGGTACTACCGCAAGGACACGACGGTGGTGTGGGACGGCGAGATGACGAGGGATCGTTCGGTCTTCGAGCCGGATGCCTGGATGCGAACCACGAACGTCCCGTTGCAGAAATCGAACGGAAGGACCCTCAACCGATGATCGAACCCCAGACCAGCGCGGTTCATTATCTCCCGATCGCGACCAGCCTGATCGCGGTCGGATTCGTGGCGGCCCTGGTGTCACGATGTCGACTCCGCGGATGGCCTCCCTACCTGACATGGTGGGCGCTCGGCGTCGTCTGCTACGGGTCGGGAACGATCATCGAATCGATCATCACACTCGAAGGCAACTCGATCACCCTCAACCGATGGTGGTATCTGGCGGGTGCGATTCTCGGTGCATGGCCGCTCGCGACGGGCAGCGTCTACCTCGTTCTCAGGAGGCGGACGGCCAATCGACTGACCGTGCTCAGCGCGATTCCAGTGCTGGTGGCGGCCGTCGCCGTGGCGATCGGACCGATGGATCCGAGCCAGCTCGAAGCCCATCGGCCCACTGGAGCGGTGATCGGCTGGCAGTGGATCAGGGTGTTGACGCCCTTCATCAACGCCTATGCGGCACTGTTCCTCGTGGGAGGGGCCGTCTGGAGCTGTCACCGCTTCTGGGGGGTGCCCGGTCAACGATCGAGAACACTCGGGACCGCCCTGATCGCGGTGGGTGGAATTCTTCCGGGCATCGGAGGCTCGATGGCAAAGGCAGGCACGGTCGAAGCCCTCTACGTCGCCGAACTGGTGGGCCTGATTCTGATCTGGGCCGGATATGCCGCGTGCATCAGAGCGCCGGGATCATGGTCATCCGGCTTGAGGTGACGGAAAGACGCGAGCGATCAGGGATAGAATGGTTCGAGTGCGAGCGTCAGCTGCAATCCTCGGGGCACCAGCTGGGATCCTCGCCGCCCTCACAGATGCCATCACCGCAGACGGGCTCTCCACCACCACCTCCGCAGTCAACGGGACAGGTGAACGGATCTTCATAGAGCGGAAATCCTGAATCGCAGTAACCATCCCCGCAGTATCCCCACAGATCGAAGCAGTCATCGAAGCAACTCAGACAATCCTCGAAATTCCCGCAGAGGCCATCGCCACAGAATCCACAGTCCTCTTCGCAACTGACTTCGTCCTCGGTATCCCCACAGAGTCCATCCCCACAGTAATCGATGTACTCACAATCCTCGGGACACCAGAGATAGGTCTCATCGGGATCGCAGAGGCCGTTGCCACAGACATTGGACGAGCCGCATGCTCCCCAGTACCCGAGGACAAGCGCGAGGTCGGGACCTGAGACGACGCCATCGCCATCGACATCGGACTGACATGACGTTTCGCATCCCCAATTCGCAAGCACCAACGCCAGATCGGTGCCGCCGATGACGCCATCGGAATCGAGATCACCGGGACATGGTCCTTCAACGCAATCATCGCATTGCTCGGTGACACAATTGAACGGCCATGCAGACACATCGACCCAGTCACCACCCACCGGATTCTCCACACCGCAGAGAGTCGTGCTTTCAAGGGTCAGAAGAGACGAGTTGGGTTGAATGAAGTTCACGATCAACGCGCTCAGGCCCACCGCGGTGATACGAGACCTCAACAGACTCATCGATCCGCCGCCGCTGGCTCTGATCGACGCGATCGTGAAAGTACCCGAACCGGTGGTGATCATGGTGTCGGCGAGGACCGTTTCGCCATTCGAATAGTCGATATCCGAAGGGAAGGACCCTGTATTCCCCTCGAAGCGACAGCGGGTGAATACCGATGAACTCTCACGAAGTGCACAGCCGAGTGTGTTTCCGTAGAAGCGACCATCTTCGACCTCGAGTTCACTCGCAGTGGCGAGCAGCGCCGTGTCATTGTCCGTGAACGTGCAGTTGACCACCCTGGCGTCGATCGCACCGATGTCGAGCGCCGGATAGGCGCCTCCCTCAAAGACGATGTTCTCGAGAACCAGCACACCCTCATCCGATGACCCTGTCTCGAGAAGTGCGGTGAGGCCCTGTCCGTCCAGAACCGTGATGGGAAGACCGTCCGAACCCACGGCGCCACGCAGGGTGATCGCTCGACCACCAAGCTGGAGCGGACACTGAAGAATGGTTCTACCGGCAGAGAGATCGAGGACATCACCATCCACCATCAGGTTGATCTGCACCTGTAGAGGCTGAACGCAGTCATCGATGCAGTCTGGAATTCCATCCGCATCGGCGTCTGCACACGTGTTCTGAATGCAATTGCCGCCAAGATCGCCCCAGTCCCCTTGAATCTGCGGGGAGGGAACGTTCCCACACAAGGCGGTGCCTGCATAGGTGCCTGAGGATTGGGAATCGGCCTCGAGGCAGGCGCCCGATGAGGCAACGTTCTCAAGAAACACGCTGCTGGAAAGCTCGGTCTGTGAATCCTTCAGATAGACGCCTGATCCACGTGGGGCTTCGTTGTCGATGAATCTTGAATTCGCGATCTGAACGAGGCTTTCATCGGCACAGTAGACACCACCACCCCAGTTGCCTGCGACATTTTCGATGAACTCGCACTCGACGAGCGCACCGTCCGAGCCGAGGAATCCGATGGCGGCGCCGTTGTTCCCGGCGTTGGCCTGGAACTCACAGGATTCGATTTCAATGGTTCCCGTCGCACGACTCGCCACGGCGCCACCGATCTGCGCGTCATTTCCAACGAAGCGGCACCCGATCAGACGTGTGCCGGATCCGAACTCCATGAATGCCCCGCCAATTCCGACGGGGCCTGCGGTGTTGTCTTCGAAGAGACAATCCGAAACGACAAGATCCGCACCCGTGGAGAGAATCGCCCCTGCGACATCGATGAAGACGCCCGGAAAGAACGGGTAGGATTCGGCCAATCCGTTTCTGAATTCCAATCCTGAGATGCGTACATCCGAACCCGACGTGGACAGCACACGAATCAGACCCTGACCATCGAGCGTCACGGACGGAGGCTCCGAGCCAGCGCCTTCACCCAGGAGCCTCAGATTGTCAGTGGAGAGAACGAGTGTTTCCGAAAGGGCGTACACGCCTGACGAAATCTGGACCGTGTCACCCTCGGACGCGAAGTCGATCGCCTCTTGTATGTCGGAGAAGTCACATCCCTCGGGACAGACCGTGATGGTGTCCCCATGGACCGTGGGCTCACATGCCAACATCAACTGCGCGAACAGAACGAGAACAAGAATTCGCCTCACTTGTGCCATCATCATTCTCCAGAAGGTGTTTGAAACATCACAATAAGGCAGAGGTGCCGAGAATCATCCTGAGAAACCGACAATCAGGGCAGAAAACCCTTGCCGTTGGCGGCTTCCAGGCCATTCAAGCGCTGAACACTGATTCCAGACGCTGGGAACTCACCGAAGTCAGGGCGTGCCCTCATCGCAGAGTCCCCACTCCGCGAGCACATAGGTCAGGTCGCGAGCATCGACAAGCCCGTTCCCATCGAGATCCGCCTGACAGTCATCGTCGACACAGGGCCCCCAGGCATCCAGCAACGCTGCCAGATCACTTCCGTCCACCAGACCATCACCGTTGAGATCGGAGGTGCAGAGGTGATCATCGCATCCATCGGGAATGCCGTCTTGATCGATGTCAGAACAGTCCGTGGTGAAGCAGAGACCACCTCCATCGATGCTTCCCCCGGTGGTGTGACCGGACAGATCGGTCGCAGAGAACGAAGAGCAGAAGTGTGTCCCGGAAAACTCCGTGGAGTAGACACTGCTTGCGACCGAAATCCCCGCAAGACCAGCCCCGGTCTCAACCTCGTTTTCGGAGAAGACGGAGTCGATCACTCGAGCACCGTATCTCGAGGTGTAGATCGCACCACCACCGTCGGGATGCTCCGCACGATTCCGCTCGAAGAGACAGTTCTCGACCGGCCAGCGGGTATCACCGAACATCGTCGAGGTCTTCCACTGATAGATGCCTCCCGCATACAGACCCACGCAGTCTCGGAACGTGCAGTCGTAGAAGAGCGTGAGCTCGGAGGTGTTGACACCGATGTTCTGCACCGCGGCGCCATCCTGGGTCGGCGCCAGACACTCATCGAACAGACAGTCTCGCACGAACACACGACCTCGGTAGACGTACAGCGCCACCGGCGTGTCCGTGCCAGAGACGTCATCCACCACGCCCGTGAAGGCGAGGTCCTCGAGCTCGAGCTCCGCAGCCGTGCCGGAGTGCACGATCGCCGAAGCGTCGTGCGAATGAATCCGACTCAACCAGGCGCCGTCTTCACCACGCGTCCCACGGATCAGGATCTCCTTGCCGGTCGTCACCAGCGACTCACCCTGAGGAAGGTAGTAGTCGCCCGCCTCAAGCTGGATCACGTCACCTTCGATCGCCGCGCCGATCGCGTGCTCGATACGCGTTCCCGCCGCCACCGTCAGCACTCGACGACCGGACTCATCGATGCTCTCGTGGCAGTCCGCCCAGCCACTCTCGTCAGCATCCACGTCCGGACCGTCGCACTGGTCGCATTGGTCGGGACGAAGATCGCCGTCCGAATCGGTGCAGTCGTTCGACAGGCAGTTGAACGCGCCGTCGAGATTCGAGACGGGAAGCACGTGATCGTCACCGATCGCATCCGCATACGGAGAGCAGAAACTCGTGCCGGAAAACTCAGAGCCAAACACGGCGGACACCACGGAGCGCGCCACCATTTCTTCGGTCCCGATCAAGCCCGCTGAGTTCTCTCGAAAGACGGAGTCGCTGACCCGCGCGCCGTATCTCGAGGTGTAGATCGCACCGCCGCCGCCGGGATCCTCCGCACGATTCCGCTCGAAGAGACAGTTCTCGACCGGCCAGCGGGTATCACCGAACATCGTCGAGGTCTTCCACTGATAGATGCCACCCGCAT
>PAQN01000055.1 GCA_002709755.1 Phycisphaerae bacterium
CACCGGCCTGCTCCGCAGCGACGAGATCAAGAACCTGATCCTCGGTGGGCTCCGTGGTGCGATTGAAATTGGCCATCGATGGTCGGGAGCTGCGAACGACTGCGGTATCGGTCTGAAGGCATCCGCCCCCCACGAGGGCGCACAAAGTGAGACTGAGTGTTGCAATACTGACCTTCATGACTGGAACCTGCTCCTGGGGGCGCTGGATCGGCTTGCGTACGGTAGTCGCCCATTATGAACGATCCCGCACAAAGCCTTGAAGTCGTTCAATGTTTCTCTCATCCCAATTTCGACCATTCTCGTCCTCTTCCTTGGCTGTTTCAAGGATCATCGGTCGATTTGTCAGCTTGGGATGATTGAGAATTACCTCGAAACAGGAATCCCCGCAGCATCCCTCACCGATGTGCGCATGACGATCCAACCTGGACCCAAGGGCTCCGATGGAATCATTCAGGTGCACCACCAGCAGTCGTTCAAGGCCGCACAGGTCGTCGAATGAAGCCAGAACAGACTCCGCACCGGCCGCCGAGCTCATGTCGTAACCTGCTGCTGTCACATGACATGTATCGAAACAGAATCCGACTCGTTCGGGCTCCCTGACCCCATCGCGGATTCGAGCCAGATGACCGAAATCGTACCCCAGATTCGAACCGGATCCTGTGGTGGTCTCGAGGCAGGTCACCACCTCGTACCCGGCGGTTTCCTCGTGAAGCTGATCGAGAGCTTTGATGATCCGATCCAGACCGGCCTGTTCATCCTTGGATGGTGGCTCACCCAGCGAATGAGGCTTCCCTCGAGCGAGCGACTTGCCCAGGTGCGCCCCGGGATGCGAGACGAGCAGTGGAATCGAAAGCGTCGCACATCGCTCGATTTCATCTCGCTGCAGCGTCAGTGACTTCTTCCTGGACTCGGGGTCCGGAGAGGCCATGTTGATCAGATAACTGTTGTGGCTGACCGTTCTGAAATCGGAGAGCACATCCCAACCGAGTGTGTCCAGCCGTGCGTGCCAGTCGGCGACATCCGAATCCTTCAGAGGAGGTGCGGACCACCGGCGCTGATTCTTGGTGAAGACCTGAACGCAGTCCATCCTGAGACGCTCGGCTTCATCGAGTGCATTGATCATGCCGCCTGAAATCGAGAGATGGGATCCAAGCATGAAGGTTCCTTTGAGAATGTGGGGGTCACATGACCCTTTGATCAAAGACGGATGTCCGCATCATCGCCTGCATTTCGTTCCTGATCAAACCGCTCACGCAGTCTTCGATCCGAAGCTCGATTCTCAGCATTGTGCAGCAGACTGAACCAGGCGGTCTTCGACATGGTGATGAGAAGGACGACGGTCATCAACATCATCACCACGAAGACGATGACGGAATAGACCGGAAAGAGTCCCGGTGAGATCGGAAACAGGATGGGGCCGATGATTCCGACCAGCACACCGAATGCGATGACGATCAGTGACAGATGAATGAAACGAATCATGCTGCACGCGAATTCATCCCGCATCCAATGCCCCAGTCGTTCCAGACAGACGAACATCAGAAAGACGTGAAGGAGACAGGCAAGGCAGATCACACCCCAGAAAAAACCGAGGACTGCCGTGATGATCGCACCAGTCATGAGTCCGGAGTAGATGAGAATCGAGCCCCCCGCCAGCGGTATCCAGATGAGGCTGCCCCATCGTGTCGCACGTCGAACGGTGTCATGAACTCCGAAGCCGTTGGATATCGCGGTCGCTTCACGCCATGAAGGAGTGATCAACCAACTGCTGATGATCAGGGGCCCCCCCATCACCACGGGAAAGGATGCCGAGCCGTCCGTAAAGCGTCCAACCTGCGCCATCGCGATCGGCACCGCCACGGCCAGAAGAAAGGTGACCGCGGTCATTCGCACGGCGAACGCGAAGATGATCTTTCGGGGCGCGTTTTCAAGCGGCAGATGCACGGCTCGATCTGACTCGATAGGAGTGCCGCATTCGGAGCAGCGGTCGGAGATGTTCCCACGCAACGAATAGCCGCACTCGAGGCAGTGTGAGGGCCGATCTCGAGACTTTCGGAGGGTGGGAAGTCGCATCATGACTCAGTTCGTCACGCCCGAAGCCTGCTCGACGGCGTTTCGAAACATGGCAAGACCGGGCGGAACGCACGAACGCTGCTCGTCGGCAAGTCTGGTCCATCTGGGATGCTGGGACCAACGAGTGAAGCGCTCCGGGTGCGGCATCAGACCGAGCACCAGCCCGCTGGCATCGCAGATACCGGCGATGCGATCGGTGGAACCATTGAAATTGGAATCCTGCGCATATCGCAACGCGATCTGCCCGTTCGCCTGAAGCCGGGAGACCACATCATCTCCTGCGACGAATCGACCCTCTCCATGCGCGGAAGGGAGCATGCCGGTCTCACCGGAGAAATCGATTCCTCGGGTCCAGACGCAGCAGGTGTTCTCCGATGCCTCCATGGGAGTCCAGACGTCCCTGAAGATCGCCTTCGTGTTCTGAGCGAGAGAGACCTCGGGTGCGCCGGGCGACTCGGGCCAGGCATGACCCGTTTCAGGACCGGGAAGAAGCCCAGCTTGAACCGCGACCTGGAAACCGTTGCAGGGCGCGATCATGGGGCAGCCACGTTCGATCGCGGCACGAAGCGCGGGATAGAGATGAATCCGCAACATCGTCGCGAGTACCCGCCCTGCGGCGATGTCATCGCCGTAGCTGAATCCACCCGGCAATCCGATGAGATCGAAGCCGTCGATCAGACCGGGGTGCCGAATCAGGCGCATCAAGGGAAGACTGTCGACCGTCGCTCCGGCCGCCTCGAAGGCATGGGCCAGTTCGAGATCGCAGTTGATGCCGGGCGCGGTCATGACAAGGGCACGTGTGGTCATCCGTCTACTCCAAAAGCGTCATCACATCCTGTCGCCCATGCCGAGCGCAGAGACTCGAGCGAGATGCGTTCGTGGTCGCGTCCGCTGCGAATGACCATCTCATCGGTGTCCTCGACTTCTCCGATGACGGAGAAGGCGACGTCACCGAGCATCTTCTCGATCCGGCTGCGATCACCGGACTTGATTTCAAGCAGATAGCGGGATGGGGTTTCGGAAAAGGCGCATGCGATCTGATCGGCGTACCCTTCGGTCGGAACATCATCGAGAGAGATCCTGATGCCGTGTCCTCCCGCGAACGCCATTTCAGCGGCCGCGACCAGAAGTCCACCTTCACTGAGATCATGTGCGGAACGCACCAGCCCCTCTCGAATGAGCGCCGCCACCGCACGGGCGTTGCGTGGGCCGGCCTCGAGATCGACCTGAGGCAACGCCTCGTTCTGGAGGTTGGACAAGTGCGCGAAGTGTGACCCGCCCAGGGCCGGACCGGTCTTCCCGATCAGAAGAAGCAGATTGCCGGGTCCCTTCAGATCCATGGTGACCGCTCGTTCAGAATCGTGAACGATGCCCATGCCGGAGATGAGCAGGGTCGGTGGAATGCGGATCTTTCGCCCATCCTCGGTGGTGAACTGGTTGTTCAAGGAATCCTTGCCCGAGATGAATGGGGTCCGGTAGGCCTTGGCGCCGTCGTAGCACGCCTCGGATGCACGGACCAGACCACCAAGCCAATGCGGATCATCACAACCGGGCCAGCAGAAGTTGTCGAGGATGGCGATCCGATCGGGATCGGCCCCCACGCAGACGAGATTGCGAACGCACTCATCGATCGAGGCGAGCGCCATCTGGTAGGGATCCGCCGCCAGTCCGGTCGCCAGACCGTTGCCGATCGCCAGACCCCGGGAGGACGTCTCGATGGGCCTGATCACCGCAGCATCCGATGGACCACCCTCCCCCACACCGACCAACGGCTTGACCACGGAACCGCCTTGCACTTCGTGGTCGTACTGGCGAATGATCCAATCCTTGCTGGCGATGTTTCGATGTGCCAGAAGAAGCGAGGTGGCACGAAGCATGGACTCATCGGGCGAAAGCAGCGCCGTGAGGCCCGATTCGTCGGGGTCACGGGAATCCGAGATCGATTCACGAGTCCAGGAGGGATCCCAGATCGCTTCACGCGTCGGCATGGGAATGCCGTCATGCATGAAGGACATGGGAAGATGTCCGATCTCTTCGCCGTGATACCGGAGAATCAGCGAGCGGTCCTCGTTTCCGAACCGGCCCAGATCGCAGAATTCGACTTCGTATTCGACGCAGATCTCCGCGAGTCTCTCGATGTGATGCTCGGGAACCGCAAGCACCATGCGCTCCTGGGCCTCCGAGATCCAGGTCTCGGTTGGAGAGAGACCGTCGTACTTCAAGGGAGCACGCTCGAGATCGACTTCGGCGCCGATCTTCTCTCCCATTTCACCGATCGCGCTCGAGAAACCACCGGCTCCGCAATCGGTGATCGAATGAAAGAGGCATCCGGAGTGATCATCTCGCATCGCGAGAATCGCATCGAGCGCCTTCTTTTCGGTGATCGCATTTCCGATCTGAACGGCATGACTGAATTCATCGGCATGGGTGTCCGTCAGTTCGGCGGAGGAGAACGTCGCTCCGTGGATGCCGTCACGACCGGTGCGCCCACCGAGCGCGATGATCCTGTCTCCGGGTTGGGCGTCGCCCTCGACATGCGTGCGTGGGAGCACGCCGACGCACCCGCAGTAGACGAGCGGATTGCCCACGTAGTCGTCGTCGAACCACACCGCCCCGTTGAGGGTCGGAATACCCATGCGATTGCCGTAGTCCCGCACCCCGGCGACGACCTGCTTGAGCACTCTGGTGGGATGGAGGCACCCCGCGGGCACCTCGGGGATGTCGGGATTGGCCACACAGAAGACGTCGGTCGCGGCGATCGGTCGAGCGGCCAGACCGGTTCCCATCACATCACGAATGCAGCCTCCGATGCCGGTGGCGGCCCCGCCGTAGGGTTCGAGCGCCGAGGGATGATTGTGGGTTTCGACCTTGAAGCAGACCGCATGATCATCATCGAAGCTGATGATGCCGGCGTTGTCGACGAAGACGGAGAGACACCAGTCGATGCCTTCGTCGATCAGTTCGAAAGTGGCCGCCGCGATCGTGGCCTTCAGCAGATTGTTGATCTGGATCTCACCGGTATCGACGAGCTCGTGATGAGGTCTGGCGTCGGCCCCCTGGACCAGAGACACGGAGGCATGATCGTCGCCGGATTCCTCGCGGTAACGGATGGTGGCTTTGAGCGTCTTGTGAACGCAGTGCTCGGACCAGGTCTGGGCCAACGTTTCCAGTTCGATCTCCCTGGGCTCACGTCCGAGGGCCTCGTAGAAATCGCGAATGGCGATCATTTCGGTCCGGTCGAGAAAGAGATGCGCTTCACGGGAGAGCTTCTCCAGCGAATCACCATCGGCGCCCCTGAGTGGAATCTCTCGAACGGCGAACGTGCGCGCCTCGCCGACGGGAAACTCGGATGGCTCGAAGGGTTCGAGATGGACGGCATGGACGACCGGATTCGCACAGGTGCGTTCGACGAGTTCTCGAGCGGTCGCGGCATCGATGCCGTGAAGATCGAATCGACTTCCGGTTCGAACGGAGACCTCGACGTCGAACATCGCCTTGATCGCGAGCTGCACGCTGTCCGCTGCGGGATCGGTGACACCGGGCAGCGGGTGAACCTCGACAAGCACGGCGCCGGGCGCCACCTCGGCGGCCCCTTCATCAACCGTCTGGGTCAGAGGATCCGACAGAAGCTCGCTCGAGACACGTGCACACTGCTCCTGTGTGAGCTCACCCTCGATGAGATAGATCGAGGCGTGCGACACGCTGCTGGGAGCACGATCAGGATCGGCGTGCGCAAGCGTTCTGGCAAGAGCATCACCGGTGGGATCGACGTGTCCTGGAGCGGAGTGGACTTCGAAACGACGGACTTTCGACGATGTATGTGTGCTGGTGGGCAAGATTCAACAACCACTCGACTGTGACGGCTCGGGGAATCGGGACCCGGGTGGGTTCCGAGGACGATGGAACACGCCCCCAGATGGTACCGGGAAGACCCCCGAGCCGTGCGCTCGAATGACGGTCAGAACTGAAGCTGGAGCTGGGTCATGAGAACGAACTCGTAATCAGACGCGGTCGGTCTGAAACCGTTGTTCAGCGTGGCCGTGTAGGGGGTGATCTGATTGAACGAATAGCCCATCTGGACGTTCCAGCGAATGTCCTGACCGTCGATGTACCAGTTGGCACCGACCGTGAAGATGCTGACGGAGGATGACTGGAGCTTGTCTCCACCACCGGCATTGGTGGTCGGGGTGTTTCCCTGATCCAGATACTGGAAGCTGCCGAAGACCTCCCACTTGGGAGTCAGATACAGGGATCCCTGAACCATCAGGCCCAGCATGTTGGTGGTGCCACGAATCGGATTCACCGTCGTAGGGTCGATCTTGCTCCATTTGGTCTCGGTGTTGGTGTAATAGGCCGCCGCGAAGATCGAGGCCCCGCCGAAATTCCAGGTCGCATCGGCGGTCACCGAGAGCCACTGATTGTTCCCGACACCAAAGGTGGAGAACGTCGGATCGTAGGCTGAAGTCTGGTAGTGGCCGGCGAGACCGAGCAGGATGCCCTCGGCCTCCCCCATCGGGCTCGTCATCTCCCTGAACTCGCCCCAGGTGCCGGCAAGCTTGTATTCGACTCGAGAGGTGATCGCGAAGGTGTTCGGATCGTCCCAGTAGGGGCTGTTCATGGGTTGGGTTCCCACCGGGAACACCCCGCTGTTTCCGGAAATTCCTGCGAGGACGTTGTCGGAGCCGCCGTTTGAGATGGCCGCTGCCCAGTACAGGTCGTTTCCACGAGTCGAGACCTGGATGCCCTGCGATCGTCCGACGGAGAGAAGTTCATCGACGGTCGAACGGGTGGCGGAGACCAGATTCTGGACGGAGACCAGGCGCTCGCGAGAGAATGGAAGCTTGAACTGTCCGGCCTGGACGGTCCAGTCGTTGTCCAGGTCGAAGGCCATGTAGGCATCAAGCAGATTCAGGGTGCCCGCAGTCGACCCCGTGACGGAACGAAGGCTGCCGGCACGCAGCTGCTGCTCGGGACTGAACTGACTTCGAATGAAATATCTGATTCCGGGCTCGAAGACATGACCCTTGAAGACCAGACGAGTGTGGGGCATGTCGAAGCCGTACTGCGAATTCGGAAGTGTCTGAGGATTGCCGTTGCCATCGGTGGTCTGGTTCAGCTGCCCCCCCGCTCCGGTCGAGGAGTAGGTGTAGCGCGCCTGCACGAGGCCGGAGAACTCGAGTGAGAAACGGTTGTCGGCGCTGCGGAGGTAGAAACCGCGATTGCTGTCCCAGCCGGCCAATGCTGCAGAATCCTGAAAACTCGCTCGAGTGGAGGAGTCTTGAAGGACGTCCTGAACAAGACCGCGGATTTCGGTGGCACGATCTTCAGTCAGCCAGACCTGGTCGTTGGCGGCTCGAAGAGCGTTGACCTCGCTGCGCAAGGCGGCGTTGTCACGTTCGAGCAGATCCAGGCGATCCGAAAGGGATTGATCCACCGTCTGGGAGGATGAAGTCTGAGCAGAGGCCGCACCCGACACCAGAAGTGCGCACAGGGCACCGGTCGTGAGTCCAAGCATGGTGTTGCCGTTGGTCGAGGAGGACGAATTCGTCTGTGGTCGGAGCATCCCGTTCACACCTTCATCTGAAGCCTTTGAAAGCCACGTCGGGACATCGAAAGCGATCGAGTCCACTGACGGGTCATGTGATGCGAGCACCTTGCTCGCTTTCACGTGATAAGACTATCGGACATGTCACGAATAAAAGCCCATAATTGGCCCGTAGATCGATTATTTTGAAGGAAAAAGCCTCTCAGAAACTCAAAAAAAGCGATCCCAGTCCGGAAGCTCCGCGGGCCGCCGGAATCAGAACTGGAGTTGGAGCTGGGCACGAAGATTCCACTGATCCGAGGAGCTGGTGGGGACCCAGCCCGCTCCCCGAAGCCTCCCACCGGTGATGCCTGCGAACGAGGAATCCAGATTCAGGCCGGTGTCGACGGTCAACTTCACCTTGTCGGACAGGAACCAGTTCACGCCGAGCGTGATCACACTGGACACGCTCGAACCGTAGGCCAGAGGCAAGGCCAGAGCCGGCGGCGCGGCGAGATCATCCATGTCCGCATCGAGACAGCTGTAGCGTGCGAAGAGTTCGATCTCCCCAGTGGCAGCCCAGCCACCCTGCACCACGAACCCCCAGGGATTGATCCGAGGCACCTCGAAAGGAACCGTACCAACCACGAACGGTCCGGAGCCTTGTGTCCTCGTCGAGATCTGCTGCCATGCGATCGCCGCGAAGAACGTCAGATCTCGATGCTTGATCGAGACGTCCGCCGTCAGCCCGGAGACCATGGATCCATCGAGAGTTCCCAGAGAGGTCCCGAGAAAGATCTGATTCGGGTCGAATCCGAAGAGCGAGTCGGTGTTTGAACGCTCACCGTACTTCTGGGACATGCCGGCGACGCCGACCATCACCGATGTGCTGGAATCGATCGAGGCGTTCAGATTTCGAAAATCCTTCCAGGCGCCGGCGAGGATGTACTGGAAACGACCGCAGAATGACCACTCCGTCGGTGCGTCGCTGAAGTTGGTGAAGGTCGGCGCGGATTGAAGCGTGGTCCGCATCCCATTGGTGGCGCCGACGGTGATGTCGAAAGTGTCGTTCCGATAGCGACCCTCGACACCGACCGAACGCCCCTGACCGAAGAAACCGTTGATCACCGAGCGTTCGACGGCCAGCTGGCGACGGTCCGAGACCATCTGCTCCCGAAGCCAGGCCTCCTTGAACTGACCGACTCGAATCGAGAAACCGTCCTCGAATTCCTTGACGATGTAGGCGTCTTGAAACACCGCGGAACCGTTCGATCGGAAATTCGTCTCGAGCTTGTATCGCCAGCTCGGATCGACCACATGTCCCCTGAAGGTGACCTTGGCCCTTCGAATCTGGAGCCCCGATCCGTTCTCGGGACCCAGCGGGGAATCACTTCCGGTGACGTTGTCGACGACGGCCTGCGTGTTGGTGTACTGCTGACCGCTCGTGGAGCGATTGAATATCCAGCGAGTCTGCACCATCCCATGAATGTTGAGCTTGAAGGTGTCATCCGCGGTCCTGAGATGAAACCCGTGCGCGTCGGAGTAGCCTCCACCCAGGGGCGCGCCAAGACGATTGATGCGACGCTCGGTGTCGGCGAGGACGTCATGAACCAACGTCCTGATCTCAGCCTTTCGATCACCCGCGAGCCATCGTCGATCGGACCGGTCGTCGAGCCGTGCATTCAGTCGATCGTTGCGTTCCTTGAGGGAGGCGATCTCACTCGCGATGTCCTCGAGTTCCGACGGTCCGGAGGATGCGACCGAGCTGGAGGCAGCCGGTCCGAAGAGCGACACGAGAAGGATGATGCAGAGGGTGTTCATGACGATCCGTTTCGAGGTCATCGGGGACTGGTCTCCGGGTGTTGCGTTGCCGAAAGGGTACCGAAACGAATGACCGGACGTGTGCCGGTGCGTGAATCACCCGGTCGTGTCATGAGAAAACCGGCCGATTCCTCGAAATCGGCCGGTCGTACCGTTCGAGTCGCTGGAGATCGCCCGATCGGAATGGTGTCGGATTGTCGTTGCTCGGACTGATCAGAACAGCAGCTGCAGCTGGGCACGAAGCACCCACTCGTCATCGGTTCCGGAATCACGCCAGCCGTCACCCGGATCATCGAAGAGATTCAGATCATCAGCGAAGTTGATGCCCCAGTCGGCGGTGAACTTCACCTTGCTGTTCAGGAACCAGTTCGCTCCGACGGTGAGAATCGAAGCGACGCCACCACGAGTATCCAGTGCGGGAGCACCTGCCACGGCGAGATCCTCGATCGGAACATTGCCGTACTCATACCGAGAGAAGAGTTCCCAGTCGTCGTTGATCGAATAGCCGCCCTGAACGACGGCACCCCAGGGTGTGTAGTCGGAGAGATCGAACCCCTGCCCTGCTTCGGCCCCCTTGGTGTCGTAGGACTGGAAGACGCCGGCAACGAAAAGCGAGATGTTCTGGAACTTGGCGGAGATGTCGGCGGTCACGCCCCACACGGTCGAGTTGTCGTACTCGACGGCCGAGTTGGGTGCACCGGGAATGCTTCCGTCCTGAACCTGGTCGTTGTAGCGCTGTCCCATGACGGCGACTCCGAGCATCACGGCCTGATCCTGATCGATTCCGCCGTTGAACCCCTTGAAGTCGCTCCAGTCACCGGAGAGCTTGTATTCGGCTCGAGCGGAGAACGCCCACTTGGTGGGATTGTCGGTGAAGTTGGTGTACCGCTCGTCGGCGGTGAGCAGGGTTCGTTGACCGTTGTTGTAGGACGCCGCGAGAGACCAGTCGTCGTTCTTCCAGGCGACGAGCAGACCGACCGCACGATCCTGATTGAAGAATTCGTTGACGACGGAACGCTCGACCGCCAGCTGTCGGGAGCTGCTCACGAGTTCCTCCCGCAGCCAGGGCGTCTTGAACTGACCCAGCGTCATCGTGATGCCGTTCTCGAAGACCTTCGAAAGCATGACCTCTTCGAAGTCGAAGACACCGTCACCGCCGAAGGCGCCGTTGATGGCGTACTTCCAGGTGGGGTCGATGACATTGCCCTTGAACTTCACCTTGGCACGTCGGATCTGAAAGCCCCACGTGGTCTTCGGACTGTTCTCGGTGCTGGTGCCTCGATCGGCGAAGCTCTGCTTGGTGTGATTGAGCACCCAGCGGGTCTGGATCTGACCGGTGATCCGCAGTGAGAACGAACCATCCTGATTGGCCAGGAAGAAACCCTTGCCGGATGTGTAGCCGGCGGACATGCCGGAATCCTGCAGGCTGGTCCGGGACTGACTGTCGAGCAGCACATCCTGGACCAGATCACGGATCTCGCCCGCACGGGCTTCATTGAGCCAGGCCCGGGACTGGAAATCCAGACTGGCGGCAAGAACCTCATTGCGACTTTCGAGCGCCGAGTTTCTGTCCTTCAGGGCCTCGAAATCAGCACGAAGCGCGGCAAGAGAATCCCTTTCGGAAGAGGGGCTCACCTCTGCCGTGGCCAGTGCGGCACACGGGCAGAACGCCAGTGCCGAGAGGCAGATGGCCCGGATGGTCGTCGATGTCGAGAGATGCATCATGTCGTCTTGAGCTCCTGAGGCGTCTGCCCCTGCGGGAAAAGAGGTGCCGATCGCGCACGCGAGCAGGCTTCATGAGAACGGTAAGGACTGAACCATTCACATTCAGGGCCTGTGAGGAGAGCTCACATTGTCTTAACGATTGACTTTCATGTTCTTGACAGAACCTCTTTCGAACGTCTCAGGGGGGGATTCGAGAAACAATTCAGCTCAGTGACACGCCGAGCCTGCCACGCTCGCCAGAGCAAAAAAGAAAACCGGCCGGTTCCAAGGAACCGGCCGGCCGAGCCGTTCGACGCCCAAAGGGCGATCGTTGGGTGGATGATTTACATCAGGACTTCAACTGACTCAGAAGAGAAGCTGAAGCTGGGCACGGAGCACCCACTGGTCGCTTTCGTCACTGCTGGTCCAACCGGTGTCGGAGGAGTTGGCAGAGAAGATGTTCATGGTGTCAGCGAAGTTGATACCCCAGTCAACGGTGAACTTCACGTTATCGTTGATGAAGTAGTTCGCACCAAGGGTGAGAATGGAGGGATTTCCGTCTTCAGCACCGAAGTTGAAGAGGTTGCCGGGGGTGCCATTGGCGTTGCCATCTTCGTAACGCGCGAAGAGTTCCCACTCGTCGTTGAGCGAGTAGCCGGCCTGGACAACCATGCCCCAGGGTTCATAGTCTTCGAGAGCGGCATTGATGTCTGATGCATCATAGGACTGCCACACGTAGGAAGCGAAGAGGCTGAAGCCTGCGAACTTGGCGGAGATGTCTGCGGTGAAGCCCATGACCTTGAGGCCGTCGAAGGCACTCTGCTCGCCATACTTCTGACCCATACCGGCGAGACCGACCATGATGGCCTCTTCGTCACCGGGGGAACTGGTGAAGCTGTCGAAGTCGCTCCAGTCACCCGAGAACTTGTACTCGAACCGACCAGAGAAGGCCCAGTCGGTCTGGTTGTTGGTGAAGTTGGTGTAACGGTACGGTGCGGACACGGCGGTTCGCTGACCGTTGTTGTAGGACGCTGCGAAGTTCCAGGTGTCGGTGGCGTAGGACGCCATGATGCCGACGGCACGGTCCTGACCGTAGAACTCGTTGATGGTTGAACGCTCGACGGCGAGCTGCTGGGAGCTGTCGACGAGTTCTTCACGCATCCAGGGAGTCTTGAACTGACCGAAGGTCAGTGAAAGACCGTTTTCGAGTTCCTTGGCGATGTAGGCATCCTGGAATTCGAATGTTCCGGCGTTGGTCTGCTGACCCAAACCGTTGGTAGGACCATCGAAGCCGCCTTCGATCATGTAGGTCCAGCTGGGATCAACGACGTTACCCTGGAATCGCACCTTGGCGCGACGAACCTGGAAACCCCACTGGCTTTCTGATCCGGGAAGGGGAGTACCACCACCAGTGACACGTGAGGTGTTGTTGTTCATGACCCAACGAGTCTGAAGCTGTCCGCTCATCATCAGGCTGAAGGAACCGTCCTGATTGCTCAGGTAGAAGCCCTTGCCGGCCTTGTAACCAGCCATCATGCCGGAGTCCTGAAGACTCGTGCGTGACTGGCTGTCTGCGAGGACGTCCTGGACGAGGCTACGGACTTCGCCCGCACGCTCTTCGTTCAGCCACTCGCTGTCCTGTGCATCGACACGAGCCGCGAGGGCTTCGTTCTGCGAACGGAGCTCGTTGAGCTCAGCACGAAGGCTGTCGATGGAAGTAGTTGAATCTGCCGCACCAGCAATGCTGGAAAACGCCAGGGTGATGGTTCCTGCGAGGAACCCGGTAGTTCTGATCATCGTCATCAGATCGACTCTCCAGAAGGCACGGGTCTCGGCTCTGCGAGCCCGTGTCCTATCCATCCACCCGTCCGCTCGCCGCCCATACCACCGAGGTACAAGGCCGGACGGTTCAATTTGCATGGGTGCCTCTTCGGCAACCCACAGGGCGAGAACAGTAGAAATAGACTGTTAAGAAAACGTTAAGGAAGTGTCAAGGAATCGTTTAGATGACGATTCGAAGATCCTTGCTATTTTCAAACCACTGCCATGCATGACTTTGCATTAAAACAACTGTTTGCTGTTCTTTGATGAAGCTCAAATCAATCGGACTAAAAAAGTTCTTGGAGACGAAAACGGACCCCCCAAAAAATCAGTTTCCAGAACGATCGAAACACTCATCGCACTCAGCTGACATCAGCATAACTCAAATGCGAACGGTCGTGGGCGACGCGGAGGGCGCACCAGATCCCGGATGTGAAACCGGAGACAGGAACTCAAGGGCATCGACAAGTCGACGCACGCCTGTCAGTCGACCATCGCCGATCGACTCGAGATCCTGTCGTTGGGATTCAGGAACGAGAATGCGCTGCGCACCACGACGCAAGGCTTCGGACACGCGTTGCTCCGCACCAGTTGCCGGTCGAAGCGCCCCGGAGAGTGTCAATTCTCCAAAGACAGCCGTGCCCTGGTCCAGGGTTCGACCGGCATGCGCACCGGCAATCGCCAACGCCGTCGCAAGATCCGCCGCAGGCTCCTGAATTCTCAGCCCGCCCGCGACCGAGACGAAGATGTCCTGATCCGCCAGACGCAGGCCGCCGTGCTTCTCCAGAACGGCGATCAACATCGCAAGCCTCGAACCATCGAGCCCGGAGGCCCGTCGCTTGGCCGACCCGAGAAATCCCGTCGCGGTCAACGCCTGGATCTCAGCCAGAAGACAGCGTGAACCAGCCAGAGTCGGCACGATCACCGCTCCGGGCGACGGTGCTGCGCCTTCATCGAATCGCACGGAATGTTCGAGCACGGGCTCGAGGCCATCGCCGGTCATCTGAAAGAGACCGATCTCATGCGTCGATCCGAATCGATTCTTCACGCCCCGCAGAATCCTGTGTCGGTGATGTCGATCACCTTCGAAGGCCAGTACCACGTCGACGAGGTGCTCGAGCAGCTTCGGACCGGCCAATTGACCTTCTTTCGTGACATGGCCCACGATGAGGACCGTGATTCCGGTCTTCTTGGCCAGGAGAGAGAGCTCGGTGGCGCACCGTCTCAGCTGACTGGCCGCTCCAGCCCCGGATCGACTGCCATCAGCGCCCGCCCCGGCACCTCCGCCGGCGGAGCCCACCCAGGTCATCTGGATCGAATCTATTAATAGAAGGTCCGGTTTCAGACGAACGGCCTCCTCGAGAATCCTCCCGAGGTCGGTTTCCGCCAGCACGAAAAGATTCTGATCCTCCTTGTCGGAGACTTCGGGGATGGCGCCCAGACGATCCGCCCGCAGACGGACCTGTGTGGCGCTTTCCTCACTGCTGGCGTACAGAACCCGGTTGCCACCGCGTGCCAGGGACCCGGCCACCTGCATCAGGAGCGTGCTTTTGCCGACTCCGGGGTCACCACCGAGCAGAATCGCGGCACCCGGCACGAAACCGCCACCCAGAACGCGATCGAACTCCGCGATCGACGTGGGCAGTCGTGGCACGTCGCGCACGCCGATGCTGTCGATGGGAAGGGCCACCGCATCCTCGGCGACACCTGCCGCGGCCTGAATCGCCGTCACCGAACGAACCG
>PAQN01000056.1 GCA_002709755.1 Phycisphaerae bacterium
ATGTGGAGCATGAGCCGGGCCACAATGTCCTCGAATCCGTTCTGACTGGATTGAGCCGCGAGGGGGTCGGCGTGGTCTCGGTCTGCGAGCCTCATGACCACCTTCTCGCGCGGCGACTCGAACGCTTCTGCACTCGCGCCTCGCTCGCACTTCGTGTCCTCGAGTCTCCGATGTTCCTGAACACGAATGACATCAATCACACCTATCGAGATTCGAAGAAACGCTGGTTCATGGCGGACTTCTACAAATTTCAACGTCGGCGGCTCGATGTCCTGATGGATGAGGATGACGAGCCGGTGGGGGGCAAGTGGAGCTACGACGAGGACAATCGAAAGAAGGTGCCGGTGAAGCTCAGAGGCTCCATTCCCGCTCTGCACGTGAATCAGGGTGACTCGTTCGATCATGATGCCGTTCTGCATGTTCGGGAGAGGTATCCAGACAACCCCGGTTCGATCGATCGGATCATCTATCCGACCTCGCATGAGGGCGCGGCCGGATGGTTGGATGATTTTCTCGAGCAGCGTTTCATGTTGTTCGGTGACTACGAGGATGCGATTCTCAAGGGGGAGAACTGGCTCTGGCATGGCGTCCTCACTCCCATGCTCAACACGGGACTCCTGACTCCGCGCCAGATCCTCGATCGCGCGCTGGATCATGCCGCTCGATCGGATGTCCCGATCAACGCGTTGGAGGGTTTCGTCCGCCAGCTCATCGGATGGCGTGAATTCATGCGCGCGACGTACGTCGATCATGGAGTCGAGATGCGTACCACCAATCACTGGGGGCATCACCGTGCCATGCCGGCTTGTTTCTATGAAGGCGCGACCGGCATCGATCCGGTCGACGATGTCATCGGTCGAGTGCTTCATACCGGGTACTGCCATCACATCGAGCGTTTGATGGTCCTCGGAGGATTCATGTTCCTCTGCGAGTTCGATCCCGATGACATCTATCGCTGGTTCATGGAGATGTTCGTCGACAGCTACGACTGGGTGATGGTGCCGAACGTCTATTCGATGAGTCAGCACGCCGATGGCGGCCTGATCACCACCAAACCGTATTTTTCAGGATCCTCCTACATCAGGAAGATGAGCAATCATCCGACGGGTGATTGGGCGAAGATCTGGGACAGTCTCTACTGGCGCTGGATTTGGAACCACGTCGATGAGCTCGCCAGGAATCCTCGTTGGTCGATGATGTGTGCCATGGCACGCAAGATGGACCCTGCGAAGATGAAGTCTCATCTGGCGGTCGCCGAGGACTACCTCGCCGGAATTTCGTGAGGGTCAGCCGGTCATGAGCGTGAACGGTGTCGGCGGGGGATCAGCCTTCAGGCACAGGACGCACACAGCCCCCGAAGGGTCAGATCATGCTCTTTCAGCACGAAGCCATCGGGAATGAGTTGCTTCAAGCGACCCGGGCATCCATCGACATCGAACAGTCGATCGCATTTGGTGCAATGGAAATGATGGTGGTGCTTCGCGGCGGCTTTCGAGGATTCGTATCGGTCCGGCTGAGATGGAAGGGTCACGGCCGTGATCTCCTCCTCCTCCTCCAGTTTTCGGATCACTCGATACACCGTTCGAAGGCTGATCGAGGGGACGGATTTCGTCGATTCCTCAAGAATCTCGGCGATGGAAAGCGGTCGTCCTGCTTCGAGCACGGCGGTTCGTATCGCATCAAGCTGAATGGTCTTCCGGCGTTCGGCCATGGGGGTCCTTTCATCCGTCGATTCCCAATAGAATAGCGTTTCGCGCACGTTCCTGATGTGAGAATCGACGCACTTGGCGTCTAAAAACACGATCGAAGTCCGGTGTCCTCGGTTCGTCGCTGCCCCTCAGCCGGTGCTCTGCATCGCCGAAGCGAGTGCATTCACACTCAGCAGGATGATGCTCTTGAGCGCGTCATCCTCGTTCTCCACCTGTCTCCACCTTGCCAGCAATTCGACTTGAATCGCATTGAGCACGTCGGTGTCCTCGTTTCTTTCACGAATGGATTGCTGAATCACCTTGTTGTTGTCCAGCAGTTCCGACTGGTTCGTGATCGAAAGGATCGCGTTCCTCGCGCGTTCGAATTCACGGGTGAGTTCCTCGTGGAGGTTCGATTTCGAATCCCTCATGTACCACGCCGCGATTTCGAGCCGTGCGCGTGCCATCTCCTGCTGGGCGTTGTCGACGAACGCTTGAAAGAACCCGCCGTTCGCGTAGGCCTCCCGGCAGGATCGGATGATGGACTCGTCGTTCATGACAAGTGTCTCGAATGCCGATCCCGTGCCGAACCATCCGGGAACGTTGTATCGCATCTGTGTCCAGGCGAAGACCCATGGGATCGCTCGGAGATTCTCGAACGTGATGTCCCCGCCGGATCTGGAGACCGGTCGTGATGCGATCGGCAGATCGCCGATGTGCATCACCGGAGAACGGTCGACGAAGACCGGCCAGAAATCCCTCGCGTCGATCAGATTCCGGTATGCATCGCGAGAATCGCCCGCTATCCGGTTCATCAACGTGGCCATCGCCGGATCGGTGCGGTCTTCATCATCGGACGTCGCGGTCGCGAGGATCATGGCGTTGACGATCTGCTCCAGGTGTCTGTGCGCCACCGCGGGCATCGCGTATCTGAACGAGATCACCTCCCCCTGCTCCGTGAATCTGATTCGTCCGTTTCTGGTCTCGGGCGGACTCGCGAGAATCGCTCTGTTGGCACGACCGCCACCACGAGCGACGGTTCCGCCCCGCCCGTGGAAGAATCTGAACGAGACGCCCGCCTCTCGTGCGATGCGTGCGAGATCCTGTTGGGCCGTGTGGAGCCGCCAGTTCGCGGCCCAGTATCCACCGTCCTTGTTCGAATCGGAATACCCGAGCATGATCTCCTGAAAAGTCTCCCGGGCCTCCAGGTGCGCGGCGTATGCCGGGTTTTCAAGCATTTCGGCCAGGATGTGTCCCGCTCGATCGAGGTCGTCCACGGTCTCGAAGAGGGGCGCGATGTCGAGCGCGCTGTGCACCTCTCCATCCACCATCGTCCAGAGGCCGACCTCCCGCAGAAGAATGAGAACCTCGAGCAGATCGCTCACGTCATGTGCCATCGAGATGACATAGGTTCCAACCGAGTCCGGATCCCTTTCGATCGCCTCAGCGAACACGCTCAATCCTTCGAGCAATTCGTTGGTTTCAACCGTGAGTTCCTGCCCGACCGCGATCAGGGGGCGAGCGGTCTTGAGCTCGGCTTCAAGAATACGACGGCGTTCATCTTCCTCGAGAGTCTGATAGTCCTCGCAGACACCTGAAATGTTGAAGAGTTCGGACACCGCCGATTCATGGACCCGGCTGTGCTGACGGATGTCAAGGGCGGCCAGGTGGAGGCCGAACGTCTTCGCGGTCACGAGGGCATCCGCGATGCCTCCTCGGTCCGCGGTCTCCTCGAGACCGGCATGGCGGAGCGCTTCCTGGATCGTCAGGAGATCGTCGATGTAGCGGTCGACGTCGTAGTCCTCGGATCCAAGGCGCATCTGCATGTGCATCAGTTTCACTCGAAACGGTTCATGCTCGAGATGGCGCATGGATGACTCATCCAGGGGAAGCTCCGCCTGATCAAGCTCGATGGAGTGCGTCAGTTCCGGGTCCACCGGCACACGGTGATCGGAGAGGCTGAGTTCGTGGTGGAGCGCCTCCAGGCTTTCATGGTGTCGTTCGATGGCGACTTCACGCATCTCCTCGAATGCGGCCCGGGACCGTTCCTCGGTGACGAATGGGTTGCCGTCCCGGTCACCACCGATCCATGATCGGTATCGAAGAAGCACCGGAAGTTCCACCCGTTCCCGGTAGTTGTCCTCGATCGCATCGACGAGATCCCGGTAGAGTTCCGGGACTGCGCTCCAGATCGCTCCCCCCAGATAGTGGATGCCGTTTCTGACTTCGTCGATCACATCAAGCCGACGCGATCGGATCTCATCCGTGGCCATCAACTGGGCGAGCGTCTGGCGAACACCACTTTCAAGGTCGTTCTCCTCGTTCCTCGTGAGGTCGCCCCCGTTCCGGATCGTGAGCAGCTCGGCAATGCGATCCTGCTTGGCGATGATGCTTCGTCTTCTGGACTCGGTGGGGTGCGCCGTCAATGTCGGCTGGATGTCGAGTTTCGAGAGGATGTCCAGGACCTCTTCGAGCGATGTGCCCTGCATCCGAAGCGTTCGTATCGCCTCCGCGAGGGATTCGGGGCGAGGTGACTCCTGAGTCGATTCCAATTCGCGTTCTCGATTGACTCGTGTGATGTGAAGCTGCTCGGACTTGTTGCGCAGGTGAAAGCGCATGGTCAGAAGTTTGAGGATCCCATCGATCCGTTCGAGCGACAGTTCCGAAAGATCAGGTCCTTGTCCGATGTCCTTCGAGTCGACACGAATGTTCGATCGGATGGTCTTGATGTCATCCCGGGCGTTCGATGCCGTCGATTCATCCAGTCGCGCGTTGAGCCAGTCGATGTCACGTGCCAATGGGGGTGCTGTCATGCCGTCGAGCCTACCTCTGGGAGATGCCGGCTGTTGATCGACCGCATCGAATTTCATGGGAACGCTGGCTGATCACCGGCCTCTCAGGGCAACATCCTGAGGCTATTACCGGACCAAAACCTCGTTTAAATCGTCGTTAGGGGGGATTTGCACGTTTTTTTCAGAAGCGAACGATTTGAACGTTATTTCCTCTCCTATAAATCTCCGTCAATGTGTGATCCTCACACCAAACATACCCCACGTTCACTTTGGAGAATCAAAAATGTTTTCACTGCCACTTGCAGAGATGTCCAGCACGATGAAAGCCTTGAGTGCCGGTCTCAGCGTCGAGGGCATCACCATGTACCTCTTCTGGCTCGGAATCGTCGGAATGGGTGCGGGCGCCCTCTATCTCTTCATGATGCAAGGTTCACTGACCAAGACCTACAAGAAGGTCGCCATCGTCGCCGGCATCATCTGTGCCGTGGCCTGCTTCCACTACTTCCGAATGGCCAACATCTACGTCGAAAGTCTCGCCATGGCGATCTCGACCGATGCAGACGGCAACATCGTGATCGGAAAGCTTGCCGCATTCCCCACCGCGTACAGGTACATCGACTGGATCATCACCGTCCCCCTGATGGTGCTTGAATTCCCGTTGCTTCTCAACCTTGGCAAGAAGGGGCGTCCGCTCTTCTGGAGTCTGGGACTCGTCTCCCTCGCCATGCTCATCTTCGCATGGATTGCAGAGACCAGCGCACCCGGATCAGGCGCATGGTGGATCAACTACGTGATCTCCTGCGGCTGCTGGATCGCCATGGTCGGCATCCTGTACACACAGGTGACGAGAGCTGCGGCGTTCCTGCCCGCCAACTTCCAGGGCACGCTCGGTGTCATGAAGGGCTTCATCCTCATCGGGTGGATCATCTACCCGATCGGCTTCCTTCTGGCTCTCACCGGGAACGAAAGCACCCGAGAGATCGCCTACAACATCGCGGATGTCATCAACAAGGTCGGTTTCGGCGTCGCCTGCGTCGTCGCGGCCACCATTCTGTCCAAGCACGAGGAGGCCGGCACTCTGCCTGCCGCCGACTGATGACATCCTTCGTGATTTGGAGTGTCTCGCATGAGCCGTTCGAACACAATTGCGTTTCCCTCTGAATTGTCCGCGTCCAGGTCACCCGCAAGTCGTATTGGCTTGCGGGTGACGGACACGGGCCGGCGATTCATTCGGCAACGTGCGCTTCCTTGGTCGATTCTCTCAGGCGGAGCACTTCTTGCCCTGCTCGACCCGGGCGTGACGACCTCCTTCGCCTGGCTCCCTTTCCTCGTTTCACTCTTCATCTTCGGGATGCCCCACGGCGCGATGGACTGGATGGTCCAGAACCGACTTGACGGGGTGGATGGATTCATCAACCGCACGATCGCATTCATCCCCTATCTCGGGCTGATGGCATTCTCCTCGGTTCTTCTGATCGTCTTTCCCATCTTCACCGTCTCGGCCTTCATGGTCCTGACCACGCTGCATTTCGGCACCGCGGACCTGCTTGCCACCGGTCATGGTGATGAATCACCGTTTCGGAGGAGCCTCTTCATCTTCGGCCGTGGTTGTCTCATCCTCGGTCCCGCATTCGCGTTTCATACCCAGTCGGCATGGGAGCCTTTCGGTGTTCTTGTCGGCATGGGAGCCGCATCCGATTCATCCATCGCAGTCGTGTCCTCGGTCAGTACGCTGCTGCTGTCCGCAGGAGTGCTGCTCGCGCTCGTCCACGTGGTCCTCACCTGGCAAACGTCACCGCGGGTCGCACTGCTCGATCTGATCGAATCATCTCTCATTCTGATTTTGAGCGCGATCGCATCTCCATTGTTCGCGATAGGTCTCTATTTCGTGAGCACTCATGCCTACAGGCACAGCATCCGCCTGGCTTCCGACTCCATGCTCGATGATGAAAAATCGACGTTGTCGCTTCCGCGCAGGGTCCTGCGCATGCATTTCCGTTCGCTTTCTCTTCTGATCCCGACATTCGTGATTCTTCCAACATGGTGTTTCTTCCAGTTTGGCACCGTGACTCCCTTCCTTCTTGTCACGGTCACGATCGGTTTCTTCATCATCTCCACGCTTCCCCATCATCTCCTCGGCCTGCGGTTGTCCAGCTACGACCCTTGAATCGAACGTTCTCGACCAACATTCCGGTCCTGTGGAAGCGACCCTCCTCGACATGAAATCCCGATTTCGAAGCGTTCCGGTGTGATGCCGTCTCCGCCTCTTCTGTGCATTTGCGGAGAGGAACCATTAGCATCGGTACCGGACCGGTCTGAACCGGAATCCATGTCCTTGAGATTTCACTCCTACAAGAAAGAGAAGTGTCTCCATTGAAGAACACCATGATCATGTCACTTGTCATCGGCGCGATCGCCGTCTCATGCAGCGCCGTCGAGAACACCGCCGCGCAGGATTCATCACTTCCTGATTCCATGAACGAGTTCATCAACTGGAATCTCGATCATGGTGTCTGCGGGACCTGGTCCGAGGAGGGTGTGACCGAGGCCATGTGGGTCGGCATTCCCGAGGGGCTCAAGGTGAAAACGACGCACACCACCTGGTATGACGTCCCCACCCAGCAGCTCTTCAACAGTCATCACATGGTGACGGAGGATGGTCGGGTCATCTCGACCGGCTCGAACGTCATGACCTGGGACTCCGAGCGAAACGTGGTCGTCGCAGCCAGTTCGGGCTTCGACATGGGCAAGCCCTACAACGGAAACTCGGTTCTGGTCGGAATGACCGGCGACGCGCTGAGCTGGGAGTACACCGAGATGTCCCAGGGTCAGCGGACCGTCTACGAGAACGTCATGACCTACACCGGGATGAACACCCGAACCAACTCGGTCAAGGTGAAGGGTGGTTCTGGCAAGGCATGGATCAGTGAGTCCACTCGAGAGAATCCCTGCATGGAGATGCTGTCGGACAGCGGACTCGCCGGAACCTGGGAGCGAACGCTTCCCGATGGGAACATGCTCCGCCAGGTCGTGTCCTGGGTCGCGGACGAACATGTTCTCAAGTACGAACGCTCCTTCAAGGTGAAAGGTGGCGATTGGAAGAGCGACAGTCTCTTCGTCTGGTTCTGGGATCCCGCCCACGATCACATCGCGACCCTCTATCTCGATGCTCATGGCACCGTGATCAAAGGCAAGGTCGATTCGATCACCCGTGAGAACGGGATGGTCACCATCGTCGCCAGCCACGAAGGCAGCCGGTTCGGTGGTCTCACGATGAGCACCCAGGCCACTCAGGTCATCACCGAGAAGACCATCACCACGAGTTTCCAGGACATGGCTCTGGATGGAATCAGGCACGAGATGAGCTGGAGCGAGACGCCTCAGACGGTCAACCGCGTGGATTGAGCCCTTCGGGATCTCCTCCGCCACAATCCGCAGAAGAATGCAGGAGGACGCCTCGATTTCGATCGAGGCGTCCTTTCATCTTCTCAATTCTGAGTGAGCGTCCACGATCTTGAGGAATTGCTCTTCATGCGGGGCTAGGCTTCAGAGTCCCTTCAACTGATCAGTCTCATCCGGAGCCTTCTGATGCCTGATGCCTTTCTCCCTCTGCTCGTGTCGTGGTGTGCCCTGTGGATCGTTCTCGCCGGGGCAGGTTTTCTCTACGGCCTTCGTTGCAAGGACGGTGATGAGGCGCGCCGTTGGTGGACCGCGTTCTGGAGCATGTCTCTCTTCTGGGTGGCGATCGATCTCGTGATCGTGGTCTGGGCGATGCTGGACCCCGTCACGGATGTCGATGCCTTCAGGCGGCTTCTTGCGATCAATGGTGGACTTGATCTGCTCTATCTCACGACAGGCGTGATCCTCGTCACCCGACGTGACGTCATCGCGCGAGGATTCGGCGCCGCCATTCTCGTCCAGGGCGGATTTCTGCTGCTGTTCGACCTGGTCTGGTGGTTGAGTCTGGGCGGTGGTGCATGAGTGGGCGCCACCCGGACAAGACCTGCGCCCGCTGCGGTCGCCGCTTTTCATGGCGCAAGAAATGGGAGCGCGACTGGGAGCAGGTTCGCTACTGCTCCACATCATGCAGACGACGGAAGGTGGGAGTCGCCGATCGGGCGCGAGAGGATCGCATCCTTCGCGCGCTTCAGTCGGTGCCGGTCGGTCAGATGCCTTTGTCCGCGCTCGCCGATGACTCCGATGAAGGTGACTGTCTGAGGCAGGCCGCCCGGCGTCTTGCGCTCAAGGGCCTGATCATCATGTCTCAGAAGGGGCGTCCCGTCGAACCCCGTGACATTCGAGGGCCAGTCGATGTCTCGCTTCCCACCGACCGGTGCCTGAAGCGTCTGCATCTGCTTCGATGACGATCCTCCCGGGCGATCGATTCACGAACGAAAGGGAGGGTCTGCAGAGTCGAGACGAGGTGCGTTCTCCCAGCGTGTTCGTGCGGCGTCAAGTGAATCCTCCGGCATGACGACCGGTGCCCGACCGCCGTGTTTCCAGGGCATGTGCCTCGCCATGCCATGCAGGCCGTCGAGTCTCTCAGGCAGCCAATGCGCGACGTAGTCACCATTCGGGTCGTAGTTGCGTGCCTGTTTCAACACGTCGAATCCTCGGAACCCCCGGGGATCGGCGCCGACTCCCGCGGCATAGGCCCAGTTCCCCCAGTTCGCGGCCGGGCAGTAGTCGATCAGGCAGTGCTCGAACCAACGTGCGCCCCAGCGCCAGTCGACGTCGAGATTCTTGCTGAGGAAGCTGGCGACCACCTGTCTCCCTCGGTTCGACATGAACCCTGTTTCACTGAGTTCGCGCATGTTGGCATCGATGAACGGTATTCCAGTGGTTCCCGTTCTCCAGGATTCGAAATGGCTTGGATCGTTTCGGTAGGTCAGTGAGATGCCCGCCGGTCCCGTTCTGTGAAAGAGTGCGGGCCCGTGTTTCAGAAGATGAAGTCGAAAGAACTCCCGCCAGAGAAGTTCGAATCTGAGCCAGTAGGTCGATTCATTCGCGATTCTTCGATCCTCGTACTCCAGAGTCTCTTCGGCCACTCTTCGCGAAGACAGAGCCCCGGTTGCGAGCCAAGGGGAGAATTTCGAGGAGTACTCGCTCCCCAGAAGGCCGTTTCGAGTCTCCTTGTAATGTCTCAGATGATCACCCTCGTGCATCCAGTGTCGCAGGCGTTCAAGTCCATGGATCTCGCCACCACGGAATTTCATCGCGGCACGTGTTCCATCCCTCGACTCGATGATGCTCCCGGCAAGATCGCCAGGCACTCCTTCATCGAAGTCCCGGGGCAGGGGGATGCCCCGGATGCACGAAGGAGTGGATCGACTTCGAGCCATGTCGATTCTCTTTTCCGCATGTCTTCTGAATTTGCTGAAGACCTCTGGAAGCGTGGATGCGAATGAGACGGGGTCATCCATTTCGAGAAGCATGTCCGGCGCCAGCGCCGTGACCCGTGCATCGATTCGACTGGTGACCGCTCTTTCGATTTCACGTTCCTCCGATCCCGGTTCCTGGACGAAGCAGAGTCGGTCAATTTCAAGATCCCGGGTGACTTCTGGAAGAATGCATTCAGGTTCGCCAATTCGGATGAGGAGTTCCGTGCCGGCTCTTCGCAGTGAGGCTCTCAACGACTCGGCCGTGTCAAGGAGGAAACGCATGCGATGCGGTCCTGTTCTTCGGAACCCCATCGTGTCATCGAGATGCTCTCTCGGATCGACTATCCAGATTCCGATGGTCTGCTCACGGTCCTGATCGAGGCATTCGAACAGGGGTTGGTCGTGCATTCGAAGCTGTCGCCTGAACCACAGAAGCGTTCTGGTATCACCGTTCGTCATGCATCATTATTTCCTCGTCGTCGAGGCCATGCCGATGTTTCACCGGCATTCGATCGTCATTGTGATCATGCTGGCATGATGCGATGTGCCGACGGGCCGGTGAAAGGTGGCATCTGAACCGATGGAAACACGCCGTTACCGGATGGATCTCCGACGATCCGTGAACGGCGTTCTTTCGAGGCATGAAAACAACACCCCGCGCTGGTGCGCGGGGTGTCGAATTCAAAGACTCTTGACGACTGTTCAGCCGCGTCGACGACGAACGGCGAGGCCGCCCATGCCGAGCAGGGCAAGCACGCCCGGTGCCGGGATGATGTTGTCGTTCACCCAGTCGACCGATTCTTCGTAGGCTTCCTCGTCAAGTCCGAGGTTGAAGACCACGTAGAAGGAGTCACTCGTGTTGTATCCGTCCATGGATGCGGTGAGTTCCACGAGGTAGGCGCCGGGAGCGGCCTGCTCGTTCACCGACCAGATGGGGTGGAGGTCGAAATCCTCGGTCACGAGGAAGTTGAGGGTGCCACCGCTGAGGGTGTCGACCGATGTGGGACCGTAGTCGATGGTCATGGAGTTGGAGGTTCCGTAGTTGAAACCGCTGCCGTTCCAGACGCCGAGTCCCGCGCTCACGTTCATCTCGATGACGCTGCCTTCCATGAGGCCGATGTCGGCGGCGACGCCACCGATGCCGGGTTCATCCGTCGAGTAGGGGAAGGTCGGATCCTCTCCGAACTCGGCCTCGAAGACTCGAAGGTTCTGGACTGCGAGCGTCTCGGTGTCATGGTCGAAGCCACCGGTCATCAGTGTGCCGTTGTCGTTCCACACGCCGATGTCGTAGTGTTCTTCATCCGCGCTTGCGAACGAGCAAGCGAGTGTGGTGAGTGCCAGCATCGTGGCCGGCGTTCTGAGGGTCTGAGTAGAAAACATCGTTACTCCTATTTGATTTGTGGTTGGTCAGTCGTGACCGAAAAGGGTTGGAAATGGGAAGGAAAACTGTTCATTGATCGCAGGCGCCCCACCTGCCGAGCAGGATCGTGAGGTCTTCGCCTCCGACGAAGCCGTCTCCGGAGAGGTCGGCCGTCTCACTGAGCTGTCCCCACTCGGCTAGAAGCGTCGTGAGATCGCCGCCGTCGACGGTGCCGCTGCCATCGATGTCGCCGAGGCATGGTGCGTTCTCGTACATCGAGTCGATCGCGTCATCGACGTCCTGAGGGTCGGCGTTGTAATCGAAGAGGATGGTGAATGGTTCACTGTCCTCGAGGCCCTGTGTCGCGTAGAGCACGAGATCGAAGCGGTAGATGCCGTTCATGCGCGTGCCTGACGCGCCTGAGAGCAGCTCGAAGTTCATGTGTCGGTGCCACCCTCCATCGGGCTGGATCGCGAGGTCGAAGCCTTCGACCGCCTCGTCCTCGATCATGGTCTGGAGTGTGATGAATGAGATGCTGAGTCGCTCCTCCACATCGGAAGGGGCGAGCCAGGATGTCGTGGCCGGATCCCATCGCATCAGTCCGGACAGTGCATTGAAGCCGATACGCCCTGGTGCGAACGACCCGGGCAAGGCGTCGAAGCCCGGGTTGGGGGTATAGCCCTCGAAGCCGGTGTCACCGAAGGTGGCGAGATAGACACCATCCGTGTCCTCATCGGCGCCAATGGGCCCGTAGACCTCGAGTCCGCCGTCGGCGGCCCTCAGCCCGATGTCTCCGGCATGCTGTGCCATGACCTGTCCGGAGAGACCACCGATGGCCCCCGCGCTCAGGAGTGCGCACAGGATGCTGTTGTTGATTCGTTCTGCCATCGGTTCGTTCCAGTCGTGTTCAGGATTCGGAGAGGGGGATGCCTGCATTCGGATCGAAGGCATTGAACTGTGCGTTTTCATAGACCCGGTTGAATTCCCGAGTGTCAACCGAACCATCGAGAAACCCGTAGTTCGATTTGGCCATTTCTTGAATCTTCACTTCGCCTTCCGCAGCGGACACGGCGATTTGATTGCTCGCGAGTTTCCACGGTTGTGGACCGAACGACCAGCTTTCGACGTGTGGGTGATCACTGACCGCGTAGGAGCCGGTCTCCGTCATGTGCAGAAAGCAGACCACCTTGTCCGGCTGTTTGATTCGTGTCATTCGATCCGTCGCGGCTGCCGGCCCTTCGATCGCGACCATCGGGGAGTAGTTTCGCGAGAGGTAGTTGTTCATTCCGTAACTAGTTCGTCGTCTGACCGGCGCTTCCGACCCGTCTTCCTGCAAACCGGCGTCCCAATAGGCGCTCTTGTCCAGGGGGGATCTCATGATCTCGGTCGACGTGTAGGACTGGAGTGTCTCGGAGAAACTTCTGGCCGTATCTCCGTATCCACCATGGGGGAGCCCGACGTCGACGAACGCATCCGAATGAACCTGCTGGTACACCCTGTGCGCGAGTCCGAGCTGGCGGATCTGGGAGATATCCTTGGCATTCAGAGCTGCAAGCTTGATGCTTCCAAGAGCCGGGAACGTCAGAGACAGAAGAAGTCCGATAATCCCTACCACCACAATCACTTCGACCAAAGTGAAACCGGCTGGGCGACAGTTCCTCGGAGTGCTCCGACTAGTTGATGTTCTTGTCTTTGACACGGGTGATCTCTTCTCGCAGGAGTATATGTATCAGCATTTCGATGTCAATAATTATTGACAATATATTGTCAATAGATTGGGCGGTGCAGGGTGCCTTTTCGCGCTCAGGCCATGGTCTCTTCGGTACGAAGGGATCCTCCTGGCTGTTCAAGCCTTCGGTCGATAATTGATCATGTTCGGCTTTGATGATTCAGCCGACGGCCAGGACTCTTCGACTCACATCCACAAGGCGACCAGAGCCATGATTCCGGCCCCGGACATCGCCCAGAGCAGCCGGCGCCCTCGATTGGTGCCTCCGGGAAAGAATTCCTCCCGGACGATGTCGAGGGTTGCGATGTAGAGGAAGGTTCCAGCGGCGACGGCCTTGAACCATGCCACTGCGGCCCCATCACCTGAGCCGAAGATGTCGATGGCGGCACCCCCCAGAATGACGCCGAGAGGGGTGCTTCCGACGAACACCAGCAGAGCGGGAATTCGGGTTCGAGGTGGAATCGCCGCTTCACGAAAGGTCGAACCCAGTGCGAAGCCTGCGGCACCCTTGTGAGCGAGAATCGCCATCAACAGAACGCTCGCGCCCGCAGCAGTCGAGATCCCAAGGGTCACCCCTGCAATCAGACTGTGGATCGAAAGAGTCATCAAGAGCAGATACGGCGCGAAGCCTCCGTGCACGCCCGAGCCCACCAATGCTTCGGATTCGGGGTCGCCCTCCCCGAGTCCTGATGCCATGGCTCGTGGTACCACTCGCTCCAGACCGAGCACCAGAATGAAGGCCAGAGTCGCGACTGCGAATGCCGCTGGGTAGTCCACCGATGGATAGGCACTCTTGAAACCCTCGTTCGCGTCGGGAAGCAGGTGAATGAGGCCAGCCGCCAGCAGGACCCCGCCGGCGAAGCTGTTCCCGTAGGCGATCGCCCGTTCTCGGCCGCCCCGAGCCGCGAGCCAGGGCGCGATGACTCCGAAGCCGCCGATCATTGCGATCAGGGAGGCCCAGAGCAGGATCACTGGGAAGCTGATTGAATCGACTGTCGTGACAAGTGTCGTCATCGCGTGGGAGTATACGAGATGAATCTGAAGGCACCACGTGTGGGGCCACCATCAAAAATTCGTCTCTTGAGACCCGGTGGAGGGAGAGCCTGGCTGATGTCATGAAAGTGCCCACTCTCTTGGGTGCTCGTCACTGGGCGCATCACGGGTTGAATGAACGCCTGCCATTCAAATAGGTGTTTAATTCATGAGATTGAGACTCATTCTCATTCTATGGCTATGCTTCCCAATCTGGCGTGATCTTTCGTTCACGCGTCACCAGCGGGCATCACCCCTCCGCAGCGGGAAGCACCATGGACTCGAACTTCATCCCTCCTCTCGACATGCAGCAGACCTTGTTTTCCGAACTGAGTTCCATGTTTGGAAACGAAGTTCCCCTGTATGACAAGTCACTGGCCGTGAATTTCCAGTGCAACCGTGCCGTGGCGGACCTGCTCGAATCGGTTTTCGCCGGTTTTTCACTCACCGATGAACAGATCATATCGACATCACGTGAGCGGCATGGGGCGATCAGAATCGGACGGGAGGATGAGTTCCGATGGATCACTCGTTACTTCGCGTGCTTCGGCATGGAACCGCACAACTTCTATGACATGACGAATCTCGGGATGAAGAGTCAACCCGTGATCGCCACCGCCTTTCGGTCGAAAATCGATCCGAAAAACCGTGTCTTCACCTCTTTGCTGTGTCCTGACTATTTCGACGAGGACACCGCCCGGGAGATCAGGTCGCTGCTCGGGACTCGTCAGGTCCTCTCGGACGAAGCCCGTGCTCTGATCGAGAGACATGAAGAAGATGGCGGACTCCGATTCCAGGATGCGCATGCGCTCATCGCGGAGGGGACCCAGCGCATCTTCAAATGGACCGGAGAGGCGCGCAATCGCAGGCTGTACACCAGTCTCTGTGATCGTGGTTTCAAGATCGCCGCGGACATCGCATGCTTCTCTTCGCATCATCTCAACCATCTGACACCCAACACGCTGTGCATCGATCTGTATTCGGATGCCATGAAATGGCGCCTGGGACTCATCGACCGTGCCTCGTTTCTGCAGCGTGTGGAACATTGGTTCGACTACATCACGAGCACCGTGGATACGGACTGGCTTCTGCTCCACTTCACTCATCTTCACCATGTGGATGTGGCTGCCTTCGAAAAGCGGGAGGTCTCTCGCACAGGTCTGCGTGAACTGATCGCCAGATTCACGAATTCGCTCGAAGTCGAAGCCCTCGATCTGGCCTCGCTGAATCACAACGGATACAAGCATGAGACCGAAGGGCCGGCGGTCGGTACGCAGATCCTGCTGCGTCAGGACGCCTACCGTGCCTTGACCGAGCAGATTCGTTTCGTCGATGAGTCACCGCACTTCGAAACCGAACACACCGCACGATTCGGGGAGATCGAGCAGCGCTTCTATGCGACGACTCCCAAGGGGCGCGCTCTCTACGATTCATGCATCCGGTCCGATTCCGGTGATTCATCCGAAAGTGGCCAGAGTCGCTTCGAATCGTTTCCATCACGTCTTCGTGATCTTGTCGAACGTGAGCTTGTGTATGCCGTCTTCGAGCCGGGTGAGCGTCTGGATGAGGGCGAAGCTGCGCTCGATTCCCGTAATGTCATGGATCTGGTGCGTGACGGTGTGCTCCTCTGTCGTGGAATGCGGTACGAGGACTTCCTGCCTCTCTCCGCGGCGGGCATCTTCGCCAGCAATCTCGAGCAGTACGGAACCGATTCGACGGCCGATGAGCGGCCGACCTACGAGCGAACCCATCTGGAGTCGATCATGAACCGGCCGATCGTCGATTCGGATGCCGTCTACAGTTCTCTGCAGAGAGAGAGTCTGCACGCGTCATTGCGGTCTCTGGGCGTGAAGAGATCGATGGATGAATGAGACTCAGGCGTTCGCCGATCGTCTCGACTTCGAAGTCCTGCCGATTCCAGGATTGAACGTGTTCGTCGGATCGAGCTTCTCGTGAAACGACTTCACGGTCTCCTCCGCCTCGTACATGTGTCCCACATTGTGTTCCGCGGGGAATTTCGCCCCATGCGATTCAAGCCGCTCGAGCATGAGCCGCTTCATCCTCTCGAGATCGGCGCCTTTTCGGTACACGTAGATGTTGTGGAAGACATGGCACATGTAGTGTCCGTAGGAAAGTGACAGCACCATGTCGCGGGTCAGCTCCTCGGGCAGATTCTCGACCCATTCCGGATCGCTGCTCAACAGCGCGATGTCGAGCGCCAGAACCTCTTCCGTGGTCCGTTGGTGCAGGTTCTGATATCGGAGCCCGGCGCCGGCCGCGCTGAACCGATGAAGCAGGGCTGCCTCCTGCTCCTTTTCAGTGCATTCGAAGAAGCCGACGTCCTCATGGCGACTCCAGTTGTTCTCGAGGTAGTCCCGCGATTCCTCGATCGCGTCATCCGCGGTCACCAGAATCAGCATGTGTTCGTAGGCGTCCCGGTACTCCAGCAGCCTTTTCGGCAGGTGCTGCGGAAAGAGCTTGCTGGCGTAGTAGAGGAAGATGTCCGGCAGGTACTTGGGAAGAAGCGGGATCTTGTTCAGCAGGTATTCGGCCTTCGCCTTCAGGGCGTAGGCGGCGGGAAGGCGGTCGGTTCCGAGGTACTTGATCGCGAGGGCGACATCCTTCGCGTATTTCTCCGCGATCGTGAACGTCGTCCGGTTCATGTATTCGCACATCTCCGGGAGATGTTCGAACGTGCTCAGGACATGTCGACGCATGTCGACGAACCGGTCCGGATCGTTGGTGCCGAGGATGAAGACCTGTTTCCTCTTCGGCGCTTCGAACGTGTCGACTCTCACCGCGAAACAGACGACCTTGCCCGCGCTTCCGCTGACCTCATGAAGACGCCTGGGATCCGCGTTGTAGCGATTGGGCACCGTCGCCTCGAGATCGCGGATCCGGTTCACATAGTCGGTGTCCGATGCGACGCGTTCGTCATCGATCAGGTCCTCATCCGAGAAATCACCTGCTTCCAGACGTGTGAGGATCTCCTCGGGCGTGTCGCCGAGGTCACGGATCCCCAGATGATCAATCAGTTCGAGTGCGCCCTCTTCGTTCACTCTCGCGTAGAGGGCGTATTCGGTGTAGGACGAACCGCGTTTGCAGAGGGCGCCTCCGGCGTTGTTCGCGACGCCTCCGATGACGGTGGCTCCGATCGTCGTCGAACCAAGGACCGAGTGGGGGACCCGGTCGATGGCCTTCAGCTCCTGGCTGAGTTCGAAGAGCGTCGTCCCGGGAAACGCCAGCGCCTGGGTCCCGTCCCTGAGAAGTCGGAGTCCTCCGATCCTGCCGACGTTGATGATCACCACCGGACGGTCGTAGTCGAATCCACTCGGGGAGGACCCACCGGTCAGCCCGGTCTTGGTGGCCTGCAAGATGATCGCACAGCCCGCGTTCACGGCGGCTTCGAGCACCTGCCACTGTTCGACGAGCGTCGAGGGGAAGACGACCGCAGCCGCCCCTCCGAAGCCGTAGCGGAACCCCGACCGGTAGTAGGCCGTGTCCATCTCCCTGGTGAGAACGTTCTCTTTTCCCACGATGGCGATGAATGTCTGCGCGAGTTCCGGCGTGTGGTTCATGGAGTCCTTCAGGTATCGCGTTCGGGGTTGCTCTCGGTGTGAGACGTCCTTTCACCCGAATCGCCCGATGTTTCATAATCGTAGCATTCAGCCGAGCCCGAGGCTCATGAATCGGAGATTGATCCTGAACGGATCGCGTCCACGATTCGATCTCCCGCCCGCCTCGCACCTGCGATGTTTCTGGACACCGGTCCCAGTTCGAGTTCCGCGAGAGGCCCCGACACGAAGACGCGCGAGTGCCACCGAAGGGAGTCGTCGACGATGGGGTAGCCGCACGTCGCGCAGGGGAGTGATGCCGACGCGATGAGATCGTCGACCATGGCTCCGCCAGGCCGACGTCGATCGAAACCGGTCGCCAGCAGAATGCGACCCCCTCGGATCACCGTATCCTTCTCCATCATGATGCGAAGGGCGTCATCATCGGTGGCGACTCCGGTGACCTCGCCCTGATGCCAGTGGAGCTTCCCGCGAGCGATCGCACGCCTCAGCGAACGACCCATGTCCGGTGGGACCGAACCGGTGTGGCGGGCGTCGGTGATGAGGCGCCGTCTTCGATCGACGTCTCGCTCCTGAGTGAAGAGTTCGGTGTACTTCCAGCCCAGCCATCCCGGATCGCTGTCGAACTGGTGCTGCTGCAGGGGGTGTCTCGAGATGAGATGGACATCATGATCGTCCTTGATCAGGCGCAGCGCGACATGTCCTGCGGAGATGCCGCCTCCGACGACCACGATCGACTCGGGGCGTGCGGGCCAGTCCGGTGGCGTTCGATCGAAGATGTGTCGGACTCGCGGGTCGTCTCGGGGAGCCCATGACGGCCAGTTCGGTTGGTCGCTCGATCCCAGGGCCAGCACCACGTTTCGCGCTTCCAGTTCGCGTCCGCACTCGAGACGAACTCGGACCGCATCGCACTCGACAGAACAGTGCACGGCCTGCCCCTTGATGTGTCGCGCCTCTAGATCGAAGGTCCGCTCCACCTGGTCGCAGTGCGCATTGAAGAGTTCGAGAGAAGGTCGCTCGAACGGAATCGCGAAGGCACCGGGTTTTCGGTTCTTGCGTTTGCCTGCGAACCGTTGCAGCGCATCATGTGGCAGCGCGAGGTGGTGCACGGAAGGGGAGCGCAGGTGGGTCATGCCCGTGGCCGAAGTGGCGTCCCGCCATCGCGCGAGCAGGTGATCGCCAGGATCAAGAATGCCAAGGTCTTCGGGAACGACCCTGCCCTCTCCAAGCAGTCGGGCGGCGATGTGCACGCCATGAATGCCTCCGCCGATGATCAACCACGTCAACGTCGTCATGTCGTCAGCAGTTGCAGCTCTGTCCGGAGCAGCAACCACCACCTCCACCGATGCCGAGAGACTTTCCTGATCTGGGCGGGAGCACGTGTCCGGTGCCGATCCGTCTGTCCACCGGAGCGTTTCGGTCGGTGTCACCCACATCCTCGGAGGCCAGCTCGCACAGCTGGCCCCATGTGGTGATGCGTTCGCTCATGGCGTGAAACACGCTGATCTCACGTCCGTTTTCCGGGCAGACATAATCGTAGGTTGGCATCAGGGATCTCCGTTGACCGGTCAAGCACGTCACCCGGTTCCTCCGACCGGACATTCACGAACAAGGGATGGTACACAGTCGACCAGTCGGTCGTTCATCAAAATCACGGATTGCGAGGGGAAGCGACCAGTCTGCCTGCGAACCCCGGCATGCAGCCTCACCTCACGCGGCGCATGTTCCCCGCTATGAGAGCGGCACTGTGAAGTCTCCACTGTAGGCGCGCCGCACCAAGAGGCATTGGCGAAAGGCATATTGAAGAACCCCGGGCAGCGTCCTGTCTGGGAGTTCATTGTTCGTGACGATGCAGTGATTTTGGCTTTCGCCGTCATCACGATTTTCATTCACTGACTGACTCGTGGGTCCCAGAAGTCAAAGCGAATCAATGACAGCTTTTCAAAGTCCTCTTTTGGCATCGTGATGTAGCTTCGAATGAGTACCGTGTCGTTGCGACACCACTCGAATACAAAGCGTGGTGAAATCACAACCGGCCTTGATCCGTTCTGAACTCCACCAAGATCGTAATCATCACCGCCGGTCATCCATGTTCCAAGGTAGGCGCCTTTCTTAGACATGAATTGCTCTGCAAATGGGATCTCTTCCCTTTTTCCATTATGACGCTCTTGTCCATGCAGTGCGAATTGACAGAGTGGGATTTCCTTCTGGGTCAGAACTGTTCCGGTACTTGATTCCAATACCGCGCGCATCCGTGGGAGTGAGTACGAGTCAGAACGCCCCCAGTAGCTCATTCTTCCTTTGGATTCATATGCAATGAATGTTTCTAGGAGATCGCTGGAAAGTACAAACGCGTCAAAGTCTTCGTTCTCTCCATATCGGTCACGACTTTGACTGAGCAGAACGACAAACTTTTGTGGGTCTTGATTCTTGCCATGAAAATTTCCCCGATCATCAAGCAGGCCCAGTTGATTGTTTCGAAATTTCCATCTCGGTTGCGAGGATCGGTATTGTGTGAAAGCAGCAGACATTTCAGTGGATGCTTTGCCATTGTACTTAATGATCATATGGTCATAGCGAGGCTCCGTCGTCCCTGCGTCGCTTATTGATTTCGAGGCGACGGCCCTCAGGACTTTTTCGAGATTCGGATAGACGCGTTCGTAGTACGTCTTCAGGTCGTAATAGACCTCGATGTTGAGCGCGATCGTGACTTCGTCGCCTGACAGCTTGATGTCGTCCTTCGCGGGCCTTCCATCCTTGATTGGTCGTCCCTTCCGATCCACCAGTCTCGCGACCAGCAGACGAGGCGCCAGTCCTTCGAACAACTTGTTCAGCGTCGTCTTCTGCAGTTGGACGTTGTCCTGATTGGCGGCAAGTTCGGCAGCGAGTGATTCGCCGTCGACATTGACGGCGCTCAGCGCGGCATCCTTGATGCGGCCGACGAGCTGTGCGGGGATGATCGTCACTTCACAGGTGACGACGATGTCATCGCCTTCGAAGCTTCTTTCGAGCACCTTGCTGGTGACACTCTCGGCATTTGAAAATGCGGTGATCGTGTCGGTGACGACTTCCTCGTTTTCAATGACGGTGTCTGATTCGACGTATTCGCCGACGACTTCGCGAAGCGCGTTCATGATGGCGTCTTTTCGAGCTTCGCCGATGGTCGCGCCACGGCCGGTCGCGGTAACGGTTACCGGGTCGACTTCCTGTGCGTCACACGTTGAATGAGTCAGTCCGAGGCCGACGAACAGGCAGAGAATTCCAAGAATGTTGATCAGTTTCCTGTTCATGCGAGGGTCTCCAGTGTTCCAGTCCATGAGAGTCGTTTGCCTCTGAAGCTCCCACCCGGACTGGGGGGCGTTTCATGGTCGACAAACGGAGGCATGCCCCAGGGGACATACGGGCCGCCATACACGCCCCCGGGTTCCGGGAAGTCATCGTCAAGGCTGTTTGCCGTCATTCCAAGTGTGAAAAAGAGCCCTATGGCCGTGCATCTGATCATTTTTTTGTTCATGAATTGTGAGTTCCCAACATGGCCGCGTATTGCGTGACTAATGTCTTCATCGCAGGTTTTCGCTCATTCACCATGAGTATACGCAAGGGTGGCAGTGATGCTTCGATTGGCACGCGGAATCATCTTTCGATGGGCTCCCATTCAACTGTTGGCCGTTTGTCTGACCTGCCCGGTCTGGGGGCAAGAGGACAGTGGTGCCTTGGCACAACGTCTGATTGAATCCGCAGATCTGCAGGATCAAAGCACTGGTGCGGCGATTGTCGAGGTCGATGGCAAAATGGCTGTTCTGGCCATTGCAGAGGGAGTGCCTGCCAAAGATGCCAAAGACGCCCATGTCAAGGCACGGACGGCACAGTTTGCAGCCTTCACGGCCGCGAAATCCGAGATCATTGAATTGCTCCACGGTATGACGATTGAAGCACGAACGGAGATGGTTCAGCGTCTCATCACCTCTGATGGGATGGTGGGCCAGGCCGACGGTCTTGCTGCTGAAGTCGATGAGGCCGCTGAAGGTGCTTCTGACGTCGGAGGCCCTGAAGAGGTCGAAGGTGATGTCAGCGATCAAGATACGAATGATGCAGTTGGTACCTCTCTCGAAGTGACCATCACCGAGCGGTACGCGAGTCTTTGTGAAGCGACATTGCGCGGTATTGTCACCTTGCAGTCTGTTTTTGACGAGAAGGAAGGCATTGCTCGAGTCGTCGTGCTTTCCATTCCTGAGGATGCCCGCAGTTTCGACCGTCTGGGCCCCGGCGTCCGTGTCGTCGGCTCTCTTGAAGAAGCAATGGATCGGCTGGAGCAGGATGCGCTTCTCGGTTCGATTCCGCCTTCCGGTGCGATGATCTTCGTGCTCGAGGGTGATGGCGCTGACAAGACATGGTTGATCGGCTGGGGTTCGGACACGTCCAGAGGGCCGCTGCGGCTTGCGGGGATGAAGGCACGCACTCGTTCCGGGCGGGCTTTGAATGCCTTCTCGAATGGTGAACCTCTTGAATCACGTGACATGTTCTCGTCTTCCTTCACTCGTCTGATCGAACAGAGCGCGGGCGAAGCCAATTCTCTGCAGCAGAGTGCTGAAACGGTGTCACTCAAGGAGCAGACGCAGCGAAGCAGCATGGTTCGTGCGCGTTCTTCTGGAGTTCTTAAGACGTTGCGTCAGGCGCGACGTGTCGGAGATACCAGGTGGGTGATGGTCTTCAGCGGATTTGAATACGCGCTGGCGAAGCCCGAATCGGGAGTCGCCCCGGCACGTTGGTCTGGAATCGATAGGTCGTTCGAAGCAGCGTTTGACAACGCCAAGAAATGGTCCCTCTCAGTTGAAGATCTTCCCGACTTTGGTGCGAATCACGCATTTGGAACGCGTGCGACTGGGCCGTGGGGCATCGGCGTCGCCGTTTCACCGATCCCTGATCAGGAGCGAATCAAGGAGAAAATTCTTGAATCACTTGAGCTTATGGCCCGGGCCGCGGCGCTTCGAGGCCTTGCCCTTGCATCTGGTTTGGAGAATCGAGAGACTGTGGAAGCACACATCATGGGAGCCTTCAAGGTCCAGTCTTATGAGGATCGAGGTCGTCTTCGTGTCTTCGCGTTGATTTCCAATGACCAAGTTCAAGACTTACGAACTTCGGGTGCCAAGACAGGCGATGAATAACTCCGTATTTTCAGCGACACCATTAAGAGGAATAAGACATGAATCGAACGGTTGCCCCAATTCTTTTTTCGCTTTGTCTGATCGCGACTGGTGCCACGGCACAGGATCTTGGGGACTTCGGCATACCTGCTGCGTCCGACAATCCTGCTTCCGAGCGAGCGGTGAAGGATCCCGGATCAGTGAAGACGGCCGAGAATGAAGCGCTTGATCAGCCGGTCATCAGTGCTTCAACGACCCAGGATGCAGTGAACGCTGCGCAGCAGGAACTGATCGATGATGGCGACGAAGCTCGATTCATCAGTACTGGAAGTGGCATGGGTGTCGTCGCCATGGGTTGGGGCTCGTACTCCTTTGATAACGCGAACAACAATTTGAATCTCCTCCTTCAACGTGGCGCGTTTCTCGAGGCAACACTGGAAGCGCGTGCCAACCTGGCCGCTTTTCTGGGCGGTCTCGAGCTTGAAGGAAAGCAGGAGTTGGTCAAGCAGTTCGACATGATCGACGGAGGGGATGAATCACTCGCCAACTCCTCGAGTATCTCAGTTGAATCGATCACTGAACGAATAAACGGCATGCTCCGAGGTGTTGTGGTGTACGACGTGCAGGACAATCCCGGGGATGGCGAGGTCATGGTCACGGTCGTGACCACGCCGAAGACACAAGGCGCTATCCAGTCGGGTAATGGAACGATTCAGGCGGGTTCGATTCAGGCTGGATTGCAAGCGGTTTTCAATGAAATCAAGGCCGGACTGGTCCCTCCGGATGGTGGGCGTGTCATCACCGTGCCAAGCACGGGGCAGATTGCCTGGGTCGGTTTCGGGAGTGAAATCAATCGAACCAATCGCAACAAGTCTTTGCAGCGAAAGATGAAGACTCAGGCGAAGAACACAGCAAAGATGCGTGCCCGAAGGTCTCTTCTGGCAGTCATCAATGGTGAAGATGTCTCAAAGGATTCCGAGCTGATCAGCATGATGTCTCAGGACACCAAGCAGTTCGACCGGGTTCCCGGCCCTGACGGCGAGGATGTCATTGAAAAGAAAGAGGCTGATGAGATCAAGGCCTTTGCCCAGCAGGTGACGGTTGATGCCTTGGGCTCATCGACGATCGGCGAGCTCCCCCCCGGTGTGAGTGTCAAGGGCTATGAAAGCAAGGATGGCAACTGGAGCTACGCGGTGGCCATCTACATGGCTGAGGCCACCGGGGCCGCCAAGGAATTGGCCGCATCCATGCAGAAGAATTCCCCCCTCACGGCTGGGGTGAAAAGTCCCAGTTACGAGACCAACCCCGATGGTTCGTTCAAGCTCGGGCCTGATGGAAAGCCCATCCCCAAGTCAATGGGAAGCGGCCGTGTCACCAAAGACCAGGATCTCTAGTCGATCGTTTTCGGTCGTCGCCATCGGCCTTCTGGTTTCGAGTGTGCTCGAAAGTCCGCGGGCTCTGGTGCTGATCGAGCGGAAAACATGACATCATCAAAGACGCCCGTGGTTCTGCCGCGGGCGTCTTCTGCTTCAATGCCTTTCGATGCGATGGCGGGTCTTCGCGACCGCTGTACGTTCTGGCGTATGGCCAGATCAGGCGCTCGGCGTACAACGAGAATTGAGGGCGGCATTAGAAATAACCTGCAGTCTTTTTTCGAGATAGCCGCTGGGATCAATGAGACCGCCAACCGCAGTGTGGACATCCTCCGTCAGGGGATTGTGGTCGAAGTACAGATTGATGTGACAGTCCAGATCGAGTGGGCCGCCCTAGGGAGGAGGATGAACCCGTGAGATCGCGCGGTGAACGTCTTCCTCGTCAG
>PAQN01000057.1 GCA_002709755.1 Phycisphaerae bacterium
ATGATCCGCTGATCTGATCACGTCATGTCGAACTCGAACCCGAGCAGAGAACCACCCGACGATCATCCTGAGCTGACCGATGTTCCGGAAATGAGATACCAGAACGCCTACATCTGGTTCATCTTCGTCTCCAGCCTCGACATCATGCTGACCTGGGTGATTCTTAGGAAGGGCGGAGTCGAGGTGAATCCCGTGGCGGCTGAGGTCATCGATTCCTGGGGCCTGCCCGGAGCGATCGGATTCAAGTTCGCATTGATGCTTTTCGTGATCATCTCATGCGAGATCGTCGGCCGCTCCCGAGATGCCCTGGCTCGAAAACTCATCATGCTCGGAATCGCGATCTCGAGCTTTCCAGTGGTCTGGTCGTTGAGTCTTCTGCTCTTGAACTGGTTGCGCCCCGTCGTCTGATTTCGACTGTGAGCGTTCTCTCAGCGGGCCATCGCCTTCTCGATCTGAGCGATGGTTCTCGGAATCGATCTGGTCAGGTTTTTCGAACCGTCGCGTGTCACGACGATGTCGTCCTCGATCCGGACTCCCAGATTCTCCTCGGGCAGATAGATGCCCGGTTCCACCGTGATCACCGAACCCGTCTTGAGCGGACCATCGGGAGTGATGTCATGGACCTCGAGGCCGAGGTGGTGGCCGATGCCATGGATGAAGTAGTCTCCGTATCCGGCCTTGGTGATGATGTCTCGTGAAGCCTTGTCGACCTGTGCCATCGTCGCGCCGGCCCTGACCTTGGCGATCGAGGCGTCGAGGGCCTTGAGAACGATGGAGTAGATCTCTCTCTGACGTTTCGTGAATCTGCCGTTCACAGGGAAGGTTCTGGTGACATCGGCCGCATAGCCGCAGAATTCACATCCGGAATCGATCACGATCAGATCACCATCCTCCATCGTCTGATCGTTGGCCCCGTAGTGAAGAACCGTTCCGTTGAACCCTGATCCGGCGATGGTGTTGTAGGCCGGTCCGCGCGACCCGTTCGTTCGATAGGCGTGTTCGAGGAGTTCCTGGATCTCGAACTCGTTCATTCCCGGTTTCATGTTTCCAAGAACGGCATCGAAACCGAACCCGGTGATCCGGCCGGCTTCCTTGATGCAGGCCTGTTCGGCCGTCGATTTGACCGCACGCATTCTCGCGGGCAGTTCCGTCCGATCCACGATGCTCACGCCTGGAATGCGTTGTGCCACCTTCTGGAAGACGGCGAGATCCGCGGACACCGGCTGGGTGTGGTTCGCGAACGCATGCAGGCACGCGAGTTTCTTCGATTTCCGGGCCGCCGCGGCGAGCATCATCGGCAGCCGGTTGGTTCTCGCAAGGCTCTTGATGCCGAGTTTCTTCACGAGCTTCGAATCGATGAAATCGCGCGCACCATCCCATTTCTCGATCTCGGGATCGAGTGGACGAAGGAACACGGTCGCTCTCTTGCTCGCGATCGGGTTGAGCGGGTCGAGCAGAAGCGCCGCACCTGCTTCATTCGTGATCCCCGTCAGATATTCGAACGTCGGATCGGGTTTCCATCCACCTCTGAGATCGTGTCCGCCATCGCCCGAGAAGACCAGGCCGACCGAGTCCTTGAGTGACTTCAGCATGGCATCTCGTCGTTTTTCGAATTCAGCGGTCTTGATGGTCGGTACGGGCATGCGATCGATCTCCTTGAAAGCGCACAGTCTATCTTCAAGAAACGGCGTCGATCCCGTCTGGAATCGACGCCGTTCCGATTCTTTCGAAATGATCCGTCTGGATCACCAGGCGAGGGTCCGCTCGCCCAGCGGCCGGACCCAGATGTTGGCGAACTTGATCGGGTCGCCGTGATCCTGAATCCTGATCTGACCGGTCGGATCATGCTTCTGGTACTTGGCCTTGGAGCCATGGGCCGTGATGCCCATGAACGCGGAATGGTTCTGCACCACCACGCCGTTGAAGATCACGGTGACGGTTCCCGCGGCTGCAAGAGACCCGTCCGACTCGAATCTCGGTGCGGTGAAGATGATGTCGTAGGTGTTCCATTCACCGTTCGGTCGGCAGGGGTTCACCAGTGGGGGATACTGGCCGTACATCGAACCGGCCTGCCCGTCGGGGTAGGTCTGGTTCGGGTTCGATCCGAGGATCTGGACCTCGTACTTGTCCAGGAAGAACACGCCGCTGTTTGAGCCCGCCTGTCCGTCGCATTCACGATCCGCCGGAACCAGCCATTCGATGTGGAACTGGCAGTCGCCGAAGGACTCCTTCGTCCTGATGTCTCCGGTACCGGGAGTGACCTGGGCGATGCCGTCGGCATCGACCTTCCAGCCCCCATGGTTCCAGTGCTTCAGTCCGGTGCCCGCTCCGAGCAGGACGGTTGCGTCGCTTGGTGCGGTGCCGGGCGTCTTCGCGGTGCCGGTCAGTCCGGGATTCACCATCGCGGGCTGCGGTCGTTTCATGTCGTGGACGGGCCACTCCTCCGCACCGGGTGCGGTCGTTGACGTGTTCGTGCCCGATGCGGTGATCGAGAATGCGATCGTGAATGCGATCACGAACGAGGCGAGTGTGGGAATGGTGAACTTCATGTGACCGGATGGCATGGGGAGACTCCTGCAAACTTCATGATGCTTTGTGTGATTCTGATCCTTTTCAAGGTTCTCAATTCGTAATGTTCTCGTCAAGCTCATCACAGCCAAATCGAGACCCATGTCTCGAAGCGGGCGACCGTTGACCGAAGTTTCTCGTGCATCGCCCGATTCAGATCATCGACCGCCCGAGATCTCCAGCCACTGGCTGAGGTCCTCATGGAATCGTCCGGGTTCGTATCTGGCGACGAACCGCTCTCGTCGACTCTCGTCGACGACCGGATCCTCCTCCGCAGCCCGTGTCAGAGCGGAGCGCAGAACCCGTGGATTTCTCGCATCGACGGTCTCTCCGAGACCGTTCTCCCTGATCATGAGTCCGTTCGCCCCGTGGTCGCTGCCAAGAATTGGAATCAGAAAACCGGCCGCTTCCACCGTGATGCCGGAGATTCCATGGTGCCTCGGATACAGCGTCGTGATCACATCGCTTGCCATGAAACCCGCTTGAAATCGTTCGTTCGTCAGGAAACCGTCATGCACGATGATCCGATTCCCGGAGATCTCCCCGGCTCTCTTCGCGAGTTCACTCCGGATCGACTCGGAAAGTTGACCCAGGATCAGAAGGGTCATGCCCTCGGGCATGTCCTTCGGCCAGGCCCTGAGTATCTCGAGGGTGCCTTTTCTGTCCGAGTGTTCGCCGAGAACGCCGATCACGCGTGCATGGCGGGGAATTCCGAGGAGCGCTCTCGCCGCCGACTTGTCAATCCTCTCCGAGTCGGGCATCGGAACGTGCAGCAGTCCCATCTCGATTCCGCTCCGAAGGGCCGAGCGATGTGTGAGTGGATCCATCGTCATCAAACGATGGCCGCATCGTCGCATTCGTGCCCGCACGATCTCGCGTCCCACGGCGAAGCGGACCCCGTATCCACCGTAGCCCAGTCTCGGTTGGTGGATGATCGAGCATGGTCTGATCCGCCTCAGCCTCGATGCCTGCGATGTGTTCATCCTCATGCTCACCATGGCGTCCGCCGTGGGCAGGATCAATCGAATCGGAGCCAGACTTTCATGTTGTTCCAGAATCGAATCGACCACCTCTTCGCACCGGTCCGAGAGGACCTTTCCGAACCCCGTGGAAAAGGTGCGAAGGCATGTGCGAACCTCCACGCCGTCGCGGGCGGATTCATGAACCACGGCGATCTGGGCGCCGTTCTCATCCGTCATCTGCGGAATGCAGAGCGTGACCCTGCAGCCCATGCTCGTGATGATGTTGGCCAGATTCGTCGCGTAGACGAGAGAGTGACCCCGCCAGCTCGGCTCCGCGATCTGGACATGTCGATTCATCGAATCTGCTTCTTCAGGCCGAGGCCTTGTCGGCGTGATCTTCAAGAATCCGTTCCGCGTACGTGTTCATGGCGTCACGCAGCTGCTCGAATGATTCGAGCACGTACAGGATGGGCTGGTAGTGATCGATCTCGAACGAGGTCTCGCAGACACGGTCGAGATCGAATTCGCGTCGGTCCACATCCTTGCTCTCGAGTGCGTGCACGCTCTCTCCAGGTGATGAGATGAGTCCAGATCCGTAGAGCTTCAATTCGCCTGCTTCCCGGATGAGACCGAACTCGACCGTGAACCAGAAGAGCCGTGCAAGTCGCTCGACATGGTGCGGATCGTCGGTCACCGCCGCGGCCTTGCCGTAGGTCTGGAGGAAGTCCGCGAACACCGGATCCGCGTGCAGTGGCACGTGCCCGAAGATGTCGTGGAAGATGTCCGGTTCGGGAAGATAGTTGATCGATTCCTTCGGACGTATCACGATCGTGGTGGGAAATTCCCGACGTCCCAGGCATGCGAAGAACGCCTTGGCCGGGAGGTATCCCGGCACCGCGCAGCTCTGCCATCCCGTCAGTTCCCTCAGGTACGTGTTCACGCTTTCCTTGCCGGAGAGGTGGGGGATGTGCGTTCGAACCAGGTTGATCGCCTTCGCCCCTTCGAGATAGACGTTCGAAGCCACCGATTCGAGATAGTCCATCTGCTGTCCGTAGAGAATCGACCAGGTCTCCTGGTTCTCCTCGGTGTAGCCGTCGTATCTCTGGTCGATGTACATCTTCCCTGGATCGTCGAAACCGGGTTTTCCGAAGTTGTTGGCGTATTCCTGCGCGACCGATGCGGTCACGTCGTCGATCATGTCGTGATTAATGCTTCCGCCCATCATGGGACTGACTCCTGTCTATTGGATTGTCCGATTCTAGCACGGTCCGGGGTCGCCTCGTTCGATCACTTCCCGCTCAGTCGGGTGAGCACCGACCTGGCCGCCTCCTCATCCGCGAGATATTCGGGTGAAGCCAGCCGCATGACCTGAAAACGACCACGAACATCGAATCCGAGCGGGTCGACTCCCACCAGTCTCGGGTCGTTCAATTCCACTTCGTGTTGCTCGAAACAGGCCTTCCGCATGCCCTCGACCAGATCCTGGTTGGCCCAGCGACAGATCGCGGCCTCGCATCCGGCGAGAGGGTTCGGAACCAGAAGCGCATCCCCGTCGTAGAACAGACCATCCAGTCGTGCGGCATCGATGTGCATGATCGCCCAGCGGACATCATCCGGTTCACCGTGATAGATCTGCCATCTGTCGGCAAGCTCACCGTCGACCCCGGTCTCCTCGAAGCCTTCCAGTGTCACCATGATGTGAAGTGAATCGTCCTCCTCGTCCGGCATGTGGAGAACGGTGTCCCCGGCGGTCAGCATCGCGACCATCACCGGAGCGACGATGCGCCCTTCCTGATCGATGACGATCTTGATGGGTATCACATTCTCGTCGAAGCGAATCAGGCCCTCGAGGTGGCCGTGCAGATATTCAAGAACGGTTCGGATGTCCGGATCGATTTCATTGCTCATGGTCGGGGATGGTACCGTGATAGGATCCGTTCATGACATTCATCTGCTGCCCGATCGCGATTGATTCCCCCTCCGACCTCCCAGAGGCCCTTGCCTGTGCCACCGAGGCATCGGAGCAGGGGGCCCGACTGATCGAATGGCGCATCGACGGTCTCGCCGATGATCCCGATGCCGTCCGGGTGATCGAGGAACTGCTCGAACACGGTCCGCTTCCCTCGATCATCACCTGTCGCTCATCTCGAGAGGGCGGGGCATGGTCCGGTCACGAGACCGATCGCGTGTCCCTGCTCGAACGCATCGGCGTCTCGAATCACCCTCCCCGGTACCTTGATTTCGAACTCGATGACTATCTTCGAAGCGCGAACGTCGCCCAGAAGATCGACCTCGTGGTCTCACATGATCGACAGGCCCGAGACGTCGACACCGGGCTGATCCTCTCCTCTCATGATTTCGATGGTCGTCCACGTGATCTCACGAGGCGTGTCGCGGACATGGCGATGCAGTCGTCCTGCGCGATCTCGAAGATCGTCTGGTCCGCACGATCCCTGCGAGACAATCTCGAAGCCTTCGATCTGCTGCGTGCTCGTGCCAATCCCATGATCGCACTATGCATGGGGGAGTTCGGTGGGATGAGCAGGGTGCTCGCTCCCAAGTTCGGCGGCTTTCTCACCTTCGCACCTCTCGATGACGACGACGAAACGGCCCCCGGTCAGATTTCGATTCGAACTCTGAAGGACACCTATCGATTCGATTCCATCAAGCCCTCGACCAGGGTCTACGGGATCATCGGATGGCCCGTCGGGGCGTCATGGAGTCCTTCGGTCCACAATGCCGGATTCGATGCCATCGGACACGACGGTGTGTATCTCAGACTTCCGATCGCACCCGGCTGGGAGCCTTTCAAGGCGACACTTGGAGCGCTCATCGATCATGAAGGCCTCGATTTTTCCGGTGGCAGTGTCACGATGCCGCACAAGGAACACCTGGTTCGATTCGTGCTCGAGGCCGGCGGAACGCTCGATGCGGTCAGCCGGCGTTGTGGTGCGGCAAACACCCTGCTGGTCGACGAGGATGGAGGTCTCCATGCCTTCAACACCGATGCCCCCGCCGCGGTGGCGTGTCTGGTCGAGGCCATGGAGATCACTCCGGGTGAGCTCGCCAATCGACGGGTCATGGTGCTCGGCGCCGGCGGCGTCGCTCGTGCCGTCGTCGCTGGTCTGCTCGAACATGGCGCGGAGGTCACCGTCGTCAATCGAACGAATCAGCGTGCGGTCGAGCTTGTCGAGGATCTGTCAGATGACCGCCTTCATGTCGGCACGCTCTCCGATCTCGAGAGCGGTGGATTCGACGCACTCGTCAATGCGACCTCCGTCGGATCACCCGTGGGTGATCATCCCGACGCCTCTCCGATCCCGGACGACGTCTCTCTGGAAGAGTCGATCACGGTTCTGGACACCGTCTATTCCGCGATGCCCACCCCTCTGGTGATCGGGGCGATGCAGACTGGATGTCGAACCGCCGTCGGTGGCTCGATGTTTCTTCGTCAGGCGGAGCTGCAGTTCGAGATATGGACCGGGCGGCCCGCACCCGACGGTGTGATGACGGGTGTTCTTCTCAACTCGACACTCGGGTCCTGAGGTCCGGGACTCCAGCGCCGTGCGTTCTCTCATGATTTCGAGCCATACCCACGTGCCTTGATCGGTTTCGGCGCGATGCCGACCACCCATCTTCGTGGAAGCAGGTGGCAGAGTGCTCTGATGATCCTGTTGATCCTGCCGATGATGATCTGCGGCCGGTCGGCTTCACATGCCTTCCAGCTTTCGGAGACCACGTGCTCCGAGGTGCTCCACATCCACTTCGGCATGCGGTTCATCGTCTCGCGGTTTCCAAGCACGTCGTGGAACTCCGTCCAGGTGTATCCCGGACAGCTCGCCGTGACGTGCACGCCACTGCTTCGACATTCCAACCACGCCGCCCAGGAGGCCGACACCATGAACTTCTTGGCCGCGACATACAGACCACCCGACGACTCGGGAGCGAATGCCGCGAGAGAGGCGACGTTGATGACCCGTCCGTAGTCACGCGCTCTCATACCGGGCAGAATCCGGTGCATCAGTTCCAGTTGTCCGACCATCAACACTTCGAGAAAATCCCGGACCTCACCCCATGAGGTCTGCAGCCCGCTCTTCGAGAGTGCGTATCCGGCATTGTTGATCAGGACATCGACCACCCTGTCGTGTTCCTCGACGATCCGCACGATTCGATCCGTCGCTCCTTCCTCGGAGAGATCCTGCGCGAGCGTGATGGTCTCGATCCCATGGACTTCCCTCATTCGTGCGGCGATCTCCTCCAGACGATCCTCCCGTCTGGCCACGAGCATCAGATCAAAACCACGCGCCGCGAGGTGTTCCGCGAAGCTGGCGCCGATCCCCGCCGAGGCTCCGGTGATCAAAGCGAGTCTGCGTGCACTTTCGCTCACAGGACGAACCGCCCAAGGTCCTCGTCCTCGAGAACCGTGCGAAGCCTCGAACGAACGAAGTCCTCGTCGATTCGTACGGAGGTCTCGCCTCGCTCGACCATTTCGGATGCTTCGAATGCGAGTTCCTCGAAGACCTGTTCCATGATCGTCATGAGTCGACGGGCCCCGATGTTCTCGAGTCGCTCGTTCGCCTCCGCCGCCAGGTCCGCCATCGCGTCGATCGCGGAATCCTCGAACTCGATGGTCATGCCCTCGGTCGAGAGCAGCGCCGCCTGCTGCTCCGTCAGCGAGGCGTGCGGTTCGCTGAGAATGCGCCGGAAATCATCTCTGGTGAGAGCTTCCAGTTCGACACGAATCGGAAAACGACCCTGAAGTTCGGGCATGAGATCACTGACATTCGCGGTGTGAAAGGCGCCTGCGGCGATGAAGAGGATGTTGTCCGTGTTGATGACGCCGTGCTTGGTGGTGACTGCACATCCCTCGACGATGGGCAGGAGATCTCTCTGAACGCCCTGGCGGCTGACCTCTCCGGAGCCACCCCGTTCGTTGATCGCGATCTTGTCGATCTCATCGATGAAGACCAGTCCGGATTCCTCCGTGCGCTCGATCGCACGTTCGATGATCCGATCCTTGTCGACGAGCTTTTCCGTCTCCTCCTCCGTCAGCAACTGGATCGCTCTTCTGACGGTGGTCCTTCTTCGGTGCTTGGTCTCGGGAACGAGCTTCTCCAGCATCGAACCCAGTCCCGGGTCCATCTGATCGGGGCCGGTCCCACCCATCATCGGGATCGTGGGCTTTTCGCGAACCAGGATCTCGAGCTCCTTGTCATCGAAGAGGCCCTCGTCGAGCTTCTTTCTCATCCTCTCTCTGACTCGATCATGGGCTTCCTGAGTCTCGACGGACTCCGAGCCCTCGGCATCGGTCTCCTCATCCTGTCGTGTCTCACCGATGGCTTCACCCAGCAGGAGAGAGACCACTCGATTCCGCGCCGCCTCTTCCGCGGCCGGGGCCACCTCCGCCGCATCTTCCGCTCGAAGCATCTTGATGGCGGCTTCGAGCAGATCGCGAACGATCGACTCGACGTCCCGCCCCACGTAGCCCACTTCGGTGAATTTCGTGGCTTCTATCTTGATGAATGGAGCGTCCACGAGTCTGGCCAGTCGCCGTGCGATCTCGGTCTTTCCGACGCCCGTCGGACCGATCATGACGATGTTTCGTGGCATGATTTCAGCAGCGATCTCAGACGGCAACTGCATTCTGCGCCAGCGGTTGCGAATCGCGACCGCCACGGCGTGTTTGGCCTTGCTCTGGCCGACGATGTGCTTGTCGAGTGCGGCGACGATGTCCCTGGGAGTTCGATTGCTCATGATCAAGAAGTCGCTTTCATGGCTGGGGTGGCACTTCGCCCGACGGACTTGCTGAATCCCGTCTGGGGCTCCATACTCTACCGATCGAAGGGCTCAACGTATCGCCTTTCGTACCCCCAGCGGGTCCAATCGAACAATCGGCGGTCTCAGTCATGCGTGTGCAGGCCGACAGCCGGCCTTCTCAAGTCATAACGGAAGCGGAAGACAAGTCCATGAAAAAGATGACCCTGTGCAGCGCCCTCGCAGTCTGCCTCACGGCCTCGGCCGGATACGCCGACGGAGATTCGGTCCGAGATCTTCTCGGCCTTTCCGTCTCGAGCGCCCAGGAACCCGGCACTCCCATCGGAACCGGCCATGCAAGCGCTGAGGAATCGCCGTTCTATCTTCAGATCACTGCGGCTCCCACCATCGCCGGAAACATCAATTTCCAGAACAACAAGTCCAATTCGAGCGGCAGCGACTACGAATTCAATTCAGGCAAGCTTCGCTTTGATGTCGGTGTCGGCGTCGACCTGACCCTCGGATACCGAATCCCCGACAGCTACGTCATCCTTCAGGTCTGGACCGGCTTCTTCTGGAACGGTGTCGAGCAGTTCACCGGCAACATCACACCCAGTGTCTCAGGCACGCCCATCCCCACCGATCCGTACTTCGCCGATGGCGGCAACCTGTACCAGATCCCCGTCATGTTCTCACCGGGTCTCGAGTTCGATCTTCCCGGAGGCTGGCCCTTCATGGGCGGTGGCATCATCCGTTTCGGTCCCTCGGCCGGTGTCAGCTACAACGATCTTTCTATCAAGAATATCAAAGACAAAAGCGGCGACCCCAACGCACTGGTCTGGAACATTTCGAACAAGTCTTGGGTCTTCTCCTACGGAGCCTTCCTCGACTTTGAATTCTTCTTCAACCACAACACGGCCCTGACCATCGGGTATCAGTTCCTCGCGACTTCGCCCATCAAGTACGGTGCCATCACGACATCGGACCCCAATGCCGGCGGTGCACTGGTCAACGGACCCAACATGAAGTCGAACAACACCTACACCAACATCGTTCGCTGCGGTTTCAGCTTCTACTTCTGATTCCACGTCCCGAACGTTCACACGACCCTCGACGGGGCCGGGTTCGAATACCCGGCTCCGTTTTTTCTTGAGACCGAAGCGAGCATTTTCAATGGACACGAAGCCGATTCTCATGGCAGGCAACTGGACATCATGTGGAGCCGATGACCCGACGTTCCAGTCCTTCAATCCGATCAGCGGTGACGCTCTGCCGCAACGGTTTCCCATCACCGCCTGGCCGGATCTGGAGTCGATGGCGACCGCATCCATCGACGCCTCTCGTGCGCTTGCGCACGTCGATCCCGAGCGCATCGGCCGGTTTCTGGAACGTCTTGCCGAATGCATCGAAGCTGATGCCGACCGGCTGACCCAGACCGCCTCACTCGAGACAGGGCTTCCCCAGCCGACCAGACTCGCGTCGGTGGAACTCCCTCGAACCACCGATCAGCTTCGCCAGGCCGCGCGTGCCGCTCGTGATGTCTCACCCTCGGGATGGCGTCGGCCCGTGATCGATCATCAGACGAACATTCGTTCCTGTTTCGAACCTCTCGGGGGGGCCGTGCTCGTCATGGGCCCCTGCAATTTCCCTCTGGCGTTCAACGGGATCTCCGGTGGTGATTTCGCGGCGGCGATCGCCGCGGGAAATCCGGTGATCGTGAAGGCCCATCCCGCACATCCGGAAACCACGCGGTGTCTCGCCGAGTCGGTGGTGACCGCACTCGAGGACACGGGCATGCCGCCCGCCACCGTGCAGCTCTTCTATCACGCCGAGCACGAGGACATCGCTCGCCTGATCGAACACCACGCGATCGCGGCGGTCGGGTTCACCGGTGGAGAACAGGCCGGACGTGCGATCAAGTCCGTCGCGGACCATGCCGGCAAGATCGTCTCCCTCGAGATGTCCAGTCTGAATCCCGTGGTCCTCCTGCCGGGATGCGACGAGTCCGGTCTGGAGTCCTTCGCCGAAGCCTGGTCGGGTTCGATCCTCCTCGGCTCCGGGCAGTTCTGCACCAAACCCGGTCTGTGTTTCCTGATCGACGAGTCGGTCGCCCGGAATCTCGCCGATCGCACGGTCGCGCATCTGTCCGGGACTGAATCATGTCTTCTGCTCACCTCACAGATCGTCGACGGACTCGAGAGCGGCGTGCGCATGCAACAGGATGCCGGTGCGATTCTCCTGACCGGTGGATTGCCGGTGGAGGACGCCGGCTGGCGTTTTCAGCCCACCCTGCTCATGACGAACGGTCCAAGCTTCCTGGAAATGCCCGATTCGATGCAACGCGAGCTCTTCGGTCCCGCCGCCCTGATCGTGGCCTGCGAGAACAAGACCGAGCTGCTTGCCTGCCTGCGTTCGCTGGGAGGTCAGCTGACTGGTTGTCTCTGGGGTGACGAGGCCGCGCAGGGCGGCGAGGTCGCCCACGAGGTTCGCTCGACCTTGAGATCGAAGTGCGGGCGTCTGCTCGAAAACAAGATGCCCACCGGTGTCGCCGTGGTGCCATCCATGGTGCATGGTGGCCCTTTTCCCGCGACATCACATCCCGGATTCACCGCAGTCGGAATGCCGGGGGCCCTGCAGCGTTTCGCAGCGCTTCGTTGTTACGACGGCGTCGAGGAATCACGACTGCCCGCGATTCTCGTCTGAGCACCCATGCCGCGTCGTCTCAGATTCTGGCGTGTTTCATCTTCGCCTCTGCGATGATCATCAGCGCCCTGTCCCGCACCTCGCCTTCGAGCGCGATACGGGGCATCCTCAAACGTTCCGAGCCGATTCCGAACTCGCTCTGACACAGTTTGACGAGGTGCACGAACTCCGGCACGGCATCCAATCGAAGCAGAGGGAGGAACCATTCGTAGAGTTCCCGGCAGGCCTCCCGGTCACCGCCTCGGGCGAGATCGAACAGTCTGACGCTTTCGATCGGCAACGCGTTGACGAGTCCCGCGATCCAGCCATCCGCGCCCGCATCGACGGCTTCGACCACGAGGTCGTCGATCCCGGCGAAGATCGCCAATCGGTCGCCCAGCAACCGTCTCAGTTCGGCGATTCTTCGAATGTCACCAGATGATTCCTTGATGGCATGAAGGTTCTCGTGCGCTTCCGCCATCTCGAGCACCTGTTCAGGCACGATGTCCGTGGTGTACGCCACCGGATTGTTGTAGAGCATGCACGACAGCGGCGTCGATTCGATGATCGCAGCGAAGTGTGCCCTCGTCTCCTGCCAACGTCCGTCGTAGGCGTAGGGGGGAAGCACCATCAGTCCTTCGCATCCGCTTGATTCCGCGAGTCTGGCGAGTTGCACGGCCTCGTCGGTCGAGAGCGCGCTGATGGCGGCCACCACCGGAGCTCGACCCGAGAGTTCCTCCGAGAGCTCCGACCAGATCGTCGCCTTCTCATCGTGACTGAGCGTGCCTCCCTCTCCAAGAGATCCAGGCGTGACCATCGCGGTCGAGCCCGCTTCGATCATCTGCCTTGCATGACGTCTCATGAAGGCGATGTCGACCGCTCCATTCTCCGTGAAGGGGGTGGTGATGGCGGGCATCACTCCGATCCAGTCGTTGCGTAACATCGATGCGTTCTCCAGGGTCCTCTGTGGTCCGTCAGTGTCTCAGTATTCCTTCGACGAAAGGGTCGTTCTCGTCGAAATGGAGTTCATTTCTTCCAGTGATCCACGCGCCTCCGGTGATCGTCGGGATCACCGCATCCGGTCGATCTCTGGCATCGTGGTACCTGACGATGAAGCGACTTCCGATGATCGATTCCTGAACCCACCTCTGGCCGTTGCGAAGTCTTCTGTCCGCGGCGAGACACGCGATCTTCGCACTCAGTCCGGTTCCGCATGGGGATCGATCGTATTCTCCACCCGGACACAGCACGAAGTTGCGACTGTCGCAGTCGTCTCGCGTGGGACGGTCGAACAGTTCGATGTGGTCGATGACCTGAAAGCTTCCTTCTTCCGTCGTCGGGTCCACACCGTGAATTCCGTCTCGTTCGAGCGCCCGACGGATGTTGCCCGCGACCCGGCAGAGTTCACCCAGATCGGTGGCGGCCAGATCGAGACCGTGGTCCTCCACCAGGAAGAACCAGTTGCCACCCCAGGCGACGTCTCCGGTCACCAGGCCAAGACCCTCGACCTCGACTTCGATGTCCTTCTGGTGACGGAAACTCACCACGTTCTCGACCGAGATCAGTGAATTCTCACCGAGATGCGCCGTCACGGTCCCGACAGGTGTGTCGAGCCGATGATTCCCCCGGGTGATCCTGCCCAGATGGGCCAGTGTGGCGATCACGCCGATGGTTCCGTGGACGCACATGTGAAGCGTTCCCACGTTGTTGAAGAAGATCACTCCGGTCTCGGAGTCCGGATCATCCGGTTCCACCAGAAGCGCCCCGACGATCGCGTCGTGGCCCCTCGGTTCACCGATCACCCCTCTGCGAAAATCCTCGTGACGCTTCCTAAAGTCGGCCGCCTTCTCGGCGACGGTCGTTCCATTCAGGTGAGGTCCGCCCTCGATCACGACTCGAGTGGGTTCTCCTTCGGTGTGGCTGTCGATCACGGTCACTGTGTCCATGTATGAACCGTACCCGACTCCGGCGGGCTTCGCCTGCTGTCTTGCGGTATCCTGATCGCAACAGGAGATCCGCATGACGCATTCGCTTCCCAGACTCTTGATTCGGACATTGACCTTCTCCATGCTGGGAGTCTGTGTTTCGTGCACCACGACCGTGGACACCCACCGTTCCTCCGTGGAACTGCGTGCCGCGTCGAATTCCAGCAAGAATGACTGGAAGCGGCTCGACTATCACGTCGGGGGACTCGATACCTGGGTCGCTCCCGAGCCCACCATCGTTCTCGATGAGATCGTTTCGGCACGTCGGTCAATCGACGACTTCGGTCGTCCGACGGTGATTCTGACCTTCACCGAAGAGGCACGGAAGAAGATGACGCGACTTTCCACCGATCGTGCCTCCCGGCCCGTCGCGGTGCTGGTGGATGGGACGATCATCGCCGCGCCCGTCCTGATGCAGGAGGTCGACGACACCCTGACCATCTGTTTCGGAACCCGTCGCAACGCGGTCGTCGAGGCCAACGAGTTCGCCGACCGGATCAACAAGCACACGAATTCGAAGACGAACTGATCCAATCAACCCCGGAGATGCGGACCATGCCCACGTTGAGCTACACCACCGCCGGTGAATCCCATGGTCCCGGTCTGCTCGCCTGGATCGACGGACTTCCTCAGGGGCTCGAACTCGATCTCGAGTTCATCGACAACGAACTGCGTCGTCGGCAGGGGGGATACGGACGAGGGGCTCGTCAGAAGATCGAGACCGATCGCGCCGAGATCGTCACCGGATTCAGAAGAGGACATGCCACGGGTTCACCTCTGGTGGTCCGTGTCGCCAACCGGGACGATCGTCTGGACGACCTTGAAAGAACACCACCGGTTCATCGTCCGCGTCCGGGCCATGCCGATCTCGCCGGAAGCGTGAAGTGGCTCACGACAGACTGTCGTGAAACCCTCGAACGTGCCAGTGCGCGTGAGACCGCGGTACGGGTCGCCGCCGGTGCGATCGCTCGCTGCTTCCTTCGCGAATTCGGAATCGAGGTCTTCGGATTCGTCCGTGGCGGAATGGACGCAATGAGCGAAGTCGCCCCCGACGAGAACAACTGGCGTGATCTGCTGGTGCTTCGAGATGCGAGCGACGTCTATGTTCCTGACGAGGAGGTCGGCGAGCGTCTTCGTGCCGCCATCCGTCAGGCCAAGGTCGACAAGGACACCGTCGGTGGTGTGGTCGAGGCCCATGTCTTCGGCTGTCCGATCGGACTCGGTTCCTGCATGCACTGGGATCAGAAACTCGATTCAAGAATCGCCGGGGCGGTCATGGGTATACAGGCCTTCAAGGCGGTCGAGATCGGAATGGGACGCGAGTGCGCCCACATGAACGGTTCGCAGGTCCATGATCCCATCGCATACGACGCTTCTCTGAAGCACACGGCCTCTCTGGGATTCGTCCGTTCCTCCAACAACGCGGGCGGACTCGAAGGTGGCATGACCAACGGCATGCCTC
>PAQN01000058.1 GCA_002709755.1 Phycisphaerae bacterium
CCGTCATGTGCTCAATGATGGGGGCGTCTCCGTCGAGGATGTCGATCGAGTCGTTCTGGTCGGTGGTTCCACTCGAATTCCCGCGGTCCGTGAAGCCGTCGAATCGTTCTTCGGTCGAACGCCCTACACCGCACTCGATCCCGATGAAGTCGTCGGGTTGGGCGCTTCGGTCCAGGCTTCCATTCTCGAGGGTCGGACCCGGGGAATGCTCCTGCTCGATGTGATTCCGCTCTCGCTCGGCATCGAGACGATGGGGGGGGCCGTGGCCAAGCTTCTGGTTCGAAACAGCTCGATACCCGCTCGAGCCACGGAACGCTTCTCCACCTCGGTCGACGGTCAGACATCCGTGCGCATCCAGGTGCTTCAAGGGGAGCGTGAACTGGCCGAACATTGTCGTTCTCTGGGGACCTTCGATCTCGCCGGAGTCCCGCCGATGCCTGCTGGAATTCCCAAGATCGAAGTCGAGTTCATCATCGACGCCGACGGCGTCCTTTCGGTGAACGCCGTCGAGCAGCGCAGCGGTCGAAGAGCCTCGACCCAGTTCGTTCCCAATTACGGACTGACTTCGGACGAGGTCGATGAAATCGAGAATGATTCCTTCACGCATGCTCGCAGCGACATGCATCTTCACCGGGTGATCGATCTTCGTGTCAACGCGTCTCTCGATGTGAAGTGGATCTCTGAGGCGCTGGCGCGGGTTCGAGACCAGCTTTCAGAGGGGTACCTGACCGAACTGGAATCCGAGCTTGGCATCGTCAAGGACTTCATCTCCAGAGCGGCGTCCGATCCCTCCGGGATCGATGCCGCCGAATTTCAGGCCGCCAAGGAATCCCTCGACGAGAAAAGCATGCGGCTTCACGAGACGGCCATTTCCGAGAGTCTGAGAGACGAGAAGCCCTGATATGCGGCACGAAGGTTGATTCGTGCCCGATCAACCATCAGACTGGTCGTCGAATTGAACCCATTCCAGCGTGATCGTCGAAGAAGAAGACAGCCATGGAAATCACCCGGACAACCACCGCGATGCTCGAAGCGCTCCATGACCCCGCGAATGCGGAGGTGTGGGAGGCGTTCGATCGAAGGTATCGTTCGATCCTGATCGGATTCGCCCGCAATCTCGGTCTGAGCGATCAGGATTCAGCCGACATCGCGCAGGAGACTCTGGTCCGATTCGTCAAGGAGTACCGGGAGGGAAGGTACGACAGGGAGCGTGGCCGTCTCGGCGCCTGGCTGGTCGGCATCGCTCGATTCCGAATTCTCGACCATCGACGCCGACGTGGAGGTGGCGAACTGATCGATGAGGCGATCGCCGCCAAACTCGATGATGAACGACACCTGACTCAGATCTGGGAGAATCAACGACGGCATTCGATTCTGCAGGATGCCATGAGTGAGTTTCGCAGGACGACTCGAACCGATCCCAAGACCATAGAGATCTTCGAGATGCTGATGGTCCATGGACTGACTCCTCAGGCCGTCGCGGAGCAGCATGGCATCACGGCTCATGACGTCTATCTGGCGAAGAGTCGCGTGGCCCAGGGGCTGCGCAAGATCGTGGATCGCATGCAGGCAGAGTACGACGATGAATGACGCCGAGGGCACCACCGGCGACTGTCCGCAACGGGTGGAACTCGAGATTCTGGCCACGGGTGCGACGGCTTCCGAGTCATTGTCCGCACATCTGAAATCGTGTCCCTCCTGCCAGGAGCTTCTCAGGCAGATCGTCGCAGACAACGATCTCCTCGGGTCCGCGCTGTTCGCCGAATCCGAGTCCAACGACATCGAACGAATCCTCGATCAACCCATCGAGGGATACACCGTATTGAAGGAGATCCATCGGGGCGGGCAGGGGGTCGTCTTTCTGGCACGGCAGCTCAGCACCAATCGCACCGTCGCGATCAAGATGCTGCTGCAAGGTCGTTTTGCGACCTCGAGTCAGCGCATGCGATTCGATCGAGAGGTCGAACTGGTCGCAGGACTCCGCCATCCCGGCATCGTGACTCTGTACGAAAGCGGAAGCACGATCGGTGGCGACGTGTATTTCGCCATGGAGTACGTGGATGGCCGGACCCTCGATTGCTGGCATGCCCAGCAGACTCCGACATCCGAGGAAGTGGCCTCGCTCTTCGTCGAGATCTGCGGTGCGGTTCGATACGCGCACGGACGCGGGATCATCCATCGTGACCTCAAGCCCGGAAACATCCTCGTCGGGGCGGATCATCATCCACACATTCTCGATTTCGGAATCGCCCGTGTCGCCGATTCCGCCTCGACGGATGAGACCATGGCCACCGAGGCCGGTCAGTTTCTCGGGACATTCTCCTATGCCGCGCCCGAGCAGCTCGAAGGCGCCCCCGAACGTGTCGACGTTCGCGTCGACGTGTTCGCATTGGGTGTCCTTCTCTACGAGATGCTCTGCGGGCGAAAGCCCTTCGAGATGGGCGACTCCCTCGCCGAGCTGATTGGAAACAGGCTTGATCGAATTCCCCCTGCGCCTTCCAGTCATGTCTCCGGCATCTCTCATGATCTCGATGTGATCTGTCTCAAGGCCTTGTCGCCCGATCCCGAGCGTCGCTACGCCTCGGCCGGCGAGATGGAGGAGGATCTGCGTCGTCATCTCGACGGTCGTCCGATCCTCGCGCGTGCGGACAGCACCTCATACGTGCTCGGCAGGCTCATCCGAAGGCACAAGATTCCCGTTCTGGCGCTGGCCTCGATCGTGGTTCTTGTGATCACATCATTGATCAGTCTCGGCTTCCTGTACGCCGAAGCCGAGCATGAACGCCGTGTCGCCGACGAGACGCTTCGTGGTTTCCAGGATTCGATCGGAATCATCAACCCCCAGACGGGTCAGGGGACCCATGACATGTCCGTCGGCGAGTACGTCCGGATCATGGAGGACCACGTCGTCAATGAGTTGAACAATCAGCCTCGAGTTGGGTCCGCTCTGTTGACCACGCTCGGTCTCATCGAGCTCGCCTTCGATGAGGTGGAGAAATCCCAGTCTCTTCTCGAGAAGGCGCTCGAGCTCAGGCGTGATTCCGGTCCGGCGGGTCTTGGCGAGGCCTATCACAACCTCGGACGTGTGCTGTTTCGTCGTGGTGAGTACGACAGGGCTCTGGTCAATTATCAAAATGCTCTGCGAGAACGACTCGCCGCGCACGGGCGCATCCATCCCGATGTCGCGATGACCTATCAGCATCTCGGTTCCACGCAACGGCGAGTGGGCGACTATTCCGCCGCTCTGGCTGAATTCGTCGAGGCCGAGATGATCTGGGAGGCCCTGTACGGTCCGGACAGTGAGCAGATCGCAGGGCTGCTGAACAACAGAGCCTGGGTTCTGGTCGATCAGGCCCGTGTCTTCGCGGATTCGGGACGGACGGACGAGGCACGCGAACTCCTCGAAGATGCCCATTTCAGGCTTCTCGATGCATCCGCCATGATTCGGGGCATCGTCCCACCAAACGACTATCGAATCGGTCGCAGCGAGCGATCGGTCGGTCAGGTGCTGATGGAACTCGGGCGGACCGAGGAGGCGATCCCTCATTTCGATGAGTCGCTGCGAATCCAGATCTCCCGGCAGGGAGATCGATCGGATGGCGTGCTTCGCACCAAGCTGCTGCGTGCCTCGGCCTACATCGAGCAGGGAACCGATCTCGAGGAGGCCTCCCGGGAGGTCCGCGCCGTGGCCGAGATCCGTGAAAAACAGGCTCTTGAGTACCAGACGAAATCCGCCTGGCGGCAGGCTCTCATCGCCTTGCAGATGCTGGAGCGAATTCATCTGATCAGGGACGACGCCGACTCTCTCGAGCAGGTCCGAGATGATCTGGCTCGAATCGAGAAGGCGCTCCAAGCGTTGTCGGGTTGAAGAGACGCTTCGGGGCTCGGCCGCGGTGCTTCAGGAGCAGTCCGTCCCCCACTTCAGAAGCAGGATGGACAGATCTTCGCCGTCGACAATGCCGTCATTGTTGATGTCCGCGCAGGTATCGTTCAGCCTCCACAACGCGAGCAGGCGTCCGAGGTCGTTGCCGTCGACCCTGCCGTCTCCGTTCAGATCCCCGTCGCAGTTCGCGCACGAGTCGGTGCACCTCTCGCTGGCGGTGTTGACGCAGATGCTGTCCCAGGTCACTTCGCAACAGAATGGATCCAGTTCGCAGACTGTGGAGCAGCAAGTCGCTTCGTTGCAGTAAGGAAGTGGATTCAACGCTCCGCACGGTCCGGCGTTCGGCGCTCCGCATCCGGTGGGGATCGGTCCGACCGCTTGCAGGCTGATCACGTAGGAACCGATTTCTGCGGGATTCGCCGTCGTCCATCCAGCCAGTGGTTTCGTGTTCGGCCCCGCAGGACCCACGACATCGGTGGGATCGTTCGTGAACGCAAACTGAATGTTTCCATCTTCGTCCAGGGGCACGCTGGCACGGCCACTGACCGCGATGTAGATCAGGCCTGGCTTGTCGATCTTGAATTTGCCGTCGGAGGAGACCTCGCCCACCCGGGCGCCGGTCGTTCCCAATTCAACCACGCGATTGCCCAGCAGGGGTTTTCCTTCAGGATCGAAGACGAAGAGCGAGGAATTGAATTCTGAAAAACCTGGTGAGATCGTTCGGATCTCGAAAAAACCGGGGTCCGTGATCGCGACCGCGTAGACATCCTGATAGTCGGGTTCCTGAAGGCTGGCAAGATTGCCGGAGTTTTCCCCTTTGAGTTTCCCGGTGATCGACGTCACTTGTGTCGTGGTCGAAAGTTTCACCTCCATGGCGGTGCCCTTGGTGTTGCCGGCGTCTCTTCCTCCATTGCTGTCCTCGTCCCAGTCGGGGCCGAGCATCGTGCTTCCCGCGTGAAGCGAAGCGAGGCAGAGACCGCCTGCCAACAGGGACAGAAGAGAGGTCTTGATTCCGATCGTGATGTATTCGCGCATAATGAACCTCGAATGTGGAAAGGGGCCTCCATTCTCACTGGGCGTCAGGATGAATTCCAGAAAAAACAGGACCCAATTGGAAACTGTGCCACGCAGAGGCGGATTACGCCGAAAAATCGTTTTTTTACCGACGACACCGACGTTCGACGCATCACATCGACACTCATTCCTCGAAGGTTCCACCCCTTCGAAGTCTGGCCTCGAGCCTTGAGAGCCTCAAGGCGCTCGGTGCCGTCGAGCCTTCGGTTCTCTCGAGTGTTCGGATGATCGACTGCGCCTCCTCCATGAGCGATCCCAAGGCGGCCCCGTCAGCTTCTTCAGAGCTCTCGATCTGCACGCCTTGCATCATGCGGATGTCCAATTCGACCTCGCATGCCCGGGCTCGTGCCAGGAGTTCCTGCCGTCTGCTGGCATCGTCGAAGATGATCATCGGAGCCGGGCGGCCGTTCGCATCCACTTGGTCGCCGCTCGTGTGTTCCCGTGGCATCCACCAAAGACCCAGAAGGCACGAGCTCCCTGCGGTCACCATCATCATGCCAGCGACTCTGACCGGACGTCGATGCGTACCCGAAAACACGAACATGAATGGGAGCGTCAGTGCGCAGATCAGAGCAGGTGCGGCGGCTGACTCTCGAAACCATGCATAGCCCGCGAGCAGGGCAAGAATCGTGGTGAGCGTGAGAATCCAGATGCTCGCACTCCATCCCCGACCCGCATCGGTCTTCGGCAGGTTCGTCCCCGTTCTCGCCAGTCGTGAGATCAGAAGCATCGCGGTGGCCAGTGAAAGCAGTGTCATCCCCATGCATCCAACTCCTCGGGCGTGGCTCACTCATCCTCTTCGGCGGGTGCGAGGTCTTCGAGCTTCTTGTTGATCAGGAACTGACGAGCGAGGGCTTCGTAGATCGAAGGCTCGCAGATCCGGTTGGCGACCATGGCGCCGATCATCGCGGCGAACATGAGAGGCAGGATCATGCCATACGCACCGGTCATTTCCGCCATGATCGCGAAGACCGTGATCGGGCTCTGTACCACGCCTGCGAAGTAGGCGGCCATGAACAGCATCATGACCTGAGGCAGGCCGATGCCGGGAGCGATGTACTGATCGAACAGGGGGTACGTGATCTGTCCCAGACCCGCACCTGTGGCAAGGCTCGGATCGAAGAGCCCGCCGGGAATCGCACTCACCAGGCTGATGAAGCTGGCCGATGCCTTCGCGAGCGGATAATACCAGACGGCCTCCGGCGTTCCGGTGTGGTGCGCGTTCACCAGCATCTGTTTCGCCTGTGCATAGCCTCCGCCATAGCTTTCGCCGAACGAGCCTATCGCGACCAACGCCAGCATGAGACCCAGCACGCCGCCCGTGATCCACGGGTGCTTCGCCAGCCGTGGTCCGGTGAACCGACTGGCGGTGACGACGAACCGTCCGAACCAGCCGCCGAAGAATCCTCCGATGATTCCGATGATCGGGACGGCCAGCCACTGACGAGCCTCCGCGATGAAGTTCGTCATGTCGCCACTGGCGAGAAAGCCGAGCGGTAGTGAGACCCCGCGGTTCACCGTGGTGTAGAAGTGGTAGTCACCCATGAAGAAGACACCGACCGCGCACGCCAGAGCGACGGTCCGGATCACGCAGGCGACGCTTTTCTTGTCGAAGGTTCGTCCCACCTCCTCGAAGCAGAAGATGACCCCTGCGATCGGCGTGTTGAACGCCGCCGCGATGCCTGCCGCCGAACCGGCGAGAATCAGGCCTCGTTCCATCAGCCATGGTGGCATTCGCACGAACCGTGACGAGAGCTGCATCAGGCAGGCCCCGACGTGCACCGACGGGCCTTCGCGGCCCACGGTGATGCCGCTCAGCAAGGCGCCAGTCAGCAGGATCGTCTTGCCGAATGCGATTCGAAGAGACAGCATCAGCGAGCGTTCCTTGCAGGCGCCGATCTTCAAGGCGGCGATGGCCTGAGGAATGCCGGTGCCCTCCGTGCCCGGAAACCACTTTCTTTGAACGACCACGATCAACATCATCATGGTCGCCATGAAGCCGGCGGGGAGGACCACGCGCCACCATCCGTCGATTCGAACTCCAAGGAGATCCTCGTGGCCTCTCAGTCCCTTGAGAAGCATCGATCCCCAGTCCTCGGCCAGCACGAAATACCAGGCGGCGAATCCGGTCAGGAGCGCCGCGATGCTGGTGACCAGCAGGACCTTCCATCCCGAACTGGTCGGGGCGAAATGCTCGTCGGTTCGAGGGTGGTGCGGTTGATGCGTCATCGTGTGCGTGCCGGGGTCAACGGATCATCCGGCGATCCGACGAAGTTGATTGGCCTGTCCAAGCTGGATCCATCCCGCGAGGATGAACTGCACGCCGAAGAAGATCGTGAGCACCCACGCGGCGGCAAGCGGGAAGAGAAGCATCACGATGCCGGCAAGGATGCCGAGCAGACCCACGGTGATCAGGATGCCGCGGGCGCCATGGCGCGCGAGTCCCAGCCCGGCCGCGAACTGCATCGCGCCGATCAAGAGGGTCGCGAACCCGAGCAGGGTGACGATCACCTCGATGGATTGCCCGGGGTCGATGATGAGAACGAGACCGATGCCGCCCGCGATGACGGGCAGGAACCATCTCATGGCGGAGTTCGCTCCCGCACTGGCCTGCTGTCCGGCGGCGAAGACGCCGATGATGGCTCCGAACACCAGGAGGTATCCGACCACCGAGATGAAGGCGACCGCTCCATTCAGCTGTGTCAGCACCAGCATCAGTCCCATGAGGATCAGGAGGCACCCATCCAGCATGAAGATCCACCATTTGGAAGCGAGTGCCTGGCGTACGTTGGCGTTGGTCGTCATCGGGAAGACTCCGTATGCGGTTGCCGTTTGGGGCTGTGGGAGGTAGGAAGGCATCACATGAATGCCGATTCCAATCATACTTCGAGCCGCCTTGCCACGTGGCATTGGCTGCTGACCGATGACGGTGACAGGTTGCTCAGGCTCGCGGAGGAGATCGATCAGCCTCAGGTCGCCGATATCGCTCGCCTGCGTCGCCATGGGAATCAGGAACAGGTCGGCGTGGCTCTGGAGCTGGTCTCGGCGCGTCGCCGTGCGGCCCGGAAGTTCGTCTCTGCGCGGACTCTTTGGTGCGATCTGCCCGGGATCGAGCAGGCGACCGCTCAGGGCGTCGCCGAATGGAAGGCGGCTCGATTTCAACGACACGGGACCACTGACGTCATCGACGCCTGCTCGGGCATCGGGGGCGATGCGATGGCTCTTTCCACTTCGAACACCGTGGAAGCGTTCGACCTCGATCCGGTCCGAGTGTGGATGACGGAACGAAATGCCGGTTGCACGGCCCGCGCGGCCGATGTGACGAGCCTCTCCTTGGCCGGTCGACATCTGCACATCGATCCGGCCCGGCGGGATGAATCCAGCGGGAAGCGACACTGGCGGATCGAACAGCTCCAGCCTTCATGGGGGGAGTGTCTTTCGCTTCTCGCCGCGGCTCCCGGAGGAGCGTGCAAGCTGGGACCCGGTGTCCCCATGCCTTTGCCCGATCGGCCCGAGCATTCGGAACTGGAATTCATCCAGCATCAGGGCCGGATGGTTCAGTGCGTGCTCTGGACCGGCGATCTCGTCGAGGCCCTGGAGGGTGAAACCGCCACGATTCTTCCCGAAGGCCTGACGATGTCAGGTGAATCGATCGAGATTCCCTGTGCCTCGCGTCTTCCCGAGGCCGGGGATCATCTGCTCGAACCGAGGCCCGCACTTGAACGCGCCGGCCTGATCGGATGTGGCTTGAATGCGGAGGGCATCGATGCCGCCGAGTTGGCGCCCGGCCTCGGCCTGCTTCTGGCCGACCGCGAAAGCGCGTCTTCCTGGTTCACCGACTGGACGATCCGGGCGGTTCTGAATCTGCGCGAAAAAGCGGTGTCCGAGTGGTTGAGGGATCATGATGGTGGAGAAGTGGTCGCCCGGACGCGGGGTGGCGCCATCGATGTCGACGGATGGGCCGCGGCCTTGCGAGGATCCGGTTCACGTGGGTTCGTCCTGTTCGGCCTTCGAATCGGTTCGGTCTCACGTGCGATCATCTGCGACGCACGAGACTGAGTCACCGGGTCCGGTCACGGTCAGTTCGCCAGACGAAGAACGAGATCCGCCGGAAGGAAGCTCGAGCCCCACACCGCGATCACGCCGATGATCGTGGCGAAGACGATCAGGATGACGACTTCCGAGAGAAGCAGGGTGACGTAGGTGCCTCTGGAGATTCCGATCATCCGCAACGTCGCGAGTTCGTCCTTTCGAAGTCGGACCGAAAGAACGAGCACGAGTCCGATCACGGCGAGCGTCGCCGCTCCGGTCGCGAGCAGGACCCCGCCCACCAGAGCGCCCACTCTGAAGACACGTTCGAGTATCTCCTGGACCACCGATGATGGCGTGACCAGAAGGAGATCCTCGCGTCGATCGAGTCTTGCGGAAAGAATGGTGCCGCTCTTCTCGTCATTCGGAATGATGATGATGGCTTCGATGGGGAGATCGCTGGGCGCACCGTGGAAATGAAGTGAATCCAGACGATCCGGTGTCAGTTCGGTGTAGGGCGTGACCGCGGCGCTGGCGATGGGGCGTCCATCGTTGTCGCCCATCAGCACATGAGGATCCGTCTCATCATCGATCTCTATGTGGACATGGCCGTGACCCGCGATGATCCAGCTTGTTCTCAGATCGCAGAAGACGGCCGCGTCGTCGGCTGATTCACTCCTCGCCAGCACGCCCGTGATTCTGAGGCGCAGTGGGTAGCCTCCGCCGATGTCCAGCAGGCCCTCGGGATCCGTGAGGATCACGTCACCCGGGCCGAGTCCGGTGGAGGCGGCGACATCGGCTCCCAGCACGCATTCTCCGGGGACGGCGAAGGAGCGTCCGGTCTCCACGAAGCGCTCGCGATACCGCAGATACTCGACGTCGGTCCCGACCACTGGATGGCCCGAAGCCCGGGCTGCAAGCGAAAGCGGAATCGAGGTGGCAAGCTGGCTCTGATTGATCGCATCCGATTCGCGTATCGGGAAGGAATCCAGCGGTTCGGGAAGAAACCAGAGCGAGGCGAGCACCAGGTCGACGCTGCCTCCCGGCGCGCCCAGGACCAGCGGAGTCGCTTCGGCCCGCCTCATCGTGGCGACTTCGCCGCGCTCGAGAAGCGAGCCTGTCACCAGCGGCAATGCGATGGAGATCCCAAGCGCGAGGGTGATGGTGCAGCTTCGAAAGCCGTGAAACGTCAGGTGCCGCCAGGCGAGCGTGATCGCATGAAGGTGTGCGCGCAATGTCAACTGGCACCCTCCTTCATCTCGGTGGCCGCGAGGTTCCGCTCGGAGAGATCGAAGACTTCATCGAAGCGGGGAAGAATCTCGTGGTCGTGAGTGATGACCAGAAGCGCGGCGCCGGCCGTCGCGACCTCCTCGAAGAGAAGATCAAGCACGGATTCTGCGGTCGTGGGGTCGAGATTGCCGGTGGGCTCGTCCGCAAGCACCAGGCGGGGCGTTCCAATCAACGCGCGGCAGATCGCGGCTCGCTGTCGCTCTCCCTGTGACAATCTCTGAGGTCGTCTCTTCAGGAGCCCCTGGATGCCGGCTCGTCGCGCGAGTTCATGCGCGCGATCCCGAATCTCCGACGTCACGGGTCGTCCCGCAAGTCTGACCGGCAGCAGGATCGAGTCGAGCACCGTCAGGTAGTCGAGGAGCCTGAATTCCTGAAAGACGAGCCCGACGGATTCGAGTCGCAGTAGTCTGCGCGATTCGTCACCCATGTCGGAGAGGTCGCGTCCTTCGAACTCGATCGTGCCGTTCTGCGGCGTTCGAATGCCGCAGGTCAGATCGAGCAGAGTCGATTTGCCGCACCCACTTCGTCCGATGAGCGCCATGGTCCGGCCCGTCTCGAGTGTGAAGTCATCGAGCCGCAGACGAAAGCTGGTGCCCGGATATCTGAAATCGAGATCGCTGGCTTTCAGAAGTGGTTCGACGTCGGACATGTTGTGGTCTGCATTGCTGGAACGATTGTTGTCCTGGTCGGACATGAAGGGTCGATAGGAGGCACATGATGCAGTCGACAGGCAAATCCTCGGCGCTCACGTGCATCGTGAGTATAGGTCTTCTCGCAACCGGAGTTCCAGCTCAGGAGAGTGCTTTCATGACAAAGCCACCAGATGTCCCAGCGGCCGCCGAGAGTCGGGTGCTGCTCGTGTTGAATCCCGACGAGCGAACCCCGAGACATAGTGAGGGCGATCTTCTGAGACTCGCCGATGGCGGGCTTCTGTTCGTCTGGACGCGTTTCAGTGCGGGAACGGGGGGAGATCACGATCCAGCCGATCTGGTCGCGGCCGTCTCCGACGATGACGGCCTGACCTGGTCCGAGCCACGCGTCGTGGTGGCTTCCGAGGGAGGGATGAACGTGATGAGCGTCACCCTGCGTCGACTTCCGGACGATCGGATCGCTCTCTTTCACCTCGTCAAGCATTCTCTCGTGAACTGTCGGCCCGTGGTTCGTTTCTCCTCCGACGAGGGCGGGACCTGGTCCGAGCCCGTCGAGATCGTTCCTTCCGATGATGTCGGTTACGACGTCCTGAACAACGACCGCGTCTTCATCGATTCGAACGGGCGCCTGGTCGTTCCCGTCGCCCGACATGCCGGGGTCGGCATGACATCGGATTTCTCGCCGGCCGGCAGACTTCGATGTCATGTGTCCGCGGACGGAGGCGCCAGCTGGTCGGCAGGCGCGTGGGCTCCCGATGTTTCCGGCGTGGCCCTGCAGGAACCGGGTGTCTTCGCGGCCTCGGATGGCGGGTTGCGCATGCACGCACGCACCGACGACGGCCGACACTACATCATGTCCTCCGATGACGCAGGCATGACCTTCTCATCGCCCCGTCCATGGACGCTTCGAAGTCCCCTCAGCCCGGCCACCGTCGAACGACTCGAGGACGGAGATCTTCTGGCGCTGTGGAACGAACCGCCGGCCGATGTGGAGGCGTCCACCTCCCCCAGGACACCCCTGGTCGCGGCACGCTCGTCCGATGATGGCGTGACGTGGGGGGAGCGCGCGATTCTCTTCGATCATCCGAACGGCTGGTACTGCTATGTCGCTCATCTGGCCTCTGAAAAAGGGATGTTTCTGGCGACGTGTGCCGGTGATCGTTCCGACGGAAACGGTCTGGAGACCACGGTCGTGATCGAGGCGCCACTTCCTCCTCCCGCACCCTGAATGAAAGCCTGGCGCAAAATCTCCGGACGCTGCCGACTCGGTCTCATCCAGGTCGTCGTGGGTGCTTCCAATGAAAAGCGCCCGCCCCGCTGGTTCGGGGCAGGCGCCTGAGATCGGTGGTGCGTTCGACGTCCTCGCGCTCGGTCTCAGGAGAGTTCGAGTCCGGGGACGTCCCAGCCGCTTCGGTACGCGCCACGCACGTACTGGTTGGCTTCCGGGAAGTCGGGGAACGTCATCTTGCGTGCGTCGTAGGCGAGCTTCTGGTTCGGGAAGCGCGAGGCAAGCGCACCGAGCGAGAGGATCTCGCACATGCGTCCCGCGAAGCCGAAGTTCGACTGGGTCTGCGATCCGCCGAGTGCGGCGTCGACCCACTGGTGCCAGTGGTTCTGCTCCGGCATGTCGGGGAGCGTGACGTCCTTGAGCTTGCCGTCCACGAACACCTGCGGGGGATCTCCGTCCATGTTGACCAGGAGCGTCGCCTTGGACCCGACCACCGCGACGGTGTTCTGGCCGAGATTGAAGTCCTCGTCGATGTTGAGTTCCGAGTGCTTGGGGACCCTGCCGCCATCGGTCCAGCTGAACTTGACGGTCTTGCCACCGCTTGCGTCGACACCGGCCATCTCGAAGATCACGCGTTCCGTGGACGGGAACATGTCATCTGTCGCGTCGGTGGCTTCGACCACGACGGACTTCGGCTTGTACAGCTTGAACGCCTGGATCGGTGTGTCGCAGATGTGACAGGCCATGTCTCCCAGCGCACCGCATCCGAAATCTCGGAAGCCGCGCCATTTGAACGGTGCGTAGGTGTCCTTCTTGTAGTCGCGCATCGGCGCGACGCCGATCCACAGATCCCAATCGAGATAGCTGGGGACGGGGTCGCTGCCGGCGGGACGATCCTCGCCCTGCGGCCACCAGCCAGCCGGCCGATCGCTCCAGGCATGGATCTCGGTCAGTTCGCCGATGATGCCGTCACGAAGCATCGAGAGCGCCTGGCGCTTGGAGATGCGCGAGGCGTTCTGCGTGCCCATCTGGGTGGCCACGACCGGCTTGCGGATCGCGACGTCGCGCAGGCGACGTGACTCGTAGATCGTGTGGGTCAGGGGCTTCTGGCAGTAGACGCTCTTGTTCTCCATGAGCGCGGTCATCGAGATCGGTGCGTGCATGTGGTCCGGGGTGGACACGATCACGGCATCGAAACTGCTTCCCATGGTGTCGAACATCTCTCGCCAGTCGCGGAACTTCTTCGCTTCATCGAACGTGTCCGATGCATTTTCAAGCTGGTTCTTGTCGACGTCGCAGAGCGCCGCGATCTCGACCGCGGCGTGCGAGGCGACGTTTCGCAGATCGTTCCAGCCCATGCCTCCGACGCCCACCGCTCCGACTCTCAGGATCTCGCTGCGGCCGCCCCGGCCCGCGAACGGTTTCCAGGCCATGCCGGCCATGGGAGAGACCGCTGCGGCGCCCAGAGTGGTCTTCACGAAAGATCTTCTGTCTATGGCTCTCTTGTTCTTGGACAAGTCAAATCTCCTGATCTGGGTCTAGTCTTGCGGGGTCTTTCTTTGAGACGACCCGAGTCTCCTGATTCGTATGTTACGGTATGCCACGTCGTCACCGTGGCCACAAAAGCCAATATGTCCACTCTTTCGATCAAGTCCGGGGTGCTTCTGGCCTGACAACGTCCCCTCGGACGTGGCGTCATCGAGGTCGCAGTCCAGAATGACCGTGCCGTTGAGTGTGATTCGAACCTTGCGACCCTCGACCCGGATCTCCTCGGTGTTCCACTCGCCGACGGGGCGCTGGTAGCCCGGAAGCGCGGGTGAGATTCCGTAGATCGAACCGTGTCGTTGCCATGGTTTGATTCCCTTGTAGCGCCGATCACCGTTGTCGAGCACCTGGCTCTCCATGCCCAGGTAGGCGGGGTCTCCGTCGAGCGGGGCACGGAGGGCGATGCCGTTGTTGCTTCCCGGCGAGAGCTTGAACTCGAATCGAAGCACGAAATCATCGAAGACCTCGGCCGTCAGCAGATTGCCCCCGAACTGCGCCTTGCTGCATTCGATCGCACCGTCTCGCACTCGGTAGCCCTTGGTGGCGCCCGTCCATCCATCAAGGGTCCTGCCATCGAACAACGACTCGAATTCGGGCGTGTCATGCCTGACGATCGAGAGGGAGACGTCGTCGATGAGCATCCGAGGGTCGTCGGAGTCACTGTCGGAGTCGCTCCCCTGATGCTCGAAGACCAGCATGTACGGCATGTCTTCGGGAGCGTCCTCGGGCAGAGTGAAGGTTCCATGCCGTCGGTGCCATGTGGCCGAGTCGCTCTGGCCGGCCTGGATGTCCGCCTTCTTCGTCATCCTGCCATCCAGCAGCATGACCTCGAGTCGGGCATCCTGCGGCAGCTTCTGCGACCAGGCGACGTCGTAGGTCACACCCGGCTTCAGTGACAACGGTCTGTTTCGCATGTCGGCGAGGTTCATGACCGCACTCGCCCCGGGTTCGAGCAGGAGGACCTCGCCCGAGCCGAATTCCGAATCCTTCTCATCATGGTTCGAAAGGCGGGCGTCACCCGATCGTTCCAGCGCGCCTCCGCTTTTCGTCGATGGGTGGTACCAGCCCCAGTTGGCGCTCCCGTCGAGGCCTCCGTTGTGCAGGGCCGTCGGTTTCAGGTGCTGCGACTGCGCGGGCGCCTGAAGCAGGCATGTCATGAGAAGCAGAACTGGTGTCATGTCGATTGGCTCCCAGGGGTGACGGATTCCTCGTCCACGGTACCGAGTTGGTCGGTCCGAGTCTCGGATTTCGAGTCCTCGTCATGCCATGGTCGGCAGAAGGGAAGCAGCATGATGATTCCGACCTGGATCACGGCTGCCATGAGGTAGATCGATCTGATGTCCATGAGTGGCCCGGATTCCTGCGATTCCGCGACCAGCCATGGTGAGATGTTGTTTCCGATCGAATAACTGAGATTCAACATGGACATGTAGGCGGTGAACTGCGTGGCGGCGATCAGACGCCAGCTGACCGACATGAACAAGGCGAAGAGGGTCACCGTGAGCATGCCCTGCGTGGCGTCGGTCACCACGATGTAGACCGACAGAAGCGTCTGGTCCTCCCACCACGGTCTCGGGGCGATGGCGAACGCCGCGAGAAGCAATGCGTAGAACACGCAGGCCACGCCGGCGAGCCTTCGCACGCCGATGAGATCGGCCGCGAATCCACCCACCAGGCAACCGGTGATTCCGGCCGCGACACCCCAGGTTCCGCTCAGGGTGCTGTAGGCCTCCTGAGTCCAGCCCAGATCGTTCATGAACAGGGTCATGCTCACGGGATAGGTCAGGCCGTTGGGGATCCAGACCATCAGCGCGAGGATGCCCGCCATGATGGTGCTGCGTCTTCCGAAGCCGCGGAACAATCGTCGGAGCAGCTCGCCCACGGAGTGGTTCGCGGATCCTTCGTCGGTCTGCGAGGCGTCCTCCGCCAGTCGGGCGGTCCATCGACCTCCGAACGGAAGAAGTCGTTCGCCGGGGCGTTCGCGTATGAAAATCGGAACGCACATGATCATGCCGAGCAGGGTGACCATCCCAAGAATCGCCGTGGTCAGATCGGTGGCGGCCAGAACGGCGCCCAGACCGGCTCCGCCGATCGCAGTGCCCAGGTATTTCGAGCCGTACATCAGCCCGTTGACCCGGCCGCGCTCCTTCGGATCGAGGAGGTCCACGGCTAGTGCGTCGACGCCCACGTCCTGCAGCCCGCCGAACAGATTGTGTATGAAGATCAAGGTCGCCAGAATCGAGATGTTCTCGACCGGATCGCTGACGTTTCCGATCGTCAGGGCGGTCATCATCATCATCGACTGCCCGAAGATGATCCAGGGCCTTCGGCGTCCGTATGCCGGGATCTGAAAACGATCGACGATCGGTCCCCAGCACCACTTGAACGACCAGGGGAGAACCGATGCGGTCGCGATCGCCGCGATGCCCATCGTCGAGGCGCCCTGCGTGACCAGCCAGGCGGTCATCGCGATGGTGATGAAGCCGTGGGGGATCCCCTGAGCGCAATACAGGATGCACAGGCAGATGATCCGAAGAAGAGGATTTCGAGACATGCTGATGGCCATCGTTCCCTGCAGGCTACCTTTTTTCAGCCTCCTTGCCGCGGTTTCTCTCAAGATACGTGCCGATCCGCACCGAACCGGGTAGCATCCGGAATCGATCCTCTCATGGAGACTTCATGCATTCGATTCAGACACTCATGGACGGCCTCATCGACTACGCGGGATTGTTTCCACCCGCGGATCTCGAGATGAAACCCACCGTCGCGAACTACGGCGAGTATCGCTCGGGAGCGAACGACTGGATGCTCTCTCGACTGATCGTGCCTGTCGGACGACTCGAGGAGTTCGAGCGACATGCCGATGGGCGGCTTCCGATCTCCCGTGACCCGGCTTCGGATGATTGCTGGGTCATCAGTGCGCTGACCGTCCCGGTCGATCACGATGACTTCGAAGCCGATCTCGAACGGATCGATGCCTTCAACGAGCGACATCTGCCCAATGGAAGTGGTGCGGTCGTGGTCGACACGATCGAATGCCGTGCGGCCGATGCCGCCGGGGTGGATCGTGCCCTCGAGCTGATTCCGGATTCCCTCTTTCCCTACTTCGAGCTCGATCATCGAGGTGACATTCGAGGGCAGGTCGCGGCGATGGCCGGCATGGATTCCGGTGCGAAGGTACGCACCGGAGGCGTCACGCCCGAGGCTCATCCGACGCCGGCGGAACTGGCTCGGTTCATCAGCGTCTGTGCGAACGCCGAGGTGCCCTTCAAGGCCACGGCTGGGTTGCATCACCCATTGCGTCATCATGCGGAATCAGTCGGCTGTTCGCAGTTCGGGTTCCTGAACGTCTTCGTGGGCGCCGCGCTGGCATGGAACGGGCGATGCGAGGAGGATTCGCTCGTCAGAATCCTCGAAGCCGAGTCGCTCGAGGATTTTCAGATCGAAAACGACCGAATCGGATTCGGTGACCAGCATGTCACGCTCGATCAGATCGAACACGCCCGGGAGCGTTTCTGTCACAGCTACGGTTCCTGCAGTTTTCTCGAGCCTCTGGAAGACCTCCTCGGTCTCAAGTTGCTGACCGCCGCGAAGGCAGGCAGCTGACACGATCTTCTCATCTTCACTTCACGCTTCTCGAAAGATTCTCATGAACGTCACGAACGACCCCAATCTGACCAGCTGGATCGATTCAGCGAACGAAACCGGCTGCGACTTCCCCATCCAGAACCTGCCTTTCGGACTGTTCACCGTCGCGGGAGACGATCGCCCCCGCATCGGAGTGGCCATCGGGGACATGGTGATGGACTGTGGTGCGCTCGGACGACGAGGACTTCTCGACGACCACTGCGAGCCCGCGGCTCGTGACGCCCTCGCCGGCACCAGCCTCAACGAGTTCCTGGCATTGGGACGGATGCATTGGCGCGCCGTGCGGGAACGGATGTCGGCGTTGCTTCGCTCGGACATGCCCGTCCTGAAGGATGACATGGATGCTCGCGAAGCCTGCTTCTTTCCGCTCTGCGAGGTCGAACTCCATCTGCCCATGGAGGTCGGCGACTACACCGATTTCTACGCCTCGCTCAGTCACGCCACCAACATCGGTTCGATGTTCAGGCCGGACAATCCGCTCATGCCCAACTGGAAGCATCTTCCCGTTGGGTATCACGGTCGAGCTTCGAGCATCGTGGTGAGCGGCACTCCGATCGTCCGTCCCGCGGGACAGACCATCGCCGCCGATGGGGCTGATCCGACCGATGGAAACGTGCGACTGCTCGATTACGAACTCGAGGTGGCGTTCGTGATGGGCCCCGGCAATGAGATGGGTGATCGAATCGACATCGAATCCTCGCGAGACCATCTCTTCGGCGTGATGTTGATGAACGACTGGTCCGCCCGCGACATCCAGAAGTGGGAGTACCAGCCGCTCGGGCCGTTCAATGCCAAGAACTTCGCGACCACCGTCAGTCCCTGGATCGTCACCCTCGACGCTCTGGAGCCCTTCATGGTCGATGGTCCTCCACGAACCGACGACGATCCCGCGAACCTCGACTATCTCGTCTCCGAGAAGGACTTCGGAGTCGACATCGACCTGACGGTCTCGATCGCCTCCGAGGGCATGCGAGACGCCGGTGTCGAACCCACTTTGATCAGCCGGGGCAACTACGCCGACATGTACTGGACGATGTCACAGATGCTCGCGCATCACACCAGCACCGGATGTCCGATGCGTCCCGGTGACATGTATGCCTCGGGCACCGTGTCGGGAACCACGGAGGATTCACGCGGCTGTCTGCTCGAGCGAACGTGGCGCGGTCAGAACCCGATCACTCTTGGTGATGGAACCGAGAGGAAGTTCCTCGCCGATGGCGACGAGGTCATCATTCGAGGATGGTGCCAAGCCGAAGGGGCGGCACGCATCGGCTTCGGTGACTGTCGTGGTGTCGTCGTGCCCGCCCGAGAGCGCGTTCAGGCCTGACGTCGCCTGCACGCGATGCCGCACGCTCGGTCAACGAGCGGATTCGATCAGTCGTTCGGTCGGAAGGTCCAGCCGGTTTCCGACTTCCAGCCCGAGGCGGTCGAGGGTGCCTGGTGCGAATTCGAGCGCGAACTGCACCAGATGTCTGCTCGAATATCGGGGAAGGCGTGCCTCGTACGTCGCGATTCGTTCGTCGGGGCGTCGTTCGGGGGGGCGCTTCATGCGGTGCATGCTGAGGATTCGTCCGTCGGTCGAGACATAGGCGATGTCGATGTCGGTGAGGCAGTCCTTCATCCAGAAGCCCAGGACGTCGCGTTTCGGATAGGCGAAGAGCATGCCTTCGTTCCTCGGAATCGTCCGTCGACCGCCGAGTCCTCGTGCCCGCGATGTAGGATCGTCCGCGATCTCCATGAGAAATGTCTCCGCAGCGACCGGAATCCTGATTCGATCGAGTCCGGAGATCGGATGTTTCGTTGGTAGGCCCGTCTTGGCGGGGTTCGACTTCGCAGGTTCGTCTTGCGATGCTGCCACCGTCATCATGCTCGTACAAAGCAGAATCATTCCGGTCAGGCATGTACGCATGAGACGTCTCACCAGGTGTTCGCCGTGGTGCCGTCCTTCGCCTTGCCGTCGTGGGCATGGGTTCCCGCGGTTTGTGGGAAGTGCTCGCCCTCCCAGCTCGCCGGATAGTGCGAGTCGTCCATGTCGAGTGCGGCCTTCGTCGGATGAAGAGGTCGGAAGGTGTCGCACATGACGGCAAGCTCGTTGGTGAACTCCGCTCCCAGTGACTTCTCGATGGTTCCGGGATGCGGTCCATGAGGGATTCCCTGCGGATGCAGGGTCAGGGAACCGACCTCGATGCCCTTGCGCGCCTTGTAGTCGCCCTCCACGTAGTAGAGCACCTCGTCTGAGTCCAGATTGGAGTGGTTGTAGGGCACGGGGATCGCATCGGGATGCCAGTCAAGGGTCCGCGGACAGAACGAGCAGATCACGAAGTTGTGCGCCTCGAAGGTCTGGTGCGTCGGTGGAGGAAGATGGTGCTTGCCCGTGATCGGGCTGAAGTCATCGATGTTGAAGCAGTAGGGGTAGTAGCAGCCGTCCCAGCCCACCACGTCGAGCGGGTGGTACTCGTAGGTGTAGGTGTGGACGCAGTCACGCGCCTTGATCCTGACCTCGAACGATCCCTTCTCGTCGAATGTGAGTGGAAACTCCGGAAGGCGCAGATCTCTTTCGCAATACGGGGCATGCTCGAGAAACTGGGAGGTGGTCTTCGACATGTATCGAGGTGGGGGGGCGATGTGGGAGTGGTTGCAGGTCTCGATGACGAGGAACTTCACCGGCGGTTCGTCCGCGGGCTGATCGTCGAAGACCAGGCGGTAGATCGTTCCCTTGGGAATGATGATGTAGTCCTTCTTGCCGAACTTCAACGTGCCGAACTGGGTGTGGCAGGTCCCGGATCCGAAGTGGATGAAGATGCACTCGTCACCCTGTCCGTTCTTGTAGTGGTAGTCCATGCCTTCGGCGGGAGAGCACACGCTCATCTCGCAGTCGGCGTTTCCGAAGAGCACGACGCGTCCTGTCACGGGATCGCCCTTTGGTTTCATCGGCGCACTCTTGACGTGACGCATACGCATCGTGTCCTGCTCGACGTATTCGGCCTTGGTCGAATAGAGCGGTTTCCATCCGGTCACCTGTGTCGGAGGGTGTATGTGATAGATCGTGGAGGTGGGGCCGACGAAGCCTTCGGTGCCGAACACTTCCTCTGAGTAGAGCGCACCGTCCGGTCGTCGGAACTGGATGTGTCTTTTCGGGGGGAGTTGACCAAGCGTGGTGTAGTATGGCATTCGCGTTCTCCGGTTTGCCTCATTGTACGCATCTGAGCACTTTTCGGGTCGGTGAATCGATGATTGGATCAGGGTTCGCGCTCGACTTCTGTCCGGGTCATCCGCGTTTTCACGTGCCGGGTCCGACCGGTCGCGGGCGTTCCTGCATCCCGGTGACCCGGGTGGTCGTCGAAATGGCGTATTCCCGGTTGTCTGAGGGGCTCGTGCCGGGAATGGTGCCTGCCACTGGCATGGTGAGGCTTGAGCGCCTCTGAGCGTCGACCCTCGAGTGGATTTCGCGCTCCTCACCGCGCAATGAATCATTCAGCGATGTGTTTCGACTCCACGGGAGGGAACGGGGTATCCTTTGCCATCACGTCCACCCTTTCGGTGACCGTTCCATTCACAACGATCGGATCGAGCCATGCGCATACCAGTTCCTCTCATCGTCTTCGTCTTCGGACTGCTTCTGACCGGCCTCGGGCTTCTGGCCTATTTCGCGTTCGCAGTCGCTGAAGATCGATCCTGGACCGCATTTATTCCCGCGTTCTGGGGTGTTCCCATCATGGTCTGCGCGATCGCCTCGCTGTTCGCTCAGAATGTCCGCAAGCATGCGATGCACTTCGTCGCGATGCTCGCCCTGCTCGGCGTGCTCGCACCTCTCGGGCGTCTGATCCCGACGAGCATCAAGGAAGGCTTCACCTTCGATTCGAAGAGCTTCACCCAGATCGCGATGTGCGCGCTCTGCATCGGACTGCTCGTGGTCATGGTCAAGTCGTTCATCTCGGCCCGGCGTGAACGCAAGGCGGCCGAGGCGTGAACGAGCCCTCGATTCTTCATGAGGCTTCCGACTGGTTGGTGGTCGACAAGCCCGCCGGGTGGCACAGCACCGGTGAGGATGGCAGCATCGAAGGATGGCTGCGCGAAGCGCGTCCCGAGCTCGACGAACTCGAGGAATCCGGTCTCGTGCATCGTCTCGACCGAGGGACGACCGGCTGCCTGCTTGTCGCGAAGTCCTCGGCGACTGCGACGACCCTTCGAGATGACATGAAGAGCGGTGTGATCAGGAAGACCTATCAGGCGCTTGCCGGCGGCACGGTTCCATGGGGCGGCCGTTTCGTGCTCCATTTCACCAGTCGCTACAAGCGTTCCAAGAAGGTGTCGGTCGCCAGAAACGGTGAGGTTCGGCACCGCGGCACCTGCACCTGGTCGATTCGCGAGCGGGGGAGTCACGTGACTCTGGTCGAGGTGGAACTGGTCGGCCCCGGACGCAGACATCAGATTCGAGCGGGTTTCGCCCATGTCGGTGCGCCCCTGCTCGGTGACGAGTTGTACGGTGGCGAGTCCTGGGCCGAGGATCGCCCTGCACTGCATGCCTGGCGTCTCGAACTGGATGGCGTCGTCGTTGAAAGTCCGTCACCCTTCACCGCGGTGATGGAACTTGAAGCCTGAGCCGTCATGACCGACGTGACCCATTCCGACCGATCCGGACGCTTCGGCGCGCTTCGTCGCAATCTTCGACTGCTGACGGCGGACGGCGCCACCTGGGCGATCATGACGGGGACGGCCGAGTGGCAGTTCGCCCTCTTCGCGCTCGCGATCGGTCTCTCCGAAGTGATGGCCGGGCTTGTCGGGACCGTTCCTCTCTTCGCGGGAGCGGTCCTGCAATTGGTCACGCCCTGGGGTGTTCGTCGTGTCGGATCGATTCGTCTCTGGGTCTGGGTCTGCGCCGCGATACAGGCCTGCGCGCTGCTTCCTCTCGCGATCGGGGCATTCAGCGGGACGTTTCCATGGTGGGGGCTCTATGCCTGTGTCTGCATCTACTGGGCCTCCGGATTCGCGACCGCCCCTCCCTGGCAGAGCTGGTTCACGACCCTGGTGCCATCCGCCATCCGTCCGACGTTCGTCGGTCATCGTGATCGCTTCGTCCAGGCGGGACTCGCCTGCGGGATGCTGGCAGGGCTGTTTCTCCAGTTCGGTGAATCGCAGGGCTGGCCTCTCATCGCATTCGGCGTGGTCTTCGTGGTGTCGTTTCTCGCCCGCATCGGTTCGACGATCTGTCTCGCGAATCAATCGGATGCGGAACCTGGATTGGTCGAGAAGATCGAAGGTCTGAGTCCGAGCGGGATCAGGCGCGACTTCGCCGATCGGCGGACACGTCAGCTTCTTCTCTACATGCTCGCCTATCTCCTGAGCGTGATGATCGTCGGGCCGTATTTCGTGGTGTACATGCGCAAGGAACTTCACTTCGAGTACTGGCAGATCACCGCCGGTCTCTTCGTGATGATTCTGGTGAAGGCGATGATCCTGCCCTACATCGGTCGCCTCGCCAAGCGGATCGGCCCCGGCCGCGTGCTCTGGATCGGCGCGGTCGTCACCATGCCCATGGCCGCGCTCTGGGCGGTGGATGATTCCTTCCTGTGGATCGTCGTCGTGCAGACGCTGGCCGCGATCGGCTGGGCCTGCTGGGAGACGGCGACGTTCCTACTCATCTTCGACATCATTCCCGCCGAGCGCCGGACCTCGGTCCTGACGGTCTATCAGTTCGTCCGGGCGGCGGCGTTTCTGATCGGATCCCTCATCGGTGCCGCGATTCTCGAGTTGTTCGGTGTCGGTCCGACCGGATACATCGCACTCTTCGTGATCAGCAGCCTGATGCGCTTCGTCACGCTCTTCATGCTGGCCTCGCTCGAGCCGACGGGGCTGCAGCTCCGAGACCGGACCCGAAAGGGCGTGGTGCGGGCGGTCGGCTTTCTTCCGGGCATCAACTCACCCGACTGATCATGACCGATCAGAACCAGGGCCGTCGTTCTTCGATGTAGGTCTGGTAGAACTCCTCGTCGGACTTGGTGAGGTAGAGGATGCCCTCGATCAGGCCGATGATTCCCATGGCCGCGCCGGCCAGGCCGAATGTGATGATCGACCCCACGATGGTCACCACCAGCATGATGATGCCTGCCGAGGTGTAGCCGAGGATGAACTTGTGGATGCCGAGTCCGCCAATGAGAATGCCGAAGATGCCGGCCATGATCTTCTTGTTCTTCGCGTCCTGGATATTCGGGGGTGGAGCTGGCATCTCGTTCATGTGTGTTCTCCTGGCGAACTATTGGTTCCGGTCATGTCGATTCCCGGGCACGCGCTGTCCCGGAATGTGGCTCGAGAATATCAGGTCGCCTTCCCGGCTGCGGTGAAGGTTCGTCCTCGCCATGAGCGGGTGCCCCTCAGGTGGGCGTAGAGACTCCACCACTGCATGATTGTGGTCGCGATGACCGCGAATGGGTGCAGCAACGGACCGACAGGGGCCTGGCGGTAGCGTATGGCGAGTGCGATTCGCATCGTCAGCATGATGGCGATCGTCGAGATCGAGATGGGAGCGGCGACCGGAAGCCAGACGCCGCTCGCGAGGCAGTAGATCACCACGCCCCACGGGAGCAGGTGTCCGACCATGTGAATGACGGTGATCAGAAGCAGGATCCAGATCGAACCGAGGCCTTCGTAGCCGTTCTTCGCGAATCCGTGGAAGCTTTCGATGAAGCCTCGGTACATCCGACAGCGCGCGAGATCGGTGCCATCGATCAGGTCGGTCTCCCAGCCGTGTGATCTGAAGTTTCGGGGCATCTTGATCCCGTCATGCATCGAATCGTGAAACGCATCATGGCCGCCGGTTTCCAGCCAGGCCTGCCGGCGGGCGAAGAGGAACTGACCGCATCCGGCGGATGCCTCGGGTTGGAGGGTCTTGCGCATGCCGCCCATGGGGAGGTATCCGAGAAGCAGCACGTGAATCATCGGCACGAACAGCGCTTCGCCGATGGATCCGGTGAGTTCATGTGGAAACGCGGAGATCAGGCCGAGTCTCGGGCGATCTTGAACGGTCGCCAGTGTTCTTCTCAGCCAGCCTGATTCGAAACGCACGTCGGCGTCCGTGAAGAGCACCCACTCGCCTCGGGCGGCTTCGCCCATCCTCTGGCAGGCATGTTGTTTTCCGTTGTGCCCCTGAGGGAGCGGTCGTGTCGAAACCGATCTGATGCGGGGGTCGTCCTTCATCATCCTCGCCAGGATCTCCGACGTTCCGTCGGTGCTTTCATCATCGTAGACCAGGACCTCGATCGCCTCGTGATCTCCGGAGAGGAGCGAGAGAATGCACGCTTCGAGATTGTCCTCCTCGTTTCTCGCGGGAATGCAGCAGCTCACGAGTTCTTCGCCTCGTGGTGCGTCCCGTTGATTCGGGGCGCGATGCAGTCTTCGCATGTTGATGAAGGCGATGGTCGAGGGAACGGCGACCATCGCCAGACTGATGATCGAGATGATTCCGATGATGGTCACGTCGCTGAGTCCTTTTCGGCTCGGTGGGAGAGGTCGATGGCGGTCTTTCTGCCGCGCATTCTGAGCCAGAGATCGTAGATCGGATGGGTTCCGGTTGACTCGCCCCCGAGGATCGTTCTGAACGAATCCGCGTTTCTCGTCATCGCGTGCCGCGACAGTTCATCGGTGTTGCGCTGCATCACGTCGGTGATGGCTCTCAGCCAGCCGGCGGTGCTGGGTCGTTCCGGGACGGGGACATGCTCCACCTGAAGGAGGCATTCCGGTCGAGCATCCGACCAGAACACGTATTCCATCGAGAGGGAGGCGACCGTCGCCTCCGGATGTCCGGCCGCGATTCTCGCGATTCCCGGTCGTGGTCGGACCGGCTCCCGAACGTCACTGAATCGTCCCTGAGGCGTGATCCACATGTTGGTCTTCGGGGTCTGCGTGAATCGGCGTGTCACCCACTCCTCCATCACGTTCAGGGAGCGAGGATCCTCAGGGTCGACTCCGAAGACTCCGATCGACTTGAAGATGCCGAATTGTTCCAATTGGGCCGCATCCATCGGCGAACAGATCTCGCGGTCGCGGAAGTAGCGCCGGTGAAGTTCGATGCCCACCAGAGGATCCCACCACGATGAATGATTCATCGCGAAGATGATGGGGCCTCGCACGCCTGCGAGCTGTTGCAGCGCCTGATTCGAGCCTCGCACCAGACGGACGCTGTTGAACTGCTTCTTGAGCTTGCGACGAGCGATGATCGACATCATCGAAAACATCCCCGGCTTGAATCGTCCGGGAATGAATTTCGCGCTGTCGGTCTCCTTCCCGTCGAGGCTCATCTGGCGGCCAGTGCCTCCACCGGATCGACCGCGTCATCGTGGATGTCATGATCCAGTCGTGCCGCGCGTGCCGCGCTGACCCCCGACATCAGGACCATCGGAACACCGGGCCCGGGGTTCGTGCTGCCACCCGTCAGATACAGGTTCGAGTAGACGTTGCTCTTGTTCTTCGGCTTGAAACCACCGTTCAGCCGACCGTGGGAGGCCAGTCCGTAGATCGCGCCGCCCTCCGCGTTGTACATGCCTTCGATGCTCTCCGGAGTGAGCGCGCGTTCGACCACGATGTGCTCTTCGATGTCCGGCATGCCGCCGGCGGTCTTGAGCTTCTCGATGATCGTGTCGCGGTAGCTTTCGAGCAGCCCGCCGGGACCTTCCCAGGTCTGATCCTCCCGTTTCCAGGCGGTGTGCACCAGAATGTAGAGCGATTCGCATCCCTCGGGCGCCTGACTGGGATCGGTCCGTGAGGGCACCGCCAGATAGAGCGAGGGATCCTTCGCCGGAACGCCACGGCCGTAGATGTCCGCGAACTCCTCCTTGGGGTCTCGGCTGAAGATGAAGTCGTGATGAAGCAGGTGGTCGTACTGTCGGTCCAATCCGAGGTACAGCACGACGCCACTGCAGGCGGGGGTGTACTTCCCGCCGATGGTCTTCTGTTCCTTGAGCGCCTCCGGCGAACCGTCCAGATCACGATAGGTTCGTTGCACGTCGCAATTCGAGATCACGATGTCGGCCTCGAGTTCGGTGCCGTCATCGAGCACCACGCCCGTCACGGTGTCGCCCGATGAAAGGAGTCTCGCGACGCCGTTTCCGGTGCGGATGTCGACGTCCATCTCGCGAAGGATCCTCTCGAGTGTCTGCGCGATCTTCCGGGTGCCGCCCATCGGGTACCAGCAGCCCTGGTCGACCTGGGCCGCCGCGATCAACGAGAGAATCGCGGGGGCCATGAACGGACTCGACCCCACGTACTGCAGGAAGTGTTCGACCAGCTGCCGCATGTGAGGGTCCGGGATGTGCTTCTTCACCGTCGCGCCCACCGTGCTGTGGAAGCGCATCGCCATGACGTCCCGCAGCATCGCGAAATCGGACATCGGGACCGCCTTCATGACGTCTCGAACCGAACCCACGTCGCGGTAGAAGAAGACCCGTTCACTCAGTCGGAACATTCGTCTCGAGAACGCGACGAAGTCGGTGTAGCCGCGACCCGTTCCCGTGCCGGGGAATTGCGCCTCAAGTGCGTGGCTCATGGCCTCGACGTCCTTGAGGAGGTCGATTCTGGTGCCGTCCTCGTAGAAGCAGCGCCACTGCGGATCGAGGTCGATCAGTTCGCAGTAGTCCTCCATCCTCCTGCCGGAGCGTTCGACGATCCCCTTGAAGACCGGCGGCATCGTGATGATGGTCGGCCCCATGTCGAAGGTGTATCCGTCGACTTCGAGGATGTTCATCTTGCCGCCGAGGTGATCGTTGCGTTCGATCAAGGTGACGTCGCAGTCGGTGCGTGCCAGTTCGACGGCCGATGAGAGGCCGGCGAGGCCGCCGCCGATGACGATGACCTTCTTCGCGTTCTTCGAGATCATGAGCTTTTTCCGGAGTGGGGTTGAGGAGAGTTTGAAGTGACTTTCGAATCGTCGTCCACACTGGGGCGCCGGACACCGATGAGTTTCTCGAGCTTGGCGAGAGCGGCATCGGTCGGAACATCGGTCGGCATTCTCATTTTACGCGGTGTGGTGGTCACGTGGACGGGTCTCGACATCGAAAGCAGGCCGGCGGCGCCTCGACTGGTCCCCCAGCCGCTCGGGCCGTGGCCGGAGATCGAGGCACCCGGATGTGCGGTGGGGATCAGGACGTCGTTGATCGTCACCGTCGCGCTTCGAAGCTCGGCAGCGAGGCCTCGCGCCGCGGTCGGGTTTCCGGTCCAGATCGAGGTCGCCAGATACTGTCCGACGCCCTGGTGGTGTTCGAGCATCTCGTTCAAGCTGGCGCACGCATGGACGGCGAGCGCCGGGCCGAAATGATCACCGTCCATCAGGGGGGTCCCGTCAGGGCAGTCCAGCACGACTCGGGGGAGAAACGCGGACGCATCCGACTGGGCCTCGGTGTGTGGAATCGCGCGACCGCCGGCCCTGACCGCCTCATCGACCTGGGAGTCGATCCGTGCAGCATCTTCGGGCAACGTCAGTCGTCGCGGGATCGCCTTCTCGGCAAGCGGGGTCAGCGCAGCACAGAACGCCTGGTATCGATCCTGGTGGACCAGGACCCGGCGAGGCGCCATGCAGGTCTGCCCGGCATTCGAGGTGACCGCGGTCCAGATCGAGCGAGCTGCCAGCTGTACATCCGCATCCTCGAGCACGAGCGCGGAATCACGTCCGCTGAGTTCCAACGTCGAGGGAATCAGCCGTGAGGCACAGGCTTCCGCGACCAGGCGACCAACTCTGGTCGACCCCGTGAAAACGAGGTGATCGAGGGATTCCCGTTCGATCATGGCTGCTCCCGCCTCTCGTGTGGCGGGGAGCGAGCGCAGTGCGCGCTCATCCAGTCCGGCCTTGTGGGCGAGCTCGATCAGGAACGCCTGGCACTGCGGGGCGTGTTCCGAGGGCTTGATGATGAGATCGTTCCCCGCCAGGGCCGCCTGCAGCATCTGGATGCCGAGCAGCTGGATGGGGTAGTTCCAGGTCGCGATGATGCCGACCGTACCGAGGGGGACGTGTTGAATTCGATGTTGCTGCCCGAACAGCCAGATCGGACGGCCTTTCAGTCGTCGTGTCTTCAGAATGCGTCGGGCCTGTCTTTGGTGCCACCGGCAGGACGCGATCAGCGGAAGAAGCTCCGCGGTGATCGTCTCATGTCGGGGCTTCCCGAGCTCCGAGTCGGCCAGCCGAACGAATTCCTCGGTTCCCTTCAGAATCAGGTGGCGAAAACGTCCGGCCCAGCGTGACCGATCCGCTCTCAGCAGTTCGAGTTGTCTAGAATGAGAAGTCATAGTTGGAGCCGTTGGTTTGGGCCTCCTATGGTAGACAACCGCAGAGGTGTCCGTCCGAGTTCTTCCCCCAGTCCCTCCCATCATCTTCGAAGGCCCGATTCGTGTCACATACCACCAGCTCCGTTCCAAGAATCAGCGTCGTCGGGGCAGGCCCCGGCGGCCTGACCGTCGCCATGCTCCTTGCCGCCAGTGGCGCCGATGTCACGCTCTGGGAGGCGCACGATCGGGTGGGGGGGCGTTCCCGGCGCATCGAGATCGACGGTCATGGATTCGACTGCGGGGCCACCTTCTTCATGATGCCCTGGGTGCTCGACGAGATCACGCGGGCCTGCGGTTATCCGCTCGAATCCCTGCATCACATGGATCGGCTCGATCCGATGTACCGCCTGGTCTTTCGGGGGGATCTGGGTGATCTCACGCTCGACACCACTCAGGATCTCCAGGAGATGGCATCGCGACTCGACGCCGTCTGCCCGGGAGATGGTCAGGCCTTCCTCGCCTTCATGAAGGAGAACCGACACAAGCTCAACGCGATGACCCCGGTGCTTCGCGATGCGGTCCGAAATCCGCTCGACCTGGTCAAGCTCAGGAATCTCGGGGCCGCCAAGTACATCAAGCCCTGGGAGTCGGTCTACGACAACCTCTCCAAGCGCTTCAGTGACGAACGTGTCCGTCTGTCCATGAGCTTTCAAAGCAAGTACCTCGGGATGAGTCCCTTCGAGTGCCCCTCGATCTTCACCATTCTTCCCTTCATCGAATACGAAGATGGTGTCTGGCACCCGCAGGGGGGCATCAACTCGTTGCTTGCGACCCTCGGTCGAACCTGCGAGGAACTCGGGGTCGACGTGCGCACCGGTTCGCCGGTCGAATCGGTGACCTACCAGGGACGGCGGGCCACCGGCGTGGTGGTCGATGGCGTCGAACATGCTTGCGATCACGTCGTTCTCAATGCCGACGCGACCTGGGCGATGCGCCATCTCATCCCAGAAGGCCTTCGCCCTCGTGGCTGGTCTGATGCCGAGATCGGGAAGAAGCGTTATTCGTGCAGCACCTGGATGAGCTACATGGCGATCGAGGGCGAGCTCGATCTCCCGCATCACACGATCTGCTTCTCGGGCGACTATCGACGCAATCTGCAGGACATCACCACCGACCTGAAGGCGTCCGAGGATCCCTCGATGTACTTCTGCAACCCGGTGCCGATCGATCCATCCATGGCGCCGCCCGGAATGTCCAGCCTGTACTGCCTGATCCCGACCCCGAACTGTCGTGCCGACGTCGATTGGGCCGCGGAAGGACCCCGTTTGCGTGAGAAGATCGCCGAGCAGCTCGAGCGCCTCGGCATCTCGGATATAAAGGATCGGATCATCGGTGAGAAGATCATCTCACCCGACGACTGGCAGGCCGACAACATCCATCTCGGCGCGACGTTCAACATCGCCCACAATCTCGGGCAGATGCTGCACCGTCGACCGCTTCACAAGCTCAACGGACTCGAATCGACCTGGATGGTCGGGGGGGGACGCACCCCGGATCGGGTCTTCCCGTGATCTTCCTCGCCTCACAGACGACCGCAAGACTGCTGTGTCGAGAGCTCGGCCTTGACTGCGTGCTCGACCAACCTCTCGCTCTCCGGCGTCACAAGACGGGGTCACAGTCACCGCAGGAGCTGGTCGGTCGATGAGATGATTGACCGATAAATTACAACTTGGACGATGTCGGATTTTTTCAGTCAGAAATCCGGTCTTCTTGACTAGCTTTGCTTGTTGAACAATTCGCAATGCGCCGGTTGCCATCTGATCCGATCGGGACCGGCGTGTGCTGTATTTTCGAAGAGGTTGAGTTCCATGACCGCTGTCAAGTCCGTTCCGCTTCGTCTCTCGCAGATATCCTGCTTGCTCTCATTGCTCCTTGCGGCAGAAACGCTTGTTGCTCAGCAGAAGCTCGGTGAGATGCCTCCACTGCCCCAGGCAGCTGATTTCAGGGAATCGAACGAGTCGACGATCACCTCCTCCGAGCCCAAGGTGTTCGACATGTTCGGTGCGACCATCCGATCCGTGGATCGCGATGGAACTCAAAACATGCTGGTCGGTCACTCGAGGGGGGTCTGGGAGCTCTCGCGTGACGAGTCAGGCAAGTGGATGCCGGTGTTTGAGATCAAGGCCCCTGAGTCATGCTCGAATCCTGGTACTTTCGGCATGGCCTTCGACGTGGATGGCGACACCGTCGTGCTTCGCCCCGTCGCATTGGGTGACAAGGCTCGGATTCATGTGTTTCGTCAGACCGATACCGATACTGGATGGAAGCATGTACAGGACATCACACCCCCGATGTTCCCAGACGGAAGACGATTCGGTCTGAAGGTGACGGCCGGAGATGGTTGGCTCTGCGCTCATGGCCGGAGTGGTGTGACGGTATTCAAGAAGAATGAAAAGGGCATGTACCTGTTTTCGCAGGTGATCGACTCGGTGGGAGAAAACGAGGCCGACAGGGATCGTTTTGGAAAGACGATCACAGTCGATGGTGGTCAGATGATCATCAGCTCGTTTCGTGCGACAGGTCGCAATGAGCGCGTTGATGTCTTTGCATTGAATCCTGAGGGGAAATGGAGGCATGTCCAGGTTCTCGATCCCCCGCACAGAAAATTCGGGACATGGTTCGGTCATGCCCTGGATGTCTCCGGTGACTGTCTGGTGATCTCCTCACCGCGTTGGCGTGACATGACCGGCCGTGTCGATGTCTACCGTCGGGGTTCCGATGATCTCTGGAAGCACGTGCAGGAGCTTGCCGTCTATCCAGACAGCCTGAGCTCGTTTGGAACGCAACTGTCACTGGAAAAAGACAATCTGGTCGTCGGAGCTTCGATGCCCAACGTCCCCGGTTCCGCATACGTGTTCAAAGGGGATTCAGCGGGTCGATTCAAGCGAACCGCGATGGTGGGTCTGCCCGGAAACGAACACATTTCCTCCGGATTCGGTACAGCCACTCTCGTGCGAGACGGGCAGTTCTACGTCTCGGCTCCATCAGTGGAATCTGGAGGATTCGCCAAGGCCGGTCGCATTTATGAATACGCTTTCCCTCCGGAATCCCCGTCCGTGGCATCGGAATGAATTCCAAAGTCTGATCACGCACTCGAGATTCATGAAACTCGAATGGCAGTGGAACGCCCGGATCGAAGAGGTCTGGCGCGATGTCTGATTCGATGGCTCCGTGGCTCTCTGTGGGTTCTCCTGCGGCATGTGGCTGCCTTTTCGTCTCATCCAGGAACCGAATCTGCAGGCGCGCACTCCCGTGGTGAATCCTGTTGTTCTGGTGCGACTCATGTGGTCTGCATGAGTGTGTTCGATGACGTGCAGTGTCTTAATTAATATGAGTCGAATTGATTCAACTGTTGCTTTTCAAATAACGCAAATGACTGTCAATGAGGCTTTTTCGAGTTTCTAAAAAGAGAGTCGGATTTATGTTTTTCTAAGCCTCAATGATGCTCTCGGAATGCTTTGATTCGAGTTCGTTTTTCTCTATTCTCGCCGCGCTTCTTAAATTCGTTTGCGCGTCTGTTCGCGCTCGGAAGCAGTCTCTTCAAGCTTGGAGAAAGTGTAAAAATGAAGAAAAGCATGATCATCGCCGCAGGTGCGGCATTCATCGTGTCCGGCAGCGTTTTCGCTCAGGATGTGCCCGATCCCAACCCAGTGCAGAACGCCGATGGCACCTTCACCTGGTACACCGGAAACAACACTCAGTATCCCGTCATCCAGGACGTCCTTGACGCCTGCATGGATGGTGATGAGATCGTCGTGGTGGCTGGTCAGTACGTCGAAAGCCTCAACCTTAACCGTAACGATGTTTCGCTCCGACCCGCGACTCAGGTGACTGCCGTTGCTGGTAGCAGCACCGGTGCCATCGAAGATTCATGGCAGGAAGTCATCTTCTGGAACCCCACTGAGGGCTTCAACAACGACAACGGTCACGCCATCCTCGCTGGTTCCAACACGACCAACACCTACGTTGGACGTCCCCGTGAGTTCAAGCAGCTTGCAAACGGAAGCATCGTGCCCAACACCGCGCCTTTCGCAAACGCAGCCGGTGGCGCTGAATGGCTTCCCCTGGCAGGTTCGGCTTCAGGTGCAAGCCTGAAGAACATCTGTGATGTTGCTTACACGGGCGCTAGCTCACTCAGCAATGTTCAGAAGGGCCTCTCCGCAGGCGGCAACTACGGCATGACCTTCTGGTCACGTTCCATCGACGACGTTGCGGTCCGCACCAATGGTTCGAACGCGACTTTCAACTACTGTGACATGACTGCTCAGAACGGTTTCGGCGGTGGCGTGATGGTCACCGGTGCCACTGACGCAACCTCCTTCGTCGGATGCAGAGTCCGCGACACATGGTCAGGCGGCCAGACTTCCGACGGTCAGCCCGTCCACGCGGTCACCATTGCCGGTGGTCATCCCATGTTCGCTGGTTGCCAGGTCACCATGAACCAGGGTGGTGCTGATGGCATCATTCGTCACACTGCTGGCGAAGCTTCCTTCACGGCTTGCCTCATCAACTCCAACACCAGCCCCGTCAGCGACGGCATCTACAAGGCTGATGGTGGTGCGCACGCGACCTTCGCCGGTTGCACCATCCAGGGCAACACTTCGCGAATGGGTACGCTTTGGTTCGACTCATCCGCCTGCGCGCAGGACGAGTACATGATGCTCACTGATTGCATCTTCGACACCAACGCCACCATCGACGGTCAGTACGGCGCGACCGCATACTGCACCGACGCAGTCGCTGGTCGTAGCCCGCTCATCGTCCTCGACCGTTGTGAGATTCACAACAGCAATGGTGGTGGTACCGATTCCGGTTCCATCTGGTACGAGAAGGATGTTGAGTCCAACTACTTCCCTGATTACCGCATCCTGCGTGACATCAGCAGCGCGACTCTTCTGGCAGACAGCGCCAACCAGAACGGTGCAGTCGGTACCGCCGCCAACGAAGGTGGCAGCCTTGACGCCATCGCTGGTGACATCAACGGTGACGGCACCGTCGACGGCATGGACCTTGCCGCACTTCTGGCGAACTGGGGCTGATCGCTTCAGTCAGTACACAACACCTTTGAATCATGGTGAGGTTTCATGATTCGAAGTGCTTGAATTGCATGAACCCGTCAAGCCTCGCTTGGCGGGTTCGTGCTTTTCCGACCCATTATTGAAGTTTTTCGTTACACACAAGGCAGAGATGTTCATGCCCTATTCCACCGCCATCGTTTCGTTCTTCGTTGCTTGCCTGCTTCAGTCATTTCTAGAGACTTCAGCTCATGCGCAGGTCCGCATCCAGGGTTCGCCCACGGAGTATCCCACGATCAGTGCCGCGGTTGGAGCAAGTTCGCCCAATGATGTCGTCGAAATCGACACGGGAACCTATTACGAATCCGACATCACCATCAGTCATCCTCTGGTCATCAAGGCGGTTCAGGTCAACGCCGACTACCCCCAGGTCAGGATCGACGCATCCGGCAACGGACGTCATTTTTTCGTTCAGGCAGATTGCACGCTCCTGGGGCTTCGTCTGCGAAAGGGTGATGCCTCTGGTTCAGCAATCGGTGGTGGTGATGGTGGGGCGATCCTGCATGACGGGGGACTTCTGACTCTCAGGGACTGTATCATTCAGACCAGCTCCGCACAGTCTGGTGGTGGCATCTCGACGAACGGATCCACCCTGGATCTCGTCAGATCCAAGATTCATTCCTGCACCGCCACCGCGCGCGGTGGCGCCATTCACATGGCGGGTTCGACGGTGCAGGCAATAAGCCTTCTGTACCTGACTGATTGCACGATCACAGACAATGACGCCGGAATGGATGGTGGCGGTATCCACATGACCGACAGCACTCTAAATGCGGTCCGTTCCGAAGTACATGACAACAAATCCTCTGGAGACGGTGGTGGGGTCTGTGTTCTGGGAACGGGCGTGGCTTTGATGACTCCCGTTTTGAACATGGCGGACTGTGCCATCAGCGGAAATGTCGCCAATGGATCGGGTGGTGGGGTTCATGCCGACAAGGCGACTCTCGATCTCTTTCAGGTGGCGATCGAATACAACCGATGCGACGGTCCCAGTGGACTTTCACTTGGCGGTGGAATGTACATCGAGCAGACGGCCTGCAAGTCGTCCGAGTGTTCTCTTTCATTCAATGAATCAAGCGGTTCCGGTGGGGGCGTGGCCCTGGTGAGGGACTTTGATTTCAATATGCCGCAGCATTTGGTCTCTGAGTTCGAGTCATGCATCTTCCAGCAGAACGTCGCGGGACTGACCGGGGGTGGACTCGAGATTCGTCTTTCGGGGGTTCCGGTGATCAAGGGCTGTCAGATCTTCGACAACATGGCCTCGAACGGCGGGGGAGCATTCCACCTGGTGCGACTTCAGCCGGGTTCGAATCCGATGCCGGACATCATGGATACGTTCATCTGCAGCAATTCCGCCTTGCAGATTTTCTGGAATCTCGGGTCCCAGGGATTCAACGATCTTGGCGGAAACACCATTCTCGAGAATTGCGCGCCGCCCTATGCCGGGGGCGACATTCCAGATCCGAACCCGGTTCAGAACGAAGATGGCACCTACACATGGTATGCCGGCAACAACACCCAGTACCCGGTCATCCAGGAAGTGATTGATGCGTGTGATCCCGGTGACGAAATCGTGATCATGGCAGGCGAATATGTCGAGAGTCTGTCTCTCGACAAGCCGGACATCACGATCCGTCCGGCCACCACCCCTGGCGGGCAAGGGCCTGAGGCCGGATTCCAGAAGGTCGTCTTCTGGAACCCCACCGAGGGTTTCGAGAACGACAACGGGCATGCCTTCCTGCTCGGTCCGAACACATCCAACACCGTTGTCGGTCGCCCTCGTGAGTTCACTCAGCTCGCGAATGGCTCGATCGTGCCTACCAGACTTCCGTTTGGTGGCGGAATGGCCAGATCCGAATTCGATCCCGAAGCGGTCTTTCTGCCAATGTGCAACATCGCCTACACGAATCTCGATTCGATGACCCGCACGCAAAGAGGTCTGGCGGGGTATCTCGGTGACGAGCTCGCGATCGAGTTCTGGTCACGTTCGATCGATGATTATGCAGTGAGAACGATGAATTCACTGGCGTCGGTGAGTCACTGCAAGATCACATCGCAAAACGGTTTCGGAGGTGGGCTCTTCGTCGAGGGTGATGATGATGCGACATCCTTCGTCAACTGCAATGTCGTGGACACCTATTCCGGTGGTGTGACGAATGATGGTCATCCTGTCCATGCAGTGCTGATCCATGGGGGCAATCCCTCCTTTTCGGGCTGTTCCGTCGCTCGCAATACAGCCGGCGTGGGAGGGATCATTCATCAATCCGGCGGAACCGGTGTGTGGTCCGGATCAGTGATCGGAGGATACAGGTACGACGACATGAACAATGCGCCGGTGTCCGATGGTATCTACGTGATGGTCGATGGGGCCGCCCCGAGTTTCCATGGCTGCACCTTTCGATGCAATCTGAGTCGTTTCGGAACCGTCTACTTCGATTCATCGGACAACCAGGATCACGAGTTCGTCCTGTTTTCGGAAACGGCTTTCCTCGAGAACATGACCGTGTCAAGTCAATATGGCGCCGTCGCATGGTGTGTGGACGAACTGCCGGGGCGATCGCCCTTGGTCGTCTTCGATCTGTGTCGTTGGTTCAACGATCTGAACGACCAGGGAACGGAATCGGGTTCACTGCGCTGGGAGAAGGACGTTCACAGCAACTATTTCCCGAGTTACAGAATTCTCAGAGACCTCAGTTCTAGTCGGTTGAAAGCAAACGCATCACCCTACGGGGCAGGTGCCTCTGATGGCACGATGACAGCTGATCTCAACGGAGATGGCGTGGTGGACGGCGTCGACCTCACGATTCTGCTGGCAACCTGGGGTGGATGATCGCTGAATCTTCGGTCTTCATTCGACACCCGGACTGTGGTGTCTCTTGTCTGCATGCTTCGTGGCGTGGGTGTGTTCGCTTCTCGTTCAAGAGGCTTCTGCCATCGGGCCGGTCGTTGCCGTGTCTTGTCTTGCGATCGCGAATTCAAGTCATTCATGCATTGATATTAAATACGCATTATTCGATTAAAGTCCGGAAACTTTAATTTCTCAATTCGCTCATGCGTGGTTTTGGTCACGTTGTTTTTTTCTATCCTCGCTGTGTTCACGCATTTTGTCGAGGAGTTCAGATGAACACGTACGTGACCAACCAGGCCGAATTACTTGTCGCACGCCCAGCACTCTCTTTCGGATTTGCGGCCTGTCCTGTTGCAAGTCTCGGTGTGATTGCGCGCACACAGATCATGCGTCACCCCGATTCTTCTGGCTGCCTTGTGGAGGTGGTTCGGGCGTGCTGACGAGGCGATGTTCGTTTTCGCCGTCCTGTGTGTTGTGCCTTGTTTGTCTTTTTCGCTTCGAATGAATCGTTCTAAGAAATCAGAGAAATTCAGAGATGTTCATGAACTTTCCAAGCACCGTCCTTTCGTTTCTCGTCGCCTGTCTTCTTCAGTCACTGATGTTGACCTCCGCGCACGGTCAGGTCCGCATTCAGGGCTCCGCCGTCGAGTATTCAACGATCAGTGCGGCCGTCAGTGCGAGTTCGTCAGGCGATGTCATCGAGGTCGACTCGGGGGTCTACTACGAATCCGGCATCACCATCAGTCATCCACTGCAGATCAGGGCGGTCCAGATCATCTCGAATCAACCGCAGGTCACGATCGATGCGTCCGGCATGGGCCGTCATTTTCTGGTCCAGGCCGATTGCACGCTCGAGGGACTGCATCTTCGAAATGGCGACGTCTCCGGCACGGGTGATGGTGGAGCGATCCTGCATGACTCCGGTGCACTCGTCCTGAACGACTGCGTCGTCGAGTCCAGTGCTGCGAATTCTGGTGGTGGCATCGCCGGGAAAGGTGGCGATCTGACACTGGTCAGATCACAGGTCTTCTCATGCAACGCCAGCATTGACGGCGGCGGCATTCACGTGGGTGGTGCGTCATCTCAATCACAGCCCACCGGCACTTTCGTCGAGTCGGGCCAGGCACTCGGAAACGCCAACAGCTGGTCAGTCGCCCTCGGCGACGTCGACGGCGACGGTGATCTCGATGCCGTGGTTGCGGCTATTAGCCAGCCCACTTACCTCTGGATCAATGATGGTACCGGCATCTTCACAAACTCCGGACAGCAACTCGAAAACAGCAACTGCACCTCAGTCGCCCTCGGCGACGTCGACGGCGACGGCGACCTCGATGCCATGATCGCGAACGAAGGTTTTCCCAACACCCTCTTGATCAACGACGGCGCCTGCATCTTTACCGACTCCGGACAGTCACTCGGAAACCCAGGTTCCACCGCGAGCAAGTCAGTCGCCCTCGGCGACCTCGACGGCGACGGCGACCTCGATGCCACTTTTGCGAACGCGCTCGGCGATCTCAATACCGTCTGGACCAACGACGGCAACGGCATCTTCACCGACTCCGGACATAC
>PAQN01000059.1 GCA_002709755.1 Phycisphaerae bacterium
CAGGTGTACGACCCGGATGGGCAGGCGGTTTTGAATGAGATGGGGGAGTTGGTCTGTGAACAGGCATTTCCATCCATGCCACTCGGATTTTGGGGAGACGATGAGGGGCAATCCAAATACCGAAGCGCGTATTTCGAGAAGTTCCCTGGGGTGTGGCATCACGGCGACTTCATGATGTTTACTGAAGAGGGAGGCATCAGAATTACCGGTCGAAGCGATGCGACGCTGAATCCTGGCGGGGTCCGAATCGGAACGGCGGAGATTTACCGGGTGGTGGAAGCCATGGATGAAGTGGCGGACTCCATCGTGATCGGTCGGCCCATTGAAGGCGACGTCGAAGTGGTGCTGTTTGTGCAGTTGGCGAACGGCGTCTCGTTGGATGAAGCATTGGAGAAGAAAATCCGTGGTGTAATTCGTGCTGGGTGTACACCTCGGCATGTGCCTGCCCATGTGTACGCGGTGCCGGACATTCCGTACACCATCAGCGGCAAGAAAGTTGAGTTGGCGGTGCGGTGTGTGGTGCTGGGTGAAGAGGTGAGCAACAAAGATGCACTGAAGAACCCTGAAGCGCTGGATGCGTTTCAAGCACTGATGTAGTTCTTCAATCGTCCCATAAGCAGTCGTTTGGACCACAAATTGTCCTTTTTGCAACAAAGGACACGCATATTTCCTTCGCTTCGATGGACTCTCAGAGTTGCTGGGCTAGGTTCAACTGTCGTTTCGGGAGGATCTGATGCCCAAGATCTTTGCATTGTTGTTGACACTGTGGATGGCCCCATCTGTTGTTGCGCAAGATGATCCCTGCGGCACAGTTCCTGATGGTGTGGAAGTTCGGTTTGTGTTTGTGGTGGATTGTTCGGGGTCGATGAATAGCGCTGTCAGCGGTGTTTCCGGCCCGAAACGATATGAAGTTGTTCAACAGGAACTCAACCGGCAGATAGATCTTCTTCCGAAGGGGGATGGGGTTGGTTTGTATTTGTGTGCTTTCAGCGATGAAATCACGACCACTCTGAACTACGACTCTTTAAGTGATGCTCAGAGACGTCTTGCGAAATCGAAACTGAGCGGTCCGGATTTTATGCCCATGGAAGGTGCCGGTACTGCGCTTCGGGATGCGGTGATCTCAACTCTACGGGATCAGCAAAGGTGGCTTCAGCAAGATCCTACGCAGCGATTCGTCATGGTGGTCATCTTGACCGACGGTGAAGATCGAAATTCCAAGGCGTCTGAAGAGGATTTGATCCGGGAGTTTGAAAAGATTCAATTGTTTGAGCGGCAGTTTTCTTGTGCAGGCCATCTGACTGCCGCCGAGGTATACCTCAACGGACCGTCAAACCGTGCCCTGTCAAACAAAAGACTGGCACGTTTTGTTCAAGGTGTCGACGCTTCAAAAAAATCAGTTCAGATTCTGCCAATCTCGGTCTTGGTGTCTTCGACGGCGATGACGGCGCATCCTGAAAATGGGCGGACAACTCTGTCGCTCGACGTAAATTCATCTTGTCCAAAGGAACTGGTTCAGCTCCAATGTCCGTATTCCGTTGAAGTCGAGGGAAGGACGGTTGGTTCCGGTCGTCTCCCCTTAGCGAATGGAAATCAAGTGGTTGAACTTGAATTCCCAGACACATTCGCCGGCTTCGACAAAGAGACCAATGGTGTTGTTCGTCTTGATATTTCATCTCTTCGAAGTGCTTCCGGTCAACCTTTGACGGGGTCGCAAGAGGTGCCATTTACCATTAGTGCCGCTGCAAACATCGATCTTGATCCCAATCGAGTGAACATTCAGCCGCCAAGCCCGAGGGTTGGACAGGCTGTCACGATTTCATATCGAGAAGTCCATGGTGTGCCAGGTGTTTGGTCTCGTGAAGATGGCGGCGCCTTGGATTCCTTTAACAACGGATGGGCCGTTACAACGAGCTTTGACACTCCTGGTGATCAAACACTCTCCTTAACTGGGGCACCAAAGGCACCTCGTTCTTCTAACTCTATTTCCATCAGCGTTCCTGTGATTGCAACGGAAGTTCAAATTGCCCCGGTTTCCAAGACACTGTCGACCGGTGACCCGGTGACGTTCTCCGCCTCTGTGACTCCAGAGGCCGATGTGATCCGCTGGCGTTGGGAACTGAATGGGATGAAGCAGGCATCTACTGGTCCAGAATTGAAGATTGATGAGCTAGATCAATCTGGAGATCTTCGACTGGAAGTGAGTGCCTTTTTGAAGTCCGAATCTGGTACAGATTTGGAAATTTCAAACTCGAGATCAGTATCCGTCTCCGAAGCTCCCTCCATCCGGGTCGATGCGGATCGAAATGTGGTGGCTGGTTTGGAACTGCAAGTTGCTATCGAAGCTATTCGCGCAACCCAAGCCGACTTGGAACTCCGAGATGAGTCTGGTGCTGTTGTCAGCAAGCCTGGCTTAAGCCTGAATCCCATTTTGGTTGCCCAGTCATCCGATGGATTGACGTTCGCGCAGAAGGTGGAAACCATTGTCGTTCCATTCACGTCGCAGCCTAAAGAATACGAACTGGTGGTCACGAGTGATTTTGAGGGCCGTCAGCTCGAGCACAAAATTCGATTGAAAGCTCGTCCTCCAAAGTTGAGTTACAAGCTTCAGTCACCAGAAGTTTCTGGTGGGGTTTATCAACTCGGTAAGGCCAAAAAGTTCTCGCTCACTCTCTCCGATGAAGCGAAAGGTTTGGTCAGTTCTGTTCAATTGCAGCGGGAAGATCTGGGAGATACTCGCTTTGCCCAACTTGGACCACAATCTGACGGCTCGGTGACGATCGAATTTTCCGAGGATCCCAAAGATCAGTATGCCCAAGTTCGAGAGGGTGATCTGATTACGGTGACGCCAAGTTTCTTCGTGGGCGACCAACTGATTCCTGCCGAAGCATTGGGGCCAGAGTCATGGATTCTCAAAGCCCGCCATAAGAGCATCGAGTACAGCATTGTCGAACCAGAAAATCAAGATGGGGCCGAAATCCAATGGGGAAGTTCGCAGTCCTTCTCCGTCGAGCCCATGGATGATGTGGCCAGTATCAGTTGGATCATCCGTGGTCCAGAGAGTGATGTACCGGTCACGTCTGGACCAACCGTCAATGTGACGTTTGATCAAACAGGAAATTACGAGATTTCCGCGGTGATCACTCGGTTGTCACAAGGCGTCGCGCCAGCGAAAGCCACTCCTCGATTCTATGACGTGGTTCAAAAAGAGGCCAAGGGGAAGATTACCTTCCCAGAGCCTGGGCGCAAGGTGCGAGCCGAATCTCACGAGTTCGAAGTGAATATTGAGGTGTCGGGTAGTTACAAACGCGTCTGGCTGGAGTGGGAATATCCCAATGAAAGTTTTCAGCCCGACCCTGAATATTTGGTCATCCTGCCCGATGGGACGTCTTCTGGTTCCTCAAGGAAGCTTGCAGACAAGCGTGCAATGGGCATTGTGGTCCGTCTGAAGGCTGAAACGCCGGACGGAACAGTTGTTCTTGCTGAAGAAACTGCCAGTTACTACGGGCCTTACCAAGTGATGTGGCCGGTTCTGATTGTGGCCCTTGGCTTCTTTGTTGTTCGCCTGTCCACCCGCTTGTTGGGAAACCAGCCGGTGGGCTGGGAGATCTGCTGCAGTGTTGGAGAACCTTCTCCAAGCAGTGAAATCAATATCCCTGTCCGGAACAAATGGCGTTGGTGGCAGCAGAGCTACTCGGAGAAGCATGCTCCGGAGGGCGGTATCACCTTCGGAGTCAGTGAGTGTCTGCAAGAGAACCCATCCCAAAGAGAGCTTGTGCACTGGATCAACGACAGCAAGTTGTCTGGATGTTCGGTACAGGTCACTTCAAGCATGCAACCATCCTCTGATGGATTGATCGAGCTGGAATTTGCGTCGACGCCAGATGGACTGCGTTACATCGAGGCAGAGATCGACGGGTGCCGTCGGCTGAAATGCGGCATCGAGCCTTATGTCGAGCCTGATGAGGAAATCATCTTCGACACCTTTGATGCTGACGAAGAGCCAGAAGAAGAAACCAATCCCTTTGGTCTCGCCACCTCACAATCCTCAGTTCTGCCTCGTGGTGACCTTGGATCTTGGGTGTATCTCTGGGGCAGCACACGAACTCAATCGGGCAATCCGAAGTTGCTTACGTTGGCCTTCGGGATTGTCTTACTTGCTTACCTCGGCACGGTTGCGGCCGCGCTCGATTACTGGGTTTTGATTCTTTAAGGAATGAACAATGGTGAATTTTGACTCTCCTGACAAAATCAGCGTCTTCGTCGGATTTGGCGGAAGCGGCGGCAAAATGCTCCGCGAGTACGCAGCCCTGGTTGCCAGCGATCACCGTTGGTCGGATCGAGCGGCGAAGGATCTCTACTTTGTGCTTTGCGACACCGATGCTGACGATATTCGTGAGTCGGCACAGAAGATTGAATCAACTTTTGCGTCCCATGCCGCGCCATTTGTGGACACCCTTCACCTGGCTGAAAATGCTGTCAGTGTGGAAGACGAGATCACACGACGCTTTCTCAGGGAAAACGAAGCTGGTACCTACTCCAAGGCGGACAAAGAACGGTTCGAAAGCGCTTGGTGGTTCCGGTCGGACAGTGCCGGGAATCGCATCCCGTTCAAGGTGAAGCAACTTGTCTTCGCGGTGCAGCGGGGTGCTGGGCAGCGCCCAATGGTTTCGTACTTCTTGGCGTGGGTGAAAGCGCAGAGGGTTCGCCAGCAGGTCTCTAAGTTGGTCGACGCCATCGACAACCGTAGGGCAACTGGCGGAAAGAAGCCTCAGGTTGAGTTGACCTTGGCGGCCAGTTTGGCCGGTGGAACCGGCCGGGGATGTTGGTACATCCTGTCCTTTATGCTTCGGCGTGAATTGATCAGCAGGGGCTACACGCCTAAACCAGCAATTGGATATTTCTTGGACCAGGGTGTTTTCAGTGATGTTCAGGCGGGACAGCCGGAACAAGCGGTCAAAATGCGAGTGAACTCGCTGACTGGTCTTTCCGAGTTGATCATGTGGATCAGAATCGAAAACCAAGATAAGGAAGAAGCGCCAGAGTACTTCCTGCCATCGATCGAGAGCCCCGGTACCGACGACTGTGATGCGATCACTTCACACAAACGAATGGGTATGCACGACCTCACGGCTCACGCCCCGTTGAGCAACGCCCAATTGGTCTTTTCCCACAGCAAGACCTCCCGTCTGAATCGTCCTGACGAGTACTACAAAATGGTTGCGGCTGCGCTGTACGCCAGAACTGCGGAGCACAAAATCGATGCCAAACAAATCAACTCCATGCCTCGCATTGGCGCGCTCGGAAGCACGAGGGTTGAGGTTCCGCACCGGAGCATTGATTCGTATCTGAAGCGCCAAGTGATTTGCAACTTGCTCGAAGAAGCCGTCGACGGCGCAGGCGCATCAGTGAAATTCCCTGCGGCTTTGGCTCCAGACCACCCAAGCGGCCATTGGATCTTGGGTCGGTTTGAAGAGTCTTCCCGGACCAGCTCCAAAGACAAAGCCAAACAGGCCATCAAGAGTGCACGATTGGAATCGTCCAGCACAAATTTTGATGATGCAAAAAAACGACTCAAGCAATATGTGCATGTGAGTGAGGCTGAAGCCGGACACAACCACCGAATGATGGCTGAGCTTCTGTTTGAGTCGCCATCAGACGGTGGATTCCTTGTTGGCAAAGTCGAACAATATGAATCATTGCTTCGCGAGTATTTCATCTCGCAAGTTAGCTCCCAAAGTGACGACTTCAGAATGACAGCTGCCGCGCGGTCAGCCCAGGCCCTCTACCAGAGATTGACTCAGACCATCAAAAGTTTGCAAGATGTCGAAGAGTCGGGTAAAGCCGCGGTCGGACAGTTTGAAGCCAAACTTGAGGAGTTCAAAGGCCGAGGCGATGGCAATTTCTGGAGCAAATTGTTCTCATTCCGGATCTTTACCGACAACGAGATCAAGAGGACCGAGACAGCACTCGTTGAAGCGATCATTCAAGTTCAAAAAGGTCAGGTTGCGACTCAACTCGTGAAGGTTCTCGAGGATGTCCGCAACGACATGTTGGTCCGAAGTAAAAATATCCAAACTGTGGCCAACAAGGTTCTTGCTGAGCTCGTGAGAGATTTTGATCACGAGAAGCAGGAGCAGGAGCGATCGACTTTCATCATGCCCAAAAAGTCCAGTGACCGTTCACTTGCTGACTTTACGGACTGGAAAATCGAAGACAAATTCCGTGAGCCCCATGATCCCGCACGGTTTGTCCACCGAACGCTACATCCTGTGATGGACGAGCAGGTCGAACGGTGCTGTCAAGCTGTCCTGCAAAGCCCTCATATTTCACGAAACCGTGATGCTTTGTCCAAATTGGTCCAAGAACATATCGAAGAGAGTGAGACAGGTACGGACGGTCAAAACCGATTGACGCAACGACTTCGGGAGCAGTTGGATCATCTGATGTCGACCATCGACATTCCTGATGAAATTATTCGTACTCACTTCAACTTCTCGACGGTGGTTGAAGGACAATTGAAGATGTGGAACGATGTGTTTCGAGCCCGGCCGAGTGAAACGAATGATTTGCTCAACAAGTTCCGAGAGCACTTTGGCTGCCGTGACAGCGACATGCACTGGGACCGTGCCGAATCCACGCCAAGATGTCCCGATCTTCAGGTGGTTCTGGAAAGCATTGCTTTGTCAGCCGCCCGGGACTGTGACCCCTTTGTGGTGATCGAAGCTGGTGCGGATACCCGAGACGAGCAAGGTGATTTTGCCCAGGTTGTCCTTCCGGATGTCGAGGGGTACGGAGAGAAAGCCCGGAACCGATTGAAGTCCCGATACATGGAGGCCGGTTTGCGTTTGCAGGAATGGGTCCTCGGTGGTCGTGATGACAGTCCCGAGGGAGAGCTTGAACGCCGAAAGTCGGTTCGACCTTCTTCACTCATGGGAAATCCATACATTTTGGTTGGCTACACCATGAAGTCCATTTTGGACGAAACGGCGACCGTTGAAGACTCCAACAGCTTCCGTCGGGTGCGTTCGATGCAGTATTTCCGTGAGCCTGGTCGTCAGAAGCTGATGAAGTGGCTGAAGGACACCGAAAGCACCGCCGGAGAGTCGGTCTTCACCAATATGGACGGGAACCTCGGTTTGGGTTACTCGGACCCGCGCTTTGTGCTGAACCCCGAGTATCGTGATTTGAGGTGGCGCCCTTGGGTTGACCGAGAGCAAGAAGAAGCGAAAGAGCTTCGTCGAGGTCACCTCGCCGCCATTCTGTACGCGATGCGGGGCGTTCGATCGGAACGAGCATCTGAAGATCAGACACTTCGAGTGGATCAGTATTTTGCTTTGCTTGAAAGTCTTGACCATAAAGAGGCAAGTCAGTTGGTCAAGCCCCTGTTGGCCTGGGACAGCAAGTCGAATCGCTTTAAGTTCCAACGAAACCCCATCGGGTCTCGTACCAATACGCTCGTTCGTATTGATGGCTCGGCGCATGAAGAACTCAGTTTCAAGAAGTTCTTTGAGTATTTTGAAGCCATGGATCGGGAGAAAGATCTTGTTGAGTTGATCATGACTGAAAAAGATCTCTACTACGGTTCGTTGTCTCCCGATTGCGGCATCGGCACAATCCACCACAAAGCACTGGATGAATCCTTGTTGGCCTTCTTGGAGGAGCTGAACGAAGAAATGTCCAGTCACCCGAATGCTGCAGAAGAAATTCTGCCCAAGATCCAAGAACTCATCGAAATGCAAGAGAACCTGATGCGCGACTGAGCGCACCTATGGAGTTTGCCCAATGGCTCGTGGTCCGGAAGAATCTGCGCCCCGTCGACAGGTGTTGATCGCCCGGAGGGATGATATTCTGAAGCTCCAAGAGCCTGGAATTATCCCTTCCCACCTTCTTCATGAAGTGAAGTTGGACCAGCCAGTACAGTCGCAGCTTCTTCGAGCACCTTATGTGGTTCTGGACTGGGAGCATCTCTTAAGCGCGGTCGTGCACCGGCGACAGAGGTCCGTTCTTGATCGTTTTGTTCAGTTGATGGCTGACCGAGATGTTGTGTTTACTCACGTGCACTACCAAGACAAAGATGTTCAGAGCAATCTTGCCCAGGCCGAAGCGATCCGGGAGATCATCTGTTCAGAGTGTGATCCTGACCGAGTTATGGAGTGCACGTGGTGGCAAATTCACGTCTTTGCCAATGCACTGGGTCCTCAGGTGCTTCACGAGATCTCCGACTACGTCTTTCAACGAGACGGGATCGCTTCTGGTCTTCAAAATCTCAACCCGGTAGATCCATCGAAGCTTTTGAACTTGAAGGCCGAAGAAGGACCTGAAGAACCTACTCGTGCAGGGGAAGGATCATCAGCTGGACTTAGAGTTGATCAGGACCCGGTGGCATCACAAGTTGGCCGGGTAGGGGCGGCCTATATTCTTGGTCCTTGGCTTACCCAGTCGAGAGACGGGACCAGGCTTTACAGTCAGTTTGTCTGGCCTCGGATGGTTGGCCGACTTCTTCAGTATCTCTCAGCGGTGTCGGTCGAGTTTGCTCGCAGTGAATTGATGGATGACCAAAGGCTGAAAGCTTGGAGGTGCGTTGAAATTTCGCCCCAAGTGAACCTGCGCCGACTGACGGATGTCTTCAATGAGAAGTTGCTCCAGCAATTCAAGCCCATGTCTTCCCATGAGCGGACATGGGCGAAGATGCTTGGTCAAGAATTGGAGTTGATGTCTTCCGCCGGTGTGTCGGCTTCAGATTTGGAATTCGGGTCAGGTACTGAAGATCAATCAGTTGCCTTTAATGCGGATGGTGCAGAAAAAAATGCACGATTGATTCGGCGTGTTTTTTCAGAATCACGAGTTGATGATGAGCGAAAGCTCACAGCATCAGCGTCGCATAGTTCGTTCAGCAAGCGTGAGCGAAGGCGTCAGCATCAAACCGGAGCGGTGGAAACTCTTGCTTGGTCGGAGATCGCCCGAACCGGACCAAGCGGTGTGAGTTACCTGCGATCACGCAGCCCGGACCCCACAGATCTCGAGGAGCGGACAACAGCCCAAGTTGGTCGAGTGCAAACGTATAAAACCACAGTCCAAGAGATTGAGTTGATGCGAAGCGAGGTGGCTGCGCGGGCGAAGACGCTCGATGAGGTCAATCAGCAAATGGTTTCTCTTTTTGGCCGACTGCTTGCGCTGATGGCCACCTGGCTGTTGCTGTTCTACATCGTGTACATGCTCTTGCAGCCGTTTCTGAACCTGTTCTCATTTGACGGTTCATCGATCTTGCTCTTTGCATCGGGTGCTCTCGGCAGTATGACATTCGTCTGGTGGAGCTGGAAGCGTGAATATGACGATGGACACGGGTACGAACAGCGACTGCAGCGTGATGTGCAATCTTTGTCTCGCCGATTTGAGCAAATGCGGGAGTCCATTGTTGGCTTGGTTGAAGACAGCCACACAATCGGTCAGCGTCAATCCGCGATCGAAACCGAAAAGTCCATCCAGAAGTTTGCTCGTCGGACGTGGGTGCTCATTGAATCTGTTTTTGGACCCAGCGGTATTGCGACAAAGGTGAAAGTCAAGCCTTCCCTGTCCATGGGTCAAGTCCCATCTAGGCATGAAGAACAGGTGAAGACGTACGCGGAACAAACCATGGTCGACACGCTGGCAACAACGGACCGTGAGCGTGACAAGACGATGCGATCTCTCGCGGAGTCCATCGATTGGAATCACCCTCCGTATCGCTTGTCGCAAAAATGGGCCGATCTCATGGCCGAACTCGATCCTAGAAGCCGTGGACGTGTTCCTGAGCGAGAATTCAGGAGACGATGGAACGAGATCGTTATGCAAATGAAGCGTGATTTCCTTGATCAGCTCTTGGTTGAGTTGCATCAAGAGGGCGAGACCCGAACACGGACCGAAATGCTCGACGAGGCTTGTGAAAAGTTCAACCGAGTCTTCCATCCAAAGGATGCAATGACCAATCTGAGTGTTCGCCTCAAGATCGACCGAGACTACCGGCTGATCGACCAGCAACGGGTTTCACACGTTCATCCCACCCAACGAAGCTCGCTGGGGCGTGACCGGTATGACAGCTCGAAACTCGACGTCAAACTTCGATTCGCGTCCCGAGCGCCGTATCACGAATTGTTCGTTGAAGAAGTTCCGTTCTTGGTAAGTGATATCTACCACGATCAGGTTTGGAAGGATGAGGCGTAATGGCGAAGAGAAAGGTAAAGAAAAAGCCTCTCGCCGCGAAGCACCTCCGGGCATTTCCCTACGCGCCGCACGATGCCAATATTCGAGACCGCGTGTCTCGGTATTTGCTCTTCGGTCCTGAAGTTCGTACCGGTGTCTTTTTGGGATTTCTGATTGCCCTCCCACTGTTTCTCAGCAATCCCATTTTTGACATCAACAACTTGATGCGTTGGATCGTTGACGACCCGGCTGGGTTCATTTCTACGATGACAATTGTTGCTTTGTGTCTTCTGATGTTTTCAGTGGGATACTTTGCGACCCTTCTTTTGATTGTCCTTGGATCCTCGTCGCAAAAGAGGATGAGTTACGCGGGGGCCCCAAGAGCTTCCATTATTCTCCTCGTGACTTTGGTGTTTGGGGCCGTACTGGTGTGGCTTGGTCGTACCAATTGGAACTTCCCCTTCTCCGATGTGCTGAAAGCACTGTCGCATTTTGTTTTGGTCTTCCCGTACAAGTTTTTGATTTCTTGGTTGGCCTCTGAATCCCGGAAGAAGCATTCAGACACGGCTGACAACGGATTGTGGACACTGAGGTCCCTCATTCTTCCGGGCCTCATTGCGCTCATCAGCCTGGTCGAAAATTATCTCGGCGGCCTTTTAAGTTCTGTACTCAGTCTGGGTCTGATTGTCTGGGTCGGCGTCATTGAACTTTTGCGGCTGGACCGACGCTACCGAACTACGGGTGAGTCCAAGTTTCTTGTCATTCGGATCTTTCACAAGATCATGGATATTCTCTTTGGCAAATCAATCTATGAGGTTGAGGAGGAAGTTGAGGAGGAGATTGAACCTCCTCAGGAAGCCATCAATGTGACTCGTTCCGTTGACGATTTTTCTACCGAGGATGGAAAGCTTCCAGATTGGGCCGATGAGTCGTCACGGTTTGATGAACAGTCCTCCGAGAACTTCTTCGGTCCGGACATGTACAAGAAAATGAAGCCTCCCCCCCACGCTTTTGGTGAGGGAAAGTGGGCCACACTTTTCGGAATCAACCAGCCCACCAACAAGCAAGACCAAGCTCTGAACGTTCTGTTTAGCATCATGTCAACGGCATCGGCTGAGGATTCTGATCATCCTGATCTTCTTCTTGAGGGGGCACGAGGCACTGGAAAAACAACCGTTGCCCTGGCCGCTGCCGTGGGTTCCGTGTTGATTCGCCGTGAACACGCCGTGATTTTTGTTTCTTCGCCACGCGACATCGAGGAGGTTCTTTCTCGTCTTGTGCACATCATCGAAGACGGACATCTGACGGGTTTGGTGAACTGCTCGAGCCTCCGTGACCCCAAGCTCCCTCAGCAAATTCGAGATGGCGAGGTGCTGCCCCACATTCAAGTAGGCACCATCTCGGATTTCCAAAACCTGTACTTTGACACTTCTGTCGAAGCTTCTGTGCGTGAATTTGGCCTTCGTCAATTTGGCATGATGATTCTTGATGGACTCGATGAGTTCACGACCGAAGATCGGGTTCAAGCCCCGTTTGTTTTGCAGAAAGTTCGTCTGGTTCAGAAGGCACTTCGTGGTGATGTGCAATTCCTGATTACGACCGACGACAATCATTCATTCCCAGCACTGCAAAATTACATTTGGCGTCGGCTGGTTACCCCACTGAGCTCATCCGCGAGAGTCGTTCGCTTGGACCGTTTCGGCGCATTGCCGACCTCAATTCAGCATGCTTCCCTGCGTGACCCACTCCATCGCCTGGCCGCTACCGTCGAGATCTGCCAAGACATTCATCCTTCATGGGGAAAAATCGTTTTGGTGCGTCCCGATGTGGATGATTCGGTTCGTGAGACCGAGCAGAATGCATTGTTGAGCGACTTGGGAGAGCAGGCGGACGTTGCCGTCATACGGGACGGCCTTCCTTTTGTTCTCCAAGCCCCAAAGCGGAAAGAGTGGATTGTGGTCATTGATGACGGGACTGAGAAATCTCGTGAAATCGCTTTGTCCCTCAACTGGTCCCCTTTCGCACGAAAGATGAAATACATCACCTTTGGTGGCAGCCATACACCGCCCGACGTGCACCGTCACATCCCAGTGATTGGATCTTCACACTCCCAAGGCCGTTGGCTCCCTCACCTGAATGAGTTGTGTCAGATCCTCCAGCCTGATTCTCCGATAGAGCGTGATGCGTGGGTACAATTTGGCCTTCCGGAGGTTGGCGCTATCCCTCCGATCCAGCCCGATTCTGAAGAGGAGCTGGAAAACACACCAAGGCTTCAGGTCGACCCCATTGAAAATGACAGCGCTGCGAATCGGGCTTCCTCAACTCAAGGAAGCGCGCTCTTCCCTTGGGTTGCCGTGAAAGGAGGCCGTCACTCTGGCATTGTGTATTTCAATAAGTCTGCCGGATGCCGGCTGGTCCAAGGAGAAGACGAATCCGAACTCATCGTCGCGAAAGGCAAAGATCCCCACCCAATGCGTATCGCCGAGTGGCGGCTTTCTGGGCAGGGTTTGCTTGAGGACAATCACATCGACCTTGCAAGTATGTCGACCTTTGACCTCGTGCATGGCGGATCCACCTACACGCCCAGAACCATCACCATTGACCAGTCGAGCGATGGCCGGCGACAACGGGTCATTATCGAAGCGGACGATATGCGGTCAAAAAATGGGTACCGATTCCCAGCTTGGGAGTGGCAGGGCAAACTGCTCCTTTCCGAAAAACATGCTCATTTCCAGCAGAAGTCAACCGCACTTCCGAACACGCAGTGGTTTGAAATACGTGATCCTGAGTTCAAAGCCACACGTTGGGTCAACCAAAGCAGCACCTGGAAACTGCATGCCCTGTACCGGGCACGAAATGCCGAACCGCTCCCGGTCCACAATTTATCCTTTGATGCGGAATGTGGGCTCACCATCATCAACTTCAATTCAACTCAACCGTATGACTCTTCTGAGTTCATTGAAGCCGTCCGATCCCAGCGCAGCTGGTCAACCAAGCTGCCGCTTTCGCACGAAGCATCGGATTTACAACCCGCGCCCTCGAACAAGTCTGAATTCGTTTTCCTTCCCGTTGTGACCGGCGCACTGAATGGGGCATTCTTCCGGATTGCGAAAGGTGCGAGCCAGCTTGGCCGAATCATGGCATTTCAAAATCCGAGAGGTGGTATCACCCTCTTGGTCTTGGAGACCTGGAGCAACTTGGGATCACTTGGTGACGTCTTCAACCTCTTCTTAAACAACAGACCATTGTGGGATGCTTACATTAGAAAAGTAGAGACCCTTGGTGCCGTTGGTAAAAAGAAAGCTCACAATCATCGTCATGGCGACTACCGAGACGAAGACTTCTTGGACTACGCCTGTTGTCTTTGGGGTTCCAACGACCAACGCGATCCAAGGATTGTCTCTGCATCGGAAGTCAATGTGCTGAGAAAATTTGTGAAGGATCACAAGTGAATCGTGGCGGGGGTCACTCTCCCTGATTCAGTTCAAACGCAGCGGCCTGAAACGGAGTTTCGGCGTACTGCCGCAACTTGATGATCTCGGTCACCAGAAGTGACGTATGCAGTTCGAGCTCCCGGATGGTGTGAATGACTTCGCTGGGATCCAAATCGATGGCGGGTCGTCGGCAGCACAACTTGATCGTGCCATCGTCGGCGACCAAAAACTTCAGCCGCCACATCATTTCGTTGTGCCGAAGAAGCCGTTGCAGCACACCTTGGTGGCTCAAGAGGGTGATAGACGGGGGGGCCACATCAAAAGAAGCCTCGAACAGTCCGTAGGAATCATTTTCACTGGCGTCTCGGAACGTGATACGAATGGGAGCGTTGTTGGGGCTCATCAAATCCCACTGGAAGGTGGTCACACCACTTGCTTCGTCCAGATTGGCCTCGTGCGCGGTAATTTTGGATTGAACATGTTCAAATGCGGCCTCGATCGATTGGCGCGGCTTGGGATCGAACGGCACATCGGCCAACTCTTCTGGGCTTTTGCACACCAAACTGCCATCGGCCAGTTGTGCCAAGGTCGACGAGATGAACTCCACCGCCACCGACGACTCAATAGCAAAGCTTGAGTTTTCTTGGTCGGTCCGCTTCCATGTGTTGATGCCAATGATTTTTCCACTTTGATCAAGTGTGGGGCCACCGCTGTTGCCGGAGTTGATGGCGGCATCAATTCGGACAAAGCGTTGCCGGCTCTCGGCTTCTTCGCCAACTTGGTGGTATTGCAAGCCCGAGACAATCCCGGCGTTGACCGTCTCCAAGTGTCGATTGGGGTGACCCAAAGCCAAAACCGGTTCGCCCAACTGCGCTTGCGCTTCACGGAAGGGGAGCGGACGCTGCAATTCGGGCTGTTGGGCGTGGGTTTTCAGGAGGGCCAGGTCCGCGGTGTCGTGCACCCGAAGCACCTGGGCGACGCATTCGCCAGATCGAAACTTCAACCGGGCAATGTCGCCATGCTCGATGACATGTTTGTTGGTGAGCACCAGTCCGCTCTCGTGGACCACAACGCCGCTGCCGCTGCCCAAGGGGGTGGTGACCAGAGGAATACTCTCGATGGTGTGTTCCACCACCGATGACCAATCACTTGCGGGGGTTTGCATCCGAAGCTCCTGATTTCCCCACCCAACCCGGACCACTGGTGCTCATGACGGTCAGTCCCACCACGAGCATCGGCCCCAAACATTCATACACAACAAGTACAGTCACCCCGGTTCCTCCAAGAACCATCATGCCGCAAACTCGTTCGGAATCAAGAAAATCAAGATGTCCAATCGGGGTCGTCGAGGACATGCGAGCGAGAAGGCAGGCCGCAGGTTTACGTCTGGCTTCGGATGCGGATGTTGGTGGTTTCCCAGCGTTGCTCGGCGGCCAGCAGGCTCTTTCTCGGATCCACCAATGGGGGGGGCTTGGAAGAACTTTGTTCCCACAGCTTGGTGAACCTCTGGCTTGGGTCGTAGTTTCGGGCTTGCTTCTCGACGTCAAAACCGCGGAAGCCCCGGGGGTCAGCACCGACGCCGGCAGCGTACGCCCAGTTGCCCCAGTTGGCGGCGGGGCAGTAATCCATCAAGTTGGACTCGAACCACCGCGCCCCCAAACGCCAGTCAACGTCCAGGTTCTTGGTGAGAAAACTGGCCACGTTCTGCCGGCCCCGGTTGCTCATGAAACCCGTCTCTTTGAGTTCGATCATGTTCGCATCAACAAATCGTTCGCCGGTCTCCCCAGCGCACCAAGCCTCAAAGTGTCCCGCGGGATTGGCCCAGCCAAGATCTCGATCCTGGGGTCCGCCTCTTCGGAAGAGACGTGGTCCGTGCTTCAACAGGTACAGGCGGAAATACTCCCGCCAAATCAATTCAAAGCGCAGCCAGTAGGTGGAGTCGTTTGCCACCCGTTCTGCTTCGTACCGCAACGTCTCGGCCGCGACGTGTCGCGATGAGATGCAGCCCAAGGCCAGCCACGGCGAGAACTTGGAGGAATAGTCCGCGCCCACGAGACCGTTGCGGGTTTCTTTGTACCGCTGCAGATGATCCCCGGTGAAGATCCAGTCTTCCACGCGGGACAAACCTGCCGTCTCACCACCTTGGAAGGCCATGACGCCTTTGTGATCGGGGGCACGATCTTCGTGGCCCAAATCGTGAAGGGTCGGGATGTCGCCGGGCGGGACGTCGATGGGAAAGGCACTGAGTGATGTCGGCGTGGGCAATGGCACGCCAATGTGTTCCCGCTTTTCGCTGGTGCGACGAAATTTGCTGAAGACTTCCGGCAACTCCCGGGACACCTCGTGGGGGTCGTCGAATTCAAACAATGTCTCGGGAGGCATCCGCTCGAAGACGTACTCGTCAGGCAGGGCTTTGGCGACCGCCCGCTCGGTGGTCCGCTCTTCGGTGCCTGGTTCTTCGATGGTTCGAACGGTGGCCACTTCAAGGTATTGGGCGAGTTCGGCCAAGACGGTTTCGGGCTCGCCCACCCGCACGATCAGTTCGCTGCCCAACGCTCGCAACCGGGAACGCAGGTCGGCCACGCTTTCCAGAAGGAATCGAAGTCGGTGCGTGTCACAGCGCGGGAAGCCGGCGGGGTCGGTGGCCATGATTTCACGTGGGTCGAGAATCCATACCCCAACCGCCGCTTCATCGACCCGGAACAGGGGTTGGTCGTGCACACGAAGATTTCGCCGGAACCACAGGAGCGTTCGCATCCCTGATGCTACGCGTCAACCGGGGTGTTGACCATCCGTTCGGCAAGTTCTTGCAGATCTTCCAAGACATCCTGCCAGGATTGATCCAAATTCAAGGTCACCGCATGCAGGGGGAAGTTGTGCACCGAATGGGCCACGCCAAAAGCCCCATTGGACGGTTGCGCATACATCAGCATCCCGCCGACCTTCCACGAAGGATGCTGCTGCTGCGCCGATTGCATGTAGGCGTACATCTGGTTGATGTGACTGGACCGCACCATGCTTGCACCCTGTTTGGAGGAGGCGAGTGGTTTGATGTAGTACTTGGCGTCGATGACCCACGCTCGTTGGATGGCTTCATGCTCTAGGACGATGTCCGTGATCAGTGCGGGCAAACGAGGACTTTGTCCGTTTGGTTCGGACCAGCGGTACCTCCGCTGACGAACCTTCCACCCGCTTCGTCTCAGCGACACTTTGAACCATTTGTAGAGGAAGCCCTCGAAAATGATGTGCATCCATTTTTTCTGTTCGCGCAGGTCAAGGACCTCCAATTCCCCAGTCTCTTCGCTGGGGATACTCGATTGCTGAATCAGCCGGCAAATCCTCACGATGTGCTGGTACTCCGGAAGATGATGCGGCAGGCGCTGCCGGAACAACAGTTCGCCGTCGTGGGTCGTGCCCCTCGCGCACTTCAGGGCTTCGACACCTTCCTCGAGTTTCATTCTGGTGTGCGGTTCCAAATGGTTGGTGCCCAGAAGCAAGTCGGCGTGGTAGACGATGCCCCGGTGGATGGGATGGTTGGTATCCAATTCGTCCCACCGGCACACGGTCTTCCCGCTGAGCTGGCCGAGACGTGATGTGGTCTGCCAAGGATCCAAGGTGCCCCGAAGTCCAAGGATCATGTCTTCGACGGGTTGGTACGAGCGGTACAGGCCTTGTCGCACCGCTCGGTCCACATGGTGGGCCAACAGAAAGCCAAGCAAGTCGGCGGTGTGATCAAACGACTCTTCGCCCAACATTGCCAAGTCTTCGGATTGGATATCACGCATGCTCCACGCAAGCATGCGGACAAAATTTTCGACCGGGATGGGCGGCGGTTTAGTCGACATCGCTGCGGAGGATGCCGATCAGTTTGTCTTTCAGTTTTCCTGAAAGCCCACAGTATTCGTCGATGAGTGGTTCGATTTCATTTTCAAGAATGTCTTGGTACCACTCCTCGGGCTTGTCGACGGGTCCACTGGGGCAAAAGAAACTGTGCCCAATGCAGAACCCAGGACCCAGAGTCTTGCTTGAGGAAATGGCGTCATTCAATGAAGTCATCACCGAGACGATTTGATCGACAACTTCTTCGGGGAAACTCTGCTGTTGCAAGTGGGTCTTGAACTTCGGACTGGCGAACTTCGGCGCGGCTTGAAAGAAACCAAATCTTCGCCTCAGGGCGTAGTCGACCAAAGCGAGCGAACGGTCGGCGGTGTTCATGGTGCCGATCACATACAGGTTTTCGGGAATCGAGAAGCGATCTTGAAGATCGCCCGAGTAACTCAGGGTGACCCCGTGGTTGGGGCCACGCTTGTCTGCCTCCAAAAGCACCAAAAGTTCCCCGAAGATTTTGGACAGGTTGCCCCGGTTGATCTCGTCCAACACCAAGATCACCGGATCTTGATGCTGCCGAGCTTCCTCGCAGATGCGTTTGAACACCCCGGAGCGCAATTCAAATCCGCCATCGCCATCGGGTCGGTACCCCTCGACAAAATCCTCGTAGGCGTACGTTTGGTGGAACTGCACGATGTGGTAGTTGTCGCCAAACAATTCACCGGTGATGGCTTCGGCGAGGGCCCGAGCGATGTACGTCTTTCCCGTGCCGGGGGCCCCTTGCAAGATGATGTTTTTCTTGCGTTGGAGCAACTCGCAGATGGAGGCCGCCTCTTTGGTGCTCAGAAAGGTTGTTGCTTCGAG